>CAVVSV010000001.1:0-12021 GCA_963750805.1 uncultured beta proteobacterium
ACCCGAACGTCAATCAGGCTGTGAAGCTCGGGGACCAACAAGGCCAGGTAGGTCGGCAGCAAGGCCAACAGGTCGATGATGCCGTAAAAACTAAGGGCATAACGCAGGGGGTGGCGCACACACACCAGGCGGGCGATGTACTCCAGGGTAAAAGCCAGGGTGAAGCCCCATTCCAGCCAGGAAAACAGCCCACCATATTCAGCGTTGATTCCCGCCACGCTGCCCAAAACCACCAGGGCAATGCTGCTCAAGATGACGGCGATGAGCCACTGGTCAAACAAGAGCCCCGCACGCGTATCCGCCTCAAAAATAATGGTGTAAATCTTGAGCCGCCAGCCAGAAAGCGGCTTGCCCATGCGTTCTTCGGGCATCAGGGTCTTGGACATATCCGACTGATCAGGTGGCCGCATCGCAGGGGTTCAGTTTCATCTGATTCATCAAAAAAAATAGCAAACTATTTATATTCGACGGGGACTTCAGGCACTTTTGATGCCCGAAGTTACCAAAAATGCCTTAAACCGCCACCAGCGCCTGCTCGAGGTCTTCCAGCAAATCGTCAATGTGTTCAATGCCAATGGACAGGCGCACCATGTCTGGCTTGACTCCCGCCTTGGCCAGCTCGGCCGGGTTGAGCTGCCGGTGCGTGGTGCTGGCAGGGTGACAGGCCAGGGACTTGGCATCCCCGATGTTGACCAGGCGAGTGAACAATTTCAGCGCATCCTGGAACCGGGCACCGGCTTCTAGGCTGTCGCTGGCCTTCAGGCCGAAACTGATGATGCCGGAGGCCCGCCCGCCCATTTGCTGTTCTACCAGGGCGTGGTCAGCGTGGTCTGGCAGACCGGCGTAGTTCACCCAGCCCACTTTGGCATGGGATTTCAGGTGTTTGGCAATTTTCAGCGCGTTGTCGCAGATGCGATCCATGCGCAGGGGCAGTGTTTCAATACCTTGCAGGATCTGGAACGCCGCCATGGGGCTGAGCGCCGCGCCCATGTTGCGCAATGGCACGACGCGCGCGCGGCCAATGTAGGCGGCGGGGCCCAGCGCTTCGGTGTAGACCACGCCGTGGTAGCTCACGTCGGGCTCGTTCAGACGCTTGAAGCGCTCTTTGTGTTCGGCCCAAGGGAACTTGCCTGAATCCACAATCGCGCCACCAATGGTCGTGCCGTGGCCGCCCAAATACTTGGTAAGCGAATGCACCACGATGTCGGCGCCATGCTCAAACGGGCGGCACAGGTAGGGGCTGGCCACGGTGTTGTCCACAATCAGTGGCACACCGTGGGCGTGGGCTACTTTGGCCAGCGCGGCCAGGTCGGTGATGTTGCCCAGCGGGTTGCCAATGGTTTCGCAATAGACCGCCTTGGTGCGTGCATCGATCAGCTTGGCGAATGATTCGGGGTCGCGGTAGTCGGCAAAGCGCACCTCAATGCCCATTTGAGGAAAGGTGTGGGCAAACAGGTTGTAGGTGCCGCCGTACAGGGTGGAGGCCGATACGATGTTGTCGCCTGCTTCTGCAATGGTTTGAATCGCATAGGCAATGGCCGACATGCCCGAGGCCACGGCCAGTGCGCCAATGCCACCCTCCAACGCGGCCACGCGCGCTTCCAGTACGCCATTGGTCGGGTTCATGATGCGGCTGTAAATGTTGCCCGCCACCTTCAGGTCGAATAAATCGGCACCGTGTTGGGTGTTGTCAAACGCGTAGGCCACGGTTTGATAAATGGGCACGGCCACCGCTTTGGTGGTGGGGTCCGGGGTGTAGCCCGCGTGAACGGCTAATGTTTCGATGCGCATGGTGTTGTCTCCTGTTGATAAATCTTGAAAAAAGTTTGAACCGAATTATTTCCGTGCTCGGAGCCTGATCGGCAGGGCGTTTTGCTACGTGTCCCCCGCCCGCGTTGCGGGCTCCTCCTTGACCTGCGCAAAACGCTCTGCCGCCCAGGTTTCTAGGTCAGCACTTCGAGCAGACGATCCAGGCCACCCGAATTGATGGCCACCATCGCCTGCTCCCGCACTTTCGGCTTGGCATGGTACGCCACCGACAGGCCTGCGGTGCCCATCATGGGCAAGTCATTGGCCCCGTCGCCCATGGCAATGGCGTGTCGGGGGTGGATGTTGTTGGCCGCGCAAGTCTGGATCAGGCAGCGGCGCTTCTCTTCGCCATCGCAAATATCGCCCCAGTGCTGGCTGATCATTTGACCCGTCAGGTGGCCAGACTCGTCGATTTCAAGGATGTTGCTGCGCGTGGCATCAATGCGCAGCAGGTCGCGCACCCGGTCGGTGAAAAACGTGAAGCCGCCGCTGACCAGCAAAGTCACTATGCCAACCGCCTGGCAAGCTGCCACCAAATCTGCCGCACCGGGGTTGAGCTTCAGGCGGTGGTTCAGCACTTCTTCCATGTGACCCACCGTTACGCCTTTGAGCAACGTCACCCGGCGGCGCAAGCTGTCTTTGTAGTCGGCAATCTCACCCCGCATAGCAGCCTCGGTGATGGCAGCCACCTCGGCCTTGCGTCCGGCGGCGTCGGCAATTTCGTCCACACACTCAATGTTGATGAGGGTGGAGTCCATGTCGAAGGCGATGAGCTTGAAATCCTTGAGGTGCAGGGGTGGCGTGAAGCCCTGGATGATCAGGCCGGGAGAAATTTCTGTGGCTTGCATGGAGAGTATTCGGTACGATAAATATAAAAATGATAGCTAACTAGTGATAACGCGCGGTGACCTCAGGCTGTTTCGGCCGCCACCACCGGCTGCCCCAGGCCCTTGAGCACATCGCGCACCATCTGCGTCCTGTCTTTCACGCCCAGCAGTTCACGCTCAATGCGCAGCTTTTCGTTGCCAACCAGCTTGATGTGCTTGTTCTTCTGGATCATCTCAATGATGCGCATCGGGTTCACAGGCGGGTTTTTCTTGAAGGTGATGGTGATCACGCCCGGTGCCGCATCGACCTTCACCACTCCAAAGGGTTTGGCTATCACGCGAAGGCGGTGCACGTCGATCAGGGTCTGTGCCTGCTGAGGCAGCTTGCCGAAGCGGTCGACGATTTCTTCGAGCAAGGCGTCGATCTGGTCGATGTTTTTGGCGGTGGCCAGCTTTTTGTAGAACGAGAGGCGCAAATGCACGTCGCCGCAGTAGTCGTCGGGCAGGAGTGCGGGGGCGTGCAGGTTGATGTCGGTGGTGACGTTCAGTGGGCTTAGCAAGTCAGGCTCGATACCGGCTTTCAGGCAGCGCACGGCTTCGCTCAGCATCTCGTTGTAGAGCTGAAAGCCGACTTCCAGCATGTTGCCGCTCTGGTTCTCGCCCAACACTTCGCCTGCGCCGCGAATCTCCAGGTCATGCATGGCCAGATAAAAGCCGCTGCCGAGTTCTTCCATCTGCTGAATCGCGTCCAGCCGTTGCTGCGCCTGCTTGGTCAGGCCTTCCAGGTCGGGCACCATCAAATAGGCATAGGCCTGGTGGTGGCTTCGGCCCACCCGGCCGCGCAACTGGTGTAACTGGGCCAGGCCAAATTTGTCGGCACGGCTCATCACGATGGTGTTGGCACTGGGCACGTCAATGCCGGTCTCGATGATGGTGGAGCACAGCAGAATGTTGAAACGCTGAGCCACGAAGTCGCGCATCACGGATTCCAGTTGCCGCTCCGGCATCTGACCATGGGCCACGGCAATGCGGGCTTCAGGCAGCAACTCTTCGAGCTTCGCACGGCGGTTCTCAATGGTCTCGACTTCGTTGTGCAGAAAGTAAACCTGTCCACCACGTTTCAGTTCCCGCAGTACGGCTTCGCGGATCACGCCATTGCCCTCGGTGCGCACAAAGGTCTTGATGGCCAGACGGCGCTGCGGCGCGGTGGCGATCACGCTCAAATCACGCAGCCCCTCCAGCGCCATGCCGAGCGTGCGGGGGATAGGGGTGGCGGTGAGTGTGAGCACATCCACCTCGGCGCGCAGGGCCTTCATCTGCTCCTTGTGGCGCACCCCAAAGCGGTGTTCTTCGTCAATGATCAGCAGGCCCAAGTCTTTGAACTTGGTGGATTCGCTGAGCAGCTTGTGTGTACCCACCACGATGTCCACCGTGCCGTCGGCGATGCCTTTGATGGCTGCCGTGATCTCCTTGCCCGACCGGAAACGGGACACTTCAGACACCTTGACCGGCCACTTGCTGAATCGGTCCACCAGGGTCTGGTAGTGCTGCTCGGCCAGCAGTGTGGTGGGGGCGAGGAATGCCACCTGCTTGCCACCGGTGATGGCAATGAAGGCGGCGCGCAGGGCCACTTCGGTTTTGCCGAAACCCACGTCGCCACAGATCAGACGGTCCATGGGGCGCGGGCTGATCATGTCCTGAATCACCGCGTGAATGGCCGCCTTCTGGTCGGCCGTTTCTTCGAAGCCAAAGGCATTGGCGAAGGTTTCGTAGTCGTTGGGTGAGTAGCGGAACGGGTGGCCTTCACGCAAGGCGCGTCGCGCGTAGATGTTTAGCAATTCAGCGGCGCTGTCCCGCACCTGCTCGGCGGCTTTACGTTTGGCTTTTTCCCACTGGCCACTGCCCAGCTTGTGCAGCGGCGCTTCGTCGGCACTCACCCCGGTGTAACGGCTGATCAACTGCAACTGGCTGACCGGCACATACAGCGTCGCCTTGTCCGCATATTCCAGGTGCAGGAATTCTTGAACCTCAGGGTCACCGTTCGGGAGCTTGTTGCCCAAATCCAGATTCACCAGCCCCTTGTAGCGTCCGATGCCGTGGGCAGAATGCACCACCGGATCACCCAGATTGAGCTCACTCAGGTCCTTGATCAGCGCTTCAACATCGCTGACCTGCTCCTGCTTTTTGCGGCGGCGCGTCGTGGGCCCGGCGGCAAACAGCTCGGTCTCGGTCACCAGATCAATACCGGCCTCCAGCCAGGCAAAACCGGTATTCAGCGCGGCCGTCGCAATGCCGATTTTTTCCTCGCTGGTCTGGAAATCCAGCAGGGAGTCGAAGGCGGGTGGGTCAAGTTGGGAGGCGCGCAAAAAGTCGAGCAAGCTTTCGCGGCGGCCATCACTTTCGGCCAGCACCAGAATGCGCTGCTGGGTGTTGCGGGCGTGCAGTTTGAGGCTGGCCAGCGGGTCGTCCGAACCGCGAACCACCGTCATCGCGGGCAAGGCTTCGAACTCGGCGTAGTCTGATGATGCTTCAGTGGGTGTGGCAGCTTCGGCGCAAATGGCTGGTGGGCGTAAGGCCAGCTGCGCATAGTCGTTGGCCCGCGCATAAAACTGCTCGCTGCTCAAAAACAGGGTTTCAGGCGGCAACGCAGGGCGCTCAGGGTCGGTCTGCACCAGGCGGTAGCGGTCTTTGGTGTCCTGCCAGAACCGCTGGAACGCGGGTTCCAAATCGCCGTGAAGCACCACGGTGGCGTTTGTGCCCAGATAGTCAAAGACCGTGGCCGTCTCTTCAAAAAACAGCGGCAGGTAGTACTCAATGCCGGCGGTGGCCACGCCATTGCCCATGTCTTTGTAGATGCGACTGCGGGTCGGGTCACCGTCCAGCAACTCGCGCCAGCGGCTGCGGAATTTGGCACGTGCGTCGTCGTCCATGGGGAACTCACGCCCTGGCAGCAGGCGAACCTCGGGCACAGGGTACAGACTGCGCTGGCTGTCGGGGTCAAAGGTGCGGATGCTGTCGATCTCGTCGTCAAACAGGTCCACGCGGTAAGGTACCGGGCTGCCCATGGGGAACAGGTCAATCAGCCCGCCACGCACGGCATACTCGCCCGGGCTGACCACCTGGGTGACATGGCTGTAACCCGCCAGCGTCAATTGGGACTTGAGCTTGGCTTCATCGAGCTTTTGCTTCACCTTGAAATGGAAGGTGTAGCCCGCCAGAAAGCTGGGCGGCGCCACGCGGTACAGCGCCGTGGTGGCGGGAATCAGCACCACGTCCGCCCCTGTGTTGCGGTTGCGCTGCTGGATGCGCCACAGCGTGGCCAGGCGTTCGCTGATCAGGTCCTGATGGGGCGAAAACGTGTCGTAAGGCAGGGTTTCCCAGTCGGGGAACAGGGCGCAGCGCAGGTCAGGCGCAAAAAAAGCCATCTCTTCAATCAGACGCTGCGCGTCAACCGCATCCGCCGTCACGATGGCCATCAGCTTGCCAGCCGCCTTTTCACGAGTGCCAAGCTGAGCCAGCAGCAGAGCGTCGGCAGAGCCCACGGGGCGGGGCAGGGTGAAACGTTTGCCGGAAATGAGTTTGGGTAAATCCATGAATCTCTGACTGCCAAAAAACTGAAAACACAAATACAAAACACCCCGCACCATGAAAGGTGGGGGTGTGCAATGGGGTGTCACCGGTGAGTGACTGGGGGGATTTTAGAATGGGGTTGTTGCTCATGTCTGAATCCCTCCCAATTTTCCCGAATCCCATGCCTGCATCCGGAATTCTGTCACCGCGCGTGTGGGCGCTCATACCCTGTGCTGGCTCGGGCAGCCGGGCCGGAACCGCTCAGCCCAAGCAATATCAGTCCGTGGCGGGGCAGCCGCTGGTGATGCACACCCTGAGAGCCTTTGCGGATGTCTTTAGCCTGGACCACACACTTGTGGTGGTGGCCGCAGAGGACGGTTTCTTTGATGAGCAGGTCCAAAATGAAGCGGTATGGTCTGTGGCAAAAGCAGGCGGAGCAACACGGGCAGCCACCGTCATGAATGGTTTGAAGCATCTACAGAACCGGGGCGCCCAGGCACAAGATTGGGTGTTGGTGCACGATGCGGCCCGCTGCCTGGTGACGCCGGCGCAAATTCAATCGCTGATTGAGGTGTGCCAGGCCGATGAGGTGGGGGGCCTGCTTGCCCACAAATTGCCGGACACCCTGAAAAGCGAAATGCAGGGCCGGGTTGGCAGCACGATTGACCGCAGCGACAAATGGCTGGCCCAGACGCCGCAAATGTTCCGCATCGGCGCGCTGATTGCCGCCATGCAGTTTGCTGGGGACAAAGTCACAGACGAATCCAGTGCCATGGAAGCCATGGGGCTGTCACCCCAGCTGGTAGCGGGCGGCGCGCAAAATTTCAAAGTGACTTACCCGGAAGACTTTGCCCTGGCCGAAGCCATTCTGCTGGGCCGGCAACGTGGCACCCGGCCTGCGCCCGACTCACGAACGCCAAACTATGACTACCCCTGACACTCCGAAGCCGACCTTTGCAATCCCCCGCGTAGGTGAAGGCTGGGACATTCACGCCCTGGTGCCAGACCGCAAGCTTGTTCTGGGAGGTGTTCACATCCCCTATCACCTGGGCTTGCTGGGGCATTCTGATGCCGATGCCTTGTTGCACGCCATCACCGATGCCCTGCTGGGGGCTGCCGCCTTGGGTGATATTGGCACGCATTTTCCGGATACGGATGCGGCATTCAAAGGCGCAGACTCCATCGTCTTGCTGACTGAGGCCGCGCGGCGTGTGCGGGCCGAAGGCTTTGAGATTGGCAATGTTGACAGCACCGTGATCGCCCAGGCTCCCAAGTTGGCACCGCACATCGCCGCCATGCGTGCGTCCATCGCCAAGGCACTGGCCATTGACCTGAACTGTGTCAACGTGAAGGCCAAGACGGCTGAAAAAATGGGGCCAGTGGGGCTTGGACAGGCGATTGAGGCAAGGGCCATTGCTCTGGTATTTGCTACGACTTAGATAGCGCTGTATTCAAGGTGGACAGGGACAAGGGCTGCATTGCACTTCAAAGCCCATTCGTTGACAATGAGTCTCTTTATCCCCTGGAGATCAACGTGCAAGCTGCCAAACAGGTTGAAGTCGGCGCGTCGGCCACAAGCGGATTAACCCCTCGTTTGAGGAGGTTCGAAGATTTACCCGGACCCTCCGGCATTCCCATCTTTGGCAATGCACTGCAGATCAAGACCGAGAGAATTCACTTGCAGCTCGAGAAGTGGTGCCAGGAGTTTGGTCCGTTTTTCAAGCTCAAGCTGGGAAAGCGACAAATCATCGTGGTCGGTGATCACAGTGTGGTGGCCACCATGCTGCGAGACCGGCCAGATGGCTTTCGGCGAACCACCCGACTGAATGAAATTTGGGCTGAAATGGGGCTTCCGAATGGCGTATTTGGTGCCTCCGGTGATGTCTGGAAAGCCCAAAGGCGCATGGTGATGGCGGCATTTGACCCGGCCCATGTGCGCCATTACTTTCCCGCCCTCCAGCGGGTTTCCGAACGCCTGGCCGGACGCTGGCACAAGGCAGCCCAAACGAGCAAGGATATTGACCTTCAACTGGATTTGATGCGGTTCACCGTGGACACGATTGCCGGCCTCGCCTTTGGTGCTGACGTCAACACACTCGAATCAGACCAGGACGTGATTCAGCAGCATCTGGACAAAATTTTCCCGGCCGTTTTCGGCCGCATCTTTGCGCCCTTTCCTATTTGGCGTTACCGGAAATCCAGCGCAGACAAGGCATTGGCGATCAGCGTGACAGCGATCAACTCAGCCATTGAAGGTTTCATTGCCGATGCCCGCCAGCGCCTCAAGGCTGACCCGGCATTGCGGGACAACCCCAGTAATCTGCTGGAAGCCATGCTGGTGGCCGCCGATGAGCCAGCCAGTGGCATCGATGACCGACAGGTTGCTGGCAATGTGCTGACGATGTTGTTGGCAGGAGAAGACACCACGGCCAACACCATTGCCTGGATGATTCACCTGCTTTGGCGCAATCCGCAGACTTTGGCGCGAGCCGTTGCTGAAGTGCGCGAGGTTTGTGGGGATGCTCGCCATCCCACTCTGGAGCAGATGGCCCGGCTCGACTACATTGAGGCCTGTGCACATGAAACCATGCGCCTCAAACCCGTGGCACCGCAGTTGCCCCTGCAAGCCTTGCGAGACACGAGTTTGGGAGACGTTCAGGTCAAAACCGGGCAGGTGGTCTTCGGTCTCATGCGTCGGGACAGTGTCAGCGAAACCCACGTGCCAAACGCCAGCGTTTTTGACCCAGACCGCTGGTTAGTCTCGGGCTCGGCAAGCGCGGCGGCTCAATCCGCAAAGCGAGTTTCCATGCCATTTGGTGCTGGCCCACGCATTTGCCCGGGCCGTTATTTGGCACTGCTGGAAATGAAAATGGCCATGGCGACCTTGCTGGGACGATTTGATATCAAAGCCATTGACACACCGGACGGCAACGAAGCGGCTGAGCGGCTGTCATTCACCATGACGCCCGTGGGTTTGACGATGCGCGTGATTGAGCGCGTGGGTGTGACCGGCAATGCATGAGTTGCATCTAAAGCAATAGCAAATTGTTATTGTTTAACGCGGACTTCAGGCACACTGGCTTCTGAATGTGATCCGCGCAGCCAGACCACCGTCCTTGGCATTGGCCAGCACAAACGTCCCGCCCATCCGCCCAATGGCCTTCTCGACAATCGACAAGCCCAAGCCAGAACCGGTCGCCGAAGTACGAGCTTCGTCCCCGCGGAAAAACGGCTGGGTGAGTTTGCCAAGAATGTCGGGCGGCACGCCGGGACCCTGGTCGCGCAGCTCAAACTCAATCCACTTGTCGCCCCCGGCGCGTGCATGGGCGCTGATGTCAACCCGTGCTATTCCTGTTTGCGCTGATTTGCCATAACGCCGCGCGTTTTCCAGCAGGTTGGCGATAACCCGGCCCAGCTCGGTCTCGTCAGCCAGCACGGTCAGGTTGGGTTCCAAGGTCAAAGTTACTTTCAAATCTGCATGGTCTTTGACGGCGTAGACACAGCTGTCAATCACGTCATTCAGCCGCACCGGCACCAGCGCTATGTGGTCCGGTCGGGCGTAATCCAGAAATTTGTCGATGATGGCGTCAACCTGCTCGATGTCCGCCGCCATGTGAGCCTGGGCCTCTACGTCGCTCACGCTCAACTCAGTCTCCAGCCGCAGGCGCGCCAGCGGGGTGCGCAGGTCATGAGAAATGCCGGCCAGCATGAAGGCGCGGTCTTGCGCCACTTTGGACAGCTGCTGCGCCATGCGGTTAAAGCCGATGTTCACCTCGCGGATTTCGCGTGTGGTGACGGTCTCGCTCAGGTGTGTGGTGCTCAAATCACCATCTTTCACGCGACTGGCGGCCAGGGACAGTTGACGAAGCGGGTGATTGATCAGGCGTGCAATCAATGCGGCACCTGCCAATGACAACACCGCTGCGCTGATCAGCCAGATCACCCAGGTCGTTCCCCCTGCGGGGCTGTAGCGGGCCCGGTCGGTCAGCATCCAGTACCCATCGTCTTCGATGGCGAAGCCCACCCACAGGCCCACTTCCTTGTTCACGCTGTTGGCCACGACGGTGCCGGGGCCAAGGCGGTCCCTGAGTTCCCGGGCAATGCGCCGCCCCAGTTCATCGTCATCAAAGGGCTCAAACTGGTCCGACGGCTCGCGCGGGAAAATGCGCACACCTTCCTGGTCGGTCATGGTCTTGATGAGCGACACCCGCGCAATCGCGTCGGAGTGGATGAGGGCGGCCCGGCTCAGATTGACCAGGGAAGCAATCTGCTGCGCCGTCTGGATGGCGCGCGGCTCCAGTTCAAACGAACGAAGCGTCTGCAGCCAGACGGCAATGCTGCCCAGCAGCAACAGCGCCAGCAAATAAAACGTGCGCCAGAAAAGACTCAGGCCGCCGCGGCGCACCGAAGGTTCAGCGCGGCTCACCTGCGCCGTCCGGCACAAACACGTAGCCCACGCCCCACACCGTCTGGATGTAGCGCGGCGAGGTGGCGTCCACCTCGATCATCTTGCGCAGGCGCGAGACCTGCACGTCCAGGCTGCGGTCAAAGGCCTCAAACTCGCGGCCCCGGGCCAGCTGCGCCAGCTTCTCGCGCGACATGGGCTGGCGTGGGTGACGCACCAAGGCCTTGAGCATGGCAAATTCGCCCGTCGTCAAAGGAAGGTCAACACCATCCTTTTGCAACTTGCGCGCACCCATGTCAAAGGAATACGGGCCGAAATCAATCACCTCGTTGTCGGTGGATGGCGCGCCCGGCACTTCGGGTGTTGGGCGGCGGCGCAGCACGGCGTGAATACGGGCCAGCAGTTCGCGCGGGTTGAAGGGCTTGCTCAGGTAATCGTCGGCGCCGACCTCCAGCCCCACGATGCGATCCACATCCTCCCCTTTGGCGGTGAGCATGATGATGGGCGTGCGGTCATTGGCGGCGCGCAATCGCCGGCAGATGGACAGGCCATCTTCGCCCGGCATCATGAGGTCCAACACGATCAGATCCATGGTCTCACGCAACAGGATGCGGGTGAGAGCCTTGCCGTCTTCTGCCTGGAACACCTCAAATCCTTCTTGCGTGAGATAGCGGCGCAGCAGGTCGCGAATGCGGGTATCGTCATCGACGATCAGGATCTTGTCGTTGCGGGCTTGGGCTTGGGTCATGGGTTTCGTTTTCCAATTTGTAACAGACTTGATTTTGCAGGTCTGAACAGCTTTGGAGCGTCTTTTTCGACACAGGTTGACACACTGTTACACACTTTGCTGTACCTGTTACAGGCAATCTGCAAGGCGGGTGCGCCGGCGACCGGCAGGATGCGTTAAATTGAGACCATGAAGAAGGCCCACCCGTTTTATACCGTCGTTATTGCATGCTCAGTCCCCTGGGTGCTTTGGCCTGCCGGTGCTCTGGCGCAAAGCCAGGCGGCACAAAATTCACCCTCGAATGCCCTGTCGACCCAGGTCAAATGCGAACCCCGCGACCCCAAAGACGCGCGGTCCAACGATTTGCGCACCGCCCTGCAGCAACAGCGGCAAAAGTGCGACGACGCCTCCGAGGCGAACGTGGCGGGTCGGCACCTCTCCACCCAGGAAAAAGCCCAGTTGCGCGAACAGCTTCGCCAGCAGCGCTGAGCGGAATGAGGCTGCACGCTGGCAGCAACTCTCAATTCGACAAACCTTGAAAGGGATGATTTTGAAATCACAGGCATTTGCTCGCGCTACCAAAGTTGTAGCTATCTATATAACATTGGCGGGGACTTCCAGCGTATTTTCTCAACAAGTGGTGGTGTCTGCGCCGCAAAACGTGATTCAGCTCTCGGCCAGTG
>CAVVSV010000002.1:0-13351 GCA_963750805.1 uncultured beta proteobacterium
CTTGACCCAGCCGCCCACAAAGCCCACATACGCCACCACCATGATCAGCGGGCCGGGTGTGGTTTCGCCCAGCGCCAGACCGTCAATCATTTGCGTGCCATTGAGCCACTGATGGCTTTCCACCGCGCCCTGGTAGACGTAGGGCAGCACAGCATAGGCACCACCAAAAGTCAGCAGCGCGGCCTTGGTGAAGAACCAGCCCATCTTCGTCAACACGCCTTCCATGCCCACGGTTGCAATCAACAGACCCATGGCCGCACCCCACAACATCAAACCCATCACCACGATTTGGATGAGCCACGATTTCGAGAACCGGGCATGCTCGGGCGTGGGTGTGTCGTCATCAATCAACGCGGGTCCATACGATGCTTTGGCCGCACCGTGACCGCCACCCACCACAAACACATTGGGGGCAAGTCGGCCACCCAGGTAACCGATCAGCGCTGCGCTCAGCACGATCACGGGAAATGGCAAATGCAAGGCAAAGATGGCGACAAAGGCCGCCGCAGCAATCGCCCACAGCCAATTGTTCTTGAGTGCGCGGCTGCCAATGCGGTGGGCCGCGTGCAGCACCAGTGCCGTCACCGCCGGTTTGATGCCATAGAAAATGCCCGCCACGATGGGCACCGAGCCAAAGGTCACGTATATCCACGACAGTGCAATCAGAATGAAAAGCGACGGCAAAACGAACAGGCTGCCAGCCACAATGCCGCCCCAGGTGCGGTGCATGAGCCAGCCGATATAGATGGCAAGCTGCTGAGCCTCCGGCCCGGGCAGCACCATGCAGTAGTTGAGCGCATGCAAAAAGCGCTTTTCGCTGATCCAGCGCTTTTGCTCCACCAGTTCGGTGTGCATGATGGCAATCTGCCCGGCCGGGCCACCAAAGCTGATGAATCCCAGCTTCAACCAGAAACGAAAAGCCTCGTAAAAGCTGACAGGAGGCGGGCGGGTGAGAGGTGTTTGATCGTTCATGGGATTCGTCAGTCTCTGGTGCTTCCAGGGTTGGCAGGATTGGCATAAAGCGCATCAAACACGGTGTTGGCAGCAGCCATCAAGGTGTCGTCATCCGGGTGCACAGCGCGCAAGCCGCCCAGCACCGCTTCCAGCCCGGCGGCCTGTGCAACGGGTATGCCACCGGCGTCAAGGAAATGCACTGTCGATGCGATGTCTTTTAAGCGCGAGTCGGCGTCCATACCGAAGCTGAGCATGAGCACTTCAAAACTCACATATTCCCGTCCAGCCGATGTGACGTGGGTGAAGCGCGCGCCGTCATAGTCAAAACCGAGTACGTTTTTGGGTACTTTGGCTGGATCAGCCAGCCAGACAAAACTGGCAGTTTTGTCAATGAAGCGCCCAATCAGCCAGGCGCAGGCCAGCCTGTCCACCCAGGGCCGGGCGCGCGTGGCCCAGCGCTTGCCCTGGAATTTGCGCGCATCCAGGCGTGGAATATCCCCGGCAGCGGCTTGTGGCTCGCCTTTGGAGAAACGCTTGTCCAGTTCGCGGCGCAGGGCGATCAAATCGGTATCAGCCTGGGCGGACGCGGGGCCAGGGTAGTAGTCAATGCGTTGCAGGGTGACCAAGGCATCGGCCACACCACGCACACGCCGACGTGCCTCGGTCTCGGACAGGCCGTCCAGTTCTGACAGGGCTGAACGAAGCGATTCATGCCACGCCGTGTACGCCTCAGTGCGGTCAAACTGGGCCAGGATTTCAAGCCGCTGAGTTTCGTCTTTTGGCGACAGCGTCAACACCGAAGCCGTGCCGCCGTTTTCGCGCACTTCCACACCCAGCGCTTCCAGGGCGGGCGCTTGATCCAGCGGCAGCAGGTAAGCGCCATCGCGCAAGGCAGCGCAGCCCAGGGCTTTCAGGGCACGCCAAATGCGAAGGCGAACCGCGCTGGGCTGGGTGGGCAGAGTAACGATGAGAATGGACCACATATGATTTAAATGTTTCTAAATTTGTAGTTAATATTACATCAAATATTTTTTCAAGTCCATGGATCAAACGAGTCATGAGGCCGCTGGCTACAATGATTTTTCTCTGTGCAGTGCCTCGCAGGCTTCCTGCTTTTTCAGTGCCTTTCGTGTTTTCACCCGGGAAATCAATGCCATCCATCGCCAAACCCACCGTCCGCCCCCAATCCCCCAACTTCTCCTCAGGCCCTTGCGCCAAGCGCCCCGGCTATGACCTGAGCAGCTTGAAGCTCGACACCTTGGGTCGCTCGCATCGCTCTGCGTTGGGCAAAAAGGCGCTGAGTCTGGCGTGTTCCGAAACGGCGCGCATTTTGGGCTTGCCCGCCGGGTATCGCGTGGCGGTGGTGCCGGGCTCGGACACCGGTGCCATCGAAATGGCGATGTGGTCCATGCTGGGTGCTCGGGGTGTGGACGTGCTGGAGTGGGAGTCGTTCAGCGCGGGCTGGGTGACCGACATCGTGAAGCAGCTCAAGTTGCCCAACGTCAACACCCTCGAAGGCGGGCTACGGCGACATCACCGACTTCGCTCCGGTCAATTTCGACAACGACGTGGTGTTTGTCTGGAACGGCACAACGTCCGGCGTCAAGGTGCCCAATGGCGACTGGATTCCTGCCGACCGCGCGGGTCTGACCCTGTGCGATGCCACCTCTGCCGTGTTTGCCATGGATATGCCCTGGGACAAGCTGGACGTGGTCACCTACTCCTGGCAAAAAGTGCTGGGCGGTGAAGGGGGCCACGGCATGCTGATCCTGAGCGCCGCGTGCCGTTGAACGTATTGGAGGCCTACAACCCGCCCTGGCCCATGCCCAAGGTGTTCCGCATGAAGTCGGGTGGCAAGCTGATCGATGGCTTGTTTCAGGGTGAGACCATCAACACGCCGTCGATGCTGTGCGTGGCGGACTACCTGGACGCCTTGCAGTGGGTGGAGTCGCTGGGCGGCGTCAAAGGCCCCAAAGGCACCATCGCCCGCAGCGAAGCCAACCTGAAGGTCGTTGAAGACTTTGTGGCGGCCAATGACTGGATTGATTTCCTGGCCAGAGACACAGCCACACGCTCCAACACCAGCGTTTGCCTGATGCTGACCCTGCCGCCGGACGGCGTGAAAAAGATGGTCAAGCTGCTCGACACCGAAGGCGTGGCCTATGACATTGGGGCCTACAAAGATGCGCCCGCCGGATTGCGCATCTGGTGCGGTGCTACGGTGGAGACCAGCGATCTGCAGGCGCTGATGCAGTGGCTGACCTGGGCTTACCAGCAAGTGGCCGCCTAGGCAGTTTGCCGGGTTGAAGGCCGATTTATTTAGGTTTTTAGCCTGGAAGTCCCCGTGGGTATTGAATAGTTTGCTCCCAAAGGAATAGCATGTACAAGGTCAGAACCTACAACCAGATCTCCGTCAAGGGGCTGGACCGCTTTCCGCGTCAGTCGTATGAAGTGGGCAGCGACATAGGCAAGCCGGATGCATTTTTGATTCGCAGCCAGAAGTTGCAGGGCATGGAGGTTCCGCCGTCATTGCTGGCCGTGGCGCGCGCCGGGGCGGGGGTCAACAATGTGCCGATTGCCGAGTACAGCAAGCTGGGCGTGGTGGTGTTCAACACACCGGGAGCCAATGCCAATGCGGTCAAAGAGCTGGTGATGGCGGGCATGTTGCTGGCCACACGCGGCATCTTGCCGGGCATGGCCTATGTGAACTCCCTGACCCACATGACCGATGCGGCGGAAATGGCCGCGCTGCTGGAGAAAGAAAAAGCCCGCTTTGCCGGGGGTGAAATCAAGGGCAAGACGCTGGGCATTGTGGGTCTGGGCGCGATTGGCTCCATGGTGGCCGACATGGCACTGGCCATGGGCATGAAGGTGGTGGGTTTTGACCCGGCCTTGTCCATTGATGCGGCCTGGCGCCTGTCCAATGCCGTCACCCGCATGGAAAACATGCAGGCCCTGATGGCGCGCTCCGACTACATCTCGGTGCATGTGCCTGCCATGGACGCGACCCGCCACTTGATCAACGACGCTGCGCTGGGGTTGACCAAACCGGGTGCGGTGCTGCTTAACTTTGCCCGTGAAACCATTGTGGATTCCGAAGCGGTCATGCGTGCGCTCAACAGTGGCCGCCTGAGCAAATACGTCTGCGATTTCCCGGAACCCGCGTTGTTGAATCACCCCAACGTGATTGCCACGCCGCACATTGGCGCCAGCACCGAAGAGTCGGAAGAAAACTGTGCCGTGATGGCGGCCAACCAGTTGATGGACTACCTGGAAAACGGGCACATCGTCAATTCAGTGAACTTCCCCGCTGTCAACATGGGGCGCACGGCGGGCACGACGCGCATCACCTTCTCCAACGACAATGTGTCAGGTGTATTGGGGCATGTCTTGTCCGTGCTGGCCGACCACCAGGTGAACGTGATCGACATGATCAACAAAAGCCGGGGCGAACTGGCGTTCAACATCATTGATGTCGAGTCTTACCCCGGCGATGACGTGGTGGCCGCGATCGAAGCGGTGGCGCATGTCATTCGTGTGCGGGTGATCCGTTAGGCGCCTCGACGCAGTCCACCCGCCAGCCCTCATGGCTTTGCAGATCCTGATCGCGGGCGGTGGCATTGGTGGCCTGGCCGCAGCGCTGGCAACGGCTCTGGCAGGGCATTCGGTCAAACTGTTTGAACGTGCACCTGCGTTTACTGAAGTGGGGGCGGGGGTTCAGTTGGGCCCCAATGTCACCCGCATTCTGCACGGCTGGGGTTTGGCAGACGCCCTGAAATCTGTCGCCGCCTTTCCCGATTTTTTGCAGGTGCGAAGTGCTGCAACCGGCGCTGCTTTGGGGCGTTTGAGCCTGGGTGACGTCGCCCTGAGACGCTACGGCTCGCCTTATGTCACCATCCACCGCGCCGATCTGCATGGCGTGCTGCTGGACGCTGTGTTGAAGCAGGCTAAGGTCAACTTGAATCTGAATGCCGAGGTGGCTGCGTTTGTCCAGGGGGATGACGGCGTCAACGTGCAACTGCAAGGCAAAACGGATCGTGACCCGTATGGCGATTTCAAAGGTGACCTGCTTGTCGGCGCCGATGGCGGCTGGAGCCCCGTGCGCCGCCAGTTACTGAACGACGGCTCACCGACCGCCACCGGGCACCTGGCCTACCGTGCGTTGGTGCGCCAGTCGGATCTGCCTGATGCCTTGCGCAGCCAACACGTCACCGCCTGGCTCGGTCCCAAACTGCATGTGGTGCAGTACCCCGTGCGTGGTGGCGATTGGCTCAACATGGTGGCCATCATCCACGGCACCGTCGAAGGCCCGCTGGACACCTGGGATCACAGCGCCAATGCGGCGCACCTCAGGCAGGCACTGACCGGCATGGCCGCGCCACTGCGGGATTTGATTGACGCCATTGACGCATGGCGCTTGTGGCCGCTGAGCATTCGCCCGCCTATGCGCAGTGCGCGTGAACATGCACTGGGTCGAGTGGCGTTGCTGGGTGATGCTGCCCACCCCATGCTGCCGTATCTGGCGCAAGGTGCGGGCATGGCGATTGAAGATGCGTCGGCTTTAGCTAGCAGTCTAGACGCGAGGGTGGTGGAGCGTTTTGCGCAGGTCAAGGAGGAGACCGCGCAGCGGGCGGGGCAAACGGGGAGCAAGGAGCAAAACGCTCTGCTGCCCTCGCTCCTGGCCAGCAGTCTGCGTGGTGGTAAAGCGGTTGATGTGGCTGCTCATCTTCAGGTTTATGCCCAAACCCGTTGGCGACGCAATTCCAGGGTGCAGGCGCGCGCCATTCGAAATGGGCAGATTTTTCATGCCAGGGGATTCGTTGCAGCAGGGCGTAATCTGTCCATGAAACTGCTGGGCGAAAACCTGCTGGACATGCCCTGGCTGTATGGGGGCGGGCCTCAGCCGCATGTGTCAGCGTCGCCAAATCCGTTCAAAAATAATAGCTGACTATTGATGCAGGACGGGGACTTCGGGGCATTTTGACTCCCTAATTTTGATGGGGAGGTATTTGATTGGCACGGGACTTGCTGGCTGGTTTCGTTCCAACTCAACCCATCAGGAGACCCCCGTGAATTTGTCCCAAATGATCAAACCCTTGCTATCCGCCAGCCTGTGCGCCGCCGCACTTGTGTCTGCATCTGGTGCGTCTGCACAAACCGCGCTGGACGACATCCTCAAATCCAAAATGCTCAAGGTGGCCATTCCCACCGATTCAGCACCCTACGGCTATGTGGGCACCGACCTCAAGCCGATTGGCCTGGACATTGAATGGGCCAACTACATCGGCAAAAAGCTGGGTGTCGAGGTGGAACTGGTGGTGGTGAACAGCGCCAACCGCATCCCCGCCCTGCAGACCAAAAAGGCGGACCTGGTGATCTCGACCCTGGGTAAAAACGCCGAACGCGAAAAGGTGATTGACTTCACCGCCGCCTATTCGCCTTTCTACCAGGCCGTGTTTGGCCCCAAGGCCATGTCAGTCAAAAGCTTCGCTGATCTGGCCGGCAAATCGGTTGGCGTGACCCGTGGTGCTATGGAAGACCAGGAACTGGGCAAGGTCGCGCCGACCACCACCGATACCAAGCGCTTTGAAGACAACAACGCCACCATTGCCGCCTACACCTCGGGACAGGTGCAATTTGTGGCCCTCGGCGCGTCGGTGGCCGGAAACATGATCGCCAAATTCCCTCAGGTCAGCACCGAGTACAAATTGCTGCTCAAAGACAGCCCCAACTTCATTGGGGTGGCCAAGGGTGAAGACAAGCTTCGCCAGAAGGTTAACGAGATCATCATGGACGCCAAGAAGTCAGGTGACATGGATGCCATGGCCAAAAAATGGCTGGGCCGCACAGCTGGCGACCTGCCTTTGTGAACACCCCCGTTGCTTGCTCACTGCGTGTAGCCGCCTCCCCCCTTGCAGGGGGCAACACCAGTGGCCTGGCAGAGCCAGTTCCACGGTGTTCCTGAAAAACTCCGTTCATTCACAGTTCAAGTGAGACGATATGCGAATTCAGCTTGACTTCCTGGCAGTGCTGGCAGAGTGGCCGCTGCTGCTTAAAGGCGTTGCGTGGACTTTGTCGCTCACGGCGGTGGCGGTGATCATTGGTACGCTGCTGGGCATTGCTTGCGCCTGGGTGCGGGGCAGGGGGTTTGGAGACACGCAGGCACCGGCCTGGCTCAAGGCCGTGGTGGATGCCTATGTGGAGCTGATTCGCAACACGCCCTTTATCGTGCAGTTGTTTTTCATCTTCTTTGGCTTGCCCGCGGCAGGCTTCAAGTTGTCGGCAGAGAGCGCATCGATCATCGCCATGGTGGTGAACCTGGGGGCCTATGCCACCGAGATCATTCGGGCCGGGCTTGAGGCAACGCCCAAAGGGCAGATCGAAGCGGCGTCCAGTCTGGCGCTGAACCAGTGGCAGATTTTCACGCGTGTGGTGTTGCCCCCAGCGCTGAAAAAGGTGTGGCCAGGCATGGTGAGTCAGATCATCATCGTGATGCTGGGCTCATCGGTGTGCGGTCAAATCTCCACGCAGGAGTTGAGCTATGCCGCCGACCTGATTCAAAGCCGCAATTTCCGGGCGTTTGAGGCCTTCATCATCATTGGGGTGATCTACCTGGTGCTGTCGATTGCGTTGCGTCACATGTTGAATTGGCTGGGCGCGAAATTGATTTGGGGAAGGTAGCCCGTGGTTGAATTCACTTTGTGGGACATAGCGCGGAACCTTTTGCTGGCAGGGCGCTGGACAGTAGCGCTGTCGCTGATCGCATTCGTTGGCGGCGGTCTGGTGGGCCTGTTGCTGTTGATGGTGCGCCTGACCAAAAAGCCATGGGCTGAAATCACGGTGGGCGGCTACGTGCAGCTGTTTCAGGGCGTGCCCTTGCTGGTGCAATTGTTCCTCGCGTACTACGGCCTGGGTCTGTTTGGTATCAATACCTCGCCTTGGGTGGCCGCTGCCGTGGGCCTCACGCTGTACACCAGCGCTTTTTTGACCGAGATCTGGCGCGGCTGCGTGGCGGCCATTCCGAGGGGTCAGTGGGAGGCGTCGCAAAGCCTGGCGTTGAATTTTGGAGAGCAGCTGCGCTACATCATCCTGCCGCAAGCGGTGAAAATCGCCATCCCGCCGACTGTGGGCTTTCTGGTGCAGGTGATCAAGGGCACGGCGCTGGCGTCGGTGATTGGCTTTATGGAACTCACCAAGGTAGGCAAGACCATTGCCAATGCCACGCTCAACCCGTTTTTGGTGTTCAGTTTTGTGGCGCTGTTTTACTTTGCGCTGTGCTTCCCTGTGAGCCGATACGCCAAATTCCTGGAGAGAAAACTCAATGTCGTCCGCTAAAACTGCCGCTTCCATTGTCGACATCAAGGCGCTGCGCAAGTCGTATGGCGCCAATGTGGTGCTCAAGGGCATTGACCTTCAAGTGACGCCCGGTGAAGTCATCGCGATCATCGGAAAGAGCGGCTCGGGCAAAAGCACGCTTCTGCGTTGTATCAATGGGCTGGAAGTGTTCCAGAGTGGCAGCCTCACGGTGGATGGCAAACCGCTTCTTCATGGCAATGCGGCTGCCATGCGCGAATTGCGTCAGCACGTGGGCATGATCTTTCAAAGCTTCAACCTGTTTCCGCATTTGACCGTTGGCAAAAACGTGATGCTGGCGCCCAGCCTGGTCAAGAAGAAAGAGGGCCCCGCTGCCGTCGAGCAAGCCAAAAAATTGCTGGCCCGCGTGGGTCTTGCCGAAAAATTTGACGCCTACGCCGACCAGCTCTCAGGTGGCCAACAACAGCGTGTGGCCATCGCCCGCGCGCTCGCCATGGAACCGGCCGTGTTGCTGTGCGATGAGATCACTTCGGCACTTGACCCGGAGCTGGTGGGTGAAGTGCTGCGCGTGGTGGAGAGCCTGGCGCAAGAGGGCATGACGCTGCTGATGGTGACCCACGAGATGAGTTTTGCCCGCAAGGTCAGCAATCGCGTGATCTTCATGCACCAGGGCCGCGTGCATGAGATGGGCCCACCGGCTGACATTTTTGGCAGCCCGCAGACACCGGAACTCAAGCAGTTTTTGTCGTCATTGAACGACTAATTGTAGGTTGAATAGGCCTGAAGTCACCGTCAAACATTGATAGTTTGCTCCATAATCAGTAGCAAAAGGTGATGAACCTTTAGATGTACCCCACGCCCTGCGTGTTCACGTAGAGCGAATACAGCGAGGTGCTGGCCGCCATGAAGAGGCGATTGCGGTGCACGCCACCAAAGCACAGGTTGGCGCAGCGCTCGGGCAAATCGATGCGGCCAAACAGCTTGCCTTGCGGGTTGAAGACGTGTACACCGTCCAGCCCGGCTTCGCCCATGCCCCAGCCGCACCACAGGTTGCCATCCACGTCCACCCGAAACCCGTCGGGCGTGCCACGCCCGGCATCAATGAACACACGGCGGTTGGCAAGTATTCGACACTCCAGGACGTCATAGGCCAGGATTTTGCGTGGGCTGGAACGCGACTCAACGATGTAGAGGATGGACTCGTCCGGCGAAAAGGCCAGGCCATTGGGCTGGTTGATGCCTTCAGCCGCCACAGTGATGCTGCCGTCAGTGTCGATGCGGTAGACATTGAAGGGCAACTCGGGCTCGGCTTTCAGGCCTTCATAAAAGCCCAAAATGCCAAAGAAGGGGTCGGTGAACCAGACTGAACCATCCGACTTCACCACGATGTCATTCGGCGAATTCAGGGGCTTGCCTTCAAACGAATCGGCCAGTATGGTGATGGTTCCGTCGGGCTCCGTGCGCGTCACGCGACGTGTCAGGTGCTCGCAAGTGACGATGCGGCCCTGGCGGTCACGGGTGTTGCCATTGCCATTGTTGGAGGGCTTGCGAAACACCGAGGTGGCACCGGTTTCCTCATCCCAGCGCCACATGCAGTTGCCGGGCACATCGCTCCACACCAGTGAGCGCGTATCGCCCAGCCACACCGGCCCCTCCGACCAGCGCATGCCCGTGGCCAGCCGCTCTACCTTGGCCAGGCCAATGCGGTACTTGTCGAATGAAGGGTCGACCGAGACGATGCACGGGTCGGGGTAGCGGGGGCTGGGATGGAAGTCAGTCATGGCGACAATCGTTGATGGAGGTGGTGAGGAAGGCAGGCTCAGGATTTTGCCGCATCCCACCGGCCGCCCAGGTTCTTCAGTAGCTGGGTTGTTGCCGCCAGAAGGCGATTGCGCAGGTCCAGCAGCGTGCGTTCTGCCGACAGAGCCGTGGCCTGCGCGGTCACTACATTGAGGTAGCTGACGGTGCCGGACTTGTACTGGTTGTTGGCGATCTCCAATGAACGCTCTGCGGCTTTCAGTGCGTCACTCTGCAAGGAAAATTCCTGCTGAAGACTGCTGGCGATGACCAGGTTGTCTTCCACCTCCTGCAAGGCCGTCAGCACGGTCTGGCGGTACGTGGCGGTGGCTTGGTCCGCACTGGCTTGGGCTGAGTCCTTGGCGGACTGACGTGCACCGCCGTCAAACAGAGAGAGTGCCAGCGCCGGGCCTATCGACCAGAACAGGTTGGGGGCGCTGATGAGTTCTGCCAGTTCAGCGCCGCGGTAACCCGCACCGGCAGACAGAGTCAGCGCCGGAAAAAACGCGGCATTGACGACACCGATCTGGGCGTTGGCAGCAGCGACACGGGCGCCAGCCGCCGCGATGTCGGGGCGGCGTTCCATCAAGCTGGCGGGCACCAGCACGGGAATATCGGGAGGCGATGGCAGGGCATTTGGCAAAGCATTGGCGCGCGCCAGGGTGAATCGGCTGGCTGGTTGGCCCACCAGCGTCGCCAGCGCGTTTTCCAGCTGGGTACGGCTGCTGTTGGCTTCCACCTGGCTGGCCTGTGTGGACTTGAGCTGGGTCTGCGCCTGTGCCACATCGGCCGCGGAAGCCACGCCGGCGGTATATCGGTTTTGGGTCAGCTCCAGCGAACGCTGGTAGGCCGCCACGGACCGCGCCAACAACGCTGACTGCAACTCTGCGGCTCGCAGTGAAAAATAGGTCTGCGCCAAGGTGGCCTGAACTGACAAACGTGCGGCCGCCAGGTCGGCTTCGCTGGCCTGAACTTTGGCCTGTGCGCTGTTCACCGTGCCTGCAATGCGCCCCCACAAGTCAAGTTCCCAACTGGCATTGGCGCCGAGCGAGTAGGCGGTGGCGGCTGGCACGTTGCCCGAAGTGGCGCTGCGCGTGCCACCTGCGCTAACCCCCAAGGTGGGCGATAAACCCGCCTGGCTGCTGCCCAATGCGGCGCGCGCCACCTGGATCTGCGCGGCGCTGGCTTTGAGGTTTTCATTGCCCACGACAAGCTGGCTCTGCAGTTCATTGAGGACAGGATCATCGAAAAGTCGCCACCAGTCGTCAGGCATGGCTGCGGAGTCGGCCCGGGCGACTTTCCAGAGCGAGGTCTCCTTGAACGCGGCGGGCATGTCCATGGCCAGCTTTTGAGTGGGCGGTGGCGTCGCGCAGGCCGTGAGCAGGGCGCTGAGCAACAACAGGGTGGGTAGCGTGATGGGGCGCGTGACCGATGGACTGACTGGCGGCGTGGCAATGTTCTTCATGGGTTCACCGGAGCAAGTGGAGAGTAAATGGCAACCGCTTTGCGTGCAAAGAGGCGCGCGGTGGACGTGCGCAGGCGGTCCATCAGCACAAACACGACGGGCGTGGTGTACAGCGTGAGCAGTTGGCTCAGGATCAGTCCCCCCACCACCGCAATGCCCAGTGGCTGGCGCAGTTCGGCCCCTTCGCCACTGCCCAGCAGAGTAGGAATGGCCAACGGTATCGCGCCAAAAATGGCAGACACCGTGGTCATCAGGATCGGGCGAAACCGCAACTGGCAGGCTTTGAAAATGGCCTGTGACGCGCTCAAGTGCCCGTGCCGCTGCCGCTCAATCGCGAAGTCAATCATCATGATGGCGTTTTTCTTGACGATGCCAATCAGCAGGATCACGCCAATGAAGGCAATCAGCGACAGCTCGGTGTTGAACAGCATCAGGGCCAGCAGCGCCCCTACGCCGGCCGAGGGCAGTGTGCTCAAAATGGTGATGGGATGGATCAGGCTTTCGTACAGTATGCCCAGTACCAGGTAAATGGTGACCAGCGCTGCCAGGATCAGCAGGGGCTGGGTGTCCAGTGACTTCGCAAAGGCGTTGGCCGTGCCCGCAAAACTGCCGCGTACGGACACCGGTACGCCCAGCTCGGCGACCGCGTTCTGAATGGCTGCGGTGGCTTCCGACAAGGACACGCCCACGGGCAGGTTGAAGCTGATGGTCGAGGCCGGTGTACCGCTCTGGTGGTTGACGGATAAAGGCGTGTTGGTCAACTCCAGCCGGGCAAAGCTTGCGAGCGGAATGCGGCCACCCGCGGGGGTGATGAACAACAGATTGCGCAGGGACTCCGGGCTTTGCAGGAACTCGGGGGCCAGTTCCATCACCACTTGAAATCGTGCCCCTCCCACGCCTTTGCTGCATTGCGCTGAGCGACTTTATAAGCGGCGGCTCGGCTGAGACCTTTTCCTACAAGGGTAACCATAAGGTGCTCGCTAAAGACGAGGTCTCCCATCTTACGCAGGTTGGCGCTCATCGTCTCGGGGAAGACGACCAATCCGCTCAAGATTCGTGTCATGCGGTTGAGCATGAAGTCGGCGAGGTGGCAAGAATCGGGGAAAATGATGCGCTCTAGTGAAGAGTTAGTAAGGTCTCGCTCGTGCCAAGTCGCGACGCTCTCGAGCATGGCGTGGGCATTTCCGCGAAGCAAGCGGGCGAGGCCACAAACAGTCTCGCTGTTCCATGGATTTCGCTTGTGGGGCATCGCGCTGCTGCCTGTTTGGCCAGCGGCAAAGGCTTCCTGGACTTCGAGAATCTCCGTTCTCTGCAAATTTCGCAGCTCAGTAGCAATTCGCTCTAGTCCAGCACCCATGAGAGCGAGGGTATTGAGGAAGTTGGCGTGCTTGTCTCGGTTGATAATCTGGGTCGAGGCTGGTTCTGGCTCAAGGTCGAGCTTAGCAAGCACGGACTTCTCCATGGGAGGGTCGACGACCGCGTGAATTCCGACCGCGCCGCTGATCTTTCCGTATCTGAGTTCGGCGCGGCAGGTTCGTAGTCGACCGATGTTTCGATCTAGCTCGGCAAGCCAGTTAGCCGCCTTGAATCCGAAGGTGATTGGCTCGGCGTGGATGCCGTGTGTCCGTCCAATTTCTGGTGTATTAATATGCTTTTCGGCAAGATCGTTGATGACCTTTCTCAATTCAGTCGCCGAAGAAATGAGGACGTCGCAAGAGTCCCGCAACATCATCGCAAGAGCGGTGTCAATAACGTCGTAGCTGGTGACGCCGTAGTGAATCCATCGTCCTGCCGGCCCGACATTTTCTTCCAAACAGCGTA
>CAVVSV010000003.1:0-18798 GCA_963750805.1 uncultured beta proteobacterium
GTTTCTCCGATCATCAAGTCGTCTTCGACCAAGAGCAGGCGCATGGGGTGGGTTTTTCAGCTAGACGTGGATGGTGGGCCGCCTAGCTTAACCGAGGCTTAAAAACGCCTTGTTACCATATATCTTTAGAAAAAAGTGCTTGAAGTCCCCGTCGGATATCAATAGTTTGCTATTGATTTGGGAGTGGCTTG
Organism: uncultured beta proteobacterium; assembly: GCA_963750805.1. Taxonomy (GTDB): domain Bacteria; phylum Pseudomonadota; class Gammaproteobacteria; order Burkholderiales; family Burkholderiaceae_C; genus JANYCG01. The sequence goes on from CAVVSV010000003.1 coordinate 192, forward strand.
GCTTTGGCGTTCGGGAAGGGATCAGGCCGACGGCGCACTCAGCTCCGCGGCTGTCCCCCACGACGGCCTAGGGCCGCCAGTTTCTCTGGACGCCGCAGCGCTGAGTGCGCCGTCGGCCTGATCCAGTTACCGCTCTGGATGTCAAACCCCGCAAAACCGCCACTTCAATGAGCCGCTCAGTGAACTGGCAGGATGAATGCCGCCCCAAAGCGGACCGCCAGCCCTGTGAGCCGTTTGTCCAGTGTCCACAGTAGCGCGCCGGGCGTGATCAGGGTGGACGCTAGCAAGGTCAAGTCAACCAACCCGCACCCCGAGCCAAACAGCTTTTCCCGTTCGATAAACGCCCGGACCTCACTCACGCTGGCTTGATTGGCTGCCTGCAATAAATCGAGGTTGCCCAAGGTTTTTGCACGTGGCTCGGGCGGCGTGCCGCAGGCCAGCTCGGCAACCACCATGGGGTGGGTGAGGGCTTGGTCAAGCTCGATCAGTTCCACCAAAATGGCATTGCGTCGGCGGAAATGGTCAGACCAGACCGAGGTGTCGATCAACACGCTCATGCGTCACGATCGACTGCGATTGCTTCTGTGCCACGGCGGGGAATGTCCTGCATGGACGGCATGGTTCCGCCCAAGGCAGACAGGCGTTTGGCGGCCTGAACCCGCACAAATGTTTTCATGGCCTCACGAAAGATGTCTGCTTTGTCCAACTCGGGATCGGCGAATTCCATGGCCTTTTCATACAACGCGTCGTCAATGGTGACTGTGGTTCTCATAGTGGTTTCCGATTCAAAATTGATGAGTATTTGCATCAATATTAGCATCATTCAAAAGATTTTTTGGTATCGATGAAATCGCCTTGAAGTCCCCGCCAGCTATCAATAGTTAGCTATCAAATTAGAAGCGTTGTCAAAGCGGCACCACGGGGATGCAGATCTCGCATTCAAACGCCCCGGTCGTCGCATCATGGCCAGCGCCCTTGGGGTAATACTCGAAGCAGGGGCGTGCATCCAGTTGCAGGCCGCTGGAAGGCAGCCAGTCGCGAAGGAGTGCCGCCCAGGCCTCACCGATCTGCCCGACTGAACCTTTGAACTGCAACACCGCGTACTTGCCGCCGGGAATGGTTGCCTTGAGCGCACCACCTGTGGCCAGGAAATCCGGTGGTACCTCGGCACAAGCGTCATACCTGCATTGTTCGGGCGCGGTAATGCCAGGGTCGTCAAGGCTGACCCCGTAGCGCGCATGATCAGGACCCAGCTTGTTCATGATCGCCCAGGGGACATAGGTTTTCTGCCAGAACCGTGCGATGGGCTCTCCGTAGGGGCCCAGGTGGCGCAAGTAGGCAATCGTTGCGGGCTGGCGGTCAATGATGGTGACGTTCATGGTGATCTCCGTATTCAAGTTTTGGGAGAGGCCATGTTCCTTGAACGGCGTGTGGAATACCTGACCCAACTTGCTCTTCGTCTGACCCGAATTTCTTTTTGCGATGCGCTCCCGGGACTGTTGTTCGCGCCACAGGGTGGGTGAGCAACCAAAACGGGTTTTGAAGGCACGGGTAAATGCTTCTGCCGAACCAAAACCTACCGACAGGGCCATAGTCAGAATTTTTGTTCGTGGCTGTGCAGCAAGTCGCATTGCTGCTACCTCGACCCGCCGACGCCGCAGGTAGTCGCCAAAGGTTTCCCCCATCCAGGCGGAAAAAAGACGGTGAAAGTGGAACGCAGAAAAGTGGGCGACATCTGCCAACGTGGCGAGGGTGAGCGGCTCATCCAGGTGCGCGTCAATGTAGGCGAGCACCCGGTGCATACGGCGTTCGTATTCAGAGCGGCTGTCGTGATTCATCTGACTGAAATTTGAACGGTTTGATCCAGCTACATCAATCGTAAAAACGCCCCGGCGCGTACCGTGCCACCGTCAGCCCATCCATGCTGATGTCAGGCTTGCGCCCTGAGATCACGTCGGCCATCACCCGGCCTGTGCCGGCCGCCATGGTCCAGCCCAGGGTGCCGTGGCCGGTGGCGAGAAACAGGTTGGGCAAATGCGTGCCCCCCAGGATGGGCGTGCCATCGGGCGTCATGGGGCGCAGACCGCACCAGAACTCGGCTTGGCTGACGTCGCCACCCTTCGGGAACAGGTCGGTGACGACATGGTTCAACGTTTCGCGGCGGGCTTCGCGCAGGGCCAGGCTGAACCCGGCCAACTCGGCCGTGCCGCCCACGCGGATGCGGTCTCCCAAGCGCGTGACGGCAACCTTGTGGGTCTCGTCCATCAGGGTGGATTCAGGGGCGTATTGGGCATCGGCAATCGGCACGGTGATGGAATAGCCTTTGACCGGGTACACCGGCAAGTCAATGCCCAGCGGCTTGACCAGCTGCGGCGAATAGCTGCCCAGTGCCACTAGGTAGGCATCAGCGGCCAGAACGCCGGGCCGGTTGCCCTGCATCGTTCGCACTCCGGTGATCTTGTCGCCGGACTGGTTGAGGCCTTCAATGGCCGTATCAAACCGAAACGTTACGCCGGCCGCTTGGGCCATGGCGGCCATCGTGTTGGTGAACTTGAAGCAGTCCCCGGTTTCGTCGCCCGGCAGGCGCAGTGCGCCGACAAATTTTTCTTTCACCAGACTCAGGGCAGGTTCGTACTTGCAATAGCCTTCGCGGTCCAACACCTCAAACGGCACCTTGTACTGCTTGAGGATGTCAACGTCCTTGCCAATGCCATCGAGCTGCTTCTGGGTGCGGAACAGCTGCACAGTGCCTTGTGCGCGGTCGTCGTACTGGATGCCGGTCTCTGCGCGCAGGGCGACCAGGCAATCACGGCTGTATTCGGCCAGGCGCACCATGCGGCCCTTGTTAATGGCATAGCGCGCCTCGGTGCAGTTGCGCAGCATCTGCGCGCCCCAACGCCACATGGCCATGTCCAGCATGGGCCAAATCACCAGAGGGCTGTGGTGCATCAACATCCACTGGATGGCCTTGACCGGCACACCCGGTCCGGCCCAGGGTGACGAGTAACCCGGCGACACCTCGCCCGCGTTGGCAAAACTGGTTTCCAGTGCAGGCCCGGGTTGCCGGTCCACCACCGTGACCTGGTGCCCGGCCTTGGCCAGGTAATACGCCGTGGTGGTGCCAATGACGCCACTGCCCAAAATCAGGATGTTCATGGTGCTCCTTGTGGAATGCTCGCCTGAACGGGAGGTTCAACAAGCATACCGCCAAGGACGCAAGAAGCGTGCGTACCTGTTTCCGCTATTGGTACCGCACCCCTTGGCGTCCCAGCTCTGCCTGCAATTGGCTCATGTTGACCTTGTCCAATGTCGTGCCGTGTTGGACTGATAACGCGGCCGCAACGCCTGCGCCTTGTCCGGTGACGGCGCAGCAGGCCATATTTCGGGTGGCGGCGTGAGCAATGCGGTCTCCGCCAATGGCACGACCCGTGACCAGCAGGTTGTTGACACCCTGGGGCAACATGGCGCGGTAGGGCACATGCATGTAGCGCCCGGTGGTGGGCAAGATGAGCACGCCATAGCCATCAATGAACTCCGGGTAAATGCCCACCGAATCCTCAAAACGCGCTTCGTGCCGCACATCGGATTCGGTCAGGTTATAGACCGCATCAATCTTGCGCGTATCGCGAATGCCGATGGTCATGCCAAAGTTACGCAGGCGTGCACCGGCGCAACCCGGCGTGTAGCGCCGCAAGGCGTCAATGGCCAGCATGGCCTGATGGCGGCCTTCGATCTCGAAACGGGTCAGGCTGTCCGGGTCGGTGCCGTCGCAACCCGCCAGGTGCACCAGGTTCATGTAAGTGAGCTCTCCAGTGTCATGCACGGCGCCCCAGGTTCCCGCAATGGTGTTCAGGTGAGCGGGGATCACCCCATCGCGAATCGCCTGGGCAAAGGGCTTGGTCAGGAATGGCGAAAACAATGCGTCCTCCTTGCCCGAGGTTTCGATGTTCCATTCGCCCGTTGACCAGTCCTTGTAGGTTTGAGGGTCGGCCCGCACACCGGCCAGAAACGCCTTTTTGTCCACCCCGGCCAGGTGAAACATGACGGAGGCCGCCTGCATGTGCTCCACGGGTGTCTTCACAGTCAAGGCACCAGCCCGGTGGGCGATATCGGCGTCGCCTGTGGCGTCAATCACGCGTTTCGCCAGGATGGCCTCGCGGCCCGCTTTGGACTCGACAACGATGCCGGTGATTGTGTCGCCCTCCATCAGCGGGGCCACGAACAGGCGGTGCAGCATGGGGTGGATGCCGGCTTCTTGAACCAGCACGTCTGCTACGCGTTTGAATCCCTCGGAGTCAATTTCGTACGAGAGGCTTTGCGCTTCTGGCACGGCAGCACCCATGGCTTTGGCGCGCTCCTCATACTCGCGGCCAATGCCATTGGCTTCCACCGTGTGTTCGTGCCGATACCAGGCCAACCCCTCCACGCCGACGACGGTCAGGTTGCCACCGAAACAGCCAAAGCGTTCCACCAGCGTGACGTTGACTCCGGCACGGGCGGCAGCCAGAGCGGCCGCCAAACCGCCGGGCCCGGAGCCGACGACCAACACATCCGTGTGATGGATGACATCAATTTCCCGGGCCGGTTCAATGATTTTGGTGATCACCATGGTGCACAGCCCTTCTGTTTTCAGATCACTCAGTCTTTGCCCAAACGGGCCTTGTGCCGCTCAATCTGCAGCCGCACCTGCTTGGGTGCCGTACCGCCCAGAATGTCCCGCGCATTCAATGACCCACGCAGGCTCAAGCATTCATAAACATCTTTTTCAATCGACGGGTTGAATTCCTGCAACACCGCCAGTGGCAACTCTGACAAATCCACCTGGTGCGAGATGGCGGCCTTGACGGCATGGGCCACCGTTTCATGCGCGTCACGAAACGGCAGGCCTTTCTTGACCAGATAGTCGGCCAAGTCGGTGGCGGTGGCGTAGCCTTTGAGGGCGGCGCGCTCCATGGCTTCAGGCTTCACGGTGATGCCGCCTTCCTTCAAACCCGTCGCGGCATTGACTTGGCCGCCCACCATTTCGGCAAAGATGCGCAGCGTGTCCTTGAGTGTGTCCACGGTGTCAAACAGCGGCTCCTTGTCTTCCTGGTTGTCCTTGTTGTAAGCCAGGGGCTGACCTTTCATGAGTGTGATCAGGCCCATCAGGTGGCCCACCACGCGACCGGTTTTGCCGCGCGCCAGCTCGGGCACGTCGGGGTTTTTCTTCTGCGGCATGATGGAACTGCCGGTGGTGAAGCGGTCCGCAATCTGGATGAAACCAAAGCTCTGGCTCATCCACAAAATCAACTCTTCGCTCAAACGGCTGATGTGCACCATGGCCAAAGAGGCGGCGGCGGTGAATTCGATGGCGAAGTCGCGGTCACTCACGGCGTCCAGGCTGTTCTGGCAGACCTGGGGGTGACCCTGGGCATCGACCATGCCCAATGTTTTGGCGACGAGCTCACGGTCCAGCGGGTAGCTGGTGCCCGCCAGAGCGGCGGCACCCAGCGGCAGGAAGTTCACACGGCTGCGCACATCCAGCATGCGTTCGGCATCGCGCTTGAACATCTCCACATAGGCCAGCATGTGGTGGCCAAAGCTCACGGGTTGGGCCACCTGCAAGTGGGTGAAGCCGGGCAGGATGACGTCGATATTTTTCTCAGCCACTTCGACCAGCGCTTTTTGCAAATCAAGCAGCAGGGCGCCAATCAAATCAATTTCGGTACGCAACCACAGACGCACATCGGTGGCGACTTGGTCGTTGCGGCTGCGCCCGGTGTGCAGGCGCTTGCCGGCAATGCCGATCATTTCGGTCAGGCGCGCTTCAATGTTGAGGTGCACGTCCTCCAGGTCCAGTTTCCATTCGAAGTTGCCGGATTCAATCTCGGCAACGATTTGCGCCATGCCTTTCTGGATGGCGGCGTGGTCGTCGGCGCTGATGATCTTTTGCGCAGCCAGCATGCCGGCATGGGCCAGCGAGCCGGTGATGTCGGCCTGCCACAGGCGCTTGTCAAAAAACACGCTGGAGGTGTAGCGCTTGACCAGATCGCTCATGGGCTCGGAGAACAGCGCGGACCACGCCTCGGATTTTTTGTCGAACTGGTTTTTTGTCATGGGGAGAGGGTGTGGGTTTGGTGCTGGTATGAGGCGGATCATCAATAATCGGCCAAACTGCATTTGCAGCTTCCAATTTTCAATGAAAGACACCCAAATTTTATCGGCCTTCCATGACCCCGCGCCCCCGGCGTCGGAGGCAGAGCCCCCACGGGCGCTGGTTTTTGATGCCTGCCATGTGGGCGTGGTGTTGCGCGCGGTGTTGTTTGTGGAGGCCGTGGTGGCAATTGGAGCCATGTTTGGTGCGGTCAACGCGGTGGACTGGTTGACCCGTTTGTCCCTGTTGACCGGGGGTGCCTTGCCTGCCACGCTGGCCTGGTTGATTGTGACCTGCAGCCTCAAAACCTTGTTGGCCCGTTTGCCGGCCAACGCCCAGTTTGCGGCTGGTGTGGCCATGGGGGCACTGGCGGGTTTGTATGGCTGCGGCGTGCTGGCGCTGGTCGGATTGGCCGATCCCATGCCCTGGCTGGCCTCTGCCTGTTCGGGGGCCATGCTGGCGGCGCTGCTGGTCATGGCGCTGGTATTGCGCGCCCGGGGCACCACCCCGGCGGCCACCACGGCACGCCTGGCGGAATTGCAGTCGCGCATTCGTCCGCATTTTTTGTTCAATACGCTGAACAGTGCCATTGCCCTGGTGCGGGCGGAGCCTGCCAAGGCCGAGGCTCTGCTGGAAGACCTGAGTGACCTGTTTCGGCAGGCCCTTGTGGACCAAGGGGAATCCGTCTCGCTGGCACAAGAGATTGCTCTGGCCCAGGCCTATCTGGCGATCGAGCAGGTGCGCTTTGGTGAGCGCTTGCAGGTGGAATGGGCGCTGGATGAATCAGCCAGTACCGCGCGTTTGCCACCATTGCTTTTGCAACCTCTGGTGGAAAACGCGGTGTGCCACGGTGTAGAGCCCAGCGCCACCGGGGCCAGCGTCAAAATTTCGACCCGACGCAGCGGCAACAAGGTGGTGATCAAGGTGACCAACACCGTGCCTGCCGGAGAGGGTGAAGCTGGGCACGGCGTTGCTCTGAACAATGTGCGCGAGCGTCTGAACCTGTTGCACGACGTGCAAGGCCAGTTCAAAAGTGGTCTCAAGGACGGCGTTTATCAGGTGCGAATCGAGGTGCCGGTATGACGATGAAGGTGCTGATCGTTGACGACGAAGCCTTGGCGCGGTCCCGCCTGCGTACCCTGTTGGGCGACTGCAAATCGCCTGCCATTCAGCTGGAAGGTGAAGCGGGTAATGCCCCCCAGGCCATGGAATGGCTGCGACGCCAGCGGTTTGATGTGGTGCTTCTGGACATTCACATGCCGGGCGCAGATGGTTTGGCGCTGGCCGCAACCATTCGCACTTTGCCCGAACCACCGGCCATTGTGTTCATCACGGCCCACGCCGAGCATGCGCTGCAGGCCTTCGAGCTGGAGGCGGTGGACTACCTGACCAAACCGGTGCGGCTGGAGCGTTTGCAGACAGCGCTACAAAAAGTAGAGCGAACTATTCCCGTACGACGGGGACTTGAGACCGATTTTCCTGAAGAGGTACTGATTATTCAGGACCGGGGGAATCTGTTGCGCATTCCGCTGGTCGATGTGCTTTACCTCAAAGCCGAGCTCAAATACATCACGGTTCGCACCAAGGACAAGAGCTACATTCTGGACGGTTCGTTGAGCGAACTGGAAGACAAATTCAAGGCGCAATTCATGCGCATCCACCGCAACGCCCTGATTGCGCGGCGCGCCGTGCGGGCTCTGGTCAAACACCATGACCCGGAAGAAGGGGAGGGATGGGCGGTGCGGCTGGACGGTATCCCCGAGTTGCTGTTTGTGTCGCGCCGCCAGGTCGCCGCGGTGCGCGAGGCCATTGCCGTTTAGGTATCCAAAATTCCAAAGGACATTCCATGATCATCGTTCACCACCTCAACAACTCCCGCTCGCAGCGCGTGCTCTGGCTGCTGGAGGAACTGGGCGTGCCCTATGACATCAAGCACTACACCCGCGACGCCAAAACCATGCTGGCCCCGCCCGACTTGCGCGCCGTTCATCCGCTGGGCAAATCACCGGTCATTACCGATGATGCAAGTGGTGAGACCATCACCGTAGCCGAATCCGGAGCGATCATGGAGTACCTGATCGACACCTATGGCGCGGACAAACTCAAGCCCGCCGTTGGCACGCCAGAGCGCCTGCGCTACACCTACTGGCTGCACTACGCCGAAGGGTCCGCCATGCCGCCACTGCTCATGAAGCTGATATTTGATGAGGTCGAAAAGGCACCCATGCCTTTCTTCATCAAGCCGATTGCCAAGGCGATTTCAGGCAAGGTCAAGGGGGCTTTCATTGGCCCTCAGCTCACGACCCACCTCGATTACATGGAGGGTGAATTGGGCAAGACCACCTGGTTTGCCGGCAAGGATTTCTCGGGGGCCGATATCCAGTTGAGCTTTCCGGTGGAGGCAGCCCAGTCGCGCGCAGGTTTGGACGAATCACGTCCCCATTTAATGGCTTACCTGAAGCGGATTCATGCACGGCCTGCTTACAAACGCGCCCTTAAAAAGGGCGGGCCGTATTCGTTTTAGCCTGCGTGTTCAACCCGTATTGCGCAACCCCGCCGCAATCCCGTTAATCGAAATATGAATGCCGCGTTGCACGCGCTCGTCTGCCTGTCCCGCGCGGTACCGTCGCACCAATTCCACCTGCAAATGGTGCAACGGGTCAATGTAAGGAAAGCGGTGCTTGATGGAGCGTTGCAGGGCGGCGTTGTTGGCCAGGCGATGCTTGTCACCGGTGATTTGCGCCAGCGCATGGGCGGTGCGGTGCCACTCGGCTTCGATGATGGGAAAGATGCGTTTGCGCAGGCGCGCATCGTTTACCAATTCTGCATACCGTGAGGCCAGCGCCAGGTCGCTCTTGGCCATCACCATGTCCATGTTGGAGAGCAGGGTCTTGAAGAAGGGCCACTGGCGGTACATTTTTTGCAGCAGGGCCAGGTTGTCCTTGGCTTCTTTGGCACCGCCCAGGAAGGTTTCAACGGCGGACCCGAAACCATACCAGCCCGGCAGCGTCAAGCGGCACTGGCCCCAGCTGAAGCCCCAGGGAATCGCGCGCAGGTCTTCGATCTTCTGGTTGGCCTTGCGCGACGCCGGGCGCGAGCCAATGTTGAGCTGGGCGATTTCACGGATGGGCGTGGAGTCAAAGAAATATTCGGTGAAGCCGGGGGTCTCGTACACCAGCGCGCGGTAGGCGGCCATGCTCATGCCCGAGAGCGTGTCAGCAGCCAGCAGGAAGTCCTTGGTGGCGGGTTTGGTGGGCTGTAAGAGCGTGGCTTCCAGCGTGGCGGCGACCAGGGTTTCCAGGTTGCGCCGGCCAATTTCGGGGTTGGCGTATTTGGAGCCGATCACCTCGCCCTGTTCGGTCAGGCGAATCTGCCCGCGCACCGTGCCAGGGGGTTGCGCCAGGATGGCCTGGTAGCTGGGGCCACCCCCACGCCCCACCGTGCCGCCCCGGCCATGGAACATGCGAAGGGTGATGTTATGGGAATTGGCGAGTTCGTCAAACAGATCCACCAGCGCGATCTCGGAGCGGTACAGCTCCCAGTTGCTGGTGAAGATGCCGCCGTCCTTGTTGCTGTCGGAGTAGCCCAGCATGATGTCCTGCTCGGCTCCACTGCGCTGGATCATTTTGGCCATGCCAGGCAGGGCATAAAACTCACGCATGATGGGCGCGGCATTGCGCAGGTCTTCAATGGTTTCAAACAGCGGTACCACGATCAAATCGTTGGCCGCGTTGGAATCCAGCAGGCCCTGCATCAAGCCCACTTCTTTTTGAAGCAGCAAAACTTCCAGCAGGTCGCTGACCGCTTCGGTGTGGCTGATGATGTAGTGGCGAATAGCCTGGCGGCCATAACGAACCAGCATCAGCTTGGCTTTCTCGAAAATGGCGATTTCGTCCCGGGCATGGTCCGAGTAACTGTGGCCCATCACGCGCAAGGGGCGGGCGTCGTTCAGCAGCTTGAGCAGCAAGGCTCGTTTGGCCGGTTCGTCTAGCTTTGAATAGGCAGGCTCCAGGCGTGACACGGCCAGCAGTTCTGCCACTACTTCCTCATGTTTGTCAGAACTCTGGCGCAAGTCCACCGTGGCCAAATGGAAGCCAAACACTTCCACCGCGCGAATCAGCGGGTGCAGGCGCTGGGCGGCGAGGGCGGCACCGTGGTGGCTGTGCAGAGAAGCCTCCAGCGTGCGCAGGTCCGCGCAAAAGTCTTCCGCCTTGATGTAGGGGTTTTGTGGTTTGACGGCATGGCGCGCAGCGTCACCACCTGTCAGCTCTTTCAGGGTGGCAGCGAGGCGGGCGTACATGCCGGTGAGCGCACGGCGATAGGGTTCGTCCTGCCGGTGAGCATTGCCGTCGGGTGACAGATTGGCCAGCGCTTGCATCTCGGGCGAGCAATTCACCAGCATCGCAGAAATCGACAGCTCTGCACCCAAAAAGTGAACCTCGGTCAGGTAGTGGCGCAAGGCCACTTCCGCCTGGCGGCGCAGCGCGTAGTCCAGCGTTTGCGCCGACACATTGGGGTTGCCGTCCCGGTCGCCACCAATCCACTGGCCCATGCGCAGAAAGCTGTGCACAGGGTAGCTGCCCAGATGCGCTTCCAGCTCGGCGTACAGCTTGGGAATTTCGCGTAAGAAGGTGGACTCGTAGTAACTCAGCGCGTTTTCAATCTCGTCGGCCACAGTGAGCTTGGTAAAACGCAACAGGCGGGTCTGCCACAGCTGCATCACGCGCGCACGCATCTGGGCTTCATTGGCGGCCAGCTCTTTGGGGGCCAGCGCGTCCTTGGCGGTGTTGCCCGCCAGGCTGCGGGCATGGATCTCGTCGCGGTCGGCCAGCAGGCGGGCAATGTCACGCTCGGCATCCAGAATGCTCTTGCGCTGTACTTCGGTCGGGTGGGCCGTCAGCACGGGGGCGACATAACTTCCGGCCAGCGTGTTGGAGATGGTTTTGTGCGAGATGCCCGCCCAGCGCAGGCGCGACAGCGCCACGTCCACGCTGCCTTCTTGCGTATCCCCGGCGCGCTCATGAATGGCTCGGCGGCGGATGTGGTGGCGGTCTTCGGCCAAATTGGCCAGGTGGCTGAAGTAGGTGAACGCACGGATCACGCTCACAGCCAGGTCGCCGCTCAGGCCCTTGAGCAGCTTTTTGAGCGCCTTGTCGGCTTCGGTGTCAGCATCGCGACGAAACGCCACCGAGAGCTTGCGGATCTGCTCGATGAGGTCGAACGCTGCCTGGCCTTCCTGTTCCCGGATCACGTCGCCCAGCATGCGGCCCAGCAGCCGGATGTCCTCCACCAGAGGACGTTCATTGGATTTCATTTTGGCCAAGGGGCGTTCAGTCGTTGCCGATGGTTTGGCTGTGGCGGCAGGCGCTTTTGGGGATTCACTGGAACTGGTTTTGGTCATGGTTTTCTCTGGCGATGGGCCCTGACGGAGCGCCGGGCACGCAAATGGGGCAAGCAAGGACCATGCTAGCATTCCGTACGACCAAAAAATTGGGCAATCTCGCAGGCAAATTACCAGTGGGTTACCAATGACTTGGAAGCCTCCAGCTGAAGCCCTCCCAACACCCCTTTCCACATTTCCAACCTATGCTGTTGACTGCAACGCCTGTCCCAACGGGTTTGACCCTGACCATTGCAACACGTGAAAGCCGCCTGGCCATATGGCAAGCCGAGCATGTGCAAGCCTTATTGAAGGCGGGTGGCCACCATGTCGTGTTGCTGGGCATGACCACGCGGGGTGACCAAATTCTGGATCGCTCGTTGAGCAAGGTGGGAGGGAAAGGTCTGTTCGTCAAGGAACTCGAAGTAGCGCTGGAAGAGGGCCGTGCCGATTTGGCGGTTCATTCCCTCAAGGATGTTCCCATGGATCTGCCAGAAGGCTTCAGCCTGGCCTGCGTCATGGAGCGCGAAGATCCGCGCGACGCGCTGGTGTCCAACCGGTATGTGTCACTGGACGATTTGCCCCAGGGTGCGGTGGTCGGCACCTCCAGCTTGCGCCGCACCGTGCTGCTGCGTGCGCTGCGACCTGATCTGAAAATTGAGCCTTTGCGTGGCAATCTGGACACGCGCCTGCGCAAACTCGACGAAGACCATTACGCCGCCATCGTGCTGGCCGCTGCCGGGCTCAAGCGATTGGGCCTGGGGCAGCGAATTGCGACCGTGTTTGAGCCTTCGGTGATGTTGCCTGCCGCCGGCCAGGGAGCCTTGGGCATTGAAATTCGCGCTGATCGTCGGGAATTGGAGGCCGCCCTCGCACCGCTGGTCCACCTGCCCACCTGGCTGGCCGTGACGGCCGAGCGGGCTGTCAGCCGCAGCATGGGAGGCAGTTGCTCCATGCCTTTGGCTGCCTTTGCCACCTGGTCGGGTGACGTGCTGGAAATCAACGCCGCCTGGGGTGAGCCCGAGGGTTTGGAGGGCTCAGCGCCGCCCGTGCCATTGGTCAGAGCCCGTGCGGCAAGCCCTGTGACTGACCTCGTTCAGGCAGCAGCCTTGGGTGAGCAGGTGGCCACCCTGTTGATTGCCGCAGGTGCCAAAAGCCTGCGCATGGCCTGATCGTCTATGCAAGTGGTGGTCACCCGCCCGGCTGGTGACGCATCGGCCTGGGTCGATGGTTTGAGCAAGGCTGGGTTTGTTCCCTGGAGGCTGCCTTTGATCGACATTGCCCCTGCGCCAGACCAAGCCGCCTTGATGGCGGCGTGGACGCGGCTTGACGCATACCACGCCTTGATGTTTGTCAGTGGCAATGCTGTTGCCCATTTCTTTGCATCAAAACCGGCTGGAGTCCCCGTCCATCTTAATTATTCAGCTATTAAAAATAGAGCATGGGCGACGGGCCCCGGAACCCGCCAGGCGCTGCTGGAAGCAGGTGTTGACGCTGGCTTGATTGACTCTCCCTCCCATGACGCGGGCCAGTTTGACTCTGAAGCATTGTGGTCTGTGGTTCACAGCCAGGTAACGAAAGGGCGGCGAGTTTTGATTGTGCGTGGTGCGGACGCCATGCGGTCGGGTCCAACGAAAGACAGAACGCACGGCGTCGCTCTCAACCCCGGCGCAGGCCGTGACTGGTTCGCCAGTCAGGTGATGGGCAACGCAGGCGAAGTGGATTTTGTGGTGGCCTACTTGCGCTGCGTCCCGGAGTTCAGCCCGGCACAAATCACGCAGGCGATGGCGGCGGGTGAGGATGGCTCAGTCTGGCTCTTCAGCAGCAGTGAGGCGGTGGCCAATTTGAGGCGCGTGATGCCTCATCAGACATGGGCCATGGCGCGTGCTGTCGCCACCCATGCCCGTATTGCCGCTACCGCCCGGCAGGCGGGATTTGGTGTTGTTTGTGAGTCACGCCCCGCGCTTGCCAGTGTGGTCGCGTCGATAGAATCCCTGCAATGAGTCCCTCGCCCCCATCCACAGACACGCTGGAGCCAGATCGCGCGGAAAATACGCCCGTCGAATCCGGCGCCAAGCCCATGGCCACGACGCCACCGGCAGTGCCTGTACCGCGTGCCATCGTATTGATGCTGGCTGCCCTGATCCTCGCCGCCCTCGCAACCAGTGGGCTCTTGTGGCAAAAACTCGCCAATATTCAGGAGCAACTGGCGCGCCAAAGCGCGGATTCAGGTGCCATGGCCGTCGAAGCCCGTGCATTGGCCAAGTCGGCGTCTGAGCTGGCGCGCGAAACCGCCGCCAAACTGGCCGTTTCCGATGCCAAGTTCAGTGAGGTCGCCCTGCAGCGCACCCAACTGGAAGAGCTGATGCAGAGCCTGTCCCGCTCGCGCGATGAAAACCTGGTGGTGGACATTGAATCGGCCATTCGGCTGGCCCAGCAACAGGCGCAATTGACGGGCAGTGCCGAGCCTTTGCTGGCAGCGCTGAAATCAGCTGAACTGCGCGTCCAACGTGCGGCGCAACCCCGCCTTGCGCCCCTGCTCAGGGCGATTGCCAAAGACGTGGGACGCATCAAGGCCACGGCCCTGTCGGATACACCGGCCCTGCTGGTCAAGATGGACGAACTGGTGCGCCTGGCCGATGAAATTCCGGTTGCCAATGCGGTGGCGACCGTCAGCGTCATGGGCTCGCTGCAGCGCCAGGGCACCGAGAGTTTGCCCACCTGGTGGCAGCGATCGTTGCAGGTGGTGATGAATGAAGCGCGCAGCCTGATGCGGGTCAGCCGCATAGAGCAGCCGGACGCTGCACTGCTGTCACCTGAGCAGTCCTTTTTTGTGCGGGAAAATTTCAAGCTCAAGCTACTCAATGCGCGTTTGGGGTTGCTGGCACGTCAGTTGGACTCGTCTCGCTCGGACATAAGCGCGGCGGCTGGCGCGCTCAAGAAATACTTCGACATGACATCGCGCAAGACACAAAATGCAGCCACATTGCTGCAACAAGTTCAAGTGCAAATGAAAACACTGGAACTCCCCCGGGTTGATGAGACGCTGGCCGCGCTGGCGACAGCGGCCGCGGGGCGCTGAACGCGCGCTTGCCGCCTCATAAGTCATTGACATGCGTAGCCTGCTTTTTCAATTCCCATGCGCATAGCCCTCTCCATCCTCACCCTGTTTGCCATAGCCGTGGCGGTGGCGCTGCTGGCTGGCAACAGCCAGGGCACCATCACGCTGTATTGGCCGCCTTACCGGGTAGACCTGTCGCTCAACCTGGTCTTGCTGGTGCTGGTCGCCCTGTTTGTTATTTTGCATGTGGCCTTGCGGGCTTTGGCGGCCCTGTTTGCCATTCCCGCGGAAGCCCGACGCTGGCGCCTGCAGCACAAGGAGCGGGCTATGCATGTGGCGCTACTTGATGCCCTGTCTCACCTGATCGCAGGGCGCTTCATCCGTTCGCGCAAGGCCGCGGAAATGGTGCTGGTTCAGGAGTCAGCGCTGGACCGCGGCGGTGACAAACTCAGTTATGGTTCGCGCCTTCGGGCCCTGTCGCACCTGCTGGCCGCTGAGAGTGCCCATGCCCTGCAAAATCGCGAAGCCCGGGATGCGCATTTTCAACAGGCGCTGGAACAATCGGCACGGCGCGATGCCCAGGAAACCCGTGATGGCGTTCAATTGCGCGCCGCGCGCTGGGCCCTGGATGACCGTGACGCCAATGGCGCGTTGCGCTGGCTGGACGAAATGCCCCAAGGGGCCGCGCGGCGAACTGTGGCGTTGCGTTTGCGTTTGAAAGCTTCACGACTGGCGCGCAAGACCCTGGTGGCCCTGGATACGGCTCGTCTGCTGGCCAAGCACAAGGCCTTTTCAGTGGCTGCTGGCCAAAGCATTGTGCGTGGTTTGGCCCTTGAATTGCTGGGGAGTACCCACGACCCGGCGCAATTGCAAAAGGCATGGCTGGAGCTTGATGGTGTAGAGCGTGCCAGCCCTGATATTGCCACCACGGCCGCCCAGCGCCTGTTGGGTCTGGGGGGGGCTGTGGATGTATCGCGGCTGTGGTTGTTGCCCGTCTGGGAGCGCATGGTGCAGACACCCGGTGCGACCGGTGGCTTGACCGAGGCCCAACGCGTCAATCTGATTTTGGCGCTGGAACAGGGTTTTGCAGTGGCCGATGGTGCACCCGATGCCGCTTGGCTTACGCGCATTGAAACGGCCCAATTGCGCAGCCCGGGCGATGCCGCCCTGCAATACCTGGCCGGCATGACCTGCATGCATTTGCAGCTGTGGGGCAAGGCGCAACAGCTTCTCAAGCAGTCATTGCCAAATCTTCGCGACAGCGCCCTTGAGCAGCGCGCCTGGTCGGCATTGGCTGCGTTGGCAGAACAACGGGATGACACCGTTGCGGCCACTCTGGCGTATCGAAATGCGGTGAAAAGCAGCGAGCCCTGGCGCGAAGCGAGCATGACAAAAAACTGACGGAGGCTTTTTTCGGGGCTATGATTATTCGATGACCACATTGATCGAACACATTCTGAAGCTGACCGACCACCGCGAGCGTGATCTGCTGGAGATGACGCTTTCCAAGGCGCTCATTGACCTGCTGCCGATCCAGCGCATTGTGGTGGCCCGGGTGATTCGCGAAGAAGGCGAGAAACGCTGGTTTGAGTTGATGCGTCTGGACGCGCGTGGCGGTGGCAAAGTCGCTGACAAGTTGCGAATGGATTTTGCCAATCTGCCCCGGCTGGAGGACGCCAAAGACCGACTGAATTGCTTGCAGAGCCAGACCGAACTTGAAATTGCCTGGGCCGGGGAGGCTGGCCCACGAATCACTTATTTCCCGCTGTTTGCAGACTCCCGCAAGGACGACGAGGGCGTGATCGAAGTGCACTCGGAAGCGGTACTCACACGTGAAGCGCGCCAGACGATTGACCAGCTGCGCCGCATTTACCGCAATATGTACCGGCTGCTGGAATACAGTGACCGAGATGCCTTGACCGGGTTGCTGAACCGCAAATCCCTAGATGACGCGTTTTACAGTGCGGTGCTGGAAGCCCTGGATGGTGTCACTGGCGAAAACAAGCTCGGAGCTGTGGTGGCTGACCCGACCGCCGAGCGGCGCCACCGGGTTCCGGCCAATTACTGGCTGGGCTCCGCGGTCGTAGATAACTTCGGATTGCTCAACGACAAGCATGGCCACCTGATCGCCGAAGAAGTGCTCTTGCTGGTGGCTCGCATCATGAACAACACCTTTCGCACTTATGACCAGATTTACCGCTTTGGCGGCGAGCATTTCGGTGTGCTCATGCATTGCCCTCTGGAGGACGTCGTGTTGTCCGCCTTTGACCGTTTCCGCGCGAATGTCGAAAAATTCAATTTCCCCCAGGTGGGTCGTGTGACCGTGAGTTGCGGTTTTACCAGCGTGATGGCCGATGATTCACCTAGCACCGCGCTGGAAAAAACCGAACGAGCCGTGGAATTTGCTCGCAAGAATGGTGGCAACAAGGCCGCGAGCCATCTCGACCTGGTGCGCCGGGGCTTCTTTGGTGACGTGACCAAGGTCGGGGCCGTGGATATCTTTTAGGCGGCAGGATGCGCAAGAACTGTCGCTGGTAAAGGCGAAAAAAAGGGGCACGTGAAGTGCCCCTTTTTTTGGTCAGTCAACCTTACGGTGCCTGGGTTTGCTCGAACGGCAATGTCATGTTTCGCAAATCTCGCTTGGTCTCCACCAGCACCAGCGGGGTTGTATCAATCTGCACAGGTGCCGGGCGGTCACGCGGAACCCGGACAGGCTTGACCTCGGCGGCGATGGCTGCTTGAACCGCTGCGATTTTGGCAGGATCCGAATTGACCCATGACAGACCTGAGCTGGTCGCCACATGATTCAAGGCATCAATCGGCAGGTCGAAACTCTGCACCTTGGGCAGGCCTTGCGACGCAGCCACTGGCGCTGAGGCGACTACAGGCGCAGGCTTTGCTGCTGGCGCTTGCGGGGGAGTGGCAACGGCAACGGCGGGCACAGGCATTGCGGCCGCAGGGGCTTGAGCCGTCACAGGCGTTGACGCAGAAGCCTCAGGTGTGGCGGCGGCAGTTTCCGCGTTGGCCACAACCGGCGCTGGGGACACAGGCTCTTGGGCTGCGAAATAGCTGGCGCGCTGAGGCCGCTCCACCGGGGCCTGGCGGTCATTCGACGCGGAACCTTCAGTCGCAAAGCCATCCAGCGGCTGTTGCTGATCACGCGATGCGCGCTCTGGACGCTGGTCGTTACGCTCGCCACGTTCAGCGCGCTCACCGCGCGGTGCGCGTTCGCGACCATATCGATCACGGGAGCGTGGGCCACGGCCTTGACCCTGGTCACCGGCTTCTCCTGCCGGTGCTGCATTGCCTTCAGCTACTGCACCATCGACCAGGCTTTGCGCCATCTCGACGGGGGCTGCACCGGGTGCGCCATCATTGGGTCGAGCAGGACGCTCGGTACGCTCCGGGCGTCCTTCCCCACGGGAATCACCACGAGGCTCGCCCCGATTGCCACCCCGACCCCGGCCTTCGCCCCGAGGTTCACGGTTTTCTTGCGGTTGTTCGCCGCGACCTTCTGGCCGCGCCTCGCCGCGGACGTCGGCACGGGCTTCACCCTGGGGCAGGTCAGCACGGTCAGCGCCACCACGGCCACGTCCACCGCGTTCCTGACGTTCTGGGCGATCACCACGTTCCGTGCGCTCACCTTGTAGGGCATTGCGCGGGCCACGGTCCGGTCTGGGTTCGCGGGGCACTTCCTGGCCCACAGTTACCTCAGGGGCCATGGGGCGGCCTTCAGCATCGAAACGTTCACGTTGTTGGCCCTGGCCCTGGCGTTCGCCACGACCGCCGCGGCCACCACGGCCTCCGCGATTGCCGTTGCGGCCCTCGCCACGATTTCCTTCGCTGCGCTGGCCATCCGGCCGTGCGCCATCGCGACGGGCTCCGTCACGCGGACCCCGGTCATCGGTTTTGTCGGTGGGTTTGATGTCTGACACCGGTTTGGCAACAGGTGCAGGCGCTGGGGCGGTTGGTGCACCAAACAGATTTTTGATCCAGCCAAAGAAGCCCGTTTCAGCGGGTGCTGGAGCTGCCA
>CAVVSV010000004.1:0-71181 GCA_963750805.1 uncultured beta proteobacterium
ACACCGAGCCATAGCGGGCTTCGCGCACCAGGTCAGGCCGCAATTCAGCCGTGATGATCTCGTCGGGCCGACCACCGCCCTGCACCATCACCGTGCCGTCAAAATTGCAGAACATGCCCTCACCCATGGAGTCAAAGGTGCCGTCACTGCCACATAGGCAGACGTTGGCGGTGTAGGCCAGATTGCTGAAGGCATTGGCCTGGTTGGTGATCTGCCAGGCGTGACGGATGGGGGCGGTGTACCCTGCCGTGCGGATGATGATTTCTGCGCCCTTGTACGCCGCTTCGCGGGCCATCTCGGGGAACATGCCGTCATGGCAGATGATGAGCGAAAGGCGGCTGCCATTGGGTCCTTCACACACGGGTACACCCAGGTTGCCGGGCTCCCAGGGCTCCACCGGGACCCAGGGGTGAAGCTTGCGGTAATAGAGTTTGATGGCGCCGGTGTCGTCAATGATCAGGCCGCTGTTGTAGGGGTTACCGCCGGGGTTGGTTTCCATGATCGAGAAGCAACCCCAGATGTGGTTGTCCATGCAGGCCTGCTTGAAGGCCTCAACTTCCGGACCATCCAGCGTGCACATGATGGCGGGGTTGGTGTCCATGGACAATCCATGCAGTGAGTACTCGGGAAACACCACCAGGTCCATGGTGCCCTGGTTGCGTCTGGCCTTGGCCACCATGTCGCAAATGCGCTGGGTCTGCATCGCCAGATCCAACGGAGTTTTCACCACGGGCAGCTGCAATTGCACGAGACCCATCACCACGCCGTGCACCGATTTGTTCAATCCACCCAATCCACTCATTGACAGCTCCATTTCCAGATGACATTAGCGCGTTGACGACAACTCACCCGGGCTGCCTTGGGCGACGTTCCCCGGTTTGCAGGTCAGCACCAGAATCAGCAAGGTCAGCACATAGGGCACGGTATTGAACAGGTGGTAGCCCCAGCTGATGCCCACTGACTGCAACGCCGGGCCGATTGCCCCTGCGCCACCAAAGAGTGCCGCTGCGCCAATGCAGCGCAAGGGGCTCCAGCGCGCAAAGATCACCAAGGCCACCGCAATCAGGCCCTGACCACTGGATATGCCCTCGTTCCAGCTGCCGGGGTAAAACAGGGTGAGCGAGGCACCCCCCAGTCCGGCAATCATGCCCCCCGCGGTGGTGGCCAAAAGCCGGATGCCGCCCACGGAGTAGCCCAGCGCGCGCGCCGCGTTGGCCGAATCACCGGCCATGCGAATCAGCAGTCCGTAGCGTGTGCGTTTGAAGCCCCACCACAAGAAGACTGCGATCAGCAAGCCGACCGGCAGCAAGGCATTCACCTGCAGCGCCGCGCGCACGGCAGAGGAGTTGCTCCACAGGCCCAACTCGATCGGGGGGATCTGTGGCGCCTGCGGCTGGATGAGTGGCTTGCCAAAATAGAAGGCCAGACCCGTGCCCAGCAGCATCAACGCAATACCTGTGGCCACGTCATTCACCCGGGGCAGCGAGCACAACATGCCGTGAAGCGACGCCAACAGGCCGCCGGCCACTGCGCCCGCCAAAACGCCCAGCCAGGGCGAGCCCGTCAGGTAGGCCCCGCCGAAGGCCGACATGGCTGACAGCACGAGGACGCCTTCCAGTCCCAGGTTGATGCGGCCTGATTTTTCCGTCAAACACTCGCCCAGGCTTACGAACAGAAAGGGCACACCCACCCGCAAGGCGCCTCCCACAATACCCGCTACCAATGCGATCCACTGGTCTGCGGTCATGGTGTTGTTCCGGTAGGGGGCACAGGCGAGGGCTCCGAAGGCCCAAAGCGACCCATTCGGGCAGCCACGGCTTTCCAGTCCACATCACGCAAGGCCTCGCTGGCCAGAATGAACACAAAAGCGATGCCTTGCAGCACCAGCACCGATGCATCCGGCAAACCCAGACGCCGCTGCAACAAACTGCCCGCAGCGCCAAAGCCGCCAAACAAAATGGCCACGGGAATGATTGCGATCGGGTGATGACGGGCAATGAAAGACACGAGGATGCCGGCATAGCCGTAGGCCGCAATCAACGAGGCATTGGCGCTGGTGTGCACTGCCGCCACTTCGACCGCCCCCGCCAGTCCGGCGCAGGCACCGCCAATGGCACAGGCCAGCAAAATGAGTTGGGAGGCGGGCAGCCCCACCAGTTGTGCGGTGCGCGGATTGCCGCCCACCACGCGAACGGAAAACCCAGAGGCGGTCCAGCGCATCCACAGACCCAGACCCAGGCAGGCCAGCAGGCCCAAAACAAAACCCCAATGCACGTCAGAGCCTGCAATGCCGCCAATGCGCATGCCCTCGGGCAACGCAAAGGTCGAGGGTTTGTTCAGGCTGGACGGGTCTCGCAACACGCCCTCCACCAGGTGCTTGAACACGCCAATCGCAATGTAGGCCAGCAGCAGGCTGCTGATGGTCTCATTAATGCCCCGGTATTGCCGCAGCCAGCCGGCCAGCGCCACCCACAACGCCCCTGCCATCGCGCCCGCCAGACAAATCAGGACGCTGCCGACGACATTGGCAGGTAGTGGCAGCAGATAGGGCAAGGCGGCACAGGCCAGCCCGCCCAGCACCAGAGCGCCTTCACCACCAATGATGACCAAGCCGGCACGGGCTGGTATGGCCACACACAAGGCGGTCAGCATCAGAGGCGCAGCGCGCTGAAGCGTGTTCTGCCAGGAGAACCAATCGCCAAAAGCGCCTTTGAACAACAACAACCATACCTCCACGGGGCTGACCCCGGCAAAGGCCACCAGCAAACCGAAGACCAGCAGTGCCGCCGAGATGGCGAACACCGGCAGTGCAATTTCCGGCAAGAGGCTGCGCATAAAGATGGGCGTGGTGGTCGATTCAAATGGACCCGACAACGCCTTCCACGAGGTAGTTCATGCCTTCCAAAGTCAAGTCGGTTTGCTTGAGCGACTTGCCCGCAGGAATGACCTCTTTGCCCTTGTTGTCCTTGAGCGGACCCTTGAAAATGTCGAACGTTCCCGCGATCATCTTGGCCTTGACGTCGTCGGCGTTTTTCTTGGCAGTGTCGGTCACCATGGGGCCATACGCCGACATCTTGACGTAACCCTCTTTCAGGCCACCGCGGATGAAGTTGGGGTGCGGCTTGCCGGTGCGGGCGGCATCGATGAAGGTGTTGTAGGCGGTGAGCCAGTTCCACTCGGCCCCGGTCAGGTAGGCATTGGGTGCCAGCTTGGCTTGCGACGCGTGGTACCCACAGACCATCTTGCCGCGTTTGGCAGCCGTTTCCACAATCACCTTGGGACCGTCCACGTGCATGGTGAACACATCGCAACCCTGGTCGGCCAGACTGTTGGTGGCCTCGGCTTCTTTCACCGCCATGGACCAGTCGCCCGTGAAAATCACATTGCAGGTGATGCCTGGTTTGACCGATCGCGCGCCCATCAAATAGGCGTTGATGTTGCGCAGCACTTGGGGAATGGGCTTGGCGGCCACAAAGCCAATCTTGCCGCTCTTGCTCATGTGCCCGGCAATCACGCCGTTGAGGTACTGGCACTCGTCAATGTAGCCAAAGTAACTGGCCGTGTTCTTGGGGTGTTTGCCTTCGGTCCACATGCCGCCGCAATGCGCAAAGCGCGCATCGGGGTACTTGGCTGCCACGGCCAGCATGTGCGGGTCAAAGTAGCCAAACGAGGTAGGAAACAGCAGGGATGCGCCATCCTGCGCAATCATGCCGGTCATGGTCTTCTGCACCGCTGCGGTCTCGGGCACGTTTTCTTCTTCGACCACCTTCATGCCGGGCATCTTCTTGATTTCAGCGGCGGCCTGTGCCTGCGCCTGGTTGTAGCCATAGTCGTCACGCGGGCCGACATAGATAACGCCAATGGTCATGGGTTTTTGGGCGAGGGCCAGGTCACTCCAGGCCCCCAGCGTGCCGGCAGCGCCCAGGGCGGCCAGGGACTTCAGGGATTCGCGACGGTTCAAATGGCTCAGACTCATGGTGGCTACTCCAGTAGGTAATCAAGGGGTGGATCGAAGGTCGGCAATCACGCTTCAAAAAAGTGCAAAACATGTTTCAATTAAGTGTTCTTTCTTGAATACAAGATTGAATGCAAAAAGTGTGCCCGGAATTCCTGGCTTGAATGCCCCAATTCAGAGCAGGCTCACGTGCGCGGCCACCACGCGCCAACCGTCGTCAGTGCGGATCCAGGTCTGGCTTTGACGGCCCGTCTTGGTGCTGCCCACGCGCTGAAACTCGACATTGGCAGTGGCAAAGTCGTCGCCATAGGTTGTTATTACTGTGCGCAATATGTCGCGTTGAAGTCCAGAGGCGGGCCGCCCGGCACGGAAATCCTGAATGGCTGAGTAGCCATACAGATTTTCAGTCGCGCCGTATCGCAAGGTGTGCGGGCTGTCCCAAAACAACTCGTCCAGCACTGCCACGTCATTGTTGACAAGTGCCTTCTCATACCGTGCAAACGCAGCACACACCTGTGCGTGAACCTCCGGCAAATTGATGGCCAATGTCATAGCTGGGTCGCCTTCAAGTGAGCGACTCCCGCTGTGCTGAGCACCTGGGCCGCACGAAACGCCAATTCTTCCCGCCAGGGCGCGGTAATGATTTGCACGGCAATCGGCATGCCATCAGTCCCGGAGGGCCACATTGGTGCTGCCACCACGGGGCAGCCGGCGAATGAAACAGGTTGGGTCAACAAACCCATCGACGGGCGGCAGGGTTGCTGCGTGCCATTGATGTCAATCCACTCCGTGCCGATGACCGTGGCACTCGCGGGGGTCGCAGGTGCAATCAATACATCCCAGTGCTGGAACAGCCCGTTGACCTTGTCCCGGTAAATTCGGCGGAAGCGTTGAGCGCGAAGGTACCAAGCCGCGGGTTGAAGCGCGCCCGCAATAAAACGATCCACCGACAGCGGCTCGAAATCCTGTGCCCGCGTGCGCAGGTCGGCCAGGTGCAGGCCGCCGCCCTCGCTGGCTGAAATAATGAACGCGGCAGCGCGGCCCAGCACCGCATCGGGCCATTCCACGATCTCGGTCGCGCCCAGCGTTTTGGCTGCCAGCGCAGCGACTTCTCGCGCCGGCGGTGCGGCGTTGTCGTGGAAATACCCGCCGAGCATTCCAATCCGCAGCCCCTTGATGCCCTGCGCCACGTCACTAGCCACAGGTTGCACTGCAAACGCGTGGCAACCGGGGTCCAGCGGGTCCGGCCCCTGCAAGGCGTCATAGGCCAACGCCAGGCTCTCAATGGAATCCGCCAATGGCCCCAGGTGGTCGATGCTGTGCACGAAGGGGTAACTGCCCCGCCGAGAGAGTCGACCAAAGGTCGGTTTCAAGCCCCACACACCGCACAGGGACGAGGGCACACGAATCGATCCATTGGTGTCGGATCCCAGCGTGATGGGCACCTGACCTGCGGCCACGGCTGCGCCTGAACCGCCTGACGATCCCCCTGCGATACGGGTCACATCGTGCGGGTTGTGGCAAGGGCCGTAGTGGGTGTTCTCGGTAGTGAAGCCGTAGGCATATTCATCCATGTTGAGTGAACCCACCAGCACGGCGCCCGCCGACTTCATCTGGGTCACCAGAAACGCGTCCTGCGTGGCAGGGGAATGGCTGCGATTGATTTGGGAGCCTGCCAGGGTCACCTCGCCCGCAATGTCAAACAGATTCTTCACCGCATACGGTACGCCGGCCAGCGGTGGCAGGGTCTCGCCGCGAGCGCGCTGCGCATCCACCGCGTCGGCTTCAAGACGGGCCCGCGTATAACTTTTACCCGTGAAGGCGTTGACCCGTGCGTCGGTGCTTTCGATACGTGTGATGTGTGATTCGAGTACCTCACGGGCACTGCAGTCGCCCGCTGCGATGGCGCGGGCCAACGCAAAGCTCGCGGTAGCAGAATCCTTGTTTGCTACATTTGTCATAGCTAACTATTGATATTTGACGGGGACTTGAAGGTCATTGGCTTGTATATTTCCGCCAGCTCATCTTCCGGGCTCATGGGTGCATCGTTCAACAGCTGCGCCAGATGGGCTGTTCGTGCCAGGTGCACGGCAACGGCCTGGGCGCGGGCCTCGTCCAGTGGCAGGCCCTGCAGCGCTGCGCTGGCTTTCACGTAAGCCAAAACATCCTCATCGGTCATCGGCGTACCTCTCTCTGGAAGATTTCAAGGCTCAGCTTTTTTCATGCTGATGAAGCCGGGTTCACTAAGGGTGGCCAGTGTGCGGGGTCGTGCGTCCGTGTAGCGCAGGATCTCGGCGACTTTGGTGGGGCGCTTGGTCAGCAACAGCACCTCGTCGGCCAGGTAGACGGCTTCTTCCAGGTCATGCGATACCAGCAACATGGTGGTGCCCGTCTGCATGAAGACCTCCTGCAGCTTTTCGCGAATGAAAAGCGTCATCTCAAAATCAAGCGCAGAAAATGGTTCGTCCAGGAAAAGAACCTCAGGGTTGGGAGCCAGCGCCCGCATGATGGAGGCGGTTTGTTGCTGCCCGCCAGACAATTCATACGGGTAGCGGTTGAGATCGAACTTCACATCAAACGAAGCCACCAGCTCGGCCATGCGCCGGTCAACGTCAGCCTTGGACTTGCCTTCAAGCTTCAGCGGATACGCAATGTTGTCAATCGTGCGCATCCAGGGGAACATGGCCTCGCGGTAGTTTTGGAACACGTAACCAATCTTGGTGTCCTTGAGGCTTTTGCCGTCAAACAAAATCTCGCCGCTGTCGATGGGAACCAGCCCGGCGATCATGTTGATCAGGGTGCTTTTGCCGCACCCGTTGGGCCCGAAGACCGAGACGATCTTGTGCTTGGGGATGTTCAGGTCAAAGTTCTCGTACAGTGGCCAGCCCGCAAAATATTTGGTCAAGCCACGAATGGTGATGTGGGTACCGGCCGGGCCGGGCTTGAAAGCAGGCACCGGAACGTCCGCAAAAACGGGGGCGTTGAGGACTTCGGTCATCTTCCACTCCAATGGACAATTTTGCGTTCAAGAAGCAGAAACAGGATGTTGAGCGCATAGCCGAGAGCGCCAGCGGCCAGGATGGACGCATACATGTCTTTCACATTCATCACTTGCTGGGAATTGATGATGCGGTTGCCCAAGCCGCTGTCGGCACCGATGAACATTTCGGCCACGATCACAATCACCAGCGCCATGGAGACGGCGGAGCGCAGGCCTACAAAACTGGGTTGCAGGCTCTCCCAGATCAGCACGTCCTTGAATACCTGCCAGTTGGATGCCCCCATGACCTTGGCCGCCATCACGCGTTGCTTGCGGGCATTGATGACGCCATAAGCACTGTTGAACACCACGATGAGGAAGGCGCCAAAGGCAGCAATGGCCACCTTGTTGACATCGGACACCCCAAAGATCATCAGGAAAAGCGGGATCAGTGCCGACGACGGAGTGGAGCGGAAAAAGTCAATCAGGAACTCCACGCTGCGATAGGCTTTTTCATTGCTGCCCAACAATACGCCCAGGGGCATGCCGAGCGCTGCGGCGATCACAAAGGCCTGTACCGTGCGCCACACTGTCACCATGAAGTCTTTCAGCAAGGGCCCGCCCGCTAACCCTTTGAGCAAGGCGCCCAGCGCATCGGCCGGTGGCGGCAGAAGGATGGGCTTGATCAGGCCCGCCCGCACGGAAATGTCCCACAGAATAAACAGGACAACGGGCCCGATAAAAGGCAAGACTTTGTCCCAGGAGGCCTGTTTGCGGACTGCGGCAGCCGAGTCTTGTGATGCAGGCGGCGACCAGGGTTTGTCGCTACCGGGGGTCGCAAGCGCACCCGATGGAACCACTGCAGTTGGGCTGGCATCCATTGGGATCAGCCCTTGTACATCATGGAGTCGACCATCAGGCGGGACGTGAAGATGCCTTTGTCGCTGAACAGGTCAAAGAACTTCTGGAAGTGGGCGATGTCGGCTGGGGTGAACTCGTTGTACATCATGTAGGCGGCCAGGGGCACCTCGCTGGTGAGCGCACCTTCAATGGCGGTGTACCCCTTGAGGTACTGGCGCGCTTCGGCTGATTTGGTGCGCACATAGGTCACGCCCTTGCCATAGGCGGTGATGAACTTTTTCGCGTCTTCCGGATTCTTTTTGATGAAAGCAGATGTGAGCGAGGCCGAGCCGCCGAACCAGGGCGCATTGGCATCACCCAAAACGTAGCGCGCAATCACGCCAGCCTCCAGCACTTTGGTGGTGCCATTTAGGCGACCGATGGTGCCCGTGGGCTCCAGGGTGTAACAGGCGTCGAGCTGACCGGCCGCCAGCGCCGCCACGTGCTGGCCAATGGGAAGTTCCACCACCGTCGCACCCGTGGCACCCCCGCGCTCAAGGATGGTTTTGGCCAGTGTGACGTTCTGAATGCCGGGGCCGGAGCCCACGCGTTTGCCTTTGAGGTCGGCCATGATTTTGGCGGTGCTCGCGATGGGCACGATGACTTCATCCAGGACGTTTTTCACGTTGCTGGGGTTGGCACAGAAAATCTTGAACGTGCCAGGCGACGCGATCTCGCCAATGGCCAAGTTGCCGGAACCCGTGCCGTTGGCGCTGCCGTCGCAGCGGTCGGCGAGCATGCCCTCCATGATTTGCTGGGCCCCCGCGAATTTCAGAACTTCCACGTTCAGCCCGGCTTCCTTGAAGTAGCCCAGTTCAACGGCGGCGTAGAACGGCAGCCCGGCGGCAATCGGCCAGTAGCCAACCCGGATCTTGGTGCCCGCCTGGGCGCGCACCGCGGTGGGTGTGCCGAGCATGGACAGGGCCCCGAGCGAGGCCATGCTTTTGACGAGTTTGCGACGTGTGGTCATGGGGTTTCCTTTAAATTGAACAACTGGATGGAAAGAATCAAAGTGGCTTCAGGGACTGGATGTAGGCGCGCCAGCCACCGAAATGCGAAATATCCGTCGCGTCATTCAGCGACTGGGGCTCGCACAGGAACCCTTGTACGCGGCTGCCGTCATCGAGCACGAGGCTACCAATGCCCAGTGGCGCAGGAATCAACGCCACAAACGAACCGTACTGTTCGATGGGCATTCGCCATAGCTCCACCACGATGGAAGCGCCCGTTCCGGGCGCGATGCGCAACAAACCTGGCTTGGGGGGGGCCGTGCCCTTGAGCGCATAAAAGCGGTAGTCGGGTGCCGTTTGGGTCTGCTTGATCAATGTGGCGCCGCGCTCCGTCAATTGCCCATTCAATGGCATGCCTGAGAGATGCGCACCCACCACGGCCACGGTCACCGTTTTGGGGGACGCAAGGGCGGCAATGGGGACAGGTGCCGGCAGGGGCATTCCGGTGGCACCCTGGGTCAGACCCGTGGCGTGGTGGTAGCGCTGGCCCAGATCCGCCAGTTGCCAGTCGCTGCCGCAGGGCCCGATCAGCGTGATGCCAAAGGGCAGACCATCGGACCGGATGGAACTGGGCACTGAGATGGCGGCGTAGTCCAGCAAATTGACGAAGTTGGTATAGGCCCCCAGGTTGCGGTTGAGCGCAATGGGGTCGGCCTGCATGTGCGCCAAGGTGTAGTGGGTGGGTGCGGTAGGTACCAGCAATACGTCAATGTCTTTCCACATGGATGCGGCTTGCTGGCCGAAAGCGTGCAGCTTGACCTGGGCTTCATACAAGTCCGCGGCGCTGTAACCTCGTCCGCCAGCCAGAATGCTTCGCACAGGCTCAATGATCTGGTCGGCGTGGGCATCAAAAAACGGTCGCACGGCGGCATAGCGTTCCGCCACCAAGGCGCTTTCGTACAGCAGGGCCGCTGCACCGGCCAGTGGGGTGTAGTCGATCGTGACGGGGGTGCCGCCCAGGCTCTGTAGTTGTTGAATCGCCGCCTCAAATGAGGACTTGGCCAGATCGTCACCAAAGAACGGCAGTGAAGCCGGCACACCAAAGCGGAATGCCGCTGGCAGCGGTGTTGTGGCCAGCGTCAGGTCGCGCGAAAAAGGGTCCAGCGGGTCATAACCCAAGGCGGCCTCCAGTGCTTTCACAGCCGTAGCTACTGTTCGGGCGAAGATGGACACACAGTCCACGCTTTGCGCCGCGGGTACCACGCCGCGGGTGCTGATCAGCCCCTTGCTGGGTTTGATGCCAACAATATTGTTCAGGCCCGCAGGCACCCGGCCCGAGCCTGCCGTGTCCGTCCCCAGGGAAAAATCAGCCTGACCCGTCGCCACCACGTAGGCAGAGCCTGCGCTGGAGCCCCCGGACACATAGGCCGGGTTGAAGGAGTTTGGCACCGCGCCATAGGGGGAGCGCGTGCCGTTGAGTCCACAGGCAAACTGGTCCAGGTTGGTTTTCCCCAGCAAGGATGCACCGGCATCGAGCAGCTTTTGCACCACGGTGGCATGGTGGGAGGGCTCGTAGCTGAAGGCTGGGCAGGCGGCTGTGGTGGGCAGGCCCACGGTGTCGATATTGTCTTTGGCGGCAAAGGTCAATCCTGTCAGGGATCCTGTCTCACGGCCATGGACGGTCAAGGCCCTTGCGTACTTGGATATCCACGCCTGTGACGCCAGACCCGGCATGACTGCTTCCGAACTTGCCTCGCTACCTGGGATCGCGGTTTGCACCATGTTTGAGCATCCATTCTTGTATCCAAGTTGAAATGCAAAGACTGTGCCAGCGGATTTGTCACCAAATGTTTGGGAGGTGTTTGATGCCCCGACTTAAGGGTTCAGCTCATCGGGAGCTTGCCCGTCGATGTAGTACCACTGCCCCGCCTCGCGCACGAAACGGCTGATTTCGTGCATACGCTGGGCCCGCCCGCTGTCTTTGAGGCGCGCCACAAACTCCACCACGCCGGCATCGCCCGACAGGGCGGCGTGGCGAACTTCCAGCCCCAGCCATTTGACCGGCGCCAGTTCAAGCTCGCCAGGGGAGGTGGACGGATGCCAGGTTGCAAGCAAATAGTCAATCAGGCCTAAAACATAAGCGCTGTAGCGGGAGCGCATCAACGCCTCGGGCGTCGGGGCGCTGGGGCACTTGCCCCGCTCAAAACTTAAATGATGCAGGCCACAGCATTCGCCATAGGGCAATCCACTGTCACAAGGGCAGGGAGCGCTGGCGCGATGCAGGTTCTTCCTCACGCAGGGTCCCGTATGTCTGCAATAGTTTTATCGCCAAAGTTGGGTCGTGCCAGGTAGGCGAGCAGGCGGGCGGCGGCATCGGTGGGGGAAGTCAATGAACCGGTTTCCTTCAGTTTGATGAAGTTTGAAAGGCTGGGGAATTGGGCCGGGTCTCCGGCGCGCAAGTCAGCCTGCATGTCGGTGTCGATCACGCCGGGTGCGATGGACACAATGCGCGCTCCGTTGGCCCGCGCCGCCTCGTCCAGGGCCACGCAGCGGCTGAAATGGTCCATGCCAGCCTTGGCGGCGCAATAGATGGCAGATCCAGCCATGGCGTTGCGACCCAATCCGGAAGAAATGTTGAGGACCTTACGGGGCAGGGTCCATTCACGGGTGGCAGTTAAAAATGCGGCGGTGAGAACGGCAGGCGCTTCCAGGCCGACCCGCAAGGTGCTTGCAATGCCCGCTGCATCCAATGGGTCAATGGGCCCGATGCGCCCAACGACGCCCGCATTGTTGATCAGTGTCGCACTGGCCACAGGCGTGACGTCCTGTGAATTCAGCCAGCTGAGCAGTTGCGCAGCCACCGGCGCAGGCTCAGACAAGTCTGCCGACCATTGAACCAGTGTCGCGCCGTTTTGCATCGCGAGGGCCTGCAATTGGGGTGAGGTGGCACGCGAGATGCACAGCAGCAGGGCGTCCGAGGTGCACAACTGCAGTGCCATCGCCAGACCCATGCCCCGTGACGCACCCGTGAGGACGGTAAGGTGTTTCATGTGGTTTCCTTTTTCATGCCATTGTGCCGTGCACAATGTCGCCCATGAAACCACCCGCAAGACTGCAAGCACTCGTTGAAGAAGGCCTGATTGATACTGTGGTGCGTCAGCTCATGAGCGGCAAGGAAGCCATGGTCTTTGTGGTGCGATGCGGCGATGACACCCGCTGCGCCAAGGTCTATAAAGAAGCCACCAACCGCAGCTTTCGCCAGGCGGTGGATTACACCGAAAACCGCAAGGTCAAAAACTCACGCCAGGCCCGCGCGATGGCCAAGGGCACCAAATTTGGTCGCCAGGCTCAAGAGGCCGCCTGGCAGAGTGCCGAGGTAGACGCCTTGTACCGCCTGGCCGATGCCGGGGTGCGCGTGCCCAAGCCCTACAACTTTTTTGAGGGCGTGCTGTTGATGGAGCTGGTGACCGACGAGCACGGCGATGCGGCACCCCGCCTGAACGATGTGCAGTTCACGCCCGAGCAGGCGCGCACCCACCATGCCACACTGCTGACGGAAGTGGTGCGCATGTTGAGCGCGGGGGTGGTGCACGGCGATTTGTCGGAGTTCAACATCCTGCTCGGGCATGACCAAGGCATTGCGCGACCGGTGATCATTGACTTGCCCCAAGCGGTGGACGCGGCGGGCAACAATCACGCGCAGCGCATGCTGCTGCGCGATGTGGCCAATCTGCGCGACTTCTTCGGGCAGTTTGCACCGGATTTGCTGACGACGGACTACGGCCCCAAAATCTGGGATTTGTACGTGCGCGGTGTGCTGGATGTGGACACTGCGCTGACGGGCCGGTTCAAGCGCCCCGTTGCGCCGGCGGATGTCGGCAGCGTCATGCGTGAAATCGACGATGCGCGGGCCGAAGATGCGGCGCGCCGTCTGCGGATGCAAACAGCGCGTTAGCCAGGTCTGGCCAGGGGCTGACGATTACTTGCGGCAGCCGAACTGGCCTTTTTTGAGATTCTCAAAGTAAGTCAATTCGCCAGCGCATTCCGCTTTCACGGCGGGCAGCGGTGTCCCTGGTTTGGCTGAACAGGAGAATGCGCCCGTTTTGGCATTGAACGACTTGGGGACCACTTTCCAGATGGTCGGGCACACATTGGCAGCGGTCACCGGAGCAGGCTTGGCCACGGGGGCCGGCGCCGGGGCTGGCGCTGCAACGACAGGTTTTGGCACTTCAGTGATCGTGACCGTGGCCATTTTGTCGGTACCCGTGCAATTCGGGTGCGACTGTACGTGCCGACCGCCCATGCTCAGTTGGTATTGTCCTGGCTTGGCATAGGTGTGTGCAAAGTTGTACGGGGGGGGAGTTTTTGCGTCGGATACGCCTTCTGCCGAGGTGCCGTCGCCAAAAAATACGATGTAACCGCAGTAGTTGTTGCCCGTGACATCAATGGTTGCCGTGACAGTGACGGGTTCCCCCACCTTGGCAGATTGGGGCGTGACGGACAAGCCGCCAATGAACTGGGCATGCGCCGAGGCGGCCAGCAAGCCGGCCATGGACACGGTGGTGATGAGGGTCTTGAGTTTCATTGTTTTAGTTCCAGAAAGTGATACGCACTGCAATTGTGCACTTTCGGGCCGGCGGGGAGAAGCGCCTTGCTTAAGGTCAGCCCAATTCCAGCAAGACCGGCTGATGGTCGGACGCGCGCGTCTCGGTGTTGACCACCATGCGGGATAGCCGGGGCTGAAGGTCCTCACTGACAAACATGAAATCGCAACTGATGGGCACCGGGCCATAGCGCCGGTCAAACAGGCGAAATGTGGGGGCGTGGGGCGTGTTGCCATGCAGGAGCGGCCAGGCATCGGCGAGTCGGGTCACCCCGTCGTCAGGCTGGGACTGGATCACGCCGTACTCGGCGTCCGTGGTTTCCAGATTGAAGTCGCCGCACAAAATGGCTCTGGCGGTATGAACCTTGTTTTGAAACGGTGCGCCCGTCTCGTCGTCCAGAGGCGGATGAGCGGCCTGCAGACAAGCCTGCGCGTGAATTGCCGTCAGCGCCTGCGCCTGAGCCATGCGCTGACGCGGCGAATAAAACTCCAGGTGGGTGGTCATCACCCGTACCGGGCCGAAAGAGGCCGCTACGGTGGCGCTGGTGCACATGCGCGGCATGGACCGCACCCCACCGTCCTGCGGGTAAGGCAGCGGGTAACTTTGGGTTTGCAACAGTGGCAGGCGGGTGGCCACCAGGTTGCCAAAGCGCTGGCGCTGGCCGTGGCGACCCAGTTCATCCACCGCAGCGCCAAAGCAAATCTCGAACCCGGGCAGCAATGTGGCCAGCTGTTCAACCTGGTCAAAGCCGGCGTCGCCTGTGAGCTGTGGGTAGTTGACGGCCACCTCCTGCAGGCACAGCACATCAAAGTCTGCCATGGCGCGTGCCTCTGCCACGATGCGTTCAACACTGACCACGTCGTCCAGCCCGCAGAACCATTGCACATTCCAGCTGATGAGTTTCATGGTGTTCAATTTCCGTTTTTGCTTCAGCGCAATCTATTTGATCCCGGCCCGCATGAAGCTCTGCACAAACTGCCGCTGAAACAGCAGGAAGGCAATCAATAGGGGGGCCGATGTCATCAGGGTGGCGGCGGTGATGATGGACCAGTCAATGCCCTGATCCGTGCTGGAAAAAACCTGCAGTCCTACCGTGAGAGGTCGCGCCGTCACGCTGTTGGTGATGATGACCGGCCACAAAAAATTGTTCCAGTGAAAGCTCACCGATACCAGCGCAAAGGCCGTGTACACCGGTTTGCCCAGCGGCACATAAATGCGCCACAGGATTTGCATGGCGCTGGCGCCCTCCACCCTTGCCGCTTCATCCAGCTCTTTGGGAATGCCCATGAAAGTCTGGCGCAGCAGGAAGATGGCAAAGGCAGACGCAAAATACGGCAGTCCCACAGCCAGCAGGGTATCGACCAGACCGAGCCGCGCCATGGTCTTGTAGTTCTCCACCAGCAGGATGTCCGGCATGATCATCAGTTGCATCAACACCAGCGCAAACAGGATGTTTTTGCCAACGAATTCAAATCGGGCAAAGGCATACGCCGCCAAAGTGCTCAGGACCAGTTGGCAGGCCAGGATCATCGCCACCAGCATCGTGGTGTTCAAAAAATACCGGGCAAAGGGCGCTGCGCCCCAGGCCCGGACAAAGTTGTCCAGCGTGAGCGGTGCCAAGAGGGTGAATCGGGTGGAATATTCGGATGGGTGAAACGCCGTCCACATCGCGTACACCAGTGGCAGTATCCACAGCAGCGCTAGCACCCACGCAGCCAGCGTGTCCAGCCAGCCGGGGTCGTTGTAGACCAGTCGGGTGGGTTGGGCTTGGGCGTGTTGACTCATGTCTACATCAGTAATGCACCTTGCGGTCCATCACGAAAAACTGAAACAAGGCCACAGTCGCCAGCACTGCCAGCAACACCACCGTGATCGCGGCCGCATAGGCGGTATCCCAGAACTTGAAACCCACCTCGTACAAGTGGTACAGCAGCAGGGTGGACGCGTTGTTGGGCCCGCCGCGGGTCAGCACCACGATATGGTCCACCATGCGCACCGCATTGATCACCGCATTGATCATCACAAACAAGGTGGTGGGCATCAACAATGGCCATTGCACGCGCCAGAAGAAATACCAGCGGGACGCACCCTCAATGGCCGCCGCTTCGCGCAAACTGGGGTTCAGGCTTTGCAGCGCGGCCAGGTAAAAAATCATGAAGAAGCCGGACTCCTTCCACACCGCCACCAGCGTCACGGCCCCCAGCGCCGTGCTTTGGTCACCCAGCCAGTTGTGGGATGGCAGGCCAAACAACCCGGTGATCTGCTCCAGAAGGCCGTAGGCGGGCGTGTAGAAAAACAGCCAGATGTTAGCCACAGCAATCATGGGCAACACGGTAGGCGTGAAATACGCCATGCGCAAAAAGCCACGCCCGGCCATGCGCTCATTGACCCACAGTGCCATGACCAGGGCCAGACCGATGGAGAACGGAATGGTGGCCAGGGCAAACCACAAATTGTTCGTCGCGGCCTTCCAGAACACCGGGTCGTCCACCATGGTCTGGTAGTTTTCCAGCCCCACCCACACGCCTGGGCGGGAACCCTTGGGCGTGGAGTAGAAGCTGTCAATCAGGGTGGCAACCGCAGGGTAGTGCGTGAAAGCCACCAGCAGCACGAAGGCAGGCAGCAACAGCAGCCAGGCCTGCACGCTGGAGCCGCGGGAAGACTTGTTAAGCATCAAGTGAGAAAGAAATTGGCCGCAAGTCCCTGCCAATATTCAATAGTTAGCTATACTATTTGTAGCTTCTCAAAATCCGGTCAGCCTCTTTCTGGGCATCCTGCATCGCTTGAGTGGGCGACTTGGACCCTGTCAAAGCGGCTTGCAGGCCATCGTTCAGTGCCTTGGTCACGCGCTGGTTGTCGTGGGTGGAAAACTCGGCCATGGCAAACGGAAGCTGGTCACGCGCCACCAAAGCCGGTGGGAAGTCTCGGCCATATTTGCGCAGCGTGTCGGTGTTGTAAGCCGCTTCAGACACTCCCACATACCCCGTTTCCATGCTCCATTTGGCAGCGCGTTCAGGCTGGGTGATCCATTTGATGAACTTGAAGGCCGCTTCCTGCTGGGCTGGCGAGGCTTTCTTGAAGATGTAGAAGTTGCCGCCGCCCGTGGGTGAGCCCTTGCGTTTGCCCGCAGGCAGCATGGCCACACCAAAGTCAAATTTGGCATTGGCGCGCACATTGGTCAGGTTGCCGGTGGTGGTCCACATCATGGCAACTTTCCTCTCAAAGAAGTCTTTGGGTGTGGTGCCCCATTCCACGATGCCCGCGGGGTGGGAGCCCTGCTTGGTCAGGTCAATCCAGTACTGCAGGGCTTCAATCACCTTGGGGTCGTCAAACTTCACGGCGTTAC
The DNA here is from genome assembly GCA_963750805.1 of uncultured beta proteobacterium. Classification (GTDB taxonomy): domain Bacteria; phylum Pseudomonadota; class Gammaproteobacteria; order Burkholderiales; family Burkholderiaceae_C; genus JANYCG01. Next base: position 16,736 of record CAVVSV010000004.1, read on the forward strand.
CCAAGTCGTTGGCCATCACCACATCGTTCTCGATCGCCAGGGCCTGGAACAGCCAGTAAGGGAAGCCGCTGGACGGAATCTGCACGCCATATTGCGTGACCTTGCCGGAGGCATCTTTCACCGTCAGTTTTTTGGCCATGTCTGCCAACTCAGCCCAGGTCGACGGGGGCTTGTTGGGGTCCAGCCCTGCGGCCTTGAAGAGATCCTTGTTGTAGTACTGAACAATGGTGGAACGCTGAAACGGCACGCCCCAGGTCTTGCCACCAATCTGGCTGTTGGCCATGAAGCCCTTGTAGAAGCTGGCCAGCCAGGCTTTGTCGTCTGCGGTCTTAATGAAGTTGTCAATCGGCACGATGGCGTCTTCATCCACCAGGGTGAACATGTCGGTGGACAGCAGCACCGAGGTCACGGGCGGCGTACCGGATTTGTGGGCCGTGAGCGCCTTCACGATGGTGTCCTGATAGGCTCCCGCATAAATGGGGGTGACTTTGATGCTCGGGTTTTCCTTGGTGAAATCAGAAGCGAAGTCGTCAATGAATTTGGCAATGCTTCCCCCTACCGCGACAGGGTAGAAGAAAGAAATTTCAGTTTGCGCCTGCGCCAATGCGCCAAGGGGCAAGGTGCTCAGGGTGACCGCCGTAGCAGCCAGGAGTTGGGTGAAGGTTTTTCTTTGCATGCTTGTGTCCTCGTTGATGAAAGGTTGAAGTAACAGAAAAAGGAAAAGGAAAAAGATCAGGAAAGTCTTTGGCCCTGGGTATCAAAATAATGCTCGGCGTGATCAGGCCATTGCAGCATGATGGGTGCGCCAGCAGCGATGTCACAGCGGCCATCGGCCCGCACTGTGATCACTTCGGTGCCCACCACACAACGCAGCACCAGATCGGCCCCCAGGTACTCCAGACTTTGCACGGTCGCAGGGACCTGGCCGCCCAGTGAAATGGATTCCGGGCGAATACCCAATTGATGGCCGGCCCCCGACACCGCCTGTTGGCTGCCGGCAATGTGACCCTCTTCAAGGCGCAACAGGTTCATGGCCGGTGTGCCAATGAAGCGGGCGGCAAAGGTGGTGGCCGGGTTCGCATACAGGGCGCGCGGCGGGGCTGACTGTTCAATGCGCCCCTTGTTGAGCAGCACCACCTGGTCGGCCATGCTCATGGCCTCGGTCTGGTCATGGGTCACGTACACCACCGTCAGGCCCAGTTTTTGTTGCAGCTCACGCAACTCAAGGCGCATCTCCTGACGCAGCTGGGCGTCCAGGTTTGAAAGCGGTTCGTCCATCAGGCAAACACGCGCCTGGGCTACCAGGGCCCGGCCCAGCGCTACGCGTTGCTGCTGTCCACCCGACAGTTGCGATGGCTTGCGATCCAGCAATTTATCCAGCCCCAGAAGTTCAGCGGTGGACGCAAGTCGGCGAGCCGTCTCTCCCGTCTCGACCTTGCGAACTGACAGGCCAAACGTGATGTTGTCAGCCACGTTGAGGTGGGGAAACAGCGCGTAGTTCTGAAACACCATGGCAATGCCACGTTGCGCGGGAGGCTGGTGCGTGACATCCTTGCCGTCCACCAGAACCTGCCCTTGCGTGGCCGACTCCAGGCCGGCAATGATGCGCAGGGTGGTTGACTTTCCGCAGCCCGAGGGGCCGAGCAAAACGCAAAAGGTGCCCGGCTCGATCGACAGGTTGATGTCGTCCAGGCCCTTGGTGCTGCCCCACACCTTGCTGACGTGTTTGAGTTGAATCGATGCCATGGCGAACAGTATAGGCAGGCGACGTTGCCGTTATGTGACCCGGGCAAAAGGGCGAAGGATGGTGCTCAAGGCAGCGACCACGGCCGGGTTGCCGGCCACACATTCACGCTGATCCAGAAAGACGGCACCTCCCCGGAAGTTGGTTACCTGCCCACCTGCCTCTGCGACCAGCAGGCTGCCCGCTGCAACGTCCCAGGCATTGAGCCCCAGGTCAAAACTGCCGTCGCAATAGCCAGCAGCCGTCCAGGCCAGGTCGAGTGCCGCAGAGCCCGAGCGCCGGATGCCCGCCACCCGCAGCATGACTTCGCCCAGCATGGACATTGAGGGTGCGAATGTGGGGCCGGGTCGATACGGACAACTGGTGGCCAGCAAGGCGCCGTCCAGGCCGGGCCGGGTGGCCACCTGGAGCTGTTGCAGTGAAGTGGCCTTTGCCGTTTGCAGGTAGGCCCCCTGGCCCTGACTGGCATGAAAGAGATCGCCATTGGTGACGTCCAGAACCACACCATGCTCCATGCGTCCGCGCACTGCCAGGGCGATGCTGACCGCATAGGCGGGATAGCCGTGGATGAAGTTGGCCGTGCCATCCAGCGGATCCACGATCCATTCAAAATCCGAGCCCGCAGTGCCGTGCTTGTGTGCGGACTCTTCGCTGCGCACGCAATGCGCCGGGAAGGCCGTCAGCAAGGTTTTGACAATGATGCTTTCACTGGCCAGGTCGACTTGCGTGACAAAGTCGTTGGGCTGCTTTTGCCGTATTTGCAGCAAGCCAGGCTCGCAGGCGGCCTGCGCGATCACCCCGGCTGCGGCTCGCGCTGCAGCGATGGCGACGCTCAAAAATGGGTGAAAATTGTCCATGGTTGGCATCAGCGGGCCAGGCTCACAATGTCCCAGCCCCGCGACACAGCTTCAACACGGAGCTTGGCGTCCGGGTCCACCGCTATGGCGTGATCAACGGCTGACAGCAGCGGCAAGTCATTGATGGAGTCACTGTAGGCGGTGCTTTCAAAATGTTTGAGCTTATGCCCCGCAGCAGTGAGCCAGCCCTGCAGGCGCAACACCTTGCCCTCGCGCATGTTCAGGTCGCCAACACAGCAGCCGGTGAAGCTGCCTTGAATGATCTCGGGCTCAGTGGCGATCAAGTGCTCTATGCCCAAGTAAATGGCGGTGAGCTCAGTGATGAAGCGGTTCGTGGCTGTGGTCAGGATGACCAGATCACCCGCATCCACATGCTGATTGACCAGCTTGATCGCCGAGGCGGGGATTCGGGGGACGATGTGCGTGCGAAGGAAGTGCTGACGCAGGGGCTCCCATTCCTTCAGTGTCTTGCCCGCCAGCGTACCCACGTAAAAGTTGGCAAACTCGTTGAGCCCAACGATTCCGGCTCGGTAGCGCGAATCCATGTCGGCGTTTTGCGGCGCAAACACGTCGCGCGCCAGAATGCCCTCGTCCATCAGGAAGTCGCACCACAAGACGTCGCTGTCGCCGCTGAGCAGCGTGTGGTCCAGATCAAACAGGGTCAGTTTGTGACCCCCGCGTTTGTCGCTGCGAGCCGTCATGCCTGCCTGAGGTGCCAGGCCTTGGGCCGGGTAAAGGTCTGGATGCCGTAGATGGACAGGGTGAGGCCCACACCGGAATCCCCATGGCCGCTCCAGGGCAGGCGCGGACTCACGCGGTCGCAGCAGTTCCAGTACACGCTTCCCGCATTCACTTGCGACAAGAGGGTTTTGGCGCGGGCTTCGTCCGGTGTGAAGACGCCCGCCGTCAGGCCATAGTGGGTGTCGTTCATGAGCTGCACCGCCTCGGCATCGCTGGAGACTTTCTGGATGCCGATGATGGGGCCAAAGCTTTCCTCCCGCATCAATTCCATGCTGTGGTTCACGTTGACCAACACCGTCGGGGCAAACCAGTTGCCGGGGCCAGGCAGGCGTTTGCCACCGGTGAGCAGCTTGGCGCCTTTGGCCACCGCATCGGCCACCTGGGCGTCCAGCACATCAAGCTGGGGCGCACGGGTGATGGCGCCAATGTAAGTGTCTTCACTGGTAGGGTCTCCCACCTTGAAGCCGTGCACCGTGTCCATGAACGCTGCCATGAAGGCGTCAAATATTGTCTCGTGCACGTAAATGCGTTCGACCGAGCAGCAGCTCTGGCCGGTGTTGTACATGGCGCCGTCAGCCAGCGACTCGGCGGCATTTTTGGGGTTGGCGTCTTCGCACACATAGGTCGGGTCTTTACCGCCCAGCTCCAGCTGCAGCTTGACCATGCGGGGGCCCATGGCCTGGGCAATCTTCTTTCCGGTGCCGACCGACCCGGTGAAAAACAGGCCATCAATTTTCTGCGCCTGCAAGGCAACGCCCACATCGCCGCCGCCCATCACGGCAACAAACACATCCTGGGGAATGCCAGCCTCATGCAGCAGGCGCGCCATGGCCAGCCCGGTGAGTGCGGCGTATTCCGACGGCTTGTACAGAACAGCGTTGCCCGTCAGCAGCGCGGGAATGTACACATTGCCACCCACAAACCACGGGTAGTTCCAGGCTGAAATATTGGCCACCACACCCAGAGGAATGTGCTGGATCTGTTCGTTCATGCCACCCTCATTGAAGACGGTTTGGGTGAGCAGCTGGGCGTCCACTTCGGCCAGAAAAAAGTCAATGCGGCCCAGCAGGCCATTGAGCTCGTTGCGCGACATCTTGATGGGTTTGCCGGTTTCGCTGGTCATGGTGGCAGCCAGCGAATCCAGTTGGGCCACGATGGCCGCGCGAAACCGCGTGATGCAGGCCTTGCGCTCAGACAGCGGCGTCGCGGCCCAGGCCGGTTGTGCAGCGCGGGCGGCGGCGGCTTTAACGGCGACCGACGCAGCATCGTCTGCCGGTAGGGTGGTGATCAGCGCCCCGGTGGCGGGGTTGTAAATGTCAAGTGAGTTCATGGATGGATTTCCTTGGCCGTCTTGACGGCCTGTGCTTCGATAAGAAAGTCGGCGAGCAGGGGCGAGTCGTCCATCGTGCCCAGCTCGGGCTGATGAAATTCGGGGTGCCATTGCACGGCTGCTACATAGGTGGGGCCGGTGTGGCGGATGGCTTCAATCATGCCGTCATCCGGGCAGCGCGCCTCCACCACAAAACCGGGCGCCAGGTCCTTGATGCCCTGGTGATGAATGCTATTGATCTTGTAGCTGTCAACATCCGCCAGCAAATGACTCAGCCGCGTTTCGGGTACAACATCGAGCTGGTGGAAGTTGTGGTCGTAGGCATCCGCATCGCGGTGCACCAGTGCATCGGGCTTTTGCGTGGCAATGTCTTGCAGCAGAGTACCGCCAAAGGCCACGTTGATGAGCTGCAGGCCACGGCACACGCCAAACACAGGCTTGCCCGCAGCGACAAAGGCCTTGACCAGTGCCTGCTCGTACTCGTCCCGAATCCGGTCGCCGCTCCACTGTTCTTTGAGCGGTGTCTCACCGTAACTGCCCGGCCAGACATCGGCACCACCATGCAGCACCAGGCCATCCAGCCACTGGGCGTAGTCGTCAAAGTGAACCTCCCCACGGAAGGTATCGCCTGAGGGCGAAGGAATCATGACCGGCAGCGCCCCTTGCGACATGATCCAGTGCGCCATGGACTGCTCCACGTACTGAAGTGTCTTTTTGGCAAATGCCGCCCGTGCCGGGTCCGGATGCAGAAAGCAGGCGCTGATGCCGATCTTCAAACGTGCCTCCACGCTTGTCACTTTGTGTACTGCGCTGCCCCCCGAGGGGGCCGTGCCCTCGGGCAGGTCTCGCAGAGGCTGCTCGACAGGCTTGGGGCGGCCCGGCGCTGCGGCGTCTTTCATGGCTACATCGCCGCCAAAAACAGCCGTTCAAAATCCGCAGCGGTGCAGGGCCGAGGATTCGTCTGATGGCAAATGTCGGCCACCGCTATTTCCACCAGACGCGCCATGTGCTCGGGCTTCACGCCATGTGACGCCAGGCCGCCGGTGATACCCACGCTCACCTTGAGCTGCTTGAGCCACGACACAAACCCCTTGCCGCCGCTGGCCACGCCGCACACGTGGGCGAGTTCGTCAAACTTGCCGGGCACGGTTTCAAAATTCCAGGCCATCACGGTGTCAATCATCAACGCGTTGGCCAGGCCGTGATGCAGGTCGCACACGGCACCCAAGGCATGGGCACAGGAGTGCACCGCGCCCAGGTCCTTCTGGAACGCAATCGCGCCCATCATGGACGACATCATCATGTCGCTGCGGGCCTGAATATTGGCGGGTTCCTTCACGGCGGTGAGCAGCGCAGCCGCAGCGATGCGGGTGCCCTCCAGTGCAATGCCGTCACACAGCGGGTGGTAGGCCGGCGACAGATAACTCTCGATGTTGTGGGTCAGCGCGTCCATGCCGGTGGCCGCCGTCACAGGGGTCGGCAAAGCCAAGGTCAACTCCGGATCGGCAAACACGCACTTCGCCAGTATTTTGGGGCTGAACACCACACGTTTAAGGTGGGTGTCGTTCTCGCTCACCACGCTGGAGCGGCCCACTTCAGAGCCGGTACCGGAGGTGGTGGGCAGTGCCACAAAATAGGGCAGTGCCTTGTCGATCGGCCGAACTTGCGGGTGGTCCCACACATACTCCAGGATGTCGCCTTCATGCGTGGCGCCAATGCCGACCACCTTGGCCACGTCCAGTGCCGCACCGCCGCCAAATCCGATAACGCAATCGGCCTGGTGGGCTTTGTAGGCCGCGGCCCCGTCCATCACCTGGCTGCAGGTGGGGTTGCCAAACACACCGCTGAACACGGCCACTTCCAGCCCTTCCAGATGGGTCAGAAACTCGGCCATCACGGTCAGTGCGCCCAACGCCCTGTCGGTCACGATCAGGGGGCGCTTCAAGCCCTGATCCAGCAGATGTTGAGCCACCAGCTTGCGCGCGCCCGCACCAAATTTGATGGGGGTCGGAAAAGAGAAAGAGTGAATGCTCATGGTGCTTCTTTGAGGTGTAAAAACATGTGATTTTTGGCGAAGTGTTGATTGTGAACTTTGATGGCACGGGGTTCAATGCCAAAGGACTGAAAACCCGCCTTCACGTAGAGGCGCTCGGCACTGTCATTGCCTTGGGTGACGGTGAGGACCAGCAATTCCAACTGGCTGGCGCGTGCATGGTCCAGCAAGGCGGTCAGCAATTGTTGCCCCAAGCCTTTGCCAGCAAATTCAGGCGCCACATACATGCCAATCACGACCGCTTTGTGCTGGTTTTTCAAGCGTTGTTCATGGTCCAGCCCGACCATGCCGGCCATCACGCCAGCTTCAAAGGCACCCCAAAAAATGCCTGGTGAATCAGACGCCAATCGTTTTTCAGAAGACGCCACAGGCTTGAGCACTTCCTCTTCGTAGCTGGACGTGAAGGCTTCCGGGTGGTCTTTGAACGCACGCAGACGAAGCGCCCGGTATTCGGGCGCGTCATCAGGCGTCAGGCGGCGGACAGGCACAGGGATGGTCGCTCTCAAATGATCTCGAAATAGCGCTTCATTTCCCAATCGGTCACGCCGTCCAGCCATTGGCGCCACTCCCAGTCACGCGTTGCGGCAAAGTGGTCCACAAAGGCTGTCACCCAACCAATCTCGCGCGATGGCTGATTTCTCGAAAATGCGGGTCGTCTCGATCAGTGTGCGCGGCGCGCGGGGGATGTGGTCCGGCACCCTCGGTTGGTGCCGGTGATGGGCGGGGCGGTGAGCTTCAAGCCCTTCTCCACGCCGTCCAGCCCGGCTGCAATGACGGCCGCCATCGCCAGGTAGGGGTTCACATCGGCGCCGGGGCAACGGGTTTCCAGTCGCGTGGCTTTGGGGCTGCCCGCAATCACGCGGAAACTGGCCGTGCGGTTGTCCATGCCCCAGGTGGGTTTGACGGGCGCCCAGAAGCCGTCCACCAGGCGTTTGTAGCTGTTGATGGTGGGCCAGATCATGGGTGCAAATTCCATCATGCAGGCCACCTGACCCGCCAGGTAGCTCTCGAACAGCTTGCTCATCTTGCGCGGATTTTTCTCGTCGAAGAACAGGTTGTTCTTGCCATCTGACAGGCTCTGGTGAATGTGTCCGCTGCAGCCCGGCAAGGGCTGGTGCGGCTTGGCCATGAAGCTGGGCATGATGCCAAATCGGGCACCAATTTCCTTGGTGCCGGTCTTGAACAAAATGGCGCGGTCCGCCTGCTCCAGGGCTTCACTGAAACCAATGGCGGCCTCGTACACGCCCGGGCCAGTCTCGGTGTGCAGGCCTTCAACCGGCACGCCAAAGGCCAGCATCTCGTCCATGATGGCGTTGAAAAATTCGCGGTTCTGATTGACGCGCAACAGCGAGTAACCAAACATGCCCGGCGTCAGCGGCTCGGGCGCTACCCCTTTTTTGGCCGCCCAGCTTTGCGGCGTCTCCAGAAAGTTGTACCACTCGAACTCCATGCCCGTCATGACCTTGAAACCCATCTTCTCGGCGCGCTTGAGCACTTTCTTCAGGGTCTGGCGCGGACACAGGGGGTGCGGCGTGCCATCGGCGTTGACAAACTCACCCAGAAAAAAGTCCACCTGGTTGTCCCATGGCACTTTGCGGGCGGTGTTCAGGTCCAACCGGGCCAGCGCATCGGGGAATCCGTGTTGCCAGCCGGTGACGGTGGTGTTGTCGTAGGTGATGTCCATCATGTCCCAGCCCAGCACCACATCGCAAAAGCCGAAACCGCCTTTGGGGTAGGGTTCGGCCGTACCCAGGAATTTGTCCCGGTGCAAGTACTTGCCGCGCAGCACACCGTCGATGTCGCTCACCGCAACCTTGACTTTGGTGGCATCGGATTTTTCGATGGCGGCTACAGCGGGGTGGACCCGGTTGTCCGGCTTGGACACTGCTTTGGGATTCGCTTTGGTCGTCACTTTGCTTGCCATGGGAGTTCCTGGTTGGCGGCGCTGCTGCGGGTTGAAAGAGCTGCTGCGCCACTTTGGGTCGGTCGTCTATCGCGTCATTTCTGGTCGCGTCATATTAGTTTAAGCTGCACACACCCTCAACACACCCTGCCGAGTCGGTGATCTCACCCTACCAACCCGCCTTGCTGGCCCAGCGCTGGCTTTGAAATGTCGCTCACCTGGCCCTTGTTTGGATGTGTGTTGTTTGGCGCGTTATTGCATGCCAGCTGGAACGCGCTGGTCAAGTCCAGTGCTGACAAGGCCCTGGACACGGCCCTCATCCACTTGCTGGGTTCCCTGATTGCACTGCCGGCTTTGCTGGTGGTCGGCCTGCCCGCCATGGCGTCCTGGCCTTACATCACCGCGTCTGTCTTGATCCACATTGGCTATTACTCGGCGCTTGCCGGGGCCTACAAACATGGCGATTTGGGCTTGACCTACCCGCTCATGCGCGGCACAGCACCACTGCTGGTCGCCCTGTCCGCGACCTTCACCGTGGGAGAGCACCTGTCGGTCACTGCCTGGGCCGGCGTGTTGGGCATTTGCTGCGGTGTGCTGTTGCTGGGCCTCTCCCGCCATGCCATGGACTCGCCCCGTGCCGTGGGTTTTGCGCTGTCCAACGCGGTGGTGATCGCCATTTACACCGTGGTGGACGCGCTGGGCGCCCGGGCCTCGGGCAACGCGCTGCAATACGTGGTGATGCTGTTTGCCCTGGATGGCTGGCCGTTTGGGCTGCTGGTGTTGATGCGCCGCGGGCCGGGCGCCATTTGGCCCTATGCCCGCGTGCGCTGGCCGCTGGCGGCAGGCGGCGCGCTGGCTTCGCTGGGTTCCTACGGCATTGCCCTGTGGGCCATGACCCGTGCGCCCGTGGCCACGGTGGCGGCCTTGCGTGAAACCTCCGTGCTGTTTGCTGCGCTGCTGGGCACCTGGCTGTTGAAAGAAGCTTTCACCCTGCGCCGCGCGCTGGGCACGGGGGTCATTCTGGCGGGAGTGATGGCCTTGCGGCTGTCGTGAGCTACGTCTGAATCATTCAAAATGCATAGCAAACTATTCAATAGCTACGAAGACTTCAACCTCTTTTTATTCTCAAGGAGCCTGTCATGACCCTTCCCACCCATGTCCAGACCGTCATCGTGGGTGGCGGGATCGTCGGCTGCTCCACGGCCTACCACCTGGCCAAGGCGGGCCGCACCGATGTGCTGCTGCTGGAGCAGGGCAAGCTCACCAGCGGCACCACCTGGCATGCCGCCGGGCTGGTTGGGCAGATGCGCCCGAACCGCAACATGACGCAGATGAGCAAATACGGCATTGAGCTGTATGCCACGCTGGAAGCCGAAACCGGCCTGGCCACCGGCTGGAAGCAATGCGGCAGCGTCAACGTGGCCAGCACACCCGAGCGCCTGAAGGTGCTCAAAAAGCAGGTGGCCATGGCGCACAGCTTTGGTGTGGAATGCCACCTCATCAGCCCTCAGGAGGCATTGGACAAATACCCCATCCTGCGCAGCGACGACCTCACCGGCGCCATCTGGCTACCGGGCGACGGCAAGGCCAATCCCGCGGATCTGTGCATGTCGCTGGCCAAAGGCGCGCGCAACCGCGGCGTGAAGATGGTGGAGGGCGTGGAGGTCACCGGTGTCATCATTGAAAACGGCTGTGCGGTGGGTGTGCGCACATTGCAGGCGGGCGGCGTGACAGGTGAAGTGCGCTGCGAGGTGCTGGTGAACTGCGCAGGTCAGTGGGCGCGTCAGTTTGGCGCGCTGGCCGGCGTGAACGTGCCGCTATACAGCGCCGAGCACTTCTACATCGTCACCGGCAAGATCGAGGGCGTGCACCCCATGCTGCCGGTGATGCGAGACCCGGACGGCCTGATTTACTACAAGGAAGAAGTGGGTGGCCTGGTGATGGGCGGCTTCGAGATGCAGGCCAAGCCCTGGAAGATGGACCCCATCCCCAGCACCTTCCAGTTCGAGCTGCTGGGTGAAGACTGGGACCAGTTCGAGCCGCTGATGACTGCCGCAATGCACCGCACGCCATGCCTGCAAACGGCCGAGATCAAGATGCTGCTCAATGGCCCTGAGAGCTTCACGCCCGACGGCAATTTCATCCTGGGTGAAGCGCCTGAGGTCAAAAATTATTTTGTCTGCGCCGGGTTCAACTCGGCCGGCATTGCCAACAGCGGGGGCGCGGGGCGGCTGATGGCCGAGTGGATTATTGGCGGCGAGCCCAGCACCGATATGTGGGATGTGGACATTCGCCGCTTCAGCGCGTTCACGGGCAACCGCAAGGGCCTGGCCGAACGCACCGGAGAAACGCTGGGCCTGCACTACGCCATGCGCTGGCCGCGGCAGGAGCTGGCCACCGTTCGGCCCCTTCGTACTTCGCCTTTGTATGACCTGTTGAAGGACAAAGGTGCGGAATTTGGCAGCAAGAACGGCTGGGAGCGGGCGAACTATTTCAAACCCAATGGCCAGTCCACCCCCGCCCACACGCTGGGCACCCCCGGCTGGTTGCCGTGGATGCAGGCGGAGCAAAAAGCCACCCGCGAAGGCGTGGCCATTTACGACCAGACCTCGTTCAGCAAACTGCTGCTGCAAGGGCGTGACGCGCTGGTCGTGCTGCAACGCCTCTGTGCCAACGAGATGGACGTGCCGGTCAACAAGATGGTCTACACCGCCATGCTCAATGAGCGGGGTGGTTTTGAAAGCGACCTGACCGTCATCCGTCAGCAGCCCAACGCCATGGGCGAGCGCTACCTCATCGTCACCGGGTCGGCCCAGACCGTGCGCGACTTCGACTGGATCAGCCGCCACATCCAGCCGCATGAACACGCGGTGCTGACCGACATCTCGCCCCTGTACAGCGTGTTGTCCGTCATGGGTCCCAAAGCCCGGGAACTGCTGGCGAGGGTGAGTCCGGATGACCTGTCGCCCGAGGGCTTGAAGTTCTCGTGGACCAAACTCATCGATCTGGGGTTTGCCAAGGTTCGTGCCGCCCGCATGAGCTACGTGGGCGGCCCGGGGTTTGAGTTGTACGTGCCGGTGGAGATGACGCGCCACGTGTACCTGGCGCTGCAGGAGGCGGGCAAAGACTTGGGTCTGGTGGACGCCGGCTACTACGCGCTGGACGCCCTTCGCGTCGAGATGGGCCGCCGCGCCTGGGGTGCCGAAATCGGCCCGGACGAAACGCCGTTTGAAGCGGGGATGATGTTCGCCGTCAAGCTGGACAAAGCCGCTGACTTCATCGGCCGTGAAGCACTGCTGGTGGCGCGTGGCAAACCACTGCGCAAGCAACTCGTCACCCTGGTGTTTGATTCGGCCGAGGCCTACGCCTGGGGCGGTGAGTCCATTGTCGTCAACGGCGAAACGGTGGGTGAGATCTCTTCCGTGGGCTGGAGCCCCAAGGTCGGGGCCTGCGTGGCACTGGGTTATGTGCGCGGTGCATCTGCCAACCAGCCGCATGAGGGCACGCCAGCCGCCATTGAGCTATGGGGGGAGCGGGTGGCGGTGCGGCTGTTTGACAAGTGGTTGGGCTAAACCGGACTCTGTGCTATTCTATTGTGTACGCCGTACACAATTGTTGATCAAGCGGCGCACTCACCCCAAAGGAGAGCCCGCCATGTCCACCAATTCCGTCACCTTGCACCGCGTTTTGTGCGCCCCACCCGAACGTGTTTACCGGGCCTTTCTGACGCCTGATGCCATGGCCAAATGGTTGCCACCGCGTGGCTTCACCTGTCAGGTTTTTCACATGGATGCCCAGGTGGGCGGCACTTACAAAATGGCCTTCACCAACTTTGGAGCCGGTGGCGGCAACAGCTTTGGTGGCAAGTATCTGGAGCTGGTGCCCGGCGAAAAAATTGTCTACACCAGCCAGTTTGACGACCCCAACCTGCCGGGCGAAATGAAGACCACCATCACCCTGAGAGCGGTGATCTGCGGCACCGAGATTAACGCGGTACAGGAAGGCATTCCCTCCGTCATCCCCACCGAGATGTGTTACCTGGGCTGGCAGGAGTCGCTCAGGCAACTGGCCGATCTGGTTGAACCCAATATTCCCGGCTAAGCAAGACCCATTTACCAAGGAGCCAACCATGAAAGTCGAACCCTATCTGTTTTTCAACGGCCGCTGCGACGAAGCCATCGCTTTTTACAAAGAAGCTCTGGGAGCCGAAGTAACCCAGCTGATGCGTATGAACGAATCGCCCGACCCTCATCCACCCGGCGCGATCCCGGCGGGTTTTGAAAACAAGGTCATGCACGCCAACCTGCACATTGGCAGCACCATGCTGATGGTGTCGGACGGCAACAGCACCTCGAAGGCCGTTTCAAGGGCTTCAGTCTCTCGCGTGGGTGTGAACGATGCGGCCGAGGCCGAGCGCCGATTCAACGCACTGCTGAAAGGCGGCGGCACGGTCGTCATGCCGCTGGGCAAAACATTCTGGTCCCCCGCCTTTGGCATGCTGGAAGACCAGTTTGGCGTGGGCTGGATGGTGATCGCGCCATGACCCAAACATCCTACAAGGGCAGCTGCCACTGCGGCCAGATCCGGTTTGAAGTGGATGGTGAACTCACCGGCGCCATGGCCTGCAATTGCTCCATTTGCCAGCGCAAGGGCACGCTCATGTGGTTTGTGCCGCGTGCCCAATTGCGCCTGCTCACCCCGGCGGCTGATATGCGCACCTACACCTTCAACAAACACATCATCCAGCACCACTTTTGCCCCACCTGTGGCATGCACCCGTTTGGCGAAGCGAACGACCCCAAGGGCAATGCCATGGCGGCCGTCAACATCCGTTGTCTGGAAGACATCGACCTGGCCGCCATACCGGTGCAGCAATTCGACGGGCGCGCAGTTTAAAAGGCATCTGATGTCCGAACTTGTCCTTGTTACTTTTGAGTGGCTGCCAGAATTTCCACGGGGCTACGTGCGTGACATACGCATCCGGTGGGCGATGGAAGAAGCGGGTTTGACCTACAGGGTGAAGGGGGTGCCGTTTCCCGACAAAAGCCCGGACCATTTCGCGTTCCAGCCCTTTGGGCAGGTTCCCTGGCTGGTTAGTGACGGCATCCCGGTGTTTGAAAGTGGCGCCATTCTGCTTCACCTTGGCGAACGCCATCCCGAGCTGATGCCGGTTAAGCCCAGAGAGCGGGCGCAGGTTCAGGAGTGGCTGTTTGCCGCCTTGAATTCGGTTGAAATGGCGACTGTGCCCTGGTTCATTTTCAAAACGTCAGGGGACACGGCTGAATCGCCGGGGCGGCAACGCATCGACGCATTTTTCGACTCGCGCCTTCAGGTGATGGACAAGCTTCTGTCGCAGCGCGTGTGGCTGTCCGATTCGTTTTCCATCGCCGACATCGCCATGGCCGAGGTGCTGCGCCTGGTCCATCGCTTCGATGGACTTGAAGGGTACCCCGCCTGCCGCGACTACCTGGCCCGTGCCATGGCACGCCCGGCCTTTGTGAAAGCGCTTGCTGATCAGCTGGCTTACTTTGCTGCTGCGGACGACCAGCGCCAGACCCGCTGAAGTTTTCGGCGCAGCCGAATACCATCGGGTTTTTTTTCGAGAGTTGTCATGAAAGACAAGCGCTGGACCGCGCTCATCCTGCTGTGCCTGGGCGAGCTGATGATCGTGCTGGACTCGACCATCGTCAACGTCGCCCTGCCCTCCATCCAGGCGGATCTTCACTTTGGTGAAACCGCGCTGGTGTGGGTGGTCAACGCCTACATGCTCACCTATGGCGGCTTCCTGCTGCTGGGCGGGCGGCTGGGAGATCTGTATGGGCAGCGTCGCTTGTTCGTTGGGGGCATTGCCCTGTTCACCGTCGCATCTCTGGCCTGTGGCCTGGCCAACACGCAGACGCTTCTGATTACCGCGCGTGCCGTTCAGGGCCTGGGCGGCGCCGTGGTGTCGGCGGTGGCACTGTCGCTCATCATGAATTTGTTCACCGAACCGGGCGAGCGCGCCAAAGCCATGGGGGTTTACGGCTTTGTGTGCGCGGGAGGCGGAAGTCTGGGCGTGCTACTGGGCGGCGTGCTGACCAGCGCCCTCAACTGGCACTGGGTGTTTCTGGTCAACCTGCCGGTGGGCGTGGCCATCTGTCTGGCTTGTCAGAAGTTGCTGCCCGAAACACCCGGGCAAGCCCAGGGCCAGCGGCTGGATGTGGCCGGTGCGCTCACCATCACCACCTCACTCATGCTGGCGGTGTATGCCATCGTCAACGGCAATGGTGCGGGCTGGGGATCAACCCAAACGGTGACCTTGCTGGGCGGCTCGGTGGTGTTGCTGGCGGCATTTTTGGTCATCGAAACCCGCGTCTCGGCACCGTTGATGCCGCTGGGTCTGTTCAAGCTGCACAACCTGGCGCTCAGCAACCTGATGGGCGTGTTGTGGGCGGCGTCCATGTTTGCCTGGTTTTTTGTCTCGGCGCTGTATTTGCAAAGCGTGCTGGGTTACAGCGCCATGCAGGTGGGGCTGGCGTTTTTGCCATCCAACCTGATCATGGCCGCGTTCTCGCTGGGCTTGTCAGCCAAGATGGTGATGCGCTGGGGCATCCGCATGCCCTTGGGGTTGGGCCTGCTGCTGGCAGCCATCGGGCTGGCCCTGTTTGCCCGGGCACCGGTGGATGGCAATGCGTGGCTGGACGTCTTGCCCGGCATGCTGCTGCTGGGCCTGGGCACCGGCATGGCGCTCAACCCCATGCTGCTGGCCGCCATGGACGGCGTGCCGCCCGAGGAATCCGGCCTGGCCTCTGGCGTGGTGAATACCGCCTTCATGATGGGCGGCGCGCTCGGCTTGGCCGTACTGGCCAGCCTGGCCGATGCCCGCACGAGGGCGCTGCGCGCTGCGGGCACGGATGCCATTGCCGCGCTGAACGGCGGCTACCAGCTGGCCTTTTTGATCGGGGCTTTGGGCGCGGGTGCTGCGGCCTTGCTGGCCTTTTGGCTGAGGCCCACCGAAAGTACCCAGCCGGCTCAAGCTCAACACCCGGTTTGACCGGAAAGCCAGCCAAACCTGGAGGACGTGTATGCCAAAGCTGAACTCTGCGGACGTTGACGCCTACATCGCCGCGGCAGACCCCACCGTGCAGCCCATCCTGCAAACCCTGCGGCGCATCGTCCACCAAGCCGTGCCGGACACGCGGGAGACCATGGGCTACCAGATGCCTGCCTTCCGGCAAGAACGCAACTTTCTGTATGTGGCGGCCTTCAAAAAGCATATTGGCATCTACCCACCGCTGGCAGGCCCTGCCGAGTTGCGCCAGGAGCTGCAACCCTATGCCAACGCAAAAGGCAATTTGCGCTTCCCCCTGAACCAGCCCATGCCCTACGAGCTGATTGCCCGGCTGGCCCAAGCGCTGGCAGTTCAGTACTCAAAAGTGCCTGAAGTCCCCGTCAATAAACAATAGTTTGCTATTAAAACAGAAGTGCCCAAGGTGGGCGAGAATCAGGCCTTCATTGCGCCAGACCCTATCACCCGCCACCGAGCCAACAGGCCACTCCTTATGAAAATCGAAAAAAACACCGTCGTCACCCTGCAATACAAAGTGTCTGACACCAATGGCAAGCTGATTGAAGAAGTCAAGGAGCCCATGGCCTACCTGCATGGCGGGTACGACAACACCCTGCCCAAAATTGAAGCCGTGCTGGAGGGGCAGGAAAACGGCTACCAGACCACGCTGCAACTGGCACCCGAAGACGCCTTTGGTCTGCGCGACGAAGGCCTGTTGCAAACCATTGCCAAACGCGATTTCCCGCCCGGCGTGAAAGTAGGCGGGAATTTGCAGGGCCGCACTGACGACGGCAAAGAGATCACCTTTACCGTGATGAAAATCAAGGGCGATACCGTGTTCCTGGACGGCAATCACCCCTGGGCCGGCAAGACGCTGCGCTTTACCGTGAAGGTGACCGACGTGCGCGCCGCGATTCCCGAAGAGATCGAGCACCGCCACGTGCACGGCGCGCACGGCCACCACCACTAAGCCCTTGCTCGTTTGCCACACGTGATGCCCCCCAAAGAAATCACTTGGGAGGGATCATCGTCATGGCAACGCTGATACCTTCACTGGGCTCCTGCGTCTCCCGCATGACCAGTGGCGAGCGCCGCGTGGCGGAGCGGCTTGAGGCCAAGCTGGACGACGACTACCTTCTCTGGTACGACGTGCCCATGGGCCCCAAAAACGCCCACCCCGATTTTTGTGTGATGCACCCGCGCAGGGGCGTTCTGGTGCTGGAGGTGAAAGACTGGCGGCTCACCACCATCCTGAAAGCCGACAAGCAAAACTGGGAAATCCTGGGCGACAACGGCCCCAAAACGGTGATCAACCCGCTGGAGCAAGCCCGCCAGTACGCCCATACCGTCGTCAATGCACTGCAGCGAGACGCCCAGCTGGTTCAACCGGACGGCGCCCATGCGGGCAAGCTGGCATTCCCCTGGAGTTATGGCGTGGTGTTGTCCAATATCTCCCGCAAGCAGTTTGAAGCCGCCGAGCTGCACCACGCCATCGAGCCGCACCGTGTGCTGTGCCAGGACGAAATGGGTGAGAGTGTGGAGCCTGAAGACCTGCAAAGCCAGTTGTGGGGCATGTTCCCCTACGGCATGCGCGGCGTGATGAGCCTGCCACAGCTGGAGCGTGTGCGCTGGATCATGTTCCCCCAGGTGCGCGTGCAAACCACAGGCGATTTGTTTGACGACGACGATGCAAACGCCCCGCTGCCCGACATCATGCGGGTGATGGACTTGCAGCAGGAGCAGCTGGCCCGCAGCTTGGGTGACGGGCACCGCGTCATCCACGGCGTGGCGGGCTCGGGCAAGACCATGATATTGGGCTACCGCGCCGAGTACCTGGCCCGGGCTTGCACGCCAACGTCCAAGCCGGTCCTCATACTCTGCTTCAACGAGCCCCTGGGCGTGAAGCTGCACAGCGTGATGCAGGCCAAGGGCCTGGGCGGCCGGGTGCATGTGCGGCATTTTCATAAGTGGTGCCGCGACCAGTTGGTTGCCTATGGGCAAACCATTCCCGCACAGAGCCCGCGCATGTTTGACGAGATGGTGGACAACGTCATTCGTGGTGTGGACCGCAAGCAAATCCCAAGCGGCCAATACCAGGCGGTGATGATTGACGAAGGCCACGATTTTGCGCCCGAATGGCTGAAGCTGGTGACGCAAATGGTGGACCCAGCCACCAACAGCCTGCTGGTGCTGTTTGACGATGCCCAAAGCATCTACGAGCGGGCAAGGTCCAAACAGTTCAGCTTCAAGAGCGTGGGCATCCAAGCGCAGGGCCGCACCACCATTTTGAAGATCAACTACCGCAACACCCGCCAGATATTGCACACCGCCAGCCTGGTGGCGGCGGACCTGCTGACGGCCGATGAGAAAGACGACGACGGCATCCCGCTACTCAAACCCGTGAGCTGCGGGCGCGACGGGCCAGCCCCCGTCATCATCAAACTGCCCACGCTGCGCGACGAAGCGGCAGCCATTGCCGATCACCTGAGCCAGGCCCACGCCGAGGGCTACGCCTGGGGCGACATGGCCGTGCTGTGCGCGGACACTAAAACCCGCGACCTGTGCGCGCAAGCACTGGCCCAACGCAAATTGCCCGTGGAAAACCGCCTGCGCGCGGGCGACTTTGACCCAGCCAGCAACAAAATCAAAGTCATGACCATGAAGGTCAGCAAAGGGCTGGAGTTCCCCGTGGTGGCGCTTCCCGGCGTGGGGCACATGCCTGCGCCGGGAGAGGATGAGAAGGAAGCGGCGCGGGTGTTTTATGTGGCGGCTACAAGGGCTACGCAGAGGTTGGTAATGGGGGTGGGTGGGGGAGGCGGATTTGAAAAACGACTCAGCGCTACTGTCTGACGTTCCTAAGCCGCTCGTACACCTGCCGAGAAATCCATTCCGACACCAGCCCCTGAAAATCCCGCTCGTTCATAAAGCGAGCAAAGATGTCTTCGTTTTGCTCCATACGCTCAGTAAACAAAGTTTCCAACAAGCCAGAAAACAGGAGCGCAAATTTACCTTCTGGGTTAACCGCGGCAGCCTCCTGCAATGAGCCATCCGCAATTGCCGCCTCAATGATCTGATCGAAGAACAACTGATCCGCATCGGTAAAGTCCGTACCGAACCGTTCGTTAACTACATCAATCAGCCTTGATAATGGCACCTCTTCTTCGTGGCGTGCTCCAGAACCAACCTCCCGTGGGCCATTCAGTGGTTCCGCCTTTCCCTCTCGCAGGCTGATTGAGCCTTCACTGATTTTTTGAAGACGGTAGTACTCCAGCCGTATTTCATCATCGAAGCTGTAACGCTCGCCAGTGGCTCGCTTTGGCAACTTGGGCGAGAGAAAGCGGAGAAAGGTGTACAGCCGCTCCAAATCCGAGTCCTGATAGGGGATGACCTGCGACAGGAAGGCATATAAATTGCGAAAGGCATTGAGCTTGCCTCGCCACAGCTCTGCTTGTTCTTCATCAGAATTCTGCAACTCTGCGAAGCGATCCACAGCGGGATCTAGCGTGGCGTTCATCGCCTGGTGGTCTGCCGCGCTCTGGCGCTGCTTTGGCTTGAAGTACACCGCGACGAATCGTTCAACCTCATCGGCCAGAAAAATGCCAGAAGCATCCAACTCCGCCTTGATCGCATACATGCGATTGGGCTCTGCCTCTTCACCCATCTCCGCACCTTCAAAATACTGTTTGAATGCCTCGCGAATGTCCTCTGGCGAATTCACAAAATCCAAGACGAATGTATCTTCCTTGAGTGGGTGCATGCGGTTTAGGCGCGACAGCGTTTGCACCGCCTGAATGCCCGCAAGCCGCTTGTCCACATACATGGTGTGTAACAAAGGCTGGTCGTAACCCGTTTGGTATTTCTCCGCCACCAGGAGCACCTGGTATTCGTGTGAGTCAAATTTTTCTGGCAGTCCGCTCTCTTTGATGCCGCCGTTCATACGTACTTCGGTCCAGGTCTGGTTCGGCAGCTCTTCGTCCAGCACTTCACCCGAAAAAGCCACCAGCGTCTTAATCCAGCTGTAACCCTTCTCGCGGATATAGCTGTCAAACGCCAGCTTGTAGCGCACCGCCTCCAGCCGCGAACCTGTCACCACCATGGCTTTGGCTTTCTTGCCAATGCGGTGGCTTGTAACGGCATTGAAGTGCTCCACCATCACCTCGGTCTTTTGGGCAATGTTGTAGGGGTGCAGTCGCATAAAGCGCGCCAGCACCTTGGCAGCCTGCTTGCGCTCAACGTTGGGGTCGCCTTCACTGGCTTTGACCAGCTTGTAATACGTGGCATAGGTGGTGTAGTTCTTCAGCACATCCATGATGAAGCCCTCTTCAATGGCTTGCCGCATGGTGTAGCGGTGAAAAGGTTGCCCTGCCTTGCCCGCTTCATCCCGGCCAAACACCGCAAGCGTCTTGTGCTTGGGTGTGGCGGTGAATGCAAAAAAGCTCAGGTTGGCCTGCCGCCCGCGCTTGGCCATGCTGCGGTAGAGCTCGTCCAGGTTGTCGATGCCTTCGTCCACCGCATAACGGGCCGCCGCCTCCCGTAGCACATTGCCGCCCAGCACCTCCTTCAAGTCGGTGGCGGTTTCGCCAGATTGGGAGCTGTGTGCTTCGTCAATGATCACCGCGCAACGACGGGTGGGCAGCACTGCATCGGAAGATACCTCGCCACGCTCTTCTGCCATCTTGGCCAGTTGTCGCGCCACAAACGGAAACTTCTGCAGAGTGGAGATAATGATAGGCACACAGCTGGTCAGCGCCTCGGCCAATTGGCGTGAGTCCTCATCAATCTTAAGCACCACGCCCTGGCGGTGCTCAAACTGGTAAATGGTGTCTTGCAGCTGCCGATCTAACACCCGGCGGTCGGTGATGACAATGACCGAGTCAAACACCTTTTGGTCTGCATCGTTGTGCAACGATGCCAACCGGTGCGCCAGCCAACCAATGGTATTGCTCTTGCCGCTGCCTGCAGAGTGCTCCACCAGGTAGTTGTGGCCCGGGCCCTCTTGCCGCGCAGCGGCCTCCAGGCCTCGCACCGCCTGCAACTGGTGGTAGCGCGGGAAGACCATGGTCTCTTTGTTGATCCTGCGGCCATCTTCGGTGCGCCTGTCTTCCACCTGCAGATGCATAAAGCGCGCAAAGATGTCTAGCAAACTGTCGCGCTGCCATACCTCTTGCCACAGATAGGCTGTGCGGTAGGTCTGGCCCGTTGAGTCTGGCGGGTTGCCCGCACCGCCGTCCAACCCTTTGTTGAACGGCAAGAAGTGCGTGGCACTGCCAGACAGACGCGTGGTCATGAACACCAGTTCGGTATCCACCGCAAAATGCACCAGCGTGCGGCGCTTGAACTCAAACAGCGGCTCGCGGTGGTCTCGATCTTGCTGGTATTGGGCTATGGCGTCCTGCGCGGTTTGCCCGGTCATGGGGTTCTTCAGCTCCGCAGTCACCACCGGAATGCCATTGATGGAGAGCACCAAGTCCAGTTCGTTGGTGTTCTTGGCGCTGTAGCGCAGCTGCCGAGTCACCCCCACTCGGTTGCCAGCGTACTGCGCAGCCAGCTCCGGGTTCATGCCATGCGCGGGCTTGAAGAGAGCCACCCGCAAGGTACGGCCATAACATTTGAACCCGTTGCGCAGCACGGCCAACGTGCCGTAGGTGTCTAACCAATGCGTCAAGTCTTTAAGGACAGTGGCCTCGGTATTGGTGCCATGCAAGGCTTCCAGCTGGGCCCACTCTTTGGGCTGGCTGGCGCGGATAAAGGCGAGAGCTATCGAGGGGAAGAACGAGTGACCTGAGTGATATGTTGGTGGTGCGACGGACTCGTAACCATGGGCCAGCATGTCGGCTTCAATGACGGATTCAAAGCTGGTTTCGTTGTGACGGTAGGTCATAGTGATCTCCCCGGGCGACAAATAGCTAAGCTGGCGCCATCAAAGCAATTTACAGCCGTGCCTTTGAATGCTGCTATCAATCGTTGACGGATATCTGCGTCATCTTTGAATACAGTGATCCAAATTGAGAACATTCCGCGCTGAGTTGCGATTTCCGCAATCTCTGCTCTTCGCTCAGGTGTATTACTGGTGGCAAGACCTTTCTTCACATGAACTGCAGTTTCCCAGGCTGTTTTGCGGTGAGCCCAGCGATGATCTTTTTTTGTAGGCTTTAGCACACCAGCAGAAAAACAATCAACGTGCCGGTTGAAGCCCAACATCAGCCACGTTTTATGAATCTTTGCATCTATTTGTGGCCCGAAACCAGAGGCAGTTCGGACTCTCCCTTCGGCATCGTATTCAAAGGCTCGGAAAGTATTCTCCGAATCTGGCCATACAAAATCGTCAAGATTAAGTAAGCCGTGTCCTTTGCCCGAATTGCAATTGCTACAGGACAGCAGGAAATTTTCCCATTTCAACTTATCTGCCGGGTAATCGTTCTTTGGCAATTTATGTTCAACGTGAATGGCACTAGCTATCCAGCGCTCACAATATGAACAATATTCCCCCAACTGTGCCGTAAGTGGTTGTTGGGCGTCCTCGTACCTTAAGAACGGACCTTGGTTTGGTGTCTTATCAATGGGCCTCATTTCGTCTCAGCCTTACTGGCCGCGACGGTTCCTCGCTCAAATTTCAGTAGTGCCGCAAAAGCAGGATCGTCCTCAAAAGGTATGGTTAGTTCTTCAAGTCTCCTCTTTAGGGATTGCAATTCTGTATCGGCCTCATCTGCTATCTCGTGCAATCGACGGTAATAGTTCTCCGCCGCGTTCATCATGTCGAGATATCGTTTGCTTTTTTGAGGAAGCTCCACGCCCTGAACATCTTCCACAATGTCCTCAATACTCTGCCGATGGAATTCTTCAGCTGCGGCT
This sequence comes from uncultured beta proteobacterium, assembly GCA_963750805.1. Lineage (GTDB taxonomy): Bacteria > Pseudomonadota > Gammaproteobacteria > Burkholderiales > Burkholderiaceae_C > JANYCG01. Next base: position 39,264 of record CAVVSV010000004.1, read on the forward strand.
TCCTCATCACCCTCTTTATCAAGCTGTATCAGATTTCCAAGTCGTTGCGATTGGATGAGAAATGGGGAGTGCGTCGTACAAATGAATTGGATTTTCGGGAAAGTCCGCCGTAGATCTTCGATCACTCGGCGTTGCCACTTCGGATGTAGATGCAGGTCCAATTCATCGATTAGAACAATGCCTTCACCAATTTCCGCAGGATTTGGCTCCCTTTCGTTGAGCTGCGCTAAGCGCCGAGCAAGATCAAAGACCAAAGCAATAATGCTGCGTTCGCCATCAGACAATTGCCAAACTTGAAGTGAGCGGTTTTCTACTCTCTGCTTAGCTTCACCGACCCTTGACTCCGGGTCAGGGATAGCGAGATTAACGCTCTTGGTCACCCATAGCTCACCGCCAGTAATGTGCCAGTTTGTGAAGTTGGGGAGCAGTCGACCCAAGGCTTCTTTAACCGCATGCAGCTGCTTTGCGCTCGCACCGCTTGGCGCTTCTTTTGAGATTTCTTCCTTGACCTTCCACCATTCCACGAGATCCTGAATGCGTAAACCACGATCTCTAGCAAATGCACCGAAATATGCAGGATTTGTCTTGCTTCCGATTTTTGACTTTTCATCGGTGATGTGCGCCCGACGAACTGAGAAATACAGAATCAAAGGCTGAACCGTACGATTTTTAAATTCTGCAGGGCCTGCTTTCAGAGATTCACCTGGTGCTTTGTTACTTACAAGTTCGCTTTTATCAGGAGTCTCTATCACTTGATCTCGCAAGCTCCCGCCACCTTTCGGCATCGTCAACTCCCGATTTTTGTGCACGGTATATGTGTACGAATCGCTTCCGTGGCAAGAAAATGTAATCTGAGCTTGTGCTGAGGCACGACCAATCATGATGTCATCAACATCAAAGTTCTGGTTGTATCGGGGTGCCTTTGCAAACATTGGCAAAACTTGTGAAAGTAGGGTTCTCAAAGCTTCGAGTACAGAGGTCTTTCCGGACCCATTCGCACCGACGATCAAGTTGAAGCCGGGTTGGAACTGAATTTCCGAATTGAAGAGGCCTCGGAAGTGCGTTAGCTTAATTTCGTGAACTTGCATTTACTTCTCTAGATTGAGTTGCCCTGAAATCGCGGCGGAGATCAGTGAGGTCCGACGTTCCTGTAGCAAAGCAATGGTGCGCTTCGTTGCTGTGACAAACGAATCGAGTTTGGAGACTTCTGCTCGAACAAATTCAACGATTGCGATTTGCTCCTTTAGCGGCGGCACGGGAACGCTTATATCTCGGAACTCGTCCCAGTACAGTCGCGACCGGTCCCAAACAATGCCGTGAGAACGGCGACCTGCTTCGGCGCTTAAAGCGGGCGTTTGAAACATCAATCCATAGTATTCAGAGCTCAGCGAAGCGGTAGGCTGTGCAACAACATAATCAGGACTAACTAGGCCGTCGCATGGGACACAACCTACTGCGCCTTGCCACATACGCATCTTGTTAAAGCTGATGTCGTCTTGCCGCGCAACTTTGTAGCTGTTGAAATCAGCGGCGACCTGCTCAATTCTTTCCGTCGAGAACTCACGCAATTTGACACCGCCATGAATTGATACCTCCAAGAGGGGTAATTCGGATTGACCGCGCTCATCTCTCTCTGGAATAACCAAGCAATCCGCGACACTTGCCAATGAGCTGGAATTTCGCTCACCCATGACATATCGGAATCTTTAAATGTGGCGCCGGGATTGATGCCCCGAGTGATCACGTTCGCGATGAGGCCGCGACGTTTTTCGGCGAGTAGTCCAATTAGCCTCTGCTTTTCATCAACCAAACAGTACAGTCTGGTTGTCTCTCGGTCAAGATAGTCTGCGATTCGCTCTTGTGTTTCAGGTTGGGGGTAGCCCAACAGTAAGTCGCCAAATTTTTCGACAGTGAAATGGGCAATGGTGGCTTTGTTGCAAAGCACCTCTAACCATCCACTGCTTGCAATATGACTAAGGAGATAACCCAAGTACCGAGTGCTATTGCCATTCTTGCTTCGCACGCGATGAATTGCATTTTGAATAATCGTGTCCGGTGGCAGTCCTGACGGGCAAACCGCAGCTCTGCCAACTTCGCCGCCCTCACAAACAAGAAGGTCGCCCGGACGCACAGCACAATTTTCAATTTCCTTCGGACTTGCATACATGCTTGCAATGTCTTCAGTTTGAACTTTCATCCATTGCACATTCGCGGCGCGCAAATAGGGCACTGAGCAATCTTCTGGTGACTGCGGTTCTGGTTGCAACATCTTGCCTAGCAGGATGTCGTACAGATATTTGGCTTCTGCAACCTGCCACTGCGAATTGAACAGGGGTTGATATGGATGACGGCAAGTCATGTTTGCGTGCTCCCCACCGCCCGATACGCCTGTTGCGGATCATTCGGCTCCTGCGGGTTGGTCATCGCCAATCGGCCTTCGCGCATCAGCGGGCGCAAATAACTCTGCCGCACCACTTCCGGGTTGCGGCGCAGCACAGTAGACAGCTCGTCTGCACTCCAGGCGCGTACCTGGCACAGGGCGACCACCACATCCTGCACTTCGTGCGGTGGATGGCGCTTTCCCACCGCCCCTACTTTGGCAGCCAGGGTGCCTGTAATTCCGTCCAGTAACTGGCTACGCAGGGCCTCGTCGTGCTTGTCAGCGGGGTTGCTAGCTAAGGGCTCGGGGTTACTAGTTAAGGCTAAGGAGTTACTAGATAAGTCGTCTGACTCACTAGTTAAAACCTCGGGGTTGCTAGTTAAGCCATTATCCAGCAAGCGCTCCGTGGGCACGTAATAAGTGGCTGAGCCACGCCCTTTTTGGGCCAGCAAACCAGCATCGCGCAGGCGGCGCAGGGCTTGGCTGGCGGCCAGGGTGTCCACCTTGGTCAGTTCGCGGTAGGTGCCGTTGTTGATGGCACCCGCTTCGCGCACCACGATCAGGGCCTTGGCCTCGTCTTCGTTCAGGTGCAGGTCTTTGAACTGGGCCAGCCAGGCAATGTCTTCCGCACCCAAGAAGTGATGGAAGAAGTAGCGGGCCACAAACTGGTCATTGCCCCGGTCAGACTCAAACAGGGGCGGCGTCAGGCCCGCCTGCTCCATGCTCTCGCGCATCACGCGGATACCACTGCCCTTGGTTTCAGCCAGCCGCGTGTCATACAGAGCGGCGGCAATTTTGGGGTTGCGCAACTGCGAGCCTGGCTCACCCAAGTGGTCTTGTGATTTGAGCGAGAAGCCGGGGTTGCGTATCTCCAGCCGGTTGGCATAGCGGATGATTTGCACCGGGCTATGGCTGCGGTAGCTGCGGTGCATGAGGGCATTAACCAGTGCCTCGCGAATCACGCGCAGGGGGATTGCTGGTGTGTCGCGCCGCTGAAGGTCACCTTCTTGCAAGGCAAAGCCTTTGGGCAGGTCGTCCAAGATGGCGGCCTGGGCGCGGCGCACCAGGCGTAGCAGCGGGTCGCGTAGGTCTATGGTGTCAAAGCGCCGGTCTGGGTGGGGCACCCATTCGCGGCCTGGTACTCGGATGTAGTCCACCCGCGTCATGGGGAAGCAGCGGCGCAGAGTTACCGGTTTGCCAAACAACATGACACCGGCCACGGTAGGCTGCCAGGCACCTTGCGGGTTGCGCCGGATGCAACCCAGCGATTGCAGCAAGTCTTCATCACTCCAGCGTAGCTCTTCGGCATCTGGGTTAGCTTGGGCGCGGGACTGGCGGTAGTCGGCAATGGCTTCGGGTTGCAAATCGTCCAGGGTAGTGTCTGCCACCAGGGCGCCGTCAAAGCTTTCTTGTTGGCGGCCTTGGTAAAAGACGGCCAAGTCGTCATCGGTGCAATGCTGGTCAGTGCTGCTGATGCGGCGCAAAGCCCCTTTGGGCAGGCCTTGGGCTTTGAAAAAAATAGGTTTGTCTTGTGGCTGTGCCTCTGGGACATGCACCACCAAAACGGCTTTGCCATTGACGTTTTCGGTGATGATCTCTACCCGCACGGATTGGTTAAAAGTGTTGCGGCATTGGGTGGCGATCTCTGCACCTAACTTTTCAGGCTGATCTATACCTTCTGCTTCATACGACGGGAACAAGGCCATTTCTTCACGCACCACGCCCAGTAGCAACCAGCCACCGCCCAAGCCGGGCTCGTTGGCGAAAGCGCAGATAGTTTCAAGGACTGATTTGCCCACCTCAGAAGCGCGCTTGGCCTCAATGCGCTCGTTTTCGTCGAGCAGGTTGAGGCTTTCCAGCAGTTCAAGTGCCGTCACGTGGTGACCTCGCGCAGCAGGCGCAAAATTTCTTCTTCGGCTTTCTTCAGGTCCGCATCGATCTCGGCCAAAGGGCGCGGGGGGGTGAAGCGGTAGAAGTACCGGTTGAAGTTGATCTCGTAGCCAACCTTCGTTTTTTCATGCTCTATCCAGGCATCTGGCAAGTGGGGGAGCACTTCCCGTGCGAAGTAGATCTGCACGTCTTCCTTGAGGGGCACGTTTTCAAAATCGCGCAGCTTGGGGTCGGCTTCGTACTGGATATGGGCGCCGGACTTTTTGAGGATGACGGCTTGTGCCTTGGGGTCAACTTCGGTAAAGGCATCGCGAAAAGCCTTGGCTTGTGGGGCACGCCATTTGCTGTCTCGCGCTTTGAGCAGTGTCTGCACTTGCTTCCAGACGGCATTCCAGTCGTGGCTGGCGTCACGCCCCAGAGCTTTGTCGATGGCTTGCAAGTCGTCTAGCAGGTCTGGGCAGGCATCCAGGAACCGTTCTTTGCGTTCTAGCGAAATCTGGAAGCTCAGTCGCAAGGGGCGTTCGATGGTCAGGCGGTTGTAGCCAAAGTCTTCGTTGTCGAAAACCTTGTTGGTTTCGCTGGCCTGCATGTGGCCGTATTCGCGAACGATGTCAGTAATGTGCGTATCAGAGAATTCACGTCGCTTGTCGCCCAAGCTGCGGCGCAGCGGCTGCCAGCGTTCGCGTGCGTCAATGAGTTGGATTTTTCCTTTGCGGCGTGGCTCTTTGCGATTGGTAACGATCCACACGTACGTGCCAATGCCGGTGTTGTAAAACATTTGCTCTGGCATGGCAACGATGGCTTCCAACCAATCGTTTTCAATTATCCATTTGCGAATGTCGCTTTCGCCAGACCCTGCGCCACCGGTGAACAGCGGCGAGCCATTGAAAACGATTGCTAGTCGAGAGCCATCTAGGTTCTTGGACGCATCCACCTTTTCGAACTTACTGACCATGTGCTGCAAGAAAAGCAGCGCGCCATCGTTCACGCGTGGGGTGCCTGCGCCAAATCGGCCACCGAAGCCTGACTTTTCATGCTCACGCACTACGTCCTTCTGCTGGCGCTTCCAGTCCACCCCGAAAGGCGGGTTGGCCAGGAAATAGTCAAATCGCTCCCCGACAAATTGGTCGTCAATCAACGTGTCTCCAAACTTGATGGTGGAAGTTTCTGTTTCGCTAGGGTCTGTGCGTAGCAGCAAGTCAGATGCTGCAACCGCGTAAGACCGTGGATTGAAGTCTTGGCCATACACATACAGCTTGGCACCCAAGCTATGTTCTCGCAGGTATTTGCGCGCCTCTGAAAGCATGCCACCCGTACCACAGGTGGGGTCCAGCAGCTTGCGCACGGTGCCGGGTTTGGTCAGCAAGTCGTCGTCATGCATGAACAGTAGATTCACCATGAGGCTGATGACTTCGCGGGGGGTGAAGTGATCGCCCGCAGTTTCATTGGCCTGCTCATTAAATCGCCGAATCAGGTCTTCAAACAACAAGCCCATCTCGATGTTGTCCACTTGACTGGGGTGTAGATCAACCTCGCAAAACTTCTTGATCACCAGGAACAAAATGTTGTGTTCCTTCATACGCTCAATTTCGTGACTGAATTCAAAGCGCTCAAAAATCTTGCGGACGTTCTCGGAGAAGCCGTTGATGTAGGAGACCAGGTGCAGGTGGGCGTTGTCTGGGTCGCCTCGCAACTTGTCGAAGCTAAGCGGGGAGTGGTTGTGAAACCGTTGGCCAGATACCTTATTCAAAACTCGATCCAGCGCAGCTCCTTCATGCTTGTCTTTCACCTGCGCATATTTGGCTAGTACTGCTTCTTTTGTGCTTTCCAGAACGCAGTCAAAACGACGTAAGACCACCAGCGGCAACATGACGCGCTCGTACTGAGGTGCGCGATAGGGACCACGCAAAAGATCTGCAATGGTCCAAATGAAGTTGGATAGTTCGTGGCTTTTGCTCATCCCTTGATTCTCACACTACTTGACCAACAAATACCCCGTACTCCGCCCCCCACCGTACAGCCTGCTCAGCGCCGTGTTTGCCGAGCATTTCCCAGTCGCCAACCAGAAGGGCCAGTATGCTCAGCCATATATCAGCCCAACCCGCAAAAGAGACCCATTCCCCATGCATGAAATTATCTGCCCCCACTGCAACAAAGCATTCAAAATCGACGAGGCGGGGTACGCAGATATCCTGAAGCAAGTTCGCGATAGCGCCTTCGAGCAGCAGTTGCACGACCGTCTTGAGTTGGCAGAGCAGGACAAGCGCAATGCCGTCGAGCTTGCCCAAGCCAAGCTTGCCAGCGAAATGCAAAAAGCTGCGACGGACAAGGACTCCGAAATCCAGGAATTGAAGGCCAGGCTCAATGCCGGTGAGGTTGCACGCAAGCTGGCCGTGACCGAGGCCCTGAGTGCGGTACAAAAAGAGCGCGACATGCTCGCGAACGAGCTTGAGCAGGCGAAGCGCGACAAGCGCGCTGCCTCAGAGCTGGCCGAAGCAAAGCTGGTGAACGGTTTGCAGAACGCAGCCGCGACCAAGGACGCAGAAATTCAGAGTCTGAAGGCTAAGCTGGACGCCACCGGGGTGATACAAAAGCTCGCGATCACCGAGGCAGTTGGTGTGGTCGAGAGGGAACGCGACGAGCTGAAAAATGGCCTCGCGCGGGCTGAGCTTGAGAAACAACTCGCAGAGAAGTCGCTCAAAGACAAATACGAAACGCAGATCAAGGATCGCGATGATGCGATCGAGCGCTTGCGCGACATGAAGGCGCGCCTGTCCACCAAGATGGTTGGCGAAACGCTGGAACAGCACTGCGAGACAGAGTTCAACCGCATTCGCGCCACAGCGTTTCCAAGGGCTTATTTCGAGAAAGACAACGACGCGCGGACTGGCAGCAAGGGCGACTACATTTTTCGCGACCTGGACGAAGTCAAGCACCGAGATCGTTTCGATCATGTTCGAAATGAAGAACGAAAACGACCGCACGTCGACAAAGAACAAGAACGAGGATTTCCTGAAGGAGCTGGATAAAGATCGCGTCGAGAAGGGTTGCGAATATGCCGTGCTGGTCTCCCTGCTGGAGCCGGACAGTGAGCTATACAACACCGGGATCGTTGATGTGTTCCACCGCTACCCGAAGATGTACATCGTCCGCCCCCAGTTCTTTATTCCCATCATCACGCTGCTGCGCAATGCGGCGATGAACTCGCTCAAGTACAAGTCCGAGCTTGCGTTGGTGAAGGCGCAGAACATCGACATCACGAGTTTCGAAACCAACCTCGAAACATTCAAGACGGCGTTTGCGCGTAACTACGACCTCGCGTCCAATAGCTTCAAAAAGGCAATCGACGAGATCGACAAATCCATCGACCACCTGCAGAAAACCAAGGACGCCCTGCTTGGCACAGACCGGAACCTGCGTCTTGCCAACGACAAGGCGCAGGATGTCACGATTAAAAAGCTGACGCGGGGCAACCCGACGATGGCAGCCAAGTTTGCGGAGCTCAAGAATGCTGGTGCTTCTGGGGCTGAGTGAGGCGGTTCTTGAATAGTTGGCCGCTTGGCGAAGTCTAATTTCCAAGCATCCTCTCACTGCTATCACTCCAAAAATAGTATCAAACTATTCAATAAATACGGGGACTTCGGGGTCTTTTTATTCCAAACTTTCAGCAAACCAGTAGACCCAAGCCGCGTGAGGCACCCCCTCACGCCGCCAGCTACCGCATCAACAGCAAAAAGGTGATCAGCGGCAGCTTCACCGATGTGCAGTTTGACCAGTTGGTGGCCGTGGCCGAGAAATGCCCGGTGCACAAGCTGATGACTACGGTCACCCCCGAAATCACTACGCTAGTCGAACTCGCCGCTTAGGGCGATCCCTTCGGCATTCGGACAGTCTGCTACGGTTTATGTAGCTACTTGTCCCCGCGATACAAGGACTTGCAGCTTGTTTTGACGGGTGTTGCTGCCTGCGGTAAAGCTTGGGCGCTAAAGTCCTTTCCCAATTGAGGGGCATTTAACATTTGTGCAAATTTATATTACATTTGCACAAATGCACTAATCGTTTCCGGCGCTGATCTGGAAAGATGAATTTGCTGATGGAGGTGGCGTGACGACCGGTCGTCGCAATGCCTCGCCCTTTGAATTCCTTATGGAGACACACACAATGAAATTGAAACTTACGCTGGCCGTCGCGTTACTGGCCGTCGGCCTGAGCGCCTACGCGGCACCCATCGTCATCAAGTACAGCCATGTGGTGGCTGACGTCACGCCTAAAGGGCAGGCTGCCCTGAAGTTCAAGGAGCTTGCAGAAAAGAAATTGCCGGGCAAGGTGGAGGTTCAGGTGTTCCCGAACAGCCAGCTCTTTGGTGACGGCAAGGAGATGGAAGCACTGCTGCTGGGCGATGTGCAGATCATTGCGCCTTCGCTGGCCAAGTTTGGCAAGTACACCAAGCAGTTGCAGATTTTTGACCTGCCCTTTTTGTTTACCGACCTGGCTGCGGTGAACCGCTTTCAGGCCAGCAAAGATGGCCAGGCGCTGCTGAATTCCATGACCAAGAAGGGCATCACCGGCCTGGGCTACCTGCACAACGGCATGAAGCAACTCTCGGCCAACAAGCCGCTCGGCATGCCTTCGGATGCCAAGGGATTGAAGTTCCGCATCCAGGCTTCCGATGTGCTGGAGGCCCAGTTCAAGGCCGTTGGCGGCAATCCGCAGAAGCTGGCTTTTGCCGAGGTGTATCAGGCGCTGCAAACCGGCGTGGTTGATGGGACCGAGAACCCATGGTCCAACATTTACAGCAAGAAGTTTCATGAAGTGCAGGGCTACATCATGGAGAGCAATCACGGGGTGCTGGATTACATGGTCATCACCAACACCAAGTGGTGGAACGGTCTGCCAGCCGATGTTCGCAAAGGCCTGAATGAAGCCATGACAAGAGTCGATCGCCTTTGGCAACAAGGTGGCCAACGACGAAGATGCAAAATTTCCGCAACAAGGTGATCGCCGACAACAAGGCCAAAGTGCTGCCGATGAACACGGAGCAGCTGAACGCCTGGCGTACCGCCGATGCAGCCGGTGTGGAAGCAGTTTGAAGGAGATATCGGTGCCGATCTGATCCAGGCCGCACAAAAAGCCAACAAGTAGCCGCGAGACCCCATCGCGATCACTTCGCTACTCCTCAACCCTCAAAACCCCGACCCTGCTCGGGGTTTTTTCAGGACTCCCCATGCTGAAAATCCTTGACCGACTGGAAGAGTGGATCATGTCCCTCATGCTGCTGGCCATGACGGCGCTTGCCTTCATGCAGGTGATGCGCCGCTATGTGTTCAACTCCAATTTTTCGTGGAACCTGGAGCTCACCACAGTGTGCTTCGCCATCATGATCTTTGTGGGCATTTCCTATGGCGTGCGCGTGGGGTCACACATTGGTGTCGATGCCCTGGTCAAGATGCTTTCGCCAGGCTTGCAACGCGCGACGGGCATTGTGGTGGTCCTGCTATGTCTGGTCTACGTGGGCTTTGTGATGGTGGGTGCCACCGAGTACGTGGGCAAGATGAAAGAAGTGGGTATCGAGTTTGATGACATGCCGATAGAGCGGTGGCAGGTGCTCATCGTCATGCCCATTGGCTATGCCTTGGTGGCCTTCCGGTTCCTGCAAATTCTGTGGAACCTGATCACCGGCAAAACAACCAGCTTGCACCTGGCCGATGAAGCGGCGGATGCGCTCAAGCTCAAATCCAAAGAGGAGGTCGCGCTGTGAACACGCTCGTTCTCTTTGCCTGCCTGTTTCTCTTTATGGCGCTGGGCATGCCCGTGGCGATCAGCCTGGGCCTCTCCAGCCTGCTGACCATCTTTTTCTTCTCGCAGGATTCGTTGGCTTCGATGTCGATCAAGCTGTTTGAAACCAGTGAACACTACACACTGCTGGCCATTCCCTTTTTCGTTCTGGCGGGCAATTTGATGTCAACCGGCGGTGTGGCGCGGCGGATGGTGAAGTTCGCCATCTCGGCGGTGGGCCACCTGCGGGGTGGTTTGGCCATTGCCTCGATTTTGGCTTGCATGTTGTTTGCCGCAGTGTCGGGCTCCAGCCCGGCCACTGTGGTGGCAATTGGCTCCATCGTGATCGCGGGCATGGTGAAAAACGGCTACACCAAGGAATTTGCCGCCGGCGTGATCTGCAATGCGGGCACCCTGGGGATTCTGATTCCGCCATCGATCGTGATGGTGGTGTACGCCGCGGTGACCGAGGTCTCGGTGGGACGCTTGTTCATGGCGGGCGTGGTGCCCGGCATCATGCTGGGCGGCATGCTGATGCTGGCCGTGTGGTGGCGCGCTGGCAAGCTGCAGATCACGCCCCCACCCAAAGCGCCCCTGAAAGAAGTAGTGAGCAACCTGCGTGACTCGATGTGGGGCTTGGCCTTGCTGGTGATCATCATGGGTGGCATTTACGGCGGCGTCTTCACGCCCACGGAGGCGGCTGCGGTATCTGCCGTGTATGCCCTGTTTGTGGCGGTTTTCATTTACCGTGACCTGGGCTTCAAAGACCTGCCCGATGTGTTTCTGGAATCGTCAAAGACCACGGTGATGCTGATGTTCATTGTGGCCAATGCCTTGCTGTTTGCCCATGTGCTCACCACCGAGCGCATTCCCCAAACCATTGCAGAACACATCCTGGCCGTCGGCATGTCGCCCTGGATGTTCCTGCTGGTGGTCAACGTCATCCTGCTGGTGGCGGGCAACTTCATGGAGCCTACCGGCATCATTTTGATTCTGGCGCCCATCCTGTTCCCGATCGCCACGGAGCTGGGCATTGACCCGATCCATTTGGGCGTGATCATGGTGGTGAACATGGAGATCGGCATGGTGACACCGCCGGTGGGACTGAACCTGTTTGTCACCAGTGGCGTGACGGGCATGAACCTGGTGCAGGTGACTCGTGCCGCCTTGCCCTGGCTGACCGTGTTGCTGGTTTTCCTGGTGATGGTCACCTACATTCCGGCCATTTCCCTGGCCTTGCCCAACGCCATTTTTGGAATTTGAGTCGGGCGCCTGGCCTCCGGCCCACGCCTGAGCATTGGCCGAACGCTTCGCGTACCATCCGCCCGGGTCAATGTTGACCTGCAACCTGTGCCCGACGGCGGGCACGAACGGAGACAACGATGTTCAGTCACGTGATACTTGGAGTTAACGATCTCGAAGCGTCCAAAACCTTTTACGACGCGCTGCTGGGCACCTTGGGCGTCAAGCCCGGCATGCTCAACAACAACGGGGTGGTCAATCGCTACTTTTACCGCACGGCCACCGGCAGCTTTGGCATTACCCAGCCGCTCAATGGCGAGCCGGCCACCCACGGCAATGGCAGCACCATCGGGTTCACCATGACCAGCCCGGAGCAGGCCGATGCCTTTCATGCGGCTGGTGTAGCCAACGGCGGTACCACGTGCGAAGACCCGCCCGGCTGGCGCGATGGTTCGGTGGGCAAACTCTACCTGGCTTACTTGCGGGACCCGTCTGGCAACAAGCTGTGTGCGCTATTCCGGCCAGCCAAGTAGTTTTTCTGACAGGCCAAACCTTCAGACCGAACCCTGAACCTTTAGATTGGCTTAAGGCGCGTACGTGGGGGTTGCGTAACGTGAATTAATGCACACATGGCGGGCTGACTTTGATTGACCACAACCGGGATGCTTCGAATAATTCGGGGCTCTTCTGGTTCAAGTCACTCACTGAAAAGGACACGCCATGCCCAGCTATACCCTGAATGTCAACGGCCAGAACATGACGGCCACCGTGAGCAGCGCAGACATGCCGCTGCTGTGGGTTCTTCGCGATGTGCTCAACCTCACCGGCACCAAATACGGTTGCGGGATTGAGGTGTGCGGTGCCTGCACCGTCATGGTCAACGGGCAACCCGAGAAGTCCTGCAACATGGATGTGTCGTCCGCTGCGGGCAAGTCCATCGTCACCATTGAAGGCCTTTCCAAAGACCGCAGCCACCCCGCGCAGGTGGCGTGGATCAAAAACCAGGTGCCGCAATGCGGTTACTGCCAATCGGGCATGTTGATGTCGGTCGCCTGCGCGATGAAGGCAGGGCATCACGGCAGCGAGATCGCCTCCGAAGTCAAGAACCTGTGCGTGTGCGGCACTTACCCGCGCATCAAGACCGCAGTCGCCAGCCTCTAACCAACCAGACCCCACACCACATTCAGGAGACAACCATGACCACAGACGTTTTGATGGATCGCCGGAAATTCCTGGGCACCAGTGCCGCAGCGGGGCTGACGCTGGGCATCACCATGAGCCTTGGGCCGTTTGAAGTGGCGCAGGCTGCCACGAATGCGACAGTGAACACCTGGCTCACCATTGGCTCTGACGAGTCAATTACCCTGACGGTGGGTCCGTGCGAGATGGGGCAAGGCTCCATGTCCAGCCTGGCGCAAATCCTGGCCGAAGACCTGATGGTGGACTTTGGCCGCGTTGCGGTCGCACAAGGCGGCCCCAGCACGACATCGTCGGCCATCGGCACCGCCATCGTGGCTGGTGGCTCCAGCGTCATTCGCAACAACTACTGGAAGTTTCGCAATGCGGCCGCTATAGCGCGTGAGACCCTGGTGATGGCGGCGATGAACCGCAAACAGGACGCATCGCGCAGCAATTTCACGGTAAGTGGTGGGGTGGTCACACATATCGCTGGTGAAAAGTTCACCTATGGCGCACTTGCGGCCGATGCAGCTCTGCTCACACCGCCTGCCTCCGCCGATCTGGTGCCGGATTCGCAACTGAGGGTGATCGGGCAATCTCTGCCCCGGTTGGACATTCCCCTCAAGGTGGATGGCAGCGCCAAGTACGGCATTGACACCCGCTTGCCCGGCATGGTGTTTGCGGTCATCAAGCACTGTCCCACCTTTGGCGGCACCTTGACCACCACCCCTGGCGTGCCTTCGGGTGCGATGGCCGTGGTACCGGTCAACGTGGGCACAGGGTTGGGCCGGGGTGCCGATGCTGCCGGCAACATCAACGCAGTGGCCGTCGTAGCCGCCACCACCTGGGATGCCATGAAGGCAGCACGGGGGCTCTCCGTGAAATGGAACCTTCCCGCCAGCGCTGCCAATATGAACACGCCGCAGTTCATCGCCACCGCCCAAGCGCTGGCGGCCAATGCCGTTCCCTACGCAGTCGGTGCATCCAACCCGCCAGGAACGCTCTACACCGTGGAAACTGTTGGCGACGCAAAAAGTGTGGTGAACGCGCCTTTGCCGTCCTACAAAGTGGTGGATGCCACTTACGTTTTGCCCTATGTGGCGCATGCGTGCATGGAGGTTCTCAATTGCACGGTGGACTTTGTGCCGGGCGTGAGTTGCACCATCTATGCGCCTACCCAGGTGGCCAATGCCGCACTGGCGCGGGTGCTGATGTTGACCGGGTTGACGGCTGACAAAGTCATCTTCAAAACCACCATGCTGGGTGGTGGCTTGGGTCGCAAGCTGGAGATTGACTTCATCAGCCAGGCCGTTCAGGTGGCTATTGCACTGAAAAGACCGGTTCAATTGGTGTGGCCGCGGGAAGAGGACTTTACGCACGACCAGTATCGGCCCATGGCGCTGGTCCATGTCAAGGCCGCCGTGGATGCCAGTGGCAACGTGGCGGGCTGGACCTATCGCAATGTGTCACCGTCGATTCGGGCTCAGCGGGGTTCAGCGATTGGCGCAACGGGCGATAGCCAGGGCTATGAAGCGGCCCAGACACTCCCCTACGCCTTTGGCAGCCGCCTGACCGAATGGGTGAGCCACCCTTCACCCATTCCTGTGGGTTACTGGCGCTCGGTGGGTGCGTCGATCAACACCTTTGCGGTGGAGTGCATGATGGATGAACTTGCGGCAGCCTATGGCATGGACCCGGTGCAGTTCCGCCGCGCCAAGCTGGGCGGTGACGCACGCTGGCTGGCCGTGCTGGACGCCGCAGCCACATTGGGGCGTTGGAGCACAGCGCCCGCCAAAGGCACGGCGCGCGGCATTGCCATTGGATCGGCGTTCAACAGCATCTGCGCTGCGGTGGTGGAAATTTCAGGCACCAGCGCCACATCCTTCACGGTCAAAAAAGTATCTGTGGTGCTGGACGCCTACCTGACCGTGAACCCTGCCAATGTGGAGGCGCAGCTGGCGGGTGGCGTGGTGCACGGCTTGAACGCCGCCCTTTACGGCCAGCAAACCTTTGTCAACGGGGTGGCGCAGCGCAAGAACTTCAACACCAACCGGATGATGCGCCTGCAGGAAATGCCCGCGGTCAGCGTTCAAATCATGCCCCGTCCAGCAGCCAGCGACAGTAAAGCAGCCATTGGCGGCGTGGGCGAGCTGGGTGTGCCCACTGTGGCCCCGGCATTGGCCAATGCGGTGTTTCGGCTGACCGGCCAGCGCGTCAGAAATCTGCCCTTCTTCCCGAACGCGACCATGGGGGGTTAAGGCACGGCTGGCACCCAGTGCCAGCCCTTGACGTGCTTGCTCGCGGTGACCTGCGCGCGGGTTGCCGCTTAAACTGGTGCGTTCTTTTTCAGGAAATTCACCATGAGCGTCGATCTTCAAGGCAATCCGTCTCCGCAAAGGCTGGTGGCTCATAGCAAGGACCTGGGGGGTGGCTTTGTGGTGCGCCGTCTGCTGCCCGCCGCACAACGCCAAGCGGTAGGCCCCTTCATCTTTTTTGACCACTTCGGCCCGGTGACGGTCACCCCGGCTGATAACCACGACGTGCGCCCGCACCCGCACATTGGCCTGGCGACGGTGACCTATTTGTTCGACGGCGTCATCATGCACCGCGACAACCTGGGTTACGCCCAGCGCATTGAACCCGGTGCCATCAACTGGATGACGGCAGGCGGCGGCATCGTGCATTCCGAGCGCAAACCCGAAGCCGAACGCAACAGCACGTACGTCAACCATGGCCTGCAGTTGTGGCTGGCGCTGCCGGAGTCCCATCAAGAGGTGGCCGCCAGCTTTGTGCACACGCCTGCATACGCGATTCCTGCGGTGGAGGATGGCGCGGCGCACGTTCGCGTCCTCGTGGGCCAGGCGCTGGGCGTGCAGTCGCCCGTGGCCACCTTGTCTCCCACGCTGTATCTGGACGTGAAACTGCCTGCTGGCGAGCCGTGGACCCTGCCCATGCTGGCCGAAGAACAAGCGGTGTATGCGGTGGAAGGTGATTTGCACATTGACGGGCAGGCACTGGCGCCCCACACGATGGCGGTGCTATCTCAAAGCGTCACTTTGACGGCGGGTCCCGCTGGCGCCCGCTTTGTGGTAGTTGGTGGGCAGCCCTTGGGGCGGCGTTTCATGTCATGGAACTTTGTGTCCACTACCCGGGAGCGCATCGACCAGGCGGGCAAAGACTGGGAAGCCATGGATGCAGCCAAAGGCATGGGGCAGGTGCCCGGCGAGTCGGAACGCATCCCGCTACCGTTGCCTGTGGCCACGCCCGTTGAGAAGCGCTGAGTGACATCGGCATCCCGGGCCCTGTTTGACGAGGCGTATTACCAGCGCTTCTATTTCGACAAGAAGACCAGTGTCGCCGACCCCGGTCATGTGGACCGGCTGGGCGCGTTCGTGTGCAGCTACCTGCAATTTCTGCGCGTGCCGGTGCGTCGCGTGCTGGATGTGGGCTGCGGCATTGGCCTGTGGCGTGAGCTGATCGCCAGGCACTATCCGCATGCCCGCTTTCACGGCGTGGAGTACAGCGAGTACCTGTGCGAACGCTACGGCTGGGAGCGCGGCTCGGTGCTGGACTACAAGGCCAAGGCGCCGTTTGATCTGGTCATCTGTCAGGGTGTATTGCCCTACCTCAGCGCCGAAGACGTTCGTCTGGCCCTGCGCAATCTGGCACGGCTGTGCAAAGGTGCCCTGTATGTGGAGGCCATCGCCAAAGAGGATTGGGACCGGGACGTGGTGGACGAGACACTGACCGACCCCCAACTGCACCAGCACCCGGTGAATTTGTATCGGCAGGGTCTGGCCGAAGGCTTCATTGACATGGGGGGCGGTGTGTGGCTGAGCCGTCGGGCCGACTTGCCGGTGTTTGCGCTGGAGCATTTGGACAGCCGCTGACCAGCGGGCCGCCTCCCCATCCACCATGCCCGCGACTTCACCGATAAGCCTCGACGCTTTGCGCCGCCCCAAGGCTTCCGATGACGGCTTCTAAAAGCCACGCTGTGTCCCGCTTGCGTGCCGAGCGGTTGGCGCGCAGCGCCAAGCCTTTTCTGGCCCGCGGCGGCTCACGGGTGGACCGCTGCCCAGATTGCCGCGTTGCCTTGAGCCATTGCCTGTGCACCCTGCGCCCGCGCGTTGCCACGTCAGCCGGGATGTGCCTGCTGATGGCCGACATTGAACCGCTCAAGCCCAGCAACACCGGCTGGCTGATTGCCGATGTGGTGGATAACACCTATGCCTTTGGCTGGTCGCGCACCGAGGTGGATGCGGCCTTGCTGGCGCTGTTGGCCGACCCGCAATGGCAGCCGTATCTGGTGTTTCCCGGGGAGTTTGTGGATCCTGCCCGGGTGGTCTCACACCTGATCGAGCCTATTGAAGAGCCACAATTCCCCGTCGGGCCGTCCCAAGTTGAATGTGCCCCCTCGGGGGTAAGCGACCCGCGAAGCGGTGGAGTGTGGGGGCCAGCACCCAAGCGCCCACTTTTTGTGCTGCTGGATGCCACCTGGCCCGAGGCCCGAAAGATGTTTCGCAAAAGCCCTTACCTGGACCGCCTGCCCGTGCTCAGCCTGCAGCCTGCGCAGTTGTCCTCCTACCGGCTGCGCCGCTCCCGCCGGGACGACCATTTCTGCACCTCGGAAGTGGCTGCCCTGTGCCTGGCGTTGGCGGGAGACACCCATGCGGCGCAAACGCTGTCGGCCTATCTGGATGTGTTCACCCACCATTACCTGCAAGCCAAGCAGCAACTGCCGGTGGATTGGGATGACGCAGCGCACGAGCAGCTAAAAAGTTTGCGGTGCGCCAGTTTGACGTGAGCAACGACAATCACACGATAGCCCCGGGTTTCGTCCCCTCCCCACATTTGATTGCCGTTCATGACCCAAGACCCCACGCCTCCCACATCAGCCAAAGAAAAAAGCAGCGCGCGAGAACTGTGCGATTCCTGCGCGGGCATTCAGCGCAACTGGCGAAAGGCCCCTGGCCACCCCGAGCTGATGCAGGGCACCCACCGCACGGTGCAGCATCCCCATGGGCCTGTCACCATCACCAAATACCGATGCGAGCGCTGCGGCACGATCTGGGAATATGAAAACAACAAGGTCAACCGCCACGCCGGGTGGTCTGTGCTGGTGCGTTGAAGTGAAAATACTCCTGAATTGATAGCTAACTGTTTAATATTGACAGGGACTTTCAGCGCTTTTAACCCTTAGTCTTGCCTGTTTTGCGCTTGGAATCGGCCTTTTTCTTGTCCGCCTTGTCCGTTGCCAGCACCTTGACCAGAGGCTTGTCGAACTCGGCTTCCAGCCGCTCGCACAGGGTGCGCAGAATCTTCACGCGGGCGTAGTTCTTGTCGTTGGCCTCCACCAGGGTCCAGGGTGCGTTGCCGGTGCTGGTGCGCTCCACCATGTCGCAGATGGCCTGCTGGTAGGCGTCCCACTTTTCGCGGTTGCGCCAGTCTTCCTGGGTGATCTTGAAACGTTTGAAGGCGATCTGCTCGCGCTCCTTGAAGCGCGCGCAATTGCTCGTCCTGGCTGATCTGCAGCCAGAACTTGACCACGATCACGCCGGACTCGGCCAGCTCGTGCTCGAAGTCGTTGATCTCGGTGTAGGCGCGCAGCCAGTCGTTCTCGCTGCAAAAACCTTCCACCCGCTCCACCAGCACGCGGCCATACCAGGTGCGGTCAAAAATCGTCACCCGGCCCTGGCGCGGCACAGTGGCGCCAAAAGCGCCACAGATAGGGCTGGGCGCGTTCTTCCTCGGTCGGGCGCGGCCACGGGAATCACCTGGTACTGGCGCGCATCCAGTGCCGCGCCGATGCGCCGGATGGCGCCGCCCTTGCCGGCCGCGTCGGCCCCCTCAAAGGCGCACACCAGCGAGCGGCCCTGGAAGCGCGGGTCGCGCATCAGCTCGGACAGGCGGCCCTGCCAGTGGGCCAGATTCGGCTTCGTAGTGCCTTGCTCGATCCAGCGCCAGGCTCAGGTCCAGCTCGGACAGCACGGTGCGGCCATCGGTGTTGACGCGCACCATGGGCGCCACGGGCGACTGCTGCTCGTCGGTGCTGGCCAGCTTTTTCTGCATGGCCTGCAGCAGGATTTGCCCCACCGTGAGCGAGCGGTAGCGGTCGTCCGTGCCTTCCACCACCACCCACGGCGCCCACGGCGGTGTTGGTCATGCGCAACAAGTGGCCAGCCACGTCCTGCAGCTTGTCGTAGGTCTTGAGCCGGTCCCAGTTCCACTGGGTGACGCGCCAGGCGGTGCGCGGGTCTTTCTCCAGCGCCTTGAGCCGCTTGCCTGCCCGTCCTTGGTCAGGTGGAACCAGAACTTCAGCACCAGCGCGCCTTCGTTGACCAGCATGGCCTCGAAGCGGTTGATCTGGTCGGCCTGGGCGTCCAGCTCCTTGAGGGACATCTCATCCCGTCAATGCGCTGGCGGATCGGGTCGGAGTACCACGATCCGGCAAAGATGCCGATGCGCCCCTTGGGCGGCAACGAGCGCCAGTAGCGCCACATGGGGGGGCGCTCGCGCTCTTCGTCGCTGCGGCTCGGAAAAGGCCAGCGTGGATGATGAAGCGCGGGTCCATCCACTCGTACAGCACGTTGATGGTTTCGCCCTTGCCGGCGCCATCCTGCCCGCTGACCAGCACGACCACCGGAATCTTCTTGTTCTCCTGCAGGTCGACCTGGGCTTCCAGCAGCGCCGCGCGCAGCGCGGGCACGTGCTGCCTTGTAGGTCGCTTTGTCGATCTTGTGGCCAATTTCGGCAGATTCAAACATGGTCATCTCCTGTTCAGGCCACTATAGTTCAGAGTCCCCCAATCAAGGAAGCTTGCATGACTGACCTCTCCTCCTTCGCCATCACCCGCAAATGGCCCGCACAATATCCCGACCGCTTGCAACTGTATTCCCTGCCCACACCCAACGGCGTGAAGGTCTCCATCCTGCTGGAAGAGCTGGGCCTGCCCTATGAGCCCCATCTGGTGGACTTTGGTTCCAATGACCAGATGACGCCGGAATTTTTATCGCTGAACCCCAACAACAAGATCCCCGCCATCATCGACCCCGATGGCCCCGGCGGCCATCCGCTGCCGCTATTTGAAACCGGCGCCATCCTGATTTATCTGGCGGAGAAAACGGGCCAGTTCATACCGGCCGATGCGGCAGGCCGTTACCAGACCATCCAATGGCTGATGTGGCAAATGGGTGGCATCGGCCCCATGTTTGGTCAGCTCGGTTTCTTCCACAAGTTTGCTGGCAAAGACTATGAAGACAAGCGCCCGCGAGACCGCTACGTGGCTGAGTCCAAACGCCTGCTGGCCGTGCTGGACCAGCGCCTGCAAGGCAGGGAGTGGATCATGGGTGAAGCCTACACCATTGCCGACATCGCCGTCTTCCCCTGGGTGCGCAATTTGTTTGGTTTTTACGCCGCCGGTGATCTGGTGGGCATGCAGGACTTTGCCAACGTGAACCGGGTCCTGGCGGCGTTTGTGGCGCGGCCAGCGGTGGTGCGGGGGCTGAATATTCCTGCGCGGGGGTAACAGTCACAAAGAAAGCTACGGGCGTGAACCCTGTGGCTTTCTTCATGATGCGTTGAACGATCAGGGTACGAGGTTGATGGCCAGTGCTCCGGCTGCGCAGGTGGCTGCGTAGGTGTAGTTCAAGTTGGCACCGCCAGCCAGACCCTGTTGTGCATTCAGAGTCTGGCTCAGCGAAGAATTCCCCGATGTGCAAGACCCCGCTGCAATGCCCGAAATGCAGTAGTTCAGGTTGATGGGTACGGGTACGTTGTTGACTGTCACGTTGCCAGTGACACCAACGCCGCAGGTGCCGGAGCCGCCACCTGCCCCGGTGCCGCCAATGGTGATGCCGCTGCCGTTGAAGGCAAAGGTCAAAGTCTGGCCAGGGTTGGCCGCATTGAAAGCGGTGGTGAACTCGGCCTGCAAACCCGTGAATGTTGTGGCGGTGCCGGCGAGCCCCATGAACTGCTCAAAATTAAAGGTAGGCGTAGTGTTGGTGCGGGTCGCTACGAACTGCGACATGGCGCGTAAAACACGCCCATAGTCATTGGACGAAGCGCCGGCAGTCACCACGGGCAAAGTGGTCAGCAAATTGGTGCTGCCCAGGCCAAACTGGGTGGCCAAATTGGTTAGCGCGGTGTTGAAGCCCGTCAATGTATTGTCGGAATAAAAGTAGGCCAGGTAGGTGAGTGGTGTCACATTCACCGTTTGCGAGCCCCCACCCGCTGTCACGATGGCTTTGAGCTGGTTCAGCGTCGTGCTGGCATTGGTTGCCTCGTCCACATAGGTGCCGCCAGAGATCACGATGACCACTTCACCGCTGTAGTTGATGGACAAAGAGTAGGTGCCGGTTGCACTGGTGGTGGTCGTGCCCAGCACGGTGCCGCTGAGCGAGCTGACCGTCACGGTGGCGTTGCCCACCGGCCCTTTGACGGCACTGCCGGAAATCGTCGTGCTGGATGAACCACCGCCTCCGCCACACCCGGCGAGCAAGCCAGTAGCCAGGGCAGCGCCAGCCCATAATGTTCTGAATGTGATGTGCATGATGCGTCCTTTCAAAGTGTTGGTAGCGTAAATCAGAAGCCTCTGCGAGCTCATCCCCGGTTCAGGGGAGTCACCACAGCAGGGACGACACAATGGTGACTGAGGCCACGCTTGCCGTCATCACCCAAACGGACGATGCGGCCTGAAAAAGTGGATGAATTTTGTAAAAATTGCTATTTCCACTTTGACGATTCGAGAAACTGTTTGCTACCTTAAAAGTAGCAAACTATCCATATTTCACGAGGACTTCAAGGCAATTTGATGCCTGATCAGTGGATGACCCCGCCGCCCAGGCAGACCTCGCCGTTGTAGAGCACCGCAGACTGTCCCGGCGTGACCGCCCACTGTGCCTCGGGAAATGTCAGGCTGAATTTGTCCGGGCTGGCTGACACCAGGGTGCAGGGCGCATCGGTCTGGCGGTAGCGGCTTTTGGCGGCATAAGCCCCAGTGGATGGGTAGGGTGGTGGCGCGTGACCCGCCACCCAGCTGGCGTCTTGCGCGTCCAGCACCAGCGACTGCAGCCAAGGGTGGTCATGGCCCTGTACAACCCACAGCGTGTTGGTCGCCATGTCCTTGCGCGCCACAAACCAGGGCTGGTGATCGCCCACGCCCCGTTGGCCCCGTGCCTGCACGGCTTTCAGCTCCGCACCCTTGGCCTTGACGCCGCCAATGCCAATGCCTTGGCGCTGCCCCAGCGTGTAAAAACTCAGGCCCACATGCTCGCCCAGAACCCGGCCCCGATCGTCCTTGATGGCCCCCGGTGCCTTGGCAATGAACTGGTTCAAAAAGTCGCGGAACGGGCGTTCGCCAATGAAACAGATGCCGGTGGAGTCCTTCTTCTTCGCATTAGGCAGGCCAATCTCGGTGGCAATGCGGCGCACCTCTGTCTTGTGCAGTTCACCCACCGGGAACATCGTTAGGGACAATTGCGCCTGGTTGAGACGGTGCAAAAAGTAGCTCTGGTCTTTGGACGGGTCCAGTCCCTTCAGCAACTCGTGCAAACCAGTGGATTCATTGCGCCGGACCCGTGCGTAGTGGCCGGTGGCAATCTTCTCGGCACCCAGACGCACGGCATGGTCCAGAAAGGCCTTGAACTTGATCTCGGCATTGCAAAGAATGTCCGGGTTGGGCGTGCGCCCGGCCTTGTACTCGCGCAAAAATTCGGCAAAGACGCGGTCTTTGTATTCGGCGGCAAAGTTGACATGTTCGATCTCGATGCCAATCACGTCGGCCACAGCGGCAGCGTCCACAAAGTCGATGTTGGACGAACAGAATTCGTCGTTGTCATCGCCCTCCCAGTTCTTCATGAAAATGCCAACGACTTCATGACCCCGTTGCTTGAGCAGGTAGGCTGTCACCGCAGAGTCCACCCCGCCACTCAAACCCACCACCACCCGTTGTTTGACCTGATTTTGCTTGTCCATAGGGGTTGGATTATCCCAGCGCCTGATTGTTGTTGGGTTGCGAGGTCTTCTTGATCCGGCCACGGCAACAAGGCCAGGCGCTTGCGGTTATGGGGTGAAAGGTCCGCGCGGGGTTAAAAAATCTGTGCGACGCGGTGGCCGCCAATTTTTTTGGTTGACGCAGCGACCGTCGCTGCGCGCATTTCACCCCAAAGCCCGGTCGCCTGGCCTTATCACCGTGACCTGCGGTGGTGGGAGTTCAATCCTTCAGCGAAGCCAACACCCTGTCCACCATCACCCCTGCCTGCCCCAGGTTGTTCATGGGGTCACAAAACCCGGCCAGTTGTTCGCGCGTCACGTGTTTGTTGATCTCAGGGTGCTCGGCCAGCAGGTCAATCAGCGGGCGCTTTTGGTGCAGTGCATCGCGGCAAATGTCATAGACCAGATCGTGGGCGTATTCACGGCCCATGTAGGGGCCCAGACCCATCATCACCGCCTCACTCATCACCAGGCCGTGAGTCAGGTCGATGTTGCGGCGCATCTGTGCGGCATCGACCTCCAGCCCGGCCAGAATGAACTTGGTCTGCTTGAGCGCACCCGACATCAGGCAAAAAATCTCGGTCATCGAGATCCATTCAATCTCCCACGGGCCGGTGGATCGTTCATGGTCGGCCACCATGGCGTCCATCAGCGAGGCGGCCAGTTGGCGCACGACAGAAATGTTGGCGTGAATGTAGAGGCACGAAATGGGGTTGCGCTTTTGCGGCATGGTGCTGGAGGAGCCGCGGCCCGGCGCAAAAGGCTCAAATACCTCGGCCACTTCGGTCTGCATCATCAGCTTCACATCCATGGCGATCTTGCCAAGCGAGCCGCCCACAATGCCCAGAAACGCGCCCACTTCGGCGAAGTTGTCGCGCACGGTGTGCCAGGAGATGAGCGGCTGGCCCAGGCCGAGTTCCTTCATCAGACCAGCTTGAGTTTCCATGGCGCCGCTCTCCAGTGATGACAAGGTGCCCGACGCACCACCGAATTCTCCTACCAGCACGCGGGGCTTGAGTTGTAGGAGACGCTCCCGGTGCCGCTCAATGCCCGCCAGAATGCTGGCCATCTTGTAGCCAAAGGTGATGGGTGTGGCCTGTTGCAAATTGCTGCGCCCAATGACAGGCGTATCCCGATGGGTTTTGGCCAGCTTGGCCAGTGAGTCCGAGATGTATTTCAGGTCCTGCTCGACCAGCGCCAGACCTTCGCGGATCTGCAGCACGGCGGCCGTGTCCGTGATGTCCTGGGTGGTGGCGCCCCAGTGGCAGTATTCGCCCAGCTTGTCTTTGCAACTGGCGTTGATGTGGTTCACCACGGCAATGATGGGGTAGCCAATCTGCTCGGTTTTGGCTTTGAGTTTGGCCCAGTCGATGGTGCTGAGCTCGCAGTTCTTGACGATCTCGTCGGCGGCCTCTTTCGGGATGATGCCCAGCTCGCCCTGCACCTTGGCCAGCGCACGTTCGATGTCCAGGTATTTGGCGGTGCGGTTCTCGTCGGACCATACGTGGCGCATGGCCGCATCGCTGAACATGTCGCCGAAAATTTTGGAGTCGATGATGGTGGCTGACATGGGTTTCCTTGTGAAATTTTGCTCTGGGTGAAGTGATGAAACTTAAATTGACAGTGCACTGGCCATGATGCGTTCGGCTTTGAGGACGACGGGCCGGTCAACCATTTTGCCGTCCAGTTGCAAAGCACCGCCACCGGATGTTTTCCAGGCTTGCATGACTCGGGTCGCCCAGGCCAGCTCCAAGGCGCTGGGTGCAAACGCCTGGCGCACGGCGGTAACTTGTGCCGGATGAATGCACATCTTGGCGCCAAAGCCCAATGCGCGTGCCTCTGAGCTGTCTTGGGTGACTTGTGTGGCGTCCAGCGCGGGCGTGACGCCAGCCACGGGCGGGGGCAAGCCGGCTGCGCGCGAAGCGATTGCGAGTTGGGATGCTGCAAAACCAAGTGCGGGGCTATCGGCGGGAATGTCCAGGTCCAACATGTAGTCCAGTGCGCCAAAGGCCAGGCGGTGCACATGGGGTGCGTTGGCAATGTCATTCAAGGCCACCATGCCACGCGCGGTTTCAATCAACGGCAAGATGCTGGTCTCCTGAGTCAAGCCCCGGCGCGCAGTCGCCACACTGTCTGCCGACTCGCATTTGGGCAGCATCACGCGCGTCAGGTTCGTGGACTTCAGCAGCATCATGTCCAGGGCAAATTCGGGCGAAGCCACATCGCTGATTCGCACCCATGCACGTGAAAGCAAATCGGGTGAGGTGGCCTGAGTGTCTTCCGCCCAATGCGCGATGGCCTTGCGCGCCGCAGACTTGTCTGCCGGTGCGACGGCATCTTCCAGATCCAGAATGATGCAATCCGCACCGCTGGCCATCGCCTTGGCAAATCGCTCAGGGCGGTTGCCGGGTACAAACAAATAAGTGATGGCGGCTGCCATGGTTTCAGATCGCGCCTTGCGCGTGCAGGGCTGCAATGTCAGCATCTCTGTACCCTTGACTGGACAGAATGGTGTCGGTGTGCTGCCCCAGGGCCGGCACGCCATCCATGCGCGGCTCCCCGTGCTGCCAGGAGCCTGGTGGCAACAATGCGGGAATGGGCCCAGCTGAAGTGTCCACCTCACGCCAGCGATCGCGGCTTTTGAGCTGGGGGTGTGCCCACACTTCGGCCATGGTGTTGACTTGCGCATTGGCAATGCCTGCGGTTTCAAGCTGCTGCGCCACTTGCGCTGCAGTCAGCTTTGAGAACGCCTCAACGATCACGGCGGACAACACCTCACGTTGCGCGCTGCGTTTGGCATTGGTCGAGAAACGCTCGTCCGTGGCCAGTGCGGGCTGCTTCAGCAATTTGTCGCAAAAAATCTTCCACTCCCGCTCGTTCTGCAGGCCCAGCATCACGGTTTTTCCATCCCCCGTCAGAAACGGTCCGTATGGGTAGATGGTGGCGTGACTGGCCCCGGTGCGCGGTGGTGGCGGCGCGCCGTCAAAGGCGTAGTACAGCGGGTAACTCATCCACTCGGTCAGGGACTCCAGCATGGAGATGTCAATGCGCTGGCCCTGGCCGGTTTGCTGCCGGTGCATGAGGGCCGCCATGATGTTGGTGAAGGCATACATGCCCGCCGCAATGTCAGCTATGGACGAACCCGCCTTGGAGGGTTCATCAGGCGTGCCGGTGACGGACACAAACCCGGACTCGCTTTGGATTAACAGGTCGTAGGCCTTCTTGTCGCGGTAGGGGCCGTCACTGCCATAACCCGAAATATCGCAGACGATGATGCCGGGCTTGAGGGCGGACAAGGCGTCATACGACAAGCCCAATCTCGCGGCGGCACCCGGGGCCAGGTTTTGCACCACCACATCGGCCTCTTCCAGAATCAGGCGCATCAAAATCTTTTGCGCTTCCTCGTGTTTCACATCCAGTGTGAGGCTTTCTTTGGAGCGATTGGTCCAGACGAAGTGCGAGGCCAAACCCCGCACCCGTTCGTCGTAGGCGCGTGCAAAGTCGCCTACGCCAGGCCGTTCGATTTTGATAACCCGGGCACCCAGGTCGGCCAGTTGACGCGTGGCAAATGGCGCGGCAATGGCGTGCTCCAGGGTGATAACGGTAATGCCTTTGAGCGGTTGCATAAGGTGTTTGGTGTTGAATCAGGCTAGTGTGGCGGTGGCATCCATCGTCAACCAACCCTCATGGTCACGGCCCCACAGATGAACTGTTTTGCCGTCCGCCGAGGGTTCGCCATGGACCGAGAACGGGTGGATGTCATAGGTGGCACGCACGGCCTTGAACTCAAAGCGCAGCACTTGTGCATTGGGCAGACTGCTTCGCAGCAGGTCCATCAACAGCGTGGCGATGAGTGGGCCGTGCACGATGAGGCCGGGGTAGCCTTCCACCTCGGTGACGTATTTGCGGTCGTAGTGAATGCGGTGCCCGTTAAAGGTGAGCGCCGAGTAGCGAAACAGCAGGACATCGTCCGGAATGATGGTGCGTTGCCAGATTGAAGTCATTGGCGCCGCCTGGGGTGGTGGAGCCACGTCATCCGGTGATGCCGCGGCCCGGTAAACGATGTTGTGGTGCTCGGTAAGAGCCACCGTTGATGACCCATTGCGGCGCAGCTCGTGGCGCACCTTGACGAAAATCAGGCTGCCGGTGCGTCCGGATTTCTCCTTGACATCCACGATGGTGGAAGTGCGCGACAAGGCATCACCCACCAGAAGAGGCTCGGTCCACTCGAAATCGCTGCCGGCCCACATGCGCCGGGGCAATGGCACGGGTGGCAGGAACCCGCCCCGCTTGGCGTGGCCGTCCGCCCCGATCTCGGACTGCGGATAAATTGGCAGAAAGTACAGCCAGTGCCACAACTTTGGCAAAGGTGTTCCCGGTTCTGGCCGTTGCGGGCCCTTGGAGATGGGCCAGTCCAGCGTTGCGGCCAAAGCGGCATAGGGCGTTGCCGTGGCGGTGTCGTCGACCGTCTCACTGCGGCCAACCCAGTCTTGCAAATTCATCAGAAACCCCGTGGAAAAAAACTTATTCTGCTTTGATTTTTGCGGCGGCCACCACGCTGCGCCAGTGAGCCACTTCAGTTTGAACCAGCGTTTTCAATTGCTCTGGCGTGCCAGTCTCCACTTCGGCGCCCTGGTCCTCAATTTTTTTCTCAACCGCTTTGTCAGTGAGGACAGCGTTCATTTCCTTGTTGAGCCGGTCAATGATGGCTTTCGGCGTTTTGGCGGGAGCAAACATGGCGTACCACTGCGACATGTTCACGTTGGCGATCCCCTGCTCGCTCAAAGTCGGTACGTCTGGCAGGGTGGCAGAGCGCTTTTCACCGGCGATGCCCAGGGCCTTGAGCTTGCCGCCCTTGACCTGGGGCGAGGCGGTGAACAGGCTTGGGAACATGTACTGCGTGTTGCCGGCAATCGTGTCCACAACCGCAGGCGCCGACCCTTTGTAGGGCACGCCCACCACATCCAGGCCTGCCGAGAGTTTGAACAACTCGCCGGCAATGTGCGGTGCGGTGCCATTGCCTGCGGTGGCATAGCTGAATGTGCCGGGCTTGGCCTTGATCAGTTGAACCAGCTCCTTGGCGTTTTTGGCGGGTACCGCATTGGTGGCGACCAAGACCGTAGGTGATGCTGCCACCATGCCAATGGGCTCGAAATCAGTCACCGGGTCATACTTGAGCTTTTGCAGTGCCGGGTTGATGCCATGCGTGGCGATATAGCCAAACATGATGGTGTAGCCGTCGGGTGCCGCGCGGGCCACAAACTCACTGGCGATGGCCCCGTTGGCACCTGCCTTGTTGTCCACGATCACGGATTTCCCGAGCCGGGTGCCCAGCCCCTGGGCAATGAGTCGTGCCATGGCGTCGTTGGCCCCGCCAGCCGCCGTCGGGACCACGATGGTGATTGTTTTTTCCGGCCAGGTTTGGGCTGTGGCCGGGACGATCAGCATGACGGAGAGGCCCAATGTCAGCGCAGCCCTTCGCAGGGACTTTGGCGAACTGGCGTTTGTAAAGGGTTTTGAGGTCTTTGGCATGGTGTTGTCTCACTCGTGGATGAATTGGGAGCGATGATGCCGGTGCCGGACTGTTCTGTGAAGTGCATGTTTTGCTACGATTAGTGCATGGCACGCATCAATTTTGATTTGCAGCAACTTCAGGCCTTTGTCGCTGTGGCCGAGCGCGGCAGTTTTCGCGCGGCGGCGGAGCACATTCATCTGTCAGCCCCGGCGCTAAGCCGGCGCATTGACAAGCTGGAAACCATTTTGGGTGCGCGCCTGTTCAACCGAACCACCCGGGCGGTGGAGCTCACACCCTTGGGTGGCGTGTTTCTGGACCGGGCGCGCGCGGCGATGGACGATCTGGAAGCGGCGATGCTGGGCATCTCTGACATTGCCGCAAGTCGCACGGGGCGTGTGACGGTGGCGTGTGTTCCGTCGGCCGCTATTCATTTTTTACCCCAGGTCGTGCGGTCGTTTTCAGAGCGCTATCCCCTGATTCGCATCCGCGTGATGGATGAAGTTGCCAGTCTTGTCATGGCCAGTGTGGTGTCGGGCGAGTCGGACTTCGGCATTTGCTTCATGGGCAACCAGATGCCGGGCGTTGCGTTTGACCCCATCCATGCCGATCCTTTTGTACTGGCTGTGCCGCGAGACCACGCGCTGGCGCGTCGCAAAGTGGTGGACTGGGCAGCGCTGACCCACGAGCGCCTGATTGCGGTGGCCCGAACCAGCGGTAATCGGCAACTTCTGGATGACGCCTTGGCCAAGGCGGGAGTGAACCCGTCATACCGGTTTGAAGTCAGCCACATCGCAACGCTGCTGGGCATGGTCGAAGCGGGCTTGGGCTTGGCGGCAGTGCCCCGTTTGGCGCTGTCACCCTCGCACGCGGCCCTGGTGGGGATCGCCTTGCGTGGACCTGCAGTGTCCCGCGAACTGGGCTTGACCACACGCCGGGGTGCCGCATTGCATGCCCCGGCGCAGGTGTTTCACGACTATTTGCGTTTGGCGCTCAAATCCCGGACTTAAAGGGGATGGGCTGACCGGGGTCGGACCCAATCATGAAAGAAATTGGACTGAAGTCCCCGTCAGTCATGAATAGATTGCTATCAAAAACGTAACATTAAGGCATCATGACGGATCGGTCGGTGTACAGCATCTCCATCGGAAAACGGTGCCCGACCAGGTAGTCTTCCACGCAGCGAAGCAGCAAGGGACTGCGGTGGCGATCAACACTGGCACGAATCTCGTCGGGTGTCATCCACAGCGTCCGCTCAATACCGTGATCCAGTCGGGCCCCCGCTTGGGCCGGCCCCAGTTCGCCACAAAAAGCAAAGCGCAAGTAGGTGACATCTTCGTTCGTGCTGGGTCGCTTTAGGCGTGCCATGTAGATGCCGACCAGGGCCGTCGGCCTGAACGTGTGGGTGGTTTCTTCAAGGGCTTCCCTGGCGCAACCCGCCGCCAATGACTCTCCCGGGTCCAGGTGTCCCGCCGGATTGTTGAGTTTGAGCCCTTCCGGTGTCTGTTCTTCAACCAGCATGAATTTACCGTCGCGCTCGATGATGGCGGCAACGGTGACGCTGGGTTTCCATCGTGTGTTCATAGGTGATTATGAGCGATCAAATCGGGTCTTTTTGAGCCTGAAAACACGGCAGATGCATGGAAATCCCGAGTGGAAATGAGAGCCGGGCTGGCGGCGCGGCGCCGCGCGCGCACGCGGCTGGTCGCGCGGGTGCAGCTGCGCCGCTTCCTGCCCGGCTTCTCCGCCGGGCGCGCGCGCCCGCGCGTGGTGCTGCGCGCGCTCGCGGCGGGGCTCCTGGCCCTCGCGCTGTTCGGCCCGGTGCGCGGCCACACGCGTGCGCGAGGTACGCGCCGCGGCCTCGACCTCGTGGTCTGCATCGACACGTCGCGCAGCATGCTCGTGCGCAGGACCTGCGGCCCGGACCGCCTGTCGCGCGCGCGAGCGCGAGGTGCACGGCCTGCTCGATCGGCTGGGCGACGATCGCGTGGCGCTGGTCGCCTTCGCCGGCGACGTGCGCGAGGTCGCGCCGCTCGACGCACGACCGCGCGACGCTGTCGACGCTGCTCGAGTCGGTCGCGCCGGACGACAACCGCGTGGGCGGCACGGACCTGGCCGGCGCGCTCGAGCGCGCGCTCGAGCTCTTCGACGGCCGCACCGGCGACCACGAGGCGATCGTGCGTGCTGACCGACGGCGAGGACCTCGAGGGCCGCGCCCTGGCGCGTCGCGCGGCCGCGGCCGCGAGCGCGGCATCCGCGTCTACGTGGTCGGCATGGGCACGCCGGACGGCGGCAAGATCCCGGGCGCTCGGCCGCGGCGGCGGCGAGGGGTTCCTGACCGACCGCGAGGGCAAGGAGGTCGTCTCGGCCCTCGACGGCGACACGCTCTGCGCGCGATCGCCGAGGCGAGCCGGCGGCGCCTACCTGTCGGCGCGACGCAGTCCGCCTTCGCCGCTCGAGGAGCTCTACGAGGAGCGCATCGCGCGGCTCGAGGGTCGCGAGTACGCGGCCGGCGAGCGAGCGCGTGCCCCACGACCGCTTCCAGTGGGCGCTGGTGCCGCCGCGGCCTGCATGCTGGTCGAGGCCGGTCTGCGCGAGCGGCGCCGTCGCGCAGGAGGAAGCGCCCGTGATGCGGCCCCCGACGAACGCTGCGCGCACCGCGCCCGGCGGCTCCTGGCTCTGCGGCCTCGCGCTCTGGCTGCCGCTGCAGGCTCCGCCCGCCGCCCCGGTCCAGCCGGCGCCGGCGGGCGAGCAGGCCCGGCCGAGTCGCTCGAGCCGCGCCGCCGCTCCCGTCCTGGGAGGGCTCCGCCCTCGAGGGACTGGGCGAGATCCGCCGGCTCGCGGGCGAGGAGCGCTACGACGAGGCGCGCCAGGTCGCCCGGCGCGTGCTCGCGCCGCACGGCATCGCGCGCCTGCGCGGCGGCATCGACGAGAGCGGCATCGGCGCTGTGCTGCTGCGCCCCGTCGACCCGCTGCTCGAGTCCCTCGGCTGGAATGGTCCGCCGGAGGAGACGCGCGCGGAGGTGCGCTACGCCGAGGGCGTCGTGGCGGCGCTCCAGGGCGACGGCGAGGCGGCCCTGGACGCCTTCGAGCGCGCGCTCTCGCTCTCGAGTCCCGGGACGCTGCGCCTCGAGGCGCTCTACGACCGCGGCGCGGTGCTGCTCGCCGGCGCGGAGGCGCTGCGCGCGCAGCGTAGTAATCATCGAGACTCAACTGGAGTTCGGCCGCAACCTCGTGATCTTTAGCGTCACGGCCGGTTTTAGCTCAATTGACCGAATTGCATCGCTGACCATGCGCGTATTGCGGTGTACCGAGCGTGGCGCCCAGTCACCCTTGCGCACTTCATCGAGCATCGCACCACGGATGCGAATGCCAGCATAGGTCTCGAAACTCGCACCCTTGGTGGAATCATACTTGGTGGAGACTTCAAGCAGGCCGATCATGCCGGCCTGGATCAGATCCTCGACCTGCACGCTGGCCGGCAAGCGCGCCAGCAGATGATAAGCGATACGCTTGACCAATGGCGCATAGCGCTCGATCAACTCGTACTGTGAATTACGGGAAGTCTTGCTGTACATCTGGTAGCCGCTCGCAGTCATTGCACAGGCCCTGCACTGGTCTGGTGAACGAGTCGCTCAACGAAGAACTCGAGATGACCCCGCGGATTGGCTGGCAACGGCCAGGTATCAACCTTCTGGGCAATGGCCTTGAAGGCCAGTGCACATTTGGAACGCGGGAATGCTTCGTAAACAGCGCGCTGTTTTGTACCGCCTTGCGTACGCACTCGTCGTACGGCACGGCACCTACATACTGCAGTGCAACATCGAGAAAACGATCCGTCACTTTGGTCAGTTTGGCGAACAGGTTGCGCCCTTCCTGCGGGCTCTGTGCCATGTTGGCCAGCACCCGGAAGCGGTTCATGCCGTAATCGCGGTTAGCAATCGTACGTG
>CAVVSV010000005.1:0-31724 GCA_963750805.1 uncultured beta proteobacterium
GTGGCCATCAGATTGAACAATGGCGTACGGCGTGACAGCTTGGGAATTCACGGCTTGCATTACAAAATTACAAAATCTCAAAGGCCCGACCATCCGACATTCGATAGCGCAGGAAATCCCGCCTGTCTTCCGTCAGGATATGCGTGCAATCCAATTTCTGGGCCAGCCAAACCAGAGATACATCCGCCAAATCGGCCAATGATTTACTTGGCTCGGTATAGGTTTGCATGTATTCGACCATTTTGGGCAAGTCAGCAAGGTCGATGTCATTGACCAAAGTGCCACCGGACGCTATCCAGTTCAGCAGCGCAAAGTGGCTTAACGGGGACAAGATGTAGCTTGCCTCCGAAATGCAGGGCCACGTGGTCACCAAATGCCTTCCCTGGGTTTGCGCCACTCGAAGTTTGGATTTGTACAACTCATGGCGCTCTTCTTTGATATCAAAAAAAGCAACCATGACGCTGGTATCTAGCAGCGCGTATTTCATGCGCCGTATTTCGCTCGGGTTTCAGCCGCAATCGGTTCTGTGGCGGTCTGGGATTCCTTGGCATAGGCCTTTTCAGCAGCATGTTTCTTCTGGGCGGCTTCGCGCACCAAGGCCTTCACGTTCGCGGCCTTGTTGGTCACAGTGGCTGTCTGGGCCAATTCGTCCAAGCCGTAGTGCGCCCTGGCCTGCATGAGTAGCGCAACGGCATCTTTGGGCGCCAAAGCGTTTTCCAGCAAATCCTGCACGAACCGGGACTTGGTCACCTTAAGTCGGCTCACTTCCATTTCAAGGCGTTTTTCGATTTCCGGGCTTAGCCGGATAGACAAGGCGGACATGATGAACTCCTATCGGTCGATGTAATTTGTATGACAGTATTTCAGCATACAAACATACAAACGTCAAGCCGCCAACGCCTTCTGAATCTGATCCAGCACATCCCGCGCGCTGACCGGTATCGGCGTGCCTGGCCCGTAAATACCCTTCACGCCCGCCTTGTAAAGCATGTCGTAGTCCTGCCGGGGAATCACACCGCCCACGAACACGATGATGTCGTCGGCACCCTGCTTTTTCAGCTCGGCGATGATGGCGGGCACCAGGGTTTTGTGGCCTGCGGCGAGCGTAGACACCCCAACCGCGTGCACGTCGTTTTCAATCGCCTGGCGGGCGCATTCTTCGGGGGTCTGGAACAGCGGGCCCATGTCCACATCAAACCCCAAATCGGCAAAGGCGGTGGCCACAACCTTGGCGCCCCGGTCATGGCCATCCTGGCCCAGTTTGCTGATCATCACGCGGGGTCGGCGGCCTTGTGCATCGGCAAAGGCGGCGATGTCGGCTTTGAGCTGGTTCCAGTATTCCATGGTGTCCCCGTGGTTGGCGTCCTTGTCATTGCCGTAGGCGGCCGCGTAAATGCCGGTGACCTTCTGGGTATCCGCGCGGTGGCGGCCATAGGCTTTTTCCAGTGCGTCACTCACTTCACCCACCGTGGCGCGTAGGCGGATGGCTTTGATGACCAGGTCCAGCAGGTTGCCCGTGTTGGTCTCTGCTGCATTTGTGATAGCAGACAAAGCAGCAGCGACGGGGACTTCAGCCCTTTTCCCCCTGATTTCTTTCAGCCGGGCGATTTGGCCATCGCGAACGGCCACGTTGTCGATGTCGCGCGTTTCAATGGCGTCTTCGGTCTTGAGCTTGTATTTGTTGACGCCAACGATCACGTCCCGGCCAGAGTCAATGCGCGCCTGCTTCTCGGCCGCGGCAGCTTCAATCTTCAGCTTGGCCCAGCCGCTGTCCACAGCCTTCACCATGCCGCCCATGGCTTCGACTTCTTCAATGATGGTCCAGGCGGCATCGGCCATATCCTGCGTGAGCTTTTCCATCATGTAGCTGCCAGCCCAGGGGTCGATCACGTTGGTGATGTGGGTCTCTTCCTGAATGATGAGCTGTGTGTTGCGGGCAATGCGCGAGCTGAACTCGGTGGGCAGTGCAATGGCTTCGTCGAACGAATTGGTGTGCAGGCTCTGCGTGCCGCCAAACACGGCGGCCATGGCCTCGATGGTGGTGCGCACCACGTTGTTGTACGGGTCCTGCTCGGTCAGGCTCCAGCCGCTGGTCTGGCAGTGGGTGCGCAGCATCAGGCTCTTGGGCGACTTGGCGTCAAAGCCTTTCATGATGCGGCACCACAGCAGGCGCGCGGCGCGCATCTTGGCCACTTCCAGATAGAAGTTCATGCCAATGGCCCAGAAGAAGCTTAAGCGCCCTGCAAACTCGTCCACGTCCATGCCCTTGGCAATCGCGGTCTTCACATACTCTTTGCCATCCGCCAGGGTAAAGGCCAACTCCAGTGCCTGGTTGGCACCGGCTTCCTGCATGTGGTACCCGCTGATGCTGATCGAGTTGAACTTCGGCATGTTTTTGGCCGTGTACTCGATGATGTCGCCAATGATGCGCATGCTGGGCGCGGGCGGGTAGATGTAGGTGTTGCGCACCATGAACTCTTTCAGAATGTCGTTCTGAATGGTTCCACTGAGCTTGTCTTGCGATACGCCCTGCTCTTCTGCCGCCACCACGTACCCCGCCAGCACCGGAAGCACCGCGCCGTTCATGGTCATGGACACACTCACCTTGTCCAGCGGGATCTGGTCGAACAGGATCTTCATGTCCTCCACCGAATCAATCGCCACACCGGCCTTGCCCACGTCGCCCGTCACGCGCGGGTGGTCGGAGTCGTAACCCCGGTGGGTGGCCAGGTCGAACGCCACGCTCACGCCCTGACCCCCGGCCGCCAGTGCCTTTCTGTAGAAGGCATTGCTCTCCTCGGCCGTTGAAAAACCTGCGTACTGGCGAATCGTCCAGGGGCGCACCGCGTACATGGTGGCCTGCGGGCCGCGCAGGTAGGGCTCAAAACCGGGCAGCGTGTCGGCATACGGCAGGCTGGCCGTGTCTGCCGCCGTGTACAGCGGCTTGACGGCAATGCCATCCGGCGTGATCCAGTTAAGCGCGTCCACATCGCCACCGGGGGCGGATTTGGCAGCGGCCTTGGCCCATGCTTCCAGACTGGCGGGCTTGAATTCAGGATTTTTTGATGTCATGGCGGCTACCGATCGCATTGGGTTAATGGCGCTGATTTTACGTTATTTATAATTATTGATTCAAAATATAGCTTCAAGCTTACAATTCACGACCATGGCCGAACTCTCCCTCGCCCCCCGTGCGCTTTATGAAGAAGTGGCTGAATTGCTGCGCCAGCGCATCTTCAAACGCGAGCTGGAACCGGGCAGCTGGATTGATGAGTTGAAGATTGCGCAGGACCACGGCATCAGCCGCACCCCGCTGCGCGAAGCCCTGAAAGTGCTTGCCGCCGAAGGCCTGGTCACCATGAAAGTGCGGCGCGGCGCTTATGTGACCGAAGTCTCCACCCAGGACCTGGCCGACGTGTACCACCTGCTCAGCCTTCTGGAGAGCGACGCGGCGGGCGTGGTGGCCACCAAGGCCACCGAGGCCGAACTGAAAGAACTGCAAACCCTGCACAAAGCACTGGAGGCCGCCGCCAAACCCGGCAAAGACAAGGCCGCCACCACGGACCAATTTTTTGCCGTGAACGAAAAGTTCCACATGCGCTTGCTGGAAATTGCCAACAACCGCTGGCGCGACCAGATGGTGGCCGACCTGCGCAAGGTGATGAAACTCAACCGGCATAACTCGCTGCTCAAGACGGGGCGCATCGCCGAGTCACTTGCAGAACATCAGGCCATCATGGGTGCGTTGCTGGCGCGCGATGCGGCGCTGACTCGGCAGCGGATGGCGGAGCATTTTGCGAATGGGTTGATGGCGGCGGAGTAGTTCAGGAATAACGTAAGAAATTGCCGCGCGAGCCATCAATAGCTCAAACACTGTTGAACTAATGTTCTGCATTGGGCTGGCCGTTGTCAGTCACGCGATACTTTTTTGAGTCATGTACGCAGCGCAAACGGGTATTTAAGATCCGCAGCTTTCCTTGACCAATTTGTTAACGTTACACACAAAAGTAAGGGTGTGAGTATTTCACTTGACAGTCACACTCGACCGTCGCAATGCGTCAAAGAATTTGGATTTTTTGAGGACACGCCCATTAAAGTCCAAAGTTTTGAATTTGGATCAAGTTCATCAGTCGCAACCAAAATTGCCTTGATCTTTTCATACAGCCCGTCGCTCGGTTTGACCCCAACAAGTTCAGCAGATCTAAAAACCGCAGAATCACTTCGTATTATTGCTAACTCAAGCATTCTAAAAAGACCTGCTTGCGGTCGGTTTTTGTGAACCACAATTTGAGACGCAATCTTTTCACGCATTTGTTGTCGGAGTTCGGCTAGTGCAGATTTATTGGCATGAACGTCATGCATATGACCGACCTGTTGATACCAGCCGGCACCATCAGTGCCAATTATTTGATACGGCGGGGCATTTTCAACGGGCTTGGTTGCATCGTCGCTTAACTCTCTAATTCGCCTGTTGGTTGAATCTTGGTCCATTACAAAGCCCAATGTTCGAGTCGCGGGAGAGTGCAGATTCCGTTAAAGCCGGGGGCTATGTTCATTTTGATGGTGCTGCCTGCAAAGACCAATCAGCGCCGTGAGTGGCTCTTTTCCCCACACATGAGGATACCAAATGTGATGAACATCTTCCAAGGGATGGGGGCAGTCTGGTTTCTCGCATATTCCATTGGCTCGTTCAAAAATTTCCTCGCGCTTGCTTCTCCAAGTTTCTGACTCAAGATATTCTGCGTAGGACGAAAACTTCTGCCGCCTATAGAAATTTTCACGAAATTTTTCCTGCCTTGCCTTTAATCGGATTGTGCGTTCAATCGTTTCCTGTTCTTCGAGTTTCTTTTTAACTTTGTAGCAGCCCGCAGCAAAGATGACGCCAGCAATGGGGTTGACCGCAGCGACTGCAAATCCTCCATAAACGGCCGCCAATGTCCAGTTCGAGCTTGTGTTCAACTTTCCCATATTCTTCCCTTCTTGCTTTCAGAAGTTACCGTTTTCAACGGATTTGTATTGGTTCTACCGAAATAGTAAGTGATAAGGGCGCGCCACATGCACTTGGTGACCTAATTAGATCGAGCAGTTCCAATCGACCTATGTCGCCATTCAATCTTCTGGATTCAAACCCCAACGACTCCTCCCGCGGCGATGACGACTTCAATTTTGGGTCGATTACTGCCGCTAATAAGCAACGACTGTCAAAGTCCTAAGGCTACCGTTAACCTAGTCTCGCTCACAACAATCCACGACAACAGCCGGTACTAAACCGGCTCTTAAAACGACGACCCGGTCATCTCAGCCAACAGCCCGGGGATCATTTCGTCACCCACCAAAGCATTCCCAGCATTAGTCCCTGAGACTCCTCCCATCACCAACCCGAGGAGCCTTCATGACCATCACCTGTTTCATCCGCTACGAAATCGACCCGTTCCAGAGAAACCAGTTCGCGGCCTACGCCAACAACTGGGCACGCATCATTCCGCGCCTGGGCGGGCATTTGCTGGGCTACTTTGCACCGCACGAGGGCAGCAACTACGAGGCATGGGGGCTGATCTCCTTTCCCAGCCTGGCGGCCTACGAGGCCTACCGCCAGCGCCTGCGTGCGGACAACGAGGCCCAAGCCAACTTTGCCTTTGCGCAGCGCGAGCGTTTCATCCTGAAGGAAGAGCGCACCTTCCCCCTGGTGGTGGACAACAGCTACCTGCAAGCGCCCACCGGCTATATTGAAGCCGCATGAAATCCGCCTCCTTCAATACCGCGTCCACGGCGCTGTCAGCCACACCCACCCATCCCACGTATGAGCCCAAGCTTGCCAGCGTTGCCGCGGTGATTGCCGACGCCACGCGGGCGCGCATGCTCAGCTACCTGCTGGCGGGCGACTACGCCAGTGCGGGCGAGCTGGCGCGGGCCGCATCCGTCACGCCGGCCACGGCCAGCGGGCATTTGGGCAAGCTGATGGCGGCGGAGCTGCTGATGTGCGAGCAGCGCGGGCGGCACCGCTACTACAAGCTGGCCGACGACGAGGTGGCCCACGCGCTGGAGGCGGTGGCGCTGATTGCCGAGCGCCGCACCCACACCGCCACCTGGGCCAACCCCACGCGCCAGCGGCTGCGTTTTGCCCGCTGCTGCTACGGGCACTTGGCGGGGCAACTGGGCGTGGAGCTGTTTTCGCAGCTGCTGTCCAAAGAGTGGCTCGCACCCGTCGGCGATGGCTACCTGCTCACCGCGCAGGGCAAAGCTGGTCTGGACGGGCTGGGCTTCGCGGTGGATGGCATGGACAAAACCAAACCCGCCGCCCCCACCCGCGTGGCCTACCGCTGCCTGGACTGGTCCGAGCGCCGCGACCACATGGCGGGCAAGCTGCCCAAGGCGCTGCTGGCGCACTGCCTCAACCAAGGGTGGTTGCGCAGACACGATGGCGAACGCGCGCTGCAGGTGACGCCGCTGGGGCGCAAGCACCTGGCGGGGCTGCTGCCTTCGGTCAACGCGCTTTGAGTTCCAGCGGTATTTTGCTGGGGTTTAGTAATAAAAAGTGCCTGTAGTCCCCGTGGAGTATCAATAGTTTGCTATTTAATAAGTAGCATCGTCAGTGGAACACCCGTTTGCGTTGATCAAGGGCGATGGCCCGTGCGAAATGCCACCGGCGTGGTCAAGGCGACACGCCTGAAGAATTTGACGAAATTGGTGGGTTCGGTGAACCCCAACCCATGCCCGATCTCCGCGATGGTCGCCTTGCTGTGAACCAGCAACCGCTTGGCCTCCAGCGCAATCCGCTGGTCAATCACCTCTTTGGCAGTACGCCCGGCGGTCGCAACGCAAGCGCGCGACAAGGTGCTCTCTGAAAACCCGATCCGTCGGGCCAAAGCCAGCACGCTGGGGCGCGTATTGAAGCGGGCCTCCAGCTCTTGGCAAAACAGGCGATAAATCCTTCCCTCTTGCGCCATTTCGGGCGTGCCTGGTTGGCTGTGTAATACGCGGGCTAGTCGCAAGAACAGGGTCAAAACCTCAAGTTGAATGATGGCCCCATCGAGCAGGTTTCCCTCAAAGCGGTTGATGTCCGCCCTTAACCGGTTGCTGTCTGCCAAAGCTTCGTTGAAGAGTTCTTGATCCGGTGTGGAGACGCTGGGCCATTGCTCCAGCGCGAGCAATTCCTTGCTGATGGCCGACGTGTTCGTCGCAGACATCAGGGCCTCCGCCGAGATCAGGGTGAGTTGTCCCTGCAGTTCATCAACCAAATGCCATTGCTGCACTTGGCCAGCCCGAACCAGAAGCACTGAACCCGGTTGCAATGGGTGTTCAACGAAATCGACCATATGCCGCGAACGGCCCTGCTGAATGAACAACAGATGGTGGAAATCGACACGTTGAGGGGCCGCGAGCATGCGGGTGCTTGCGCGTTGCCGGAGGTCTTGCAGCGTCATCGCCTCTACCCCTACACGGGCCAGCCGGGGGTTGCTGAAATGGATCTCGGGGATGCTGGATGCAGCGTCTTTCATACGTCAGGCGTTCAGGATGGAGATTTCATAAATCCCAGTTTTGACCATTGGTTGAACGAATTCAATCTTTCCAATCGTGCGCCTCATGGACAAAATTCAACCTGCAAAACGCCAAGGCGACGAGCCGCAACCAATGCTTTCAATAATTTCTTGCCTGGATTTAACCATGACTCTCGTTCGATCGTTGCGCTTGGCAGTGGCGGCATTGGCCATCACTGGGCTCGCGGCCTGCACAGGCAACCCATCCCTCCACACCTCCAAAGAGAAAGAACCCATGACCACACAAAAACAGCAAGTCGTTGCCCTGCTCAAGGCCATCGAAACCGGCGATGCCGCCCCCGTGGCAGTGATCAACCCCAACAAGTACATCCAGCACAACCTGTCCGCCGCAGATGGTCTTGCCGGCTTCGGGGCGCTGCTGCAAGCCCTGCCCAAGGGTTCTGCCAAGGCAAACACCGTGCGGGTATTTCAAGATGGTGACCTGGTTTTCGCCCATACCGAATACAACTTCTTCGGCCCCAAGATCGGCTTCGACATCTTCCGTTTTGAAGACGGCAAGATCGTCGAGCATTGGGACAATTTGCAGGAAACACCCGCCAAAGCAAACCCCAGTGGGCACACCATGGTCGACGGACCGGTGCAGTCCACCGATCTGGACAAGACCAGTGCAAACAAGGCGCTCGTGAAATCCTTCGTCGAAGACATTCTGGTCAACGGCCGCATGGACAAACTCGCGGGTTACTACAACGGTGATCACTACGTACAACACAACCCACAAATCGGGGACGGCCTGTCCGGTCTCGGTCAAGCGCTCCAAGCCATGGCCAAGGCGGGCGTCACCATGAAGTACGACCGCATCCACCGCGTGCTCGGCGAGGGTAACTTTGTGCTGGTGGCCAGCGAAGGGAACTTTGCCGGAAAGCCAAGCAGCTTCTATGACCTGTTCCGCGTGCAGGACGGCAAGATCGCTGAGCATTGGGACACGATCGAAACCATTCCAGCGCGTTCGGAATGGAAGAACGCGAACGGCAAGTTCTGAATTTGAAGAAGGACGACTTCATGGACCACTCGGCGCCCAGTGCCGTTGCTGACGCAACGCCTTTGGCGACGGTCTTTGAGGTCGTGACCTTCAAGCTCAAACCCGGCGTCACAGCGGCGCAGTTCAAGCCCGTCGATCAGGAGGTCGAGGTTCATCATGCATAGGGATGGGGTCGGCAAGGGTCGGCAAGGGGTCAGGTCTCGCAATGCCACATTTTGTCGAATGTTGTACTTGATCTTGAAATGCAACACAACAGCAATACCAAGAATATAAATACCTCAAAGTCCTTGTCGAATATCAATAGTTTGCTCTCTATTCAGTAGCATCGTCAGTGGGATATCCGTTTGGAAAGATCGACAAACTTTAACCAGCAGAACACAAAATTTTTTAAAGTTTTGCCAAGTGATGCAGGCCGCACTGCCTTGCTCAGCCTACCGGTGCCATTTCCGGTTGGTGCGGTGACGAACAGAACTATCGGGCAAGTCGAGTTACGTTTGGGTAGCGTTGCTGTTGCGGCGCGTCGAATTGTGTTTCGGCTAATTTCCCGGAGTCAAAAAATGAGCAGCACTGCTGAAAGCGTCATAGACATAGGCCCACAACCTCAATCATTCAACATTGAAGAGGCAACTCAGGCCAATAGAAATTACCGCTCGGTCGCCTGGAGCGGGCGCTATTTGCAGGTTACGTTGATGTCCATTCCTGTCGGCGGCGACATCGGCCTTGAAGCGCATCCGGAGACAGATCAGTTTCTGCGCCTTGAATCAGGCAGCGGCAAAGTGCAAATGGGCAGTGCCAAAGACAAGCTGACATTTGAAAAGGATGTTTCTGATGGATGGTGCGTCCTCGTTCCGGCTGGGACATGGCACAACATCACCAATACCGGAGCGATGCCAATGCAGGTCTATGCGATCTATGCGCCTGCCCATCACAAGCCAGGCAAGGTACAGGCAACTGCGGCAGTGGCAGAGTCTGACAAAGACGACGAGGCAGCGGTTTGGTCGGTGCAGACAAAAAAGGCGACTGACCAACACGGCTGACCAACGCGGCTGAGTTAGGGCAGTGCCATTATTGATGGCAAGTCGTCAACGTCCGCCCAAGTTGGCCAACTTTTTGGCAAACGAATCCCTGCGCTTTGCGGCCTTGGCCGCCACTTCGATGGCCACCGCAATCGCCTTGGGCCCCTTGTTTGCCGCCGCCTTGATCAATCCAAACTTGTGCGCGGCGTCAGCCTCGGCCCGCTTGAAGGCGGCCATCAGTTGGGTGGGGGCAGCGGATTGATTCACAGGGACCTTTTTGGCGAAAGCGCCATTTTCAGTGTTTGCGCCCAAGGCCCCAAATGCTGAGCAGCAGAAGGCCACCTCCCAGCCACTGCAATGCGCTCAGCTGCTCACCCAGAAAAAGCGCGGCCAGCAGAACGGCGGTGAGCGGCTCGACCAGCGTGGCCACCGTCAACGCGGTGGGGCTGAGCCGCGCAGCGCCCCAACTGAAAGCAAGCAGCGCGAGTGCTGCGGTCACCACGCCCAGGTAAAGAAACCACGCCTGTGGCGGAATACCTTGGGGCCAATGCAGCGGGCGATAGAGGGCAGAGAAACCCATCACCAGCGCGGCCACGACTGTGAGGCATGTGGTCGCCTGCCCTGCCCCCAGACTGTTCGACAGTCGGCCGCTGATGAGCGTGAACCCGGCATACAGAAGTGCAGACCCCATGGCGAACGCAACACCTAAAACCAGGTTGTTCTGGTCTGCCGCGCCGGCGTCCGTGCCATGGCGCGACACGATCAGGACCGTGCCCACCAAGGCGGCAGCGAGAACGGCCACCAGGTAAGCGTCCAGCTTTTCCTGGCCACGAGCCACGGCCACGATGGTGACCAACACGGGCGGGAGGCACAGCGCTATCAAGGTGGGAATGGCGGCGCCGATACGCTCAATGCCCAGGAACCACAGCAACACGTAGCCCGCCATCGCGGTGCCTGCGGCGAGTACGGTGGTGAGCAAGGGGCGCAATTGAGCCCAGCGGATGCTTCGGCCAAAGACGGCCAGCAGCACCAGGGCGCCGACGCTGAATCGCCAGAAGGAGATGTTCTCCGGCGTGAAGCCGTGGCTGGAAATGAGTATGTTCACCACCAAGGCACCCGTGCCCCACAGGAAGCCGGCCGAGCACGCGGCCGCGAGCGCGAGGGCTTGAAGCGACGCAGTGAGGTTTGTTGGCAGGATCACACCCAGTTGATCTGGTAGTCCAGGGAATGACCAATGCGCTGCGAGAAACGTTCGACCGACTTGGCCGCCATCTTTTCGCTGACACCCACCGGAATCAAGGTGGTGAGCCATTCGCCGAAGCCCTGAGGCTCGCCCTCAGGCTTGCGGGGGCCAGAGATGGGCGTGTAGCCCACGATGGCCTCTCGCTTGCCCACCCGCTCAAGCAAGTCGTAAAGATCGCGGAACAGGATGAAAGAGGTGTCGTTCTGGTGCAGGGGCCAATTGGCCGCGGGCAGAAAGTCCACCAGGTGGATGAGCTGGTAGTTCAGCGCAATCCAGAAATCTTCTCCGCTCAAGGTGATGGGCTCGTTGTCGATGACCCGGTGAAATTTGATCGAGGCGATGGCATTTGCGCGATGAATGTTCTCCCGCAACTCCTGCCGTAAGGGGCCAGCGTAGAGCAGCCGCAGCACGGAAGGGAACGCCTCCACCTGCGCCCACTCCCACGGCGTCATCAGCGGGCGCAGTTGGGGAATCTTGTCGGCCGTCATCGCAAACGTGTTGGTGCCTGTTCCGAGGATGGAGTGCAGCAACATCACCAGGGGCGAGTGCCGGGGGTAGTGCTGCACGGTGTACTCAAAGCAGAAGTACAGGTGGTCCAGAAATGAGCCGTCGGCGTGCTCCACATTGAAGTCGCACTCGGTCACCAGAAACTGCATCAGCTCTGGGCTCACCGTGGGGAGCGCATGCGCCGTGCGGGCGGCCGCGTACTCGGCATTCACGGCCTGGGAGGTCGCGGTGTCCCAGCGGGCTTCCTTGCCAACGCGCGTGGTCATCACAAACCGGGCCGCCTTACCTTCGAGCGTCTTGAAGATGGTGCGATTGAGGTCGAAGTTTGGAATGGTCTCTATCCGGACCTTGCCTGTGTGCTCTAGGGCCGCGCCACGCGCGATGGCGGCCTTGCGATGGATCGTGGGGTCGGGGCGTTCGGCGGCGGATTGCTTCATGGGGAAACCTTGGGTGTTGAAAAACAGTCGGCTGAAATGGTAAAGAAAAATGCAGCCAATTTTTGAAATTTTTTTGGTCTGCAAGGCAAACTGGTGGCAGGCAACGTCACGGGCTTTGCAAAAGTGATGAGTTCATGGACACTGAACAGCAGCAAATTACCCGCCGCACTACGAGCGAATTGACGGCATTCACCAAAAAACCGCCCCCCCTCTACACGGAGACTGATCCCATGCCCCTACTGTCGGACATCATTCCAGCGAGCCAAAGCGACGTTGCACTGATTGAAAACCAGTTGACGCTCGACGAGCGATTGCCCGAGCGGAGCGTTCTGGACGTGTTCATCGCCAGCGCAGCCCGGGACGCGGACCACACGGCCATCACCATGTTGATGACGGGCGCACCTGATGAATCACCGCGCCAGGTCAGCTATGGGCAGTTGCTGGGCCTGATCCGGCAGGCGGCCAATGCCTTTCACACGCTGGGCGGCGCGCGCGCCGGTGTGGCCTACATGTTGCCCAGCCTGGTGGAGACCCAGACGACGCTGTGGGCTGCCGCAACTTCCGGCTATGCGGTTCCGATCAATTTCCTGCTGCAGACCGACCCTATTGCCGGATTGATCGAAGCATCAGGCGCGCGCATTCTCGTGGCACTGGGCCCCCATCCGGTTTTGGACATCTGGTCCAAGGCACTGGCCTTGCAAGCCCGAATGCCGGGGTTGTTGCTGGTGCGTGTGGGTCACCCGGGTACGCCGACCGAACCTGGCGTGATTGACTTTCACGCAGCCTTGGCGGCACAACCTGCCGACCGCCTGGTGTTTGAAAATCCGGGTCAAGACCACGACGTGGCCGCGTACTTTCACACGGGCGGCACCACCGGCACACCCAAGCTGGTGGCCCATACGCATCGCGGGCAATTGGTGGCCGCACTGGGTGGTGCCTTGATGGCCGGCTTGAATGCCGGCGACCGGATGACGGCCACCCTGCCCTTGTTCCATGTGGGCGGCACCATCTATGGCAGCCTGTCGGTTTTCATGGCCGGGGCTACGTTGATTGTGATGTCACCCA
The DNA here is from genome assembly GCA_963750805.1 of uncultured beta proteobacterium. Lineage (GTDB taxonomy): Bacteria > Pseudomonadota > Gammaproteobacteria > Burkholderiales > Burkholderiaceae_C > JANYCG01. The sequence continues at coordinate 12,807 of CAVVSV010000005.1, forward strand.
GCGGATTGCGGAACCCGGTCATGGTGCGGGGTTTTTGGAAGCTGGTTGAACAGTACCAATGCACGCGGATTGGTGCGGTCCCGACGTCCATCGGTGCGATCGTTGAGGTACCGATGGACGATGCCAATATCAGCTCGGTGCGTGGCGCTTCGACTGGTGCCGCATCGATTCCGGCTGCCGTGCTCGACCGCTTTTACCGGTTGACCGGCATCAGGATTGGAGAAATCTACGGCATGACCGAAGCGTCCGGCCTGATCAGTATCCGCACGCGGGGCGACGAGCAAGGCGATGGATCCGTGGGCTGGGCATTGCCCTATACCAAGGTGGTGGTCGCCAGACTCGATGCCGGGGGTCAGCTGGGCGCAGAGTGTGCTGCCAACGAAATTGGCGTCATTACCGTTCACGGTCCTCATGTTTCACCGGGCTATCGAAACCCGGAGCACAACACTGGCGTGATTGAGAATGGCGTTCTCAATACGGGTGATCTGGGCTTCACCGATAGTGAAGGCCGCATTCGTATCGCGGGGCGTGCCAAGGACCTGATCATTCGCAGCGGCCACAACATTGACCCCCTGATGATCGAAAACGCCATGGCCCTGCATCCGGCGGTGCTGTTGGCCGCTGCCGTCGGCATGCCAGATGCCTACGCCGGTGAGTTGCCGGTGTGCTTTGTCGCCTTGCGACCCGGGGCGCAAGTGACCCATGAAGCGCTTCAGGCGCATGCGCAACAAGCGATCGGAGAGCGCCCGGCGTGGCCCAAACATATCTACGTTGTCGATGCCATTCCGATGACGTCGGTGGGCAAGATTTTCAAACCCGAGTTGCGTTGTGACGCGGCTGAACGTCTGGTGCGGCAACTGGTTGACGAGCAATTGGGCGTGACAGGCGCTCAAGTCGCTGCACAGTTGGGTGGTCCAAGAGGCATGAAAATCATGGTGACCCTGCCTGAGTCTTTTCGCCTGTCGATCCCCCTGATCGAAGAGGCGCTTGCGAAGTACCTCTTCGAATCAATGGTGCGGGTTGCGATTTAGTCGCGCTGCAGCCCGGTACCCGTTTTTAAAGGAAATTCTTCAAGGAAAAAATCAATTTTCAGAGCCGGCCACGCGGTTGCGTCCCAGATTTTTTGCCTGGTACAAGTTGCGATCGGCCAGCTTCAACAACTGGCTGCCTGTTAACGGCGCGTCAGGGTCCATTGTTGCCACGCCCAGGCTGAGCGTGACCCATTCACTCACGGTCGAGTCCGCGTGGGGAATCTGGCAAGCCAACGCTGCTTCACGGATAGTCTCAGCCACATCAAGCGCTTTTGCAAAGGGCGTTTCCGGTAGCACGCAAACAAACTCCTCGCCGCCATAGCGGGCCACAAAATCGGCGGGTCGCTTGATGCTGGTTTGAAACAGGCTGCCCAAACGCCTCAAGCAATCATCACCGGCTTGATGCCCGTAGCAATCATTGAATCGCTTGAAAAAGTCAACGTCTATCAGGATGAGACTCAACGGCAATTTGCTGCGTTGCGCGCGAGCTACCTCAATACCAAAGTGCTCGTCAAAGTAGCGGCGATTGCGCACGCCAGTCAGTCCATCCATGAAGGCAAAACTTCGCAAAACGTCTGATTGACGTTTGAGGGCGATGTGCGCCTTCACTCTCGCCCGCACAATCTTCACGTTGATGGGTTTGGAAATGAAGTCCACGGCACCCACTTCCAGTCCATGCTCCTCTGAGACTTCATCCCGGTGGGCAGTCACAAAAATAACCGGGATGTCCGCGGTGACCGGGTTGGCCTTCAGCCGCGTGCAAACTTCGTACCCATCCATCTCGGGCATCATGACATCGAGCAACACCAAATCGATGGCGTTCTTTTCACAGATCGCCAAGGCCTTGGCACCGCTGGTCGCCATGAACACTTGAAACTCGGAAGAGAAAGCCTGGTAGAGAACCTGGATGTTGAGCGTCTGATCGTCAACGACCAACAGCTTAGGCTTTGAATCGGGCTTCAGCAGTCGGGCGACGAAGTCGGGCATATTGGAAAAGTCAGTGCATGGCCGTCAAAAAATCGATCAGTTCATTCGTGTGCCTTTGGGCCGATTCCAGATCCAGGCTTTCAAGGGCGCTCTCCAAAGCGTCCACCCGGTCGTCAAGTGAAGCCGGCATCTCACTGCGGATTTCTGCAAACAACTCCACCGCCGAAAGGTCTGCATTGGATAGTAAACCATCCAGGGTCTGCAAACGAGATGCAAGCCTTCGGGCAGTTTCATTTGAAATGGCACCCTCTTGCGAAGGCGCGGCACTGGCCTTTGCACCGTCCGCCGCAGCATCGGTCAACCCGCTCTGCAGATGGGCAATCACCAGGCTCAAAGCCTTTTGGGTCGATGCCAAAGCCTGTTCCAGTGCAGGTAGCAGGCTGACGATGTTCTGCCTCTGGGGTGCATGGGTGCACTGCTTTTCCAGCTGGGCAGCCGCATGAGTCAATGCCGTTGCGCCAAGAAGCGCCGCATTTCCCTTGATTGTGTGCATTTGCAGGGTGGCAGCGTGCAGTTCAGTGTCCATCGCCTTTTTGAACGCCTCCACCACACCGGGCATCACTTTCATGAACTCGATGGCTGAGCGGACGTAAAGTGACTTCATGCCTGAAAGGCGCGCAAGGGCGCCCGTCAGGTCTATCCCCGGGACCTCAAAGCCGATTTGTTCGGTGACTGAAAGCGCTGTGCCGGTCTGTGAAGGGACGCCCTCTTTGGGCTCATACCCGGACACTGCCAATAACGTTTTAACCAGGTGCGACATATCGAAGGGTTTGCCGACATGGTCGTTCATGCCCGCACGCAGGCACTCTTCCCTGTCACTGGCCATGGCATTGGCCGTCATCGCCACAATCGGCAAATGATGCAAGCCAAGGTCCTTGCGAATCAGCCGGGTTGCCGTGTACCCATCCATCACAGGCATCTGGATGTCCATGAGTACGGCGTCAAACTGGGGCGCCGCGCCACGGACCTCTTCAACGCCGAGTTGACCGTTCGAGGCCACGGAGATGATGGCGCCTTCAGCGTTGAGCAACTCCTCAGCCACTTGCTGATTGATGAGGTTGTCGTCAACCACCAAAATGCGCATGCCTTCCAGCTGTCGGCTGCCGGTGTGCTTGGTGCTCAGGCTGCGCAAGTTTGGGTTACCTGCACTGGCATCCATCACGGCGTCCAGAATCATGGAAGCCGTCACCGGTTTTCAGCAAAAACCCGTTGACTAGGTCTTGCCTGTCTTCCGATCGAAGAGCCTGCCGCCCGTTGGCACTGACCATGATGATCAACGGTGTTTCACCCGGGGAGGTCCTGGCAATTTCCCGAATGGCCTGGGTTGTTTGCCACCCGTCCATCTGGGGCATTTCCCAATCCATCAGGATGACCGAGTAAGGGAATTTGTCACCACGGGCATCACTTTTTTGCCGCACCGCATCCAGAGCCGCCTGACCACTGGCCACCCACTCCCCTTGCCATCCCATGGCTTGAACCATTTTCAATAGCAAGCGGCCTGCAACGGGATTGTTATCAACGATCAGGACATCTTGCCTGATCGATTGAGAGCGCGTAGGGATTCGAAGATCCTCCGGAACATTTTGCGCAACGGGAAATTCGATCTCAAAGCTAAATGTGGTGCCCAAGCCCAGGGTACTTTCCATCAGCAGGGATCCGCCCATGAGTTCCACCAGACTCTTGCTGATGGCCAGCCCCAGCCCGGTGCCTCCAAAGCGCCGGGTCGTGGAGCCCTCTGCCTGGGAGAAGCCGGTAAAGATGTGGGCCTGATGATCTGCCGCAATGCCAATGCCTGAGTCCTCCACCGAGAACGCAATGCGTGCTGCTTTGTCATCGCTGCTGGACCTTTTTACACTGATCACCACCTGTCCGTGCTCCGTGAACTTGACGCCATTGCCGCCCAGGTTGATGAGGATTTGTTGCAGCCGCAATGCATCCCCCATCACGACTTCAGGCAGATTCGGGTCAAGGTCAAACAGGACTTCAATATCCTTGGACTGGATATTGGCCGCCAGCACGACGGAAAGTTTGCGAAATAACGAATCGAATCTGAACGGCAAACTTTCTAGCACCATCTTTCCGGCATCGACCTTGGAGAAATCCAAAATGTCATTCAAGAGACCCAACAGACTTTGTGCCGCGGCCTCCGATTTGCTCGCGTAATCGCGCTGGCGTTGCGTGAGTTCGGTACGTTGCAGCAAATTGAGCATGCCCAGAATCGCGTTCATGGGCGTGCGGATTTCATGGCTCATGTTGGCCAGGAATTGGCCCTTGGCGTTGGCAGCCTGCTCTGCATCGACTTTAGCCCGCGTCAGTTCTGTGACGTCGATCCGAAAGCCAACAATGTAGCCATTGGGCAAGGTCCGGTCGATCACCCGCATGACCCGGCCATCGCCCAGCTGGGTGACCGCCGTGTGATTCCCTGATTGGTGTAGCGCCACCCGCTGGGCCACGAAAGCCTCTATATCCGCGATGGCACCGGAGACACCCGAGTAGACCCCGAGTTCTAAGCCCCTTCGAACGTTGTCTTCGAAACTATTTCCAAACCCCAAATCCTCCGGATTCTTGGCAAACAGATTTCTATAACTGCCATTGCAAAACACCAAGCAGTCCTTTTCGTCGTACATGACGAAAGCCTCGTCAATGGATTCCAGAGCCGAGACCATCAGCTCATAGTTCGCTTTGGCTTTCTGCTCGCTGGTCACCTTTTCCGTGATATCCAGGTAGGTCACCGAGGTCCAACCGTTGGAAATTGGCACGGCCTTGAATTCAAGATACGAGTTATCGAATTGCTTGCGCTGAAGAGTAAACGCGGACCTGTTGACCATTTGCTCAGCGAAGTGGTGGAGAATCTCCTCCACCGAATTGGCGCTCCCGTAGTCGCCACGAGCGTAGAGATACCGGACGTATTCTGAAAAATTCAGTCCGGACTTTTGGATTAATGATGGGGGCAGACGCAGGTTTTCGCCAAATTTCTTGTTTTTTAAATATATGTTGTGAAGCTGGTCCACGACGACGATCCCGTAGGGCAGGGATTCGATGATGTCTTCCAACAGTGTTGAATGAAATTTTTGTGACCGGATGGCGGCATTTCTTTCCGTCACGTCAACCAAAGTCGAGAGAACAATTGGCCCCGTGCCTTCTGGCATGACCTCGCTGGAGAGTTCAAACTCGATCTCTTCCCCGGTCTGGCTGCGAAAAGAAATGGGCTGGTTTCGCAGGTACCCATATTTAGTCAATGCCGGAGAAATAGTGGCTCTTGCAAGGTCGGCTTGCGCCTGCGACATGAAAGAAAAAATGGGGCGCCCTATCACGGCCTCTTCGGAATAGCCCAGGCGCTGTAACCACAGATCGGATACGGTGAGGATGTTGCCTTGGGCATCCAAGGAATGCATGATGGACGGCGTGCGGCGATAAAGCGTCTCAGTGAGTCGCTTTTCTGATTGCAATCGCCGGTTGGCTTCATGAATTTCAGTGACATCATGAACCAGCACAAAGAACCCTTTGACCTCACCACCCTGAACGTCGGGGATGTAATGTGCCAAGGAGTGGGCGCTTCCGCTGCCATCCGGCCTGGGAATTTCGCGCTCAAACTTCAAGGTTTCACCTTGCAGCGCTCTCTGGGCCATGGGCAGGTTCTTTTGGTACAACTCCTCCCCCAGCAAGTCCCGCAAGGTTTTCCCCAGGATCTCTTCTGGCTTCTTGCCAAAGAAAGTGGAATAGGCCTTGTTGGCAAAGCGGCTGCACAAGCCCGTGTCCCAGTAACCCACCATGGACGGGATGGCATCGACGACTTTCAGATAAAAGCGTCGGGCTTCATCCAACTCGAAATTTATGCTGTCCAATTGCGCTTTGAGCTCAGCCACCTGAGTCTCTGACTGCAATTTCAGCGCATTGAACCGCACCGCTTCTTCTTGCAACTGTTCTCTGGCTTGTTCGGATTGACCCAATGCGATGCGAAGCCTCACTTCGGCCGTCGTGGCAGCGGCCATCTCGGAAATGATTTCGACATCCTTGTCGGTCCACGCGCGGGGCTTGTAATCAATAACGCACAGGCTGCCCAATCGCTCACCGCCTGGCGCCGTCACGGGAACCCCTACATAGGCGCGGACACCCAGTGACCTGACAGACGCTATGCCCTTGAACACCTCATCCGCTTGCGTGTCGTTGATCACCAACGGGCCCTCATTGACCAGACCGAATTGGCAAAGTGTCTGCTCCGACAGCGCACGTGAACTTGCCAGCGGTTCTTGCAAGCCGACCTGGCTCAAATAGAAAGTTCGATCAACGTCGATCAGTGAAAAGAAGGCGGCCGGGGAATCGGTGGCCCGGGACGCAATGCGAGTCAGACGGTCAAACGCGTCACTGGCAGGCAAATCAAGAAGCCCCGACGTGGACAAGGCATGCAGGCGCGACGGGTCGGCAATGGCCGCTTCAATGTCTTTCTGCGTGGTTGCGCCGGCAACTTGTCTTATTGTTGTCATTCGATGGGTTCCATCCTGGAAAGCAGTGCGCTGTGCGCCAGTCTATGTGCCGGACAAGGCTCCTGCCAATCGGGTAATCACCTGAGATGGGGGTAGGAAACACCTCAGAAAGAAGAGGGGCCGCTCCCTACTCTCTCTTGCGCACAAACAGGCTTTGTGTCGCCCGCCCGATCAGTCCCTGCTCGTCATACAGTGCAGATTCAACCAGACCGCCGCCGTGGCTGGAGAGGTAGGTCCCCGCATCAAGGCACACCCATTCGCCCACCGGCCTGCGCAACAGGTTGACAGTAAGGTCGGAGTTCACAAACACATGGGTGGCCATGTCCAGAATGGCACTGATGCCGTTGCCCGAATCCGCCGCTACCGCCACCCGCTGGTAGGGGCTGGGAACATGGCCGTGCACCAGCGGATGGCTCATGCGAAACCACACGGCGCTGGGCCCGGCGAACATGCGACCTTTGGCGATGCGCGTCTCCATCAGATCGGGGTAGCCCATCTCGCCGCGGGCAAAGGGGAAGCGTTGCACGGGTGACACTTGCGGCACGTTGGGGGCCAAAGGCAAAGGATGGCCGGGCAAGCCATCGGGCAGGCTGACCTCGCCTTCGCGCTGGAACAAGGCGGTGGCACGAATCAACTCTTTGCCGGCGGCCAGCGCCACCGCCGAGAAATGGCCCGCATTGCGGCCCACGTAGTCTTCCTGCACGCGCACTTCAATGTCAGCAATGGGCACGGGGCGCAGCAGATTGGCGGTGAGGCGGGCCATGTGCAGGAGGCCGTGCCCATGGGCAGCCGCCTCCAACGCAGAGGTGATCAGCGCAATGGGCGGACCGGCGTGTTGTTGCTGGGGGTGCCAGGGGCCGCGGGTGAGTTGGGACGCCCGAAACACGCCAGGGTCTAGCTCCGTGAACGCGGCACTGGGCAGTTGACCTGGGGACGGAGGGGGATGTTCAACACTGCCGGGCATGGTCAATCATTCCTTTTTTGATAGCAAACTATCTATATTCGACAGGGACTACCGGCACATTTGTCCAATAGAACTCTGCTTTGACACTGACACAGGCTGCTCCCGCTCATGCTGATCGGCGCGCCCGTCAAGCGCTGAAAACCGCCTTGGTTTCCAGAAACTCCTCAAACCCCAAAGCGCCCCACTCACGGCCCAGGCCTGATTGCTTGTAGCCACCAAAGGGTGCGAAGTTGTCACCGCCCGCGCCGTTCAAATGCACGTTGCCGGTGCGAAGGCGGGCCGCAATAACACGGGCCGCATCGGGGGTGGCGGCATAGACGTAGCCCGACAAGCCATAGGGCGTGTCATTGGCAATGGCCACGGCCTCGTCAATGCCGTTGTAGGGAATCATGCACAGCACCGGGCCAAAGATTTCTTGTCGGGCAATGTCCATCTGGTTGGTCACGTTGCTGAAAACGGTGGGCTTTGTGAAGTAGCCGTGCGCCAGGCCCTCAGGCTTGCCAACGCCGCCCGTCACCAGCTTGGCACCCTCGTCAATGCCACGCTGAATCATGGTTTGCACACGGCCAAACTGGGCTTCGTTGGCCAGCGGGCCCATGGTGGTTTCGGCGTTTTGAGGGTCACCCACCTTGATTTTGGCAACAGTGGCAGCCGCAAGTGCCTCGGCCTCAGCGAGTTTGGCCGCAGGCACCAGCATGCGAGACGGGGCGTTGCAGCTCTGGCCGGTGTTGGTCATCATGCTCATCACGCCATGCTTCACAGCGGCAGCCAGGTCGGCATCATCCGTGATGATGTTGGCAGACTTGCCGCCCAGTTCCAGCGCCACTTTTTTGATGGTCTCAGCGGCGGCTTTGGAGATCAACACCCCGGCACGCGTGGAGCCGGTGAAGGAAACCATGTCCACTTCGGGGTGGCTGGACAAAGCCGCGCCCACGCCGGGGCCGTCGCCGTTGACCAGGTTGAACACACCGGCAGGTACACCGGCTTCGTGAAGGATCTCGGCCAGGATGTAGGCCGACAGGGGTGCCAGCTCGCTGGGCTTGAGCACCATGGTGCAGCCTGTGGCCAGAGCCGGGGCGATCTTGCAGGTCATCTGATTCATGGGCCAGTTCCAGGGCGTGATCAGCGCGCACACGCCCACGGGTTCGCGCACGATGCGGGTGGTCTTTTGAAGGCGTTCAAACTCAAACTCTGCCAGCACTTTCGAGGCCACGATGAAGTGGCCCAGGCCCGACGGCGCCTGCGCGCGCTTGGCCAGTTTTTCCAGCGGCGCGCCCATCTCTTGCGAGACGGCCAGGGCCACATCGTCCATGCGCCTTTTATAGACCGAAATGATGGATTGCAACAACTCCTGGCGCTGGGCCACAGGCATCTGGGATTGGGCAACGAAGGCCTTGCGGGCAGCCATGACTGCCCGGTCTGCATCGGCGGCGGAGCCAATAGAAATGGTGCCCACGGCGCGCTCGGTGGCGGGGTTGATGACCTCCATGGGGCGAGCTTGCAACGGGGCAACCCAAGCACCGTCGATGTAGAAATGGGTGTAGTCGCGCATGGTGTGTCCTTGGTGTGAAATGGTGGAAATGAAAAGATTCGAATTCAGGCCGGCAAGGTTTCAGCGGCCACGGCCGAACTCATCGCAGGGGTCGACAGGTCGGGGCTGTGTGCGAGCGCCATTACCTCATGGGGTGGCAAGGACTTGAGTCGGTGATCGCTCCACACTTGCCGCCAACGGCGCGAGCCAGCAAGGCCGTGGCGTAGACCCAGCATGTGGCGCGCGATATTGCTCCAAGGCGTGCCGTGTTCTGCAGCCTGGCGGGCCATGTATTCGCACATTTGGGCTTCAACGATTTCACGGGTCAGGGCTTGGCCATCATCCCCATCGAAAAATGCGGAATCCCAGGACGCGAGCCACCAGGGGTTGTGATACGCCTCACGCCCCAACATGACGCCATCCACATGTCGCAACTGTTCAGCGACCTGTTCTGTGGTGGTGATGCCCCCATTCACGCAAATCGTCAACTGCGGGAAGTCTTTTTTGAGCTGGTGCACCACCGCATAGCGCAGTGGTGGCACTTCGCGGTTGGCTTTGGGCGACAGGCCCTTGAGCCAAGCGTTGCGAGCGTGGACGATGAAGGTGCGGCAACCCGCTTCACTGACGGCACCCACAAAGTCGCGCACGAACTCATAGCTCTCGGACTTGTCGATGCCAATGCGGTGTTTCACGGTGACGGGCACACTCACCACATCGACCATAGCCTTGACGCAATCAGCCACCAACTTCGGCTCAGCCATCAGGCAGGCCCCGAAGGCACCGCGCTGCACGCGCTCGCTGGGGCAGCCGCAATTCAGGTTGATTTCATCGTAGCCCCAAGTCTCGCCCAGCGCAGCGCAATGGGCCAAGTCTTTGGGCTCACTGCCCCCCAACTGCAGCGCTAGTGGATGCTCCTGGTCATTGAACTGGAGGTGGCGGGGCACATCGCCATGGATCAGCGCGCCCGTGGTGACCATCTCGGTGTAGAGCAGCGCGTGGCGGGACAACAGCCTGTGAAAGTAGCGGCAATGGCGGTCAGTCCAGTCCATCATTGGGGCAACCGAAACACGCCGCGCCCTCTGAAGGCCTGCTTCACCAATGAAAACCGGGGTCCGTGCTTCTGTCTCTTTTGCGCTCATTCATGCTTTTTCTGTCCCATTTGGTGCAACGGGTGTAACATTTGGTGCAACATTTTTTTCATGTCACACCGCCATGGGCTCAATTATCTCGCGCAAACGCAAAGACGGCACATTAGGCCACACGGCGGTGATCCGTATCAAGCGGGGCGGCAAGCTGGTGCACAGCGAAACGCAGACGTTTGAGCGGGAGCAGGTGGCCAAGGCCTGGCTGAAGAAGCGCGAGACCGAGCTGGCGCAACCCGGTGCGCTGGAGAAGCCCACCGACCCCACACTGGGCGACGTGATCGACAAGTACAACGGCGACAAGCTGCGCCCCCACGGCAAGACCAAAGACCAGGTGCTGCGCACGATCAAGGCGTCGGTGCTGGGCGAGCTGCACTGCTCTGCCATTACCAGCCAGGTGCTGGTGGCCTACGCCCAGGGCATCAAGGCGCAGCCGCAGACCGTGGGCAACTACATGAGCCACCTGGCCGCCGTGTTCAGCGTGGCCAGGCCCGCGTGGGGTTATCCGCTGGACGTGGGCGCGATCAATGACGCCCGAGTGGTGCTCAAAAAACTGGGGGCCACGGCCAAGTCCAAAGAGCGCACACGCCGCCCCACGCTGGACGAGCTGGACAAGCTGCTGCGCCACTACACCGTGGCCGAGCTCAAGCGCGTTGACACCATCCCCATGACGAGGCTGATACCGTTTGCCATTTTTTCCACCAGGCGGCAGGAAGAGATCACGCGGATGGAAGGCAAAGACCTGCAGCGGGAGCACATGGAAATCATCGTGCGCGACATGAAAAACCCCGGCGAGAAGATGGGCAACGACGTGGCCACCACGCTCACGCCCCAGGCACTGGCGCTGATCGACCTGCAGCCCAAAACAGAGGGCCGGATCTGGCCGTACAACGCGGAGTCGATCAGCACGTCATTCACCCGCGCGTGTGCGCTGCTGGGCATTGTGGATCTGCATTTTCATGACCTGCGGCACGACGGTATCAGCCGCCTGTTTGAGCTGGGCTGGTCCATCCCCCGCGTGGCCACGGTCTCGGGGCATCGTTCCTGGAAGTCGCTTCAGCGATACACGCACATCAGGCAGACGGGCGACAAGTACGCGGGCTGGGCGTGGCTGCCCAAGGTGGCAGAAGCAGCACCCCACAACGCAGAAAAGCCCACCGAACCGCAGTGAAGCGGCTCGGTGGGCTGGGTGTTGACGGCGGGGCCGCTACTGCGGCCAGGCGTCTACAGTGCGGTCGTGCAGATCAGCGCATTCATTGAACCGGCGGATCACTTCCCGGCTCCAGCGCAGCACGCTTGCGCCATCCATCTTTTCCAGGTTCGGCAGTGGCGGGCACGGCTGGCGCAGGCTCGCTTGCAGGGTAGCGGGCGGCGATGTCACTGGCGATGATGCGCAGGCCATCAGCATCAAGACACACATTGCTGTACACAGTATTTTGAACGACACGTTCCACCTCCTTGATGACTTTGACTTCCCGCACACCGGCTGCGGCCTTAAATTTTTCATGGCCATTGGCGGCCAGATCAACCTTTTCATCGCGGCGCAACTTCACCAGGGCGGCATCGTTGGTGGCCTTGAGATTCCGCGCGGCCACCACGCCCACCTGCCACTTGATGCCAGCAGCGCCACCGGCCACAAAGATGGCGATGGCAATGACGAGCTGGGCAAGGATGCTCACGCCAGCTCCACCACGTTGACCACATCCATCCACACCTGTTCGCCACCGGCCCAGGCCTGTTTGACGGCGTGCTTCACCAGGTCAACCGCCGGGCGGCTGGTGCCACCCACGATGCCGCCCGCGTGAATGGCCAGGCCCAGCAGCGGGCAGCGATGTCACTGGCGATGATGCGCAGGCCATCAGCATCAAGACACACATTGCTGTACACAGTATTTTGAACGACACGTTCCACCTCCTTGATGACTTTGACTTCCCGCACACCGGCTGCGGCCTTAAATTTTTCATGGCCATTGGCGGCCAGATCAACCTTTTCATCGCGGCGCAACTTCACCAGGGCGGCATCGTTGGTGGCCTTGAGATTCCGCGCGGCCACCACGCCCACCTGCCACTTGATGCCAGCAGCGCCACCGGCCACAAAGATGGCGATGGCAATGACGAGCTGGGCAAGGATGCTCACGCCAGCTCCACCACGTTGACCACATCCATCCACACCTGTTCGCCACCGGCCCAGGCCTGTTTGACGGCGTGCTTCACCAGGTCAACCGCCGGGCGGCTGGTGCCACCCACGATGCCGCCCGCGTGAATGGCCAGGCCCAGCAGCGGGCAGCCCTCGGTGTCTTTGGCGGTGTTGCCCGCGTGCATGCGCACTCCGATGAAGCCGGGCACCTGGTTCACGGTGAGCGTGTCGGGGCCAAAGCGCGGGGAGTTTTCCAAGGTGACCAGGTAGCGCCCGGTGGGGATGGCGGTCGCGCCGTGAATCTTCCACGTCTGCACCGGCTCGCCGGGCACTTCGCGCACTTCGTCTTCCAGTGTGTAGCAGAGGAATTCGCCCTCAGCCGACAGCTTGCCGAAGGTGGCGGGGCCGGTGGTGTGGGTGCGTTGCAGAGTTAAGTTCATGGGTCATCCTTCCTTGATTCGGGTGCGAATAATCAGCACGGCGAACCCCAGCAGCACGGCGGTTTCGTCCAATGTGGGCGGGTGGTTGGCCATCCACAAGAACGGGCTGGCGCGAAAACCCAGGCCGGGCAGCAGGGGCATGGCGATAGCACCGGCAGCACCAATGGCCAGCAGTGCCCAGGCCAGGGCCTTGAGGCCGTCGACCACACGTGTGCGCATGGGCAGGCCGGGCATGAAGGGCGCGGTGCGCTCCAGCTTGTTCAAGGCCTCAGCCAGCACAATGACGCCGGCCATAAAGTGAACCCATTGCAAAGTGGCGCTCATGGCTGGCCACCCTGCTCTGGGTTTGCGCCGCGCTGCTGGGCACTGATGCGGGCAATGGCAAACACCAGCACCTGCTGGGCACCACCACCCACCGCAAAAGCCACGCTCAACACCAGCGGCTCTGGCAGGCTGGCCAACAGCAGCGCCAGGGGCGTGAGGTAGCCCGCCGTCATGCTGCTGGCAATGGCCACGAACATTCTGCGCATGGTGGTGCGCACCAGGTGCGCCACGGTGTCGCCCTGGCTGGGCACCGTGTTAAGCAGGATGATGGCAACCAGGCTGCCAATAAAACCCGCAAACAAGAAGTCAGCCCGCAGGCCCAGCGGAATGCCCAAGACGCTGATGACGGGCAGCGCAGCGCCAGTGGCGGCCATGGTAATGGCGGCTGCGGTGGTGGAAGTGGGGTCTGCCATGTTGTGCACCCCCTATGGCCCGACAGCCGTAGCGTGCAGCGCCAGCACCGTTGCAAACCCGCTCAGGGACGTGATGGCCTCGTTATGGGTCATCAGGCCGGTCTCTGGGTCTTTGTGCTCGATCTCGCCTTCGGTGTCGTACCACTGCACGGCGTGCACGGTATCGGCAACGCTGGCCATGCTCAGATCGTGCACGGCAACGCCGTCTACCTTGACGGTGCCACTTTGGGGAATGATGGTGATGCGCATGGGGTCAACCTTGAAGTGAATGGATATTGTTTGAAGGTGGGCGAGCAAGCGTGGCAACCAGCAGGGCATGGGCGCTGGCCTCGTTGGCCTTGACCATTTCATTGCGAAAGCTCTCCACCGCTGCGCCGGTGCTACGCTGCTGCTGGCTGTTTTCAATGGTCAGCATGGGCAGCCAGGCGATAGCGCAGGCGTATTCGTCTACTTCGGCCCCGGTGTTGGGGTTGGTGCCACGCACCTGGGTGAACCAGGCGCACTGCAGGCCGATGCAGTCTTTTTTCAGGAGGGGGCAGAAGTTGCCGTTTTTGAGCTGAGCCACGGCTTAATCCTTGGTGGCGATGATCACGTCCACATACTTGACGGCCAGGTTGATGGCGGTGCCGGTGAAGCTGTGGTTGTGGGCACCGTCGCCACCCTGTGCGCCCGTGAGCGTGGCGCTGTTTTGCACGCCCGTGCTCACACCCGTTCCACCCGCTGTGGCGAAAGATGGAATGGTGTGGCTGTGGCTTGGCATTTCAGCAATCGTTAGGGTGTGGTTGCCCACCGTGCCCGCAACACCTTGCGACACAAAGGCCGTGCTGAAGTCCACCGAGCCACCGCTGCTGGCGGTGCCGCTGACCACGCGCAAGGCCTTGTCGTTGTGGGTCGTGATCTTGGTCCAGCCGGTAGGCGCAGACGATTGCGGAAACACCAAGGGGGTGCCGCTGGGGAAGCCCACGTCAAGCGCCGCGCGTGCAGCTGCTGCCGTGGTGGCCCCGGTGCCGCCACTGGCGATGGGCACGGGCGTCATTTGCACCCACGCACCCGACACGCCCGGCGTGGCGGTGGTGACGTTGACCAGGTTGCTCACCAGCTGCCAGTACACGCCGCTGTAGAGCACGGTGGCGGGCATGTTGAGTGCACCCGTCAGGTCTGCCCAGTTGCCCTTGAAGTTGCCAATGGCCGTGGCGATGGCGGCACTGGCCGCTGCGTTGGTGGCATTGGTGGCGGCGTCAACGGCATTGTTATAGACGTTGGTGGCCACCGCATTGGTCTCGGTGGTCATGGCGGGCAACGCACCCAAAAAGGCGTCAGCCCTGGTGTCGAAGTTGGCAGCGTCTGCCGTGCTGGGCGGCGTTGGCAGCGGGCTGATGGGCGTGGGAGCGGTGACGGACATGGTTAGATTTCCTCCAATTGCAGGGACAAGGTGGCAAAGCTCTGGTTGTCCAGGCTGATGCTGAATTCTTTGTAGACGCCAAGGATGAGCAGGGCTTCAAAGTAGCCGTCAACGTCCTGGTCATCCAGCCCGCTCCACACGGCGGGCACGGCGTTGAGGTCTTTGCGCACGGCGCGAATGCTGTCCACCTGGGCTTTGGGCACCGCGAGGGTCTGGTCTGTTTTGGGCACGGTGCGCCTTGGCACCAGCGTGGCATTGCCAAAGGCGTCGCGGGTGACGGTGCTGAAGTTCAGGCCGTCATTGCGGGCCTGGCTGAGCACGATGCCCAGGTCAACCGCGCGGCCCAGGCACAGCGCACCGCACACCACGTCGCCGCTGGCGCGGGTGAGGGCAACGGTAATCACCGCGTTGGCAAACAGGGGCAGGTCAAACCGCACAAAGCTGGGCTGGTAGCCAAAGTCGCCAAAGAAGTACCCGCTCCAGCTCACGCTGTTGTGCAGCGTCATGCTGGCGGTGACGGTGTAGACCGGCACGGCAGCAACCGTCATGGTGATGGTGACGCTGTCTGCCTCTACCCCCATGAGGGCAATGGCATCTACCCGCTGGCCTGGCGTGATGACGACGGTAAGCGGGCTGGCTTGCTCTGTGGCGGTGTTGCGGAACAGGTCGAACATGGCCCACTTGTTGGTGGGGCCCACATCAAGCCAATTCACCGCGTCTGACTCTGGCGCCGTGGTGCCTGCGCCTGCTACCAGTCGCTCATATTTGCGGTGGGTGGCAGTGCGGATGCGAACATCGCCCACGGCGTAGGTGGTGCCAGAGACCCAGGCAGTTTCACCCGCTGAGGGCTCGGATGCCGTGCTGCTTGTCAGCAGGGCGTCTGTGATGGTGAGGGGCGGAATTACTTTCACGTTGCAACCTCTGTGAGCATGGATTCGCCGTCACGCGTAACGCGCACCAGCGTTTGCGCGGTTTTGCGGGTGTTGGTGGCCGTGTCCTGGTTGATGCCCTCAAGCCGGGCCACTTGTTCACGCAGGGCCCGCACTTCGGTAATCAGGTCGCCATTGCCGGCACTGGTGTTGAATGCCGGGTTGTAGGCACTGGGCACAATGGCCTCGCCCTTGTGGATCAATGCCAGCATGTCTTGCGGGACCAGGTTGGTGCCCACGTCAAAGCTGGGGATGCTCAAGCCATAGCGGCTGGCCAGCGTGTTGCCCGTGGTGCTGAGGCTGGCAGCCGTTTGGCCCTGAATGCGGCGCAGCTCTGTGAGACTGGTGGCGCTGGCTTCAGCCAGGGTGAGCATGGCTTGACTCAATGACGGCAGCAGCTTGGCAGCAGCCTGGTCTCCCGCGCTGGCCTGCGCTGAGGTGATGGCAAATTGCGTCTGTGCGTTGGCCAGCGTGGCGGTACTGCTGCCAGACAAGCCGCGGATGCGCTTGACCTCGTCGAAGATGCTGTCGGTAGTGGACTGCCATGCGGATTTCAGATCCGCAGTGGCCTTGGCCGCGTTGTCGGCCGCCGTAGCGATCTGGTCAAACGCAGAGCTTACCGATAGCAGGGTGGCATAGGCTTGCTGCCCGCTGGCGGTGGTGACGTCTTGCGCATCCACTAGGGCACGGTAGGCCGTGCGGGCATTTTCGTCCAGCGTGGGCATGGCTAAACCCAGACCGGCAAGCGCCTTGGTGACGCTGGCGGTGGTGTTGGCCGTTTTCTCAGCGTCTGTATAAAACTTGTCGTAGTAGCTGGCCAGGTTGGTCTGGAACTTGTCCAACCCGCCGGACACGGCCGCCAGGCCAGCAGCAGCGGTGTAGCTCAAGTCTTTGAGCTGCGCAAAGGGCAGGTCTTGCAGCTGGTCGTTCAAGGCCTTGAAGGCACTGGCGGTGTTGAGCGCGTTGGTGATCTGGTCTTGCGACAACTGGCTCGCATCCAGGCTATCAAATACGCCCACCAGGTACTTGGGCAGATCTGAGCCCTGCAGGGCAGCAAAGATGGCACGGCTGCTGGCCAGACTCAAGGCTTCGTCTGTGAGCTTGGTTTCGCCCTGGTAGAACGAGCCACTGCGCAGGGCACCGCCGCCAAGGGCGAAGTTGGGGTTTTCGCCCTGTGCACCGGTGTTGCCGCCATAGTTGAACTGAGTGGCTACAGTGCCAATGCCCAGGCGGGCAGCAGTAGCGGCGTAGTTGCCCTGCAGCCCGTTGATGACGGCCTCTGTGGCTGCCGTGGTGGCATCCACCACGTAGCTGCTGGTGCGCTGGCCAGTGGGGTCGAACGAGGCACCGGCATTGCCAGTGGTGCCGCTGGATTTGAAGCCGCTGCCACCAAACAGCGAGCTTAGCAGCGCGACGCCACCGATGGCCAAGCCCAGGCCAGGAATGGAAGCGAGACCACCCAAACCGCCCAAGGCACCTGCATTGCCAGCAGCTGCGGCGGCACTGGCAGCGGCTGCACCACTGGCACCACCGCCTGCAATGAGGGCGTTGCTGGCGATCAGCGAACTGCTGGACAAGCCCAGGCTGGCACTGATGCTGGCGGGCAATACATCTGCAATGGTGGTGGCGATGCTGGTGCCCAGCGTGCCGCCCAGGCCGCTGATGCCCTGCAGGCTGCCCAGGCTGCCAATGCCGGTGATGCCGCCCTGCCCCGTGCCACCCAGGCCGAGCGCATTGGTGATGGTGCTGGCCACCGGCTGCACAGCAGCACTGATGGCAGGGCGCAACACCAGATTCTTGAAGATGTTTTCGGCTTCTTTGGCAAGACTCTGGAAGACGTTGAGGCCGGACTGGCTGGCATTCAAAAACGCATCGGTCAGGCTGGCGTTGATGCTGTCGCTGGCCTTGGTCCATTCGTCCAGCGCGGACTTGGTCACCACGCTGTTGCTGGCTGTGGCAGCTGCGGCGCGGGCTTTGGCACGCTGCTCGATGCGGTCGGCTTCGTCAAAGCCGGGCTGGCTGTCGATGGCCTTGATTTGCTCTTTGAGGGCCAGCTCGATGCGGTACTGGGCCAGGGCAATGTCGCGGGCCTGGGCATTTTTACCCATGAGGCCCAGCTCGAAGGCGACGAGGTCATTGGCCTCGCTGATGGATTTGGCGTAGGCATCGACCGCCAGGCGGCCCTGCTCGCGGGCTTTGGATTCGGCCACCAGGTTAGCGGCGATGTCTGCCTGGAACTGGGTGCGCTCGGCATCAATGACGGCGTCAATGGCGGCTTTTTGCTTGTACTTGGCAACGATGATGGCGTTGGTACCCTCCACCGACTGGGTGGTGATTTGCTCATCGAGCGCGGCCAACTGAACACGCAGCCCAACGAGCTCCTTCTCGGGGTTTTGCTTGCGTTTGGCCAGGGCAATTTCCTGCTCGACAAAGCGCTTTTTGCCTTCCAGGCTGTCAAGCTGGAGCTTGTTGGTGGCCTCAATGCCGGCGATCTCGTTGAGCACGCCCGTGGCGCGGGCGGTGTCGATATTGCTTTGCGCGCGCTTGACGATTTCCTCGCGCAGCAGCAGGTCGACGTAGAACTTCTGCTGCTCGGGCGTCACGCCCGGGGCCATGAAGATGCCGCGCAGCATCACGTAATCGGCCGGGATGCCGGCGGTGGAACACGGCGGAATGTCGCCCCAGCCCTGGGTGGCCGTGAGCTTGGCCGGGTACGGCATCTTGGCCTTGTCGAAGACGCACAGCGGGCGCAGCTTGCCGGCACGCCAGTGGCTCTCGGCCTCGATGGGGTTGTTCACGGTGGCGTCGATGTGCTTGCCCACCAGCTGCACGGCCACGTCACCGCCGCCCTTGAAGGGGATGTAGGTCATCTTCTTGCCAGCGGCCTTTTCCAGCAGCACCGTGATGATCTGGTCTTCCTGCTTGCTGCCGGTGCCGCCCATCTTGATGGCGCGGTCGGGCCCGGCCTTCAGCGCATCGAAGAACTGCTTGGCGGTCTTGTGCGGCGACTCTTCGTTGACCCACAGCACGAACTGGTCGAGCGCCATCATGCTGACCGGCGTCATGTCGCGCCAGTTGAAGGGCACCCCGGTGGCCAGCGGCGTGGTGAACAGGTTGCTCAGCGTGATGATGATC
>CAVVSV010000006.1:0-16612 GCA_963750805.1 uncultured beta proteobacterium
TTCTTGCCGTTGACGATCAGCGTATTGCCGTCCACGGACACGTCACCCTTGAAGCGGCCATGGACCGAGTCGTATTGCAGCATGTAGGCCAGGTAATGAGGCTCCAGCAGATCGTTGATGCCGACGATCTCGATGTCCGCAAAATTCTGCACGGCTGCGCGCAGCACGTTGCGACCGATACGGCCAAAACCGTTAATGCCTACTTTGATTGCCATTTGCTCTCTCCAGTTGTTAAACCACAAAAATATGATGTGCCAAGCATCCGCTAAAAACTCTGTGTTGGCCTAGCGTTTGATCAATCTTTGATCAACGCTTGATCAAAACCTGCTGAACTGTTTCCGCCACATTCTCCGGTGTGAAACCAAACAGCTTGAACAACACGGGAGCGGGGGCTGACTCGCCATAGGTGTCAATGCCCACCACGGCTGCGCAACCATATTTCCACCAGCCATCGGTCACACCCATTTCCACGGCAATGCGGGGAATGCCGGCTGGCAACACCGCACGCTTGTAGGCTTCGGACTGCTTGTCAAAGGTGGTGGTGCTGGGCATCGAAACCACACGCACTGCAATTTTCTTCGTGGCCAGCAACTCCTGCGCCTTGAGGGCCAGTTGCACTTCGGAACCCGTGGCGATGATGACGGCCTGCATCTTTTTCTTCAGGCCCACTTCGGTGGGTTCGGCCAGGACGTAAGCGCCCTTGCTGATGGCATCCAGACCGAACGCGTCCGTGGCAGCATCTGACACCGCATCGGACTCGCCCTTGGGGGCGTAGCTGATGTTCTGGCGCGACAAGAGCAGCGCAGTCGGTTTGGACTTGTTTTGCAAAGCCACGGCCCAGGCCACCGCGGTTTCAGCCGTGTCACCCGGACGCCACACATCCAGATTCGGGATCAGGCGCAGTGAAGCCGCATGCTCGACCGACTGGTGCGTCGGGCCGTCTTCACCCAGACCGATGGAATCGTGTGTGAACACATGCACCACACGCAGCTTCATCAGGGCAGCCATGCGGATGGCGTTGCGGCTGTAGTCACTGAAGGTCAGGAAGGTACCACCGTAGGGGATGAAACCTCCGTGCAGTGCAATGCCGTTCATGATGGCGGCCATGCCAAATTCACGCACACCGAAGTTGATGTGGCGCCCGCCGACCAGCGTGCCCGCTTCGTTGGCCGTTTGCACCACATCACCCGCCAGGTCAAAGCGCAGGTTGGGGGTGGACTTGGTGTTGGTCAGGTTCGAGCCTGTCAGGTCGGCCGAGCCGCCCAGCATTTCGGGCAGGGCCGCCGTGAACGACTCCAGCGCCAGCTGCGAGGCTTTGCGCGAGGCCACAGTTTCTGCCTTGGTATGGGCGGTGAGCACGGTGTCAACCGCGGTCTGCGCAAAGTTCCTGGGCAGGTCGCCCTTCATGCGGCGGGTAAGCTCTTTGGCCAGCGCGGGGTAGGCGACCTTGTAGGCAGCGAACTTGGCGTTCCAGGCGGCTTCCGACGCCTTGCCAGCGGCTTTGGCATCCCAGTCGGCATAGACCTCTTTGGGCACGGTGAAGGGCGCGTAGGGCCAGCCCAGGGCTTCGCGGGTCAGCTTGATTTCTTCGCCACCCAAAGGCTCGCCGTGGGCTTTGGCGGTGTTGGCGCGGTTGGGTGAACCGAACCCGATGGCCGTGCGGCACATGATCAAAGTGGGTCGCTCTGCGCTGTTTTTGGCGTCGGCAATGGCTTTGGAAACCACTTCGGCGTTCTGGCCGTCGATGGGGCCAATCACGTTCCAGCCATAGGCGGTGAAGCGCAGGGCGGTGTTGTCGTTGAACCAGGGGGTGACTTTGCCATCGATGCTGATGCCGTTGTCGTCATACAGGGCGACCAGCTTGTTGAGCTTCCAGGCACCCGCCAAGGAAGCCGCCTCGTGGCTGATGCCTTCCATCAGGCAACCGTCGCCCATGAAAACGTAAGTGTGGTGGCCCACCACCTCATGACCTTCGCGGTTGAATTCCTTGGCCAGGAGTTTCTCGGCCAGCGCCATGCCCACGGCGTTCGTCAGGCCCTGGCCCAGCGGGCCGGTGGTGGTCTCGACGCCGGGGGTCACGCCCACTTCAGGGTGACCCGCGGTTTTGCTGTGCAACTGACGGAAGTTTTTCAACTCTGCCATCGGCAGCTTGTAGCCCGTGAGGTGCAGTAGCGCATAAATCAGCATGGAGCCGTGGCCATTGCTCAGCACAAAGCGGTCGCGGTCAAACCAGTGCGGGTTGGTCGGGTTGTGCTTCAAATGGCTGCCCCACAGGGCGACGGCCATATCGGCCATGCCCATGGGTGCGCCGGGATGGCCCGAGTTGGCTTGTTGAACCGCGTCCATTGCCAGTGCGCGAATGGCGTTGGCCATCATTTGAGTGTTTGCCATCAGGGATTCCGGGGAAAAGAGTCGGGAAAAGAGAGGTGAAGTTCGGATGAACAGGACTAAGCCGGATATTTTAACGACGTGCCAATTCGTGAACCCAGCGTGCACTAAAGTAACGCCCATGCAAGGACTTCACCTCACCGCCGATTTGCACCAGTGCCGCTGCGAACTGGTCTGGCTGACGGACGCCGTGAGCCTGGGCGAGCATTGCCTGGCGGCCGCCAAGGTGGCAGGCTTGCAAACGGTGGGCAGCCTGTTCCATGTGTTTCCGCCCACCGACCGGGGTGCCTCAGGGGTGACGGCAACGATTTTGCTGGCCGAATCGCACCTGTGTGTGCACACCTGGCCCGAGCAACGCGCCGTGACGCTGGACGTGTACGTCTGCAATTTTGGCGGCGACCATTCCGGCAAAGCACATTCGTTGATGGATGCCATGGTGACGCTGTTCAATGCCAAACGGATCCGCCGACACAGCCTGTCCCGCGGGGAAATTTCTTGACGGCGCAAGCCATCCTCCTGGCCGCCGGCCGGGGCGAGCGCATGCGCCCGCTGACTGATACTTGCCCGAAGCCACTCTTGTCCGTGCGCGGCAAGCCGCTGATGCAGTGGCCCATGGAGGCCCTGGCACATGGCGGCTTCACGGACGTGGTGGTGAACACAGCCTGGCTGGAGGAGCGCATCACCGCACACTTTGGCAGTCATTTATCCCTCAAGTCCCCGTCGAAAATCAATAGTTTGCTATCAGATACAGAGCAGTCAAACACCTTGACGATCACTTATTCCGCAGAGGGTCGCGATTTTGGGGGCGCTTTGGAAACAGCCGGGGGCATTGTTCGGGCCCTGCCACTGCTGGACGAGGTGTTCTGGGTGCTGGCGGGTGATGTGTTTGTGCCCGCCTTCAGATTTGAGAAAAGTGCTGTCGCCCGCTTCGTCCGCAGTGGCAAGCTCGCCCACCTGTGGCTGGTGTCCAATCCGGACCACAACCCCAAGGGCGACTTCGGCCTGTCTCCCAGCGGCTTGGCACTGAACCTGCCCAAAGACAGCCTGGAGGTGAAGTACACCTACAGCACCATCGGCCTGTACCGCAGCGACCTTTTCAAACCGCCGTATTCCGACATCCCCCACGGAAACCCGGCAGGGATCAAGGCGGCACTCGCCCCCTTGTTGCGCGCTGCCATGGACCAAGACCAAGTCAGTGCCGAGTTGTACATGGGTGAATGGACGGATGTGGGAACGCCGGAGCGCCTTCAGTGCTTAAATCAGGGTTTCTGAATTCTGAAGCCCGTTGCGCAGTGACAAGCGCCTTTCTGATCTGACCATGTCCAATTCCGTCTACATCCATCGCCGCGCCGCCCTGGCCGCCCAGCTCGGTCCTCACGGCGTCGCCATCATCCCTACCGCGCTGGAGCAGCCGCGCAACCGCGACAGCGACTTTTTGTTCCGCGCTGACAGCTACTTCTGGTACCTGAGCGGCTTCACCGAGCCCAAGGCCTGGCTGGTGGTGGAAGGCTCTGGCAAAACCACCCTGTTTTGCCAGCCCAAAGACCTGGAGCGCGAAATCTGGGACGGCATCCGGCTGGGTCCGGATGCAGCACCAGCCACATTGGGTGTAGATGCCGCGTTTTCAGTTGCAGACATTGATGCGCAACTGCCCAAAATGCTGGACACCAAAAGCGTCGTCTGGTACCCGTTTGCCATCCACAAGGGGTTGGAAACCCGCGTGGATGGATGGCTGAACACCCTGCGTGGCCGCACGCGGGCGGGTGCCATGGCACCTGAGCAGCAACGCGACCTGTGTGGCGTGCTCGACGAGATGCGCCTGGTCAAGGACGCCAGCGAGCAGGCCACCATGCGCCGCGCCGCGCAAATCAGCGCCGGTGCCCACATCCGCGCCATGCAGCTCTCGGCGCGCATGTTGAGGGACGGCCAAGACGTGCGTGAGTTCCATCTGGATGCCGAGCTGCTGCATGAATTTCGCCTGCACGGCTCGCAGTACCCCGCCTACAGTTCCATCGTCGCGGCCGGTGCCAATGCCTGCGTGCTGCATTACCGCGCCGACACCGCCCCCGTGCGCGACGGCGAGCTGGTGCTGATCGATGCCGGTTGCGAGCTGGACGGCTACGCCAGCGACATCACCCGTACCTTTCCGGCCAACGGCACCTTCACCGGCCCGCAGCGCGTGCTGTACGACCTGGTACACGCGTCGCAGGTGGCAGCGGTGGCGGTGACCAAAGCCGGTAGCCGCTTCAGCGACCCGCACGATGCCAGCGTCAAGGTATTGGCCCAGGGCATGCTGGACGTGGGCCTGCTGGACAAAAACAAGGTGGGCACGTTTGCCGATGTGATCGCCAACCGCAGTTACGCGTCGTTTTACATGCACCGCACCAGCCACTGGCTGGGCATGGACGTGCACGACTGTGGCAGCTATTTCGAACCCTCCGAGCTGACCCAGACCACCGAGCGAAAAGACCCGCTGACGGGCAACACCGTGGTTGACCGTCCCGCACGCCTGCTGCGTCCCGGCATGGTCATCACGCTGGAACCCGGCATTTACGTGCGCCCCGGCGAGGGCGTGCCTGAACAGTTCCACAATATCGGCATTCGCATTGAGGACGATGCCATCGTCACCGATACCGGTTGCGAGCTCATCAGCCGTGGCGTGCCGGTAGACGGTGACGAGATTGAGCGCCTGATGCGGGCCTGAGGAAACCTCGCCTTGAGTCGGCTCGCCCACACCCGGGACAAAATCTACAAAACCGTGGCCCGACAGTTGCATGGCGTGGTGCCCTGCTGGGTGTGCGGCCAACCCGTATTGCCGGCCGATGCCACGCTGGAGCACATCCAGCCCCTGAGTGAAGGTGGCAGCAGCCACCTGGAGAACCTGACCATTAGCCACGGCAGGTGCAACAACCAGCGGCACATCAAGCCAGCCGCTCAAATGCTCTCCAATTCATAGCAAACTATTTAGACATGACGAGGACTACAGGCCCTTTTTGTGCCGAACTGCACTCGGTCAACATCGCCCAAGCCCGGTTTTTGCAGGTGGGCGGCAAACGCATGTTGTCGGGCATTGGCAAGCAGGCACAACCGGGCGCTGTTCCGGTGGGGCGTCTGGGCCTGGCGGGGGACGAGCAGGCCGATTTAAGTGTGCACGGCGGCCTGTCAAAGGCCGTGTACGCCTACCCGCGGGAGCATTACACCTTTTGGCAGGCACGCCGCCGTGAACTCAGTATCAGCCTGTTTGACGAGCCTTTGAGCCCCGGTTTCGTGGGCGAAAACCTCACGCTGACCGGCCTGCTGGAGTCGCAAGTCTGGATTGGCGACGAGCTGCATTTTCCCCACTGTGTGCTGCGCGTGACCGAGCCGCGCCAGCCCTGTGGCAAGTTCAATGCGGTCATGGGCTACCCGCAGGCGGCACGCGATATGGCATTGCAAGGCTGCTGCGGTTTCTATCTGGCGGTGGATGTACCGGGGAGGGTAGCAGCAGGTGAGGCTTTCACCCTCGTACCGGGCAAGCGCGCCTTGCGTGTGGCTGAAGCGTTTGCCGCCAAGCGGGGCAAACACATGCGTGATTGATGGGCGCTGGCCCGAGCGGGCTTGATCTATAGCGTCCCGTCCCGCTTGAAGCGCTCAGTCGCCGCCACCAGCGCGTTGCTGATGCCGGGTTCCATGGCCGAATGACCCGCATCCTCCACCATCTGCAACCGTGCACTGGGCCAGGCCCGGTGCAAAGCCCAGGCGGATTGCGGCGGACAAATCACGTCATAACGCCCCTGCACGATGACGGCAGGCAAATGGGCAATGCGGTTCACGTTGGCGATCAGCTGGTCGGGCGAGAAAAACCCGAGGTGGCGAAAGTAGTGCGCCTCCAACCTACCCACGCCCAATGCCACCGCGTCCGAGCCGAATTCATCCGCCATCTCAGGGTGGGGCAAGAGATGCAGGCAGCTGCCCTCGTAACGACCCCAGGTGCGGGCCGCGTGCAGGCTGGTTTGGGCGTCGTCACTGAACAGGCGCTTGCAATACGCGCCGAGCAAGTCGGCCCGCTCACCCCGGGGAATGTCTTTCACAAACTCGGCATGAACGCCCGGAAAGAAATGGGCGATGCCATGCATGAACCAGTCAATTTCGCGCGGCGTGCACAGAAAAATGCCGCGCAGCACAAAGCCCGTGCAGGCCTCGGGATGCGCCTGCCCATAGGCCAGCGCGAGGGTGGAGCCCCAGGAGCCACCAAACACCAGCCACTGCGAGATGCCCAGCATCTGGCGCAAACTTTCAATGTCTTGCACCAGCAGCGGCGTGGTGTTGTTGCGCACCTCGCCCAGCGGGGTGGACTGGCCTGCGCCGCGCTGGTCAAACAACACGATGCGGTAATACGCCGGGTCAAAAAACTGGCGATGCCGTGGTGACAGCCCCGACCCCGGTCCTCCATGCAAAAACAGCACCGGCACACCTTGTGGGTTGCCACACTCTTCCCAGTAGATCGTGTGGATGTCGTCAACGGCCAGGCGGCCGGTTCGGTAGGGTTCGATGGACGGGAACATGGACTAAAAAAGAATGGGCTTACAAGAGCGAATCGTGCAACGCAATGAACTCGTGCGTCAGCTTGTGGCTGGGGTCCATGAAGATCATGGGCAAAGACTGCTCGTGTGATTCGCGAATCTTCACCGAAGAGCTCAGATATGGCTGCAGCACGGGCAGGCCCTCGTCGATCAGCTCCTGCACCAGGCGCTGGGGCAGGTTGGCACGCGGCTGGAACTGGTTCACGATGATGCCTTCCACCACCAGATCGGCGTTGTGGTCGGCTTTGATTTCCTCCACGTTTTCCAGCAGGGTGTAAAGCGCACGGCGTGAGAAATCGTCGCAGTCAAACGGGATCAGGCAGCCCCCTGCCGCAATCAGCGCACAGCGGGTGTAAAAATTCAGCGCGGGCGGCGTGTCGATGTAAATCTGGTCGTAGTCTTCGGCCAGAGTGAGCAGCGCCGCGCGAAGCTTGTAGATTTTGTGACGCGATTCGAGTTTGCTGTGAAGTTCATCCAGAAGCGGGCTGGAGGGCATCAAATCAAGCCCCTCCCAGCGGGTGTTCACGATGTATTCCTTGGCGCCCCGGTCACGCACGGTGAATTTGAGGCTTTGCTCAAAAAACTCGGCCACGTTGGGCATGTCATCCGCTTTGTCGGCGGCGTCGTTGCCCAGCAAATAGCGGGTGGAGTTGCCCTGGGAGTCCAGGTCAATTACCAGGGTGCGCAGCCCTTGCCAGGCGCTGATGGCCGCCAGATTGCAGGTGATGGTGGACTTGCCTACACCCCCTTTTTGGTTGAATACGACGTGTTGCATGGTGAGACTTTCAGGGTTGGTAGTAAATTGGACGCGTAGTGCGCTAGCCGGGAAGTTTAAAGGCCGCTCGCCACCCGAAAAAAAGGAAATCCATGACTGAAATGTTCCGTGATCAGCGCAAGGCGACGATGACTGGCGCCTGCCTGTGCTTCGCATTGTTGGCACCCTGCACCAGCCAGGCAGCCACCGCCTCTGCCACGCCACCAATCACCCAAACCGCTGCAACGGCCAGGCCCGCTTCCAAAGCCTTGCCTCAGCAAGACTTCACCGTAGAGATCCGGCAGGTGGAGGAGGGCTCGAGAGGGGGAAAAACCTACGGCACAGAGTCCCCTCGCGACCTGATGGAAACACAACAACTTCAGGTTCGCAACGGCGAAAAAGCCAGCCTGCGCATCAGCATGGCCACACCGGTGCAATGGGTGCAATCGGCAGAAGCGCAAAGCAGCACGCTGAATGCCGGTGGTACCAGGGGTGCTTCAGCCACCAGCACGGGTGGCAAAGTGAAGCAGGCCCTGACGTGGCTGGAGTCGGGCCAGACCATCACCCTTACCCCCACCTGGCGCGGTGGCAAGCAGCCTGTGGTGGTTGATATTGACGTTCAAACCGCCAGTGTGCAGGCCAACCCGGGGGGTGATGTGCCAAAGCAAGCGCGCAACCAGTGGGTGACATCGGTAAGCGCCCCGATGGGTGAGTGGGTCACCCTGGCTTCATCGGGCGATCGGCCCCAACGCACGACCTACAGCAGCGAATCGGCCAGCGAGACCCGGCTACGGCTCGAAATGCGGGTGGTGGTGCGCTAGGGTTGATGGTAGTGTGTGCGCCAGCGCACAGACCCCAAAGCATCGGGTGATTAAGGTTGACGCATGCGCAGCCGGGCAGGGCCTGGCCTGAACGCATCAACCCGCCACATCCATTTGCAAGGAAAACACCATGTCCAAACGCGATATTTACATTGCCAAAATCAAGCTCGAACTCGATCAACTGAACCTGAAGATGAACACGCTGGACGTCAAGGCCGCAGAGGCCAAGGAAGAAGCCCGCGAAAAATACAAGGAAGAAATGGCCAAGCTACGCACCCAGTCCAAACTGGCCCTGGCCGAGCTGGACGGGCTCAAAGCCGCCAGCGAAGACAAATGGGAATCCATGGTCGCCAGCGTGGAGAAAGTGCGTGACGCCTTCTCCCATTCGTTCAATTACTTCAAGTCCCAGGTCAAGGCCTAAACTGGCTGAATGCAAAAGCCTGACAACGAACCCATAGTCCCCAATCACTGGCTGGGCGTTCACCCTGATGTGGTGAAGCTGGGTTTCGTCAGCTTTTTGACCGACTTGAGCTCCGAGATGATTTTCTCGGTGTTCGCGATTTTTTTCACCACCGTGGCAGGCGCCTCGTCGGCATTGCTGGGCCTGGTGGAAGGGCTGGCCGATCTGTCGGCCTCGTCCCTGAACTACTACGCGGGCTGGCTGTCGGACCGCACAGGCAAGCGCAAGGTCTTCGCGCTGGCTGGCTACGGGTTTTCGACCCTGGCCAAGCTGATCCTGCTGGTGAGCAGCTCCATCACAGGCCTGGCCTTGTTCCGGGTGATTGAGCGACTGGGCAAGGGGTTTCGCGGGCCGCCACGGGATGCGTGGCTGTCGGCTGTGGCCGATCAAAAGAACCGAGGCTATGCCTTTGGCGTGCACAAGGCGCTGGACAAATCCGGCGCCGTGCTGGGACCGCTGGTCGCCTATGGCTTGCTGTCCTGGCTGGGAGAGGGTGCAGGCACCTACCAGGTCTTGTTCTGGGTTGCGCTGGTGCCGGCCGTGCTGAGCATCGTCGCCTTGAGCTTGGTGAAAGATCAACCTGCTTCTGAGCGGGTGCGCGAAAACATGCTGGAAACCTGGAAAATGCTGAGTGCAGACTTCAAGCGTTACCTGGCCTGTGCTGCGATCTTTTCGTTGGCGTATTTCAGCTTTGGCTTTTTGATGTTGCGCGCCCACAGCGTGGGCTTTGCCGTGAAAGACATCGTGTTGCTGTATGCCCTGTTCAACGTGGCCTGCGTGATTGCGGCACCGCTGATTGGGCGCTTGAGTGACCAGGTTGGCAGGCCCCACATGGTGATGCTGGGCTATGGCGTTTACTTGCTCATGAGCCTTGGCTTTGCATTGGCCAGCGAGAAGTGGCATGTTGTGGTCCTGTTCGTGATGTATGGCATTTTTTACGCCATCGACGAGGCACAAAACAAGGCTTTCATTGCCGATCTGGAAGGGCAGCGGCGCGCCTCGGCCATCGGGCTCTACAACTTCGTCACGGGAATGATTTACCTGCCTGCTTCGCTGATTGCCGGGGCCCTGTGGTTGGTGCAGCCAGCCAGTGTGTTTTTGCTGGCAGCGGCATTGTCTTTGCTGGCTCTGGGTTTGTTTGCGACCTTGCGTCCGGGGGGCACGACGGTAGCAACCCACTGACTCAGCTTTCAATTTGCCACCAGTCGGGCAGCAGCCTGCGTACTTTGGCCTGCGCAAACCGGTCATCCATCAAGACCACCACCCCCTGATCCTGCGGGGTGCGTATCACCCGCCCTGCCGCTTGCACGACTTTTTGGATGCCGGGGAAAAGGTAGGTGTAGTCATAGCCGACCTCACGGGCGGCGCCATGACCTTTCTCGTCTTCCATCAGTGCGTCGAGGCGCTTTCGAAACTCTTCATTCACCGGGTTGATTTGCGGCAAGCCCAGCGTGGCGATGAAGGCCCCAATCAGGCGGGCACCGGGCAAGTCAATGCCTTCACCAAACACGCCACCCAGAACGGCAAAACCAATGCCCTGGCTGGCGGGCGTAAAGCGCGCCAGAAACGCATCACGCGCTGGCTCGTCCATGCGGCGGGACTGTTGCCAGATCGTGATGTCAGGCCGCGTGGCCTGCAACTGGTCCGCCGCCATTTGCAAGTAGTCAAAGCTGCTGAAAAAAGCGAGGTAGTTGCCGGGTGCCTGATCAAACTGCAGTGCCATCAGGTTTGCCAGCCTCGCCAAAGAACGCTGGCGGTCGCGGAATCGCGTGGAGATGTGCGTCGCAATGTGCACCGTGAGTTGCCGCGCGCTGAAAGCCGTGGGCACATCAATCCACGCGGTCGTCTCAGGCAGGCCCAGCATGTCCATCAGGTAACGCTCGGGCTTGAGAGTGGCCGAAAACAGCGTCACCGAATGCACGGTCTTCCAGCGCTCTTTCAGGTGCGGACCCGGCACCACATTGCGAATGCACAGCACGCTGCCTTGTGGGGTATCCAGTGACAGGTCCACGATGGAATGCGGGCCATGCAATTCGGCCAGGCGCAAGAACGTCAGGGCATCAAAGTAAAAACGCTGCAGTTGCGGGTCAGCATGCGTGGGGTTGCTCGCGAAAAATTCGGTGATGTCGGCCGACAGCTTTTGCAATGCCAGCAAAAGCTTGTCGGGCAGGGCCTCCAGTACCTTGTAGTTCACGCTTTCGCTTGACCCTTGAGTTGACGCTTCATTTGCAGTTTTCGCCATGACATTCCATTGGCGGCTCACGCGGTCCAGGGATTTCTTCAACACCTGCGGCGCGGTGTGTTTCAGCGCGCGAAGGCCGGCCTGCTCCAGTGTGCCGGTGTACATCTGCCGGGCACGCTCCACCAGGTTGTGGGCCTCGTCCGCCAGCACACTCACCCGCCACTCTTCCTCTACCGTCAGGCCAAACAACATGGCGCTCAAGTCGAAGAAATGGTTGTAATCGCCCACCACCACGTCGCTCCAGCGCACCAGGTCCTGGCCCAGGTAATAGGGGCACACGTGGTGTTGAAGGGCCAGCGTTCGCAGCGCTTCTTTGCCCAGATTACCCATGCCCGAGACCAGCTCAACAGCGCCTTGCCTTGCCAATGGCAAGCGGTCATAGAACCCCTTTGCCAGCGGGCATGAATCACCGTGGCAAGCCTTGTCCGGGTGCTCACAGGCCTTGTCGCGCGCCACCAGCTCCAGCACCCGCAGCGGGTGCTTGTCGCCAGGCCGTCTCAAGGCCTGCAAGGCATCCAGCGCGAGTTGCCGCCCCGGCGTTTTGGCGGTCAAAAAAAACAGCTTGTCCAGCCGCTGGCCCGGAATGGCTTTGAGCGCGGGAAACACGGTGCCCATGGTTTTGCCAATGCCTGTGGGTGCCTGGGCCAGCAGGCAACGGCCCGACAGATTGGCCTTGTAAACCGACTCTGACAAATACCGTTGGCCCACGCGAAATTCTTCATGAGGAAAGGCCATGGCCAGCAAGGCCGCATTACGCGCCGCGCGGTGAGCGGTTTCCTGCTCTGCCCATACTAGAAAGCGATGGCACAACCCTTCAAAAAACTTCTGAAGCTCTATCGCTGACTGGTGCTCCACCAACAGCGTCTCCGTCTGGCGGGCGATGTCAAAGTACACCAGTGCCACCTGCATGTCGCCCTTGCCCAGCTGCTGGCACATCAGCCACGCATACACCCGGGCCTGCGCCCAGTGCAGCTGCCGGTGGTTGTCGGGCAGGCGGGCCAGGTCACCGCGGTGGGTCTTGATTTCTTCCAGCCGGTTGAGTTGCGGGTCGTAGCCGTCGGCGCGACCGCGCACGCGCAGTTGCAGGCTTGATCTCTGATACAGGCCATTCAGCGCCACCTCTCGCTGGTAATGCGCGCCCCGGCGAGCCGTGACCTCGGCGTGCCCCTCCATGCCTTGCTGCGCCGTGGGCGAGGGTGTGAAGCGCAGGTCCAGATCACCCACCTTGGCGGTGAAGTCGCACAGGGTGCGCACGGCCACGCTGTAATCGGAATGCATGGGATGAATATACTGTATGAATTGCCAGCTTTGCCACAGTCTTTGCCCCGCGATTGACCTATGAACTCCGCGCCTGAATCGCCCGTCATCGTTGAAGTGACCATCGCACTCACGCGCCGTCACCATACGCGCCTGCGCGAGGTGTACCGCTCGGCCGGCTGGCCCTCTCAGGACACGCTGGAGATCGAGCTGCTGGCCAGTGGCCTGCTGGAACGCATCACGGCCGCCAGCGGCCATGAAACCCTGCGCGTCACCGAGGCCGGCATGCAGCAACTGGCTCAGACACTGGCCCTCAACAAGGCCGCCCGCACGGTGCATGAAAACCTGGTTGAGCGCGTGGCGCTGGAAATGGGCCGAGCCGGTCGGCTAGTGTGGCGCGGCCTGAGTTTGCGGGCGCAGGTGCCTTCAGCCTCAGATCCGGATGCGCCCGAATCGACGCAATGGGTCGTGGCCTGCCCCGACGTGTTCTCCATCCGCAACACCACGGTGGAAACCTATCTGGAACCCATCGTGCATGAGATCAAGGTCAGTCGCGCCGACCTGATGGGCGACCTGAAAAAGGCAGCCAAGCGCGCCGCGTACCTGGACATGGGTGGCGAGTGCTGGTATGTGCTGGGCGAGACTGCCAAAGGCAAACCCATTGCCGAGCCCGACGAGGTGCCACCGGAGTGCGGTGTGATGCTGTGCGAAGGCAGCCGCCTCATCGTAGCCCGCCCGGCGCCCCGCAAGCCGCTGCAGAAGTTGCCGTTTCATGTGTGGATGGCGCTGGCCAAGGCGGTGCCTGCGGCACGCGGAGAGGACGATGGGCAGGCTGGTTTGTAGTCAAAAAAAAGGGGCTTGCCAATGCGGCACACCCCTTTTGACTCATCCCGATGGAGCGGTCAGGCCGCCTTCTTGTTGCGGCGGCGTGCGATGGTTGCCATCACACCCAGACCGGCCAACAGCATGGCGTAGCTTTCAGGTTCCGGAACGGCTGACACGGAAATGTCAACCGAATAACCCGCCTTGGAATTGGTGACACCGGAGCCGGTCAAAGTGAGGGCAAAAGGAGCACTGCTCTGTCCCTCAAGGAACAGGAAACGGAAGGGCGGATTGGCAATGCCTACGTTGAGCGCCTGACCATTCAGGGTAGCCGCCAGATTGCTGATGTACTTGCCCGTCACCGACACCGTGAAGTCATAGTTACCACTGGACAAGCCGGTGAAAGTGATGACATCGTCCCCGTCGGCCAACAGCGTGCCCGAGTTGGCAAACAGTGCGGAGCCCGTCGACAGGTCAATGGTTTGATCTCCGGTAGGTATGGCAAATGCCGCCATCGCCGGAACCATGCTGGCCGCCATGGCGATACCCAAAAAAACTGATTTGAAATTCATGAACACTCCGATTGCAATTTGATGCTGGAACTGCTTTTTAGTCCCTAAAAGGCAGGAATACATCAAATTAAGCAAGTGTTATGCCACTATTTTTAATGAATAAAATCAATATGTTACACGATACCCTGGCGAATCAGAAGCGAATGTGTAATTTATTTCGACAAGTGTGTAATGAAATTCGACTTCTTGAAATTCGCTGTCAAGTTTGGCCCGCCATTGCTGAATGCCCTCAAGAATGTCGCGAAATGTCGCCGGCCAAATCCTTGCGCATGCGGGTTCGTCTCCGGGGCGAAAATCACGGATGAGCAGGGGCATCTAGTCCAACCGAAAAATCCTCACCCCTGCCCAGCCAACTGCCCACTCACGATAAAAACCCCACCCGCCCAAAGCCGCTTCAGCCTGATCGTCCCCAAGTACGGAACCAGCCCCTTCCATGGCTGATCCAGCCCGTCTAGCGACGTCACAGAACGCAGGGCAGCGGGCAGCACCATCAGGTTCACGGGCAAGGCCCAAAACGGCGCCCATTGCAGGCCGCAGGCGACCACGCGGGCACCGGGTTTGAGGTGCTGCATGACATGGCCGATGGCTTCGCTGCGTTGCAGGATGTCGTGGGTGAAATGGAACAGCGCGGCGTCGGCCAGCCCTTTCAGTGGCGCGGTTTCTACTGGTGAGCAAACCAGTTGCACGTTTTTCCAATGCCTGGCTGTGACGCGCTCCTGCGCCTTGGCCAGCATCTCGGGGCTTTGCTCGATGCCGATCAGCTTGCCTTTGGGCCCCACGGCCTGGCGCATCAGGGGCAGGCTCAAACCCGTACCGCAACCCACGTCTAGCACGGTCTCGCCGGGCTTCAATGCCAGCGCCTCAATGGCCTTGCGCCGGATGGGTTCGAACAGGGCCAACTCCAGGTCGTAGATGCCTGCGCGGCGGCGGTACTGCGCCAGCGCAGCCGCCCGGTTGGGGCCAGGGGATTTGGCTGGTGCTTTAGACGGTGGGCTGGTCATGCCGCTATTGTGTGCCCGCCTGATGCCCCATGGTGAAGGCTTCCTCAAACACGCTGTAGCCCGCCCAGTCGCTGTGGGCATAGCGGATGCGTTGCCTTGGTGAAGCCGATTGCTCATTTTTAGATAGCAAACTATTGCTATTCAACGGGGACTTCAGACCATTTTGACCCTCAACTCTGGGCACAGGCACCGCCATGGCATGCCCGTAGCGGGTGATGTCGATCCGGGTGGTTTTGGCGGCGATGTCGGGGTGGGCCCTACCCAACTCGGCCAGGATGGTGTCGCGCCAGGTGGCCCAGGACGTGTCCAAAAGAAGCTTGCGGCCATCGGGCACATCGCCCAGCGCGCGGTAGTGGGTGAGCACGGTGGCGCCGGGCACGGGCAGCAGGCTTTGGTGCTTGGCATCGACGTAACCCAGCCCGCCGCCCGTCTTGCTGTTGGACGGGTCGCCATAGATCACGTTGTCCCACGCGGGAGCTGGGCCGGGGCGGTCAAACAGGGGGGCGTTGATGTGAATGTTGGCTACCAGCCAGGGCGCGTAACGGGTCTGCAGCGCTGCGCTGCGCAAAAAATCAGGCGGGTTTTCAACCACGCGTGCGGCGATAAACACGGGCAGAGCATTGATGCAGCGCTCGGCCACCCAGCGGTGGGTGATTTGTTGGGCGGGGTTAAAGGCATCCACCTCGACACCGTGTTTGACGTCGGCCACGCGGATCACCACCCAGCCGGTGTTCAGGCGCTGTTGCAGGGGCGCTGCCAGCTTTCGTGTGAGCCAGGCGTTGCCCTCGGGCCAGGTGAAGAGGCCTTCGCGCCCACCACCGTCACCATTGCCTTCCGTGTGGTCCTCGCTGCCCGGTGCATGAAAGCCATGGCGGCTGGCAAAGTAGTGCACGCCCGCCCAGGCCGACACGGTGCTTAGGCCCGCACCGTAGTCGTCGCGGCAGCAATAGTCCAGGTACCAGCGCAGGTGCGGGTCGGTCAGGCCATTCTGGTTGAGATACTTTTCAAAAGATATAGCAAACAATTGACTATTGGCGGGGACTTGACGGCTTTTTGATACGGGAATTGTCCACTTCCCCGTTTTTTGCGCCTGCGCGATGAGTGCCGAAAACCGGGTGTATTGCGCCAGCGTGTCAGCCCCCACGCCCTGCACCGGCAGCAAACCCGGCTGCCACGCGCCCTTGAAAAACAGCCGCTCCTGCGGGCTGTGGCACAGGTGGCGTTCGTCGATCTGCCAGCGGCCCATGACGCGACGGCGCAGGCCCAGCTCTTCCAGCAGGTCTTGCACTTCAGATGCGTCATCGCCCGGCACCGGCAGGTAATGCGCGCCCAGCGGGCAACTGATGCCGCCCACTGCCCCGCCCCGGCTGTTGCCGCCGGCCTCGTCTTCCAGCTCCAGCAGGGCAAAGTCGTCCATGCCCTGAAGTCGAAGCGCCCGCACGGCCGCCAGCCCGGCCACACCGCCACCGGCAATCACCACGCGAGTTTTGTGGGTGGCAGAGGGGGCAGGAAACGTAGCCATTTGCCCTGACTCCGTCGAAGCGCGCAGCACATGGCCACGCTTGAACGAGATGCCGGTGAAGTCACCCGCGATGTGATCCAGGCTTTGGCTGTCTCGACATCCCAGCAAGGGCAGCGTGGCACCGGCCAGAAAGTGGCGGCGCCTGAGACTCACAGGCTGGCCATCAGGGTTTTCAGCTCACGCTCGGCGGCCTCAAAGTCGGCGATTCGTC
>CAVVSV010000007.1:0-28798 GCA_963750805.1 uncultured beta proteobacterium
TTGACGACAGGGAATGGGACCAGTTCGAGTGCCCCTGCGTCCATGACCTTGGTGGTTAACACATTGCTGGGATATGACCCGAAGGACTTGCGATTTGTCGCTGACATCAAACCTATATTCTCCGGAGGTGGACTGTGCACTACTTGCCATCAGGTTAACGGGAATGGAGCGGTAATTCCACCCATCTGGTATACCTCCTATGACCGTGTGAACGCTGATGGCAATGTCGTTGCCAATGATGCCACCAACGACCATTGGTTCTACACCGAAGTGCGCGGTCGGATCAATTTCACTGACATTGCTGCGAGCGCCCTGTTGCGTAAACCTTCGGGACACCACCATAATGGGGCCCAACGAACGGGATTCAACTCAGCCGCCGCACCCGGTGACGCATCACGCGTTGATTACGACAAAATTTTGGGTTGGATTCTCAACGACGCGCCAGAATAAACAGGCGGTGCCCATGTTCTCAAATCAGTAAGTCCGCCGTGGCGCGCTGTACGAATCCTTGGAAAACACAAACGGCGTTTTGCGCCCCACCAGCGTTTCAATCAAGGACAACTCCTGGTCTGTGTGGTTCTGAAACGGGGCGCTGCGGATATTCTTGCCCTGGCCACCGTCGGCCACAATGTAAATAGGCTTGTCATGGTGGGTCGCGGCAATGGTTTCCTTGCTGTCCGGGTCATTGTTGGCCTGGACTTCGGTAACGCCATAGCAGGTGCAAA
Organism: uncultured beta proteobacterium; assembly: GCA_963750805.1. GTDB lineage: Bacteria > Pseudomonadota > Gammaproteobacteria > Burkholderiales > Burkholderiaceae_C > JANYCG01. The sequence goes on from CAVVSV010000007.1 coordinate 726, forward strand.
AATAGGTTTGTTCCGGGTCCGACTCGATGTAAAAACCTGTCCCCCGAATGCCAATGGTCGAGGTTGAGGTACTGACTTTCATCTGAGAATTTCGCGACACCGACAGCAGTTTGCCGGCTACCATGCGCAACCCCGAAATCAGGAAGTTGCCTACTGAACTTTCCTGTGCCTCAATCAGCAACCTGCTGTTGCTCTCCAAGATCATGGAGTGGGTGCCGACAACAAAGACAACTTCACTGTTCTTGGCCGTCTGGACGGTGTCGCCCGGTTTGATCTGCGTCGTGAGCGACGCGACTTGGTCATTGACAGTGACCTCGCCGGACAGCCCATAAATCGATTGCCCGGGCGGCAGCTTGCTTGGCTTGCTTCCAAAAATGCTGAAGCTCAAGGCATTGGCTTCGGTGTACGCAGTGGTAAAAAGTCCCGTCGATAGAGCCTGAATCAGGAGTCGGCGACGTGGGTCATCCGTGGTGTCAAAGCGGCTCATGGTAGTGCACTCCTGATGGCCTTCGATGGGCGAAGGCGGGCTACAAATTTCTACGGGTAAACGGGTCGGATAAGCTTGTCTGAAATGCTACCACATCCGGCCGGTTCCAGGGTAAAAATGTCAGAGAAAACACCTTGAAGTCCCCGTCGGTAAACAATTCATAGCTATCAATAAAGTAGCGCTAGAGTCGTTTTGAATTCAGGCCGCTGCCACTGCAAAGCCTTTGAATTGGCCGGTTGCAATTTTTTTCTCCCACTCGGCGGGGCCCGTGATGTGCACACTGGTGCCACCCGCATCCACAGCCACGGTAACGGGCATGTCCACCACGTCAAACTCATAGATGGCTTCCATGCCCAGGTCGGCGAAACCGACCACCTTCGCCGTCTTGATGGCTTTGCTAACCAGATAGGCTGCGCCCCCTACGGCCATCAAGTAGGCGCTTTTGTGCTTGCGGATGGCTTCAATGGCGACCGGGCCGCGTTCAGCTTTACCGATCATGGCGATCAGTCCGGTTTTGGCCAGCATCATTTCGGTGAACCCGTCCATGCGCGTGGCGGTGGTGGGGCCGGCCGGGCCAACAGCCTCGTCGCCGACGGGGTCGACGGGGCCCACGTAATAAATCACACGGTTGGTGAAGTCCACGGGCAGTTGCTCGCCCTTGGCCAGCATGTCCTGAATGCGCTTGTGCGCAGCGTCCCGGCCCGTCAGCATCTTGCCATTGAGCAGCAAAGTGTCGCCTGGCTTCCAGCTGGCGACTTCAGCGGGAGTCAAGGTATTCAGGTCCACCTTTTTGCTCTTCACATAGTCAGGCTTCCAATCGACGTTGGGCCAAAGGTCCAGCGATGGCGGATCCATATAGACAGGGCCGCTTCCATCCATCACAAAGTGCGCGTGGCGAGTGGCGGCGCAATTGGGGATCATCGCCACAGGTTTGCCAGCCGCATGCGTGGGGTACATGTTGATCTTGATATCCAACACCGTGGTCAGGCCGCCCAACCCCTGGGCGCCAATGCCCAGTGCATTTACCTTTTCAAACAACTCCAGGCGCATTGTTTCCACCTTGCTGAGCACAGCGCCAGATGAGGACTTGGCCTGAAGTTCATACATGTCGATGTCTTCCATTAGTGCCTGCTTGGCCAACAGAACGGCCTTTTCAGCGGTGCCGCCGATGCCGATGCCCAGCATGCCGGGCGGACACCAGCCGGCCCCCATGGTCGGCACGGTTTTGAGCACCCAATCGATGATGGAGTCCCCGGGGTTGAGCATGGCCAGCTTGGATTTGTTTTCCGAACCGCCACCTTTGGCCGCCACGGTGATGTCAATTTTGTTGCCTGCGACGATCTCGACATTGATGACTGCCGGCGTATTGTCCTTGGTGTTTTTTCGGTCGAACTGTGGGTCGGCAACGATCGATGCACGCAGTGTGTTGGCGGGGTCGTTGTAACCACGGCGCACGCCTTCATTGATGGCGTCATCCAGGGTGCCTGTGAAGCCTTCCAGCCGAACATCCATACCGATTTTCAGGAACACGTTCACGATGCCCGTATCCTGGCAAATGGGGCGGTGGCCCATGGCGCTCATTTTGCTGTTCGTCAGGATCTGGGCAATGGCGTCCTTGGCCGCAGGGCTTTGTTCACGCGCGTAGGCGCGGGCGAGGTGGGCAATGTAGTCTGCCGGGTGGTAGTAGCTGATGTACTGAAGCGCAGCTGCAATGGATTCAATCAGGTCGGCTTGCTGGATGATGGTGGTCATGGTTGTACGGTTCCTCGGGTTGTGGGGATGGACGTGACAGCGGTCAAGCATTCCAGTTTAACCAAGCATACTTCTTGAAGCTGACTGGTTGCAGCACGAACCTGGCGCCTTTTCTGACAGCCCCCGCGCGCTTCGCGGGAGCCGGAATCTTCATTCGTGGGCTTCGTTTTGAGTCCGAGTCATCAGGCGGTCAGTGTAGGCAATGGCCATGGCCGAAAGCAAAAAGGTGATGTGAATCGCGGTTTGGGCGATCAGCACCTTTTCGTCGTAATTTGCCGCATTGATGAAGGTCTTGAGCAAATGGATGGAACTGATTCCGATGATGGCCGTTCCCAGCTTGACCTTGAGCACAGAGGCATTGACGTGGCTGAGCCACTCCGGCTGATCGCGGTGGCTTTCCAGATCCATGCGGCTTACAAATGTCTCGTAGCCACCCACAATGACCATGATCAGCAGGTTGGAAATCATGACAACGTCGATCAACGCCAAAACGACCAGCATGATGATGGTTTCATTGAGGGCGGGGGGCGCCGCGCTAGCCTCCTTGTAGCCAATGCTGGTGATCAGGGCCTGCAAGGCGTCCTTGTTGCCAAAGGCAGCCTCCAGCAGGTGGACCAGTTCAACCCAGAAGTGAAAGACATAGACGCCTTGGGCGGCGATCAGGCCCAAATACAGTGGCAATTGCAGCCAGCGGCTGGCAAAAATGAAGCGGGGCAAGGGGCGCAGTTTTTTTTGCGTTTCAGGTTTCAAATCAGTCATGGTCGGAATTGTAAAGTCGTGCCGTGCCCCTCCCTTTTGAGCTGGCGCAGGAAACAACCCAGCAAACAGCTCAAGTGGTTTTGTAGTCAGTGGCTTGTAAGTGCAAACCACGACATTGCGGGTCAGTGTCAATTAACTAGAGGAGACAAATCATGAGTGCGCCGTCATCTGCCATCGAATCCGTACTGGTTGAAAACCGGGTGTTTATGCCCAGTGAAGCCACCGTCAAAAACGCCCGAATTTCCGGGATGGACGGCTATAACGCGCTGTGCGCCGAAGCGGAAAAAGACTTCGAAGGGTTCTGGGCCCGCTTGGCTCGTGAAAATGTCGCCTGGACCAAACCGTTTACCCGCACCCTGGACGAGTCCAACGCGCCGTTTTACAAGTGGTTTGACGATGGCGAACTCAATGCCTCGGCCAACTGCCTTGACAAGCACATGGGCACGCCCAATGAAAACAAGACAGCCGTCATTTTTGAAGCGGATGACGGAACAGTCACCAAAACGACCTACAAGGAACTGTTGGCCAAGGTCAGCCAGTTCGCCAATGCATTGAAAGCCAAGGGCATTAAAAAGGGCGACCGTGTTCTGGTCTACATGCCCATGACGCTGGAAGGCGTGATTGCCATGCAGGCCTGTGCCCGGATTGGCGCCACCCACAGTGTGGTGTTTGGGGGCTTCTCTGCCAAGGCGTTGCAGGAACGCATCATTGACGCGGGCGCGGTGGCCGTGGTGACTTGCAATTACCAGATGCGCGGTGGCAAGGAACTGCCATTGAAGGCCATTGTGGATGAAGGTTTGGCCATGGGCGGCTGTGAGTCCATCAAGACTGTGTTTGTGTACCAGCGTACGCCAACGGCCTGCAACATGGTGGCGGGCCGCGACATCACCTTTACCGAAGCTCTGGCTGGGCAAAGTACTGAATGCGCGCCCGTGGCGGTGGGCGCTGAACATCCACTGTTCATTCTTTTCACGTCGGGCTCCACAGGCAAACCCAAAGGCGTTCAGCACTCCACAGGCGGCTTCCTGCTGTGGGCCAAGCTGACGATGGACTGGACCTTCGATTTGAAGGCGGACGATGTCTTCTGGTGCACGGCTGACATCGGCTGGATCACGGGACATGCGTACGTGGCTTATGGTCCCTTGGCAGCCGGTGCCACCCAAATTATTTTTGAAGGCATCCCGACATTCCCGAATGCTGGCCGCTTCTGGCAAATGATCGAACGCCACAAGTGCAGCATTTTCTACACGGCTCCTACGGCCATCCGCTCGCTGATCAAGTCAGCTGAAAGCGATGCAAAGGTCCACCCTGACCGTTCTGATTTGACCAGCCTGCGCATCCTCGGATCGGTGGGTGAGCCCATCAATCCGGAAGCGTGGATGTGGTACTACAAAAATGTGGGTGGCGAGCGCTGCCCCATTGTGGATACTTTCTGGCAAACCGAGACCGGCGGCCACATGATCACGCCGTTGCCAGGTGCCACGCCACTGGTACCCGGAAGCTGCACATTGCCTTTGCCCGGCATCATGGCTGCCATCGTGGACGAAGCGGGCGTTGATGTGCCCAATGGTTCGGGTGGATTGCTGGTGATCAAGCGACCTTGGCCGTCGATGATCCGCACCATCTGGAATGACCCTGAGCGTTTCAAGAAGAGCTATTTTCCCGAAGAACTGGGTGGCACGATTTATCTGGCTGGTGACGGCGCAGTGCGCAGTGCCGACCGCGGCTATTTCCGGATCACCGGCCGCATTGACGATGTGCTGAACGTCTCCGGTCACCGGATGGGCACCATGGAAATTGAGTCTGCTTTGGTGGCCAAGTCGGATCTGGTGGCGGAAGCTGCCGTGGTGGGTCGACCCGATGACCTGACGGGTGAAGCCATTTGCGCGTTCGTGGTTCTCAAGGGACCCCGTCCGAGTGGTGATGAGGCCAAAGCCATCGCCAAGCAATTGCGTGATTGGGTGGCCAAAGAGATCGGACCGATTGCCAAACCCAAAGACATCCGTTTTGGCGAGAACCTTCCCAAAACCCGCTCCGGCAAAATCATGCGCCGTTTGCTGCGCTCAATTGCCAAGGGTGAAGCCGTCACGCAGGACACCAGTACGCTGGAGAATCCGGCCATTCTGAGCCAGTTGGGCGAAGCCTATTGACAGCCTGAACGAGGTAACGGCGGTGCATGACGTCCCCCTATTTGCTCCTTTTATGAGAGCAATCTATGTAGATTTGGCTTGGACTTCAGGCCATTTATATGCCTGAATGACAGCGACAGACACAAAAAAGCCCGCTAACAGCGGGCTTTTTTATTGGACAAGGCACATCGCCTCGGCCGTCAATTGGAAAGTGCTTACTTAAGGGTCAACACCCAAGCGGCGAGCTTGTGAGCCTCTGCGTCATTGACCTGGGCATTGGCCGGCATGGGAACTGCGCCCCAGGCACCCGAGCCACCTTTGAGAATTTTCGCGGCCAGCTTGTCAACGGCAGTCTTGTCAGCGCTGTACTTCGCAGCGACGTCCTTGTACGACGGGCCGACCAGCTTTTTATCGACGGCATGGCAGGCCATGCAGTTCTTGGCGGTCGCCAACGCCTGGTCGGCAAAAGCGGGGGCTGCGGCGACCAGTGACGTTGCCACGAGCAGTTGGGCAAAGTGCGTAAGTTTCATTTCTGTCTTTCTGCGTTGGGTTACAGTCGTTCAACGCCATTGTAATGATGGGGGTTGACCTGTAGGGTCAGCGAAAGTGTTACAAATTGCAGGAGAAAGCCATGTATTTTTTGGGATTGGGCATCGTTTTGCTGGCAATGAAGTACCTGGAGATTTGGGTTGTGGCCAGCTGGCCGTGGTGGCAAGTCTTTATTCCGTTTGGCTTGGCCATTGCCTGGTGGGCGTGGGCGGATGCCACGGGGTACACCAAACGAAAGGCCATGGAGCGGGAAGATGCGCGCAAACAGGCGCGCATTGACAAGAACAAGGAAGCCATTGGCACACTGAACAACCGCAGACGCCGCTAGTCAGCTGCGCTGCAAGTTATTGAGCGTTCAGACTGTGTAGTCGTCCAGCACCGCGCCCTTGCTCGCCGTCGATGCGTTAAACGCAAACTTGGCCTGCACGCCCCGCAGGTAGCGCGGGGCGGGGGCTTTCCAGCCCTCTCGACGTTTGGCAATCTCGGCCTCGCCGACATTCAATTCAAGCTTGAGCTGCACCGAGTCGATGGTGATGGAGTCCCCTTCATGGATGAAGGCGATCAGTCCACCCACCGCCGCTTCAGGCGCGACGTGTCCCACCACCATGCCCCAGGTACCGCCCGAAAACCGGCCATCAGTAATCAAGCCTACGGACTCGCCCAAGCCCGCACCAATCAGAGCCCCTGTGGGTGCCAGCATTTCAGGCATGCCGGGGCCACCCTTGGGGCCTAGATAACGCAACACCATCACATCGCCTGCCACGATTTTTCCGGCCAGTATGGCGGCCAAAGCCGATTGTTCGTCGTCAAACACACGCGCCGGGCCCGTCATCACGGGGTTTTTCAGTCCGGTAATTTTGGCAACACAACCTTCCGGTGACAGATTGCCTTTCAGGATGGCCAGGTGCCCTTGCTTATACATTGGGTTGGAGATGGGGCGAATGACGTCCTGGTCGGCGCGGGGAGCGTCGGGGATGTCCTTCAAGACTTCGGCAATGGTCTGGCCGGTGATCGTCATGCAGTCGCCGTGTAACAGCCCTGCCACCAGTAGCGTCTTCATGACTTGAGGAATGCCCCCTGCCACATGCAGGTCAACGGCCAGGTATTTGCCGCTGGGTTTCAGGTCACACAAAACCGGGGTTTTGACACGCACGCGCTCGAAATCATCAATGGTCCATTCCACGCCGGCCGCATGGGCGATGGCCAGAAAGTGCAGCACTGCGTTGGTGGAGCCGCCGGTGGCCATCACAACGGCCACAGCGTTTTCGATGGCCTTTTTAGTCACAATATCACGCGGTTTGATGTCTTTTTTGATGGCTTCCATCAGCACCTTGGCGGATTCCTTGGCCGAGTTCATTTTCTCGTCATGGGGGTTGGCCATGGTGCTGGAGTAGGGCAGGGACAAGCCCAGTGCCTCAAACGCCGAAGACATGGTGTTGGCCGTGTACATCCCCCCGCAGGATCCCGTGCCCGGCACAGCGCGCTTCTCGATTTCCAGCAAATCAAAGTCGCTCAAATTGCCCGCGGCATTTTGGCCCACGGCTTCAAACACGCTGACGATGTTGAGGTCTTTGCCCTTGTATTTTCCAGGCAGGATCGTGCCGCCGTAGACATAGATGGAAGGCACATTGGCGCGCAGCATGCCCATCATGCCGCCGGGCATGTTTTTGTCGCAGCCGCCCACCACCAAAACGCCGTCCATCCATTGGCCTTGCACGCACGTTTCAATGCAGTCGCTGATGACCTCACGCGAGACCAATGAATATTTCATGCCCTCGGTTCCCATGGCCATGCCGTCTGAAATGGTGGGAGTGCCAAACACTTGCGCATTGCCGCCTGCTTCCTCAATGCCTTCAATAGCGGCGTCTGCCAGCTTTTGAAGGCCGGAGTTGCAAGGCGTGATGGTGCTGTGCCCGTTGGCCACACCCACCATGGGTTTCTTGAAGTCGCCTTCAACGTAGCCCATGGCGTAAAACATGGAGCGATTGGCGGCGCGCGATTTGCCTTCGGTGATGTTCTTGCTGCGCGGATTCAGGATGATGGGTTTGACGTCCATGGTGTGCCTCTTGGGTTGGGTGCGGGGTGGTAGCCGGCTTGAGTCGGTGATTTTCAGGGCAGAGTATGCGCTGACCAGAAAATAGACTCCAATATATTTTTAAGGCTCCAGTAATATGCATGACATATGAATAGACCCGACCCAACCCTCTTGCTTGTGGCGAACGAATCCCCCAGTTCCCGCCTGATTGAGCTTCGGCTCTGGCGTCAATTCCTGGCCGTGGCGGAGGAGTTGCATTTTGGACGTGCGGCCCAGAGTCTGCACATGACCCAGCCTCCCTTGACCCAGGCCATTGCCCAACTCGAACGGCTTGTGGGGGTGCGCCTGTTTGATCGAACCAAGCGCAGCGTGGCATTGACCGTTGCCGGTAAGGCTTTAGTGGGTGAGGCGCGTGAACTGTTGGTCCGTGCTCAGGGTCTGCCCGCACTGGCCCGTGCCGCCGCCAGTGGTGCTGTGGGGCGTTTACGCCTGGCCTTTGTATCGACGGTGGGTTTTGCCTTGTTGCCACAATGGGTCAGCGCATTTCGCGAGGCGTTCCCGCAAGTGGGCCTTGAGCTGATTGAGGCCACCGGCGACGTGCAACTGCAGTGGCTGGAGCACGGCGAAATCGATGCTGGATTCATGTTGCATTCGCCTGGATTTGCGCCGCCTGGCTTGCAACGCATGCTGATTACCAGCGAGCCCTTGGTCATTGCCTTGCCAGCGAATCATGCGCTGGCGACTGCGCCAGTCCTCCATCTGGGTCAAGTCCTCGAAGAACCCCTGGTCATTTTTCCGCGACGCATTGCGCCCTCGCTTTTTGACGCCATTTATGCGCTGTACCATGCCGCCGGTTTGGTGCCCCAGGTGTCTCAGGAAGCCATCCAGATGCAGACCATCGTCAATCTGGTGTCCGCAGGCCTGGGCCTGGCCTGGGTGCCTGACAGTGTGCGCCAGTTTCAGCGGCCGGGTGTGGTTTACCGCACAGTGTCGGTTTCGGCGGGCCAAGCCTCGCCAAAAGCACGCTACGACCCTCTGCTGCCCACCTGCGAGACCAGCCTGGTCTGGTCGGCCAAAGCGGTGAGTCCGCCGCTGGAGCGGTTCATGGTTTTTGCTGGACACCAGACCGTGCCCGAGACCTGACGCTGACGTGGCCGGGGTTGGTCCCCCTCTGCCAATCGTCTTGGCGTACTTTGCAAGACGCTTGAGTGCACAATTCAGACCATGCTGATCCACCCGCAAATCAACCCCATCGCCCTTCAGGTCGGCCCGCTGGCCGTTCACTGGTACGGTTTGACCTATCTGGCGGCCTTTGGCCTGTTCATGTTTTTGGGGATCCGTCGCTTGCGTCACCCTCCGTTTGCATCCATCACCGGCGATGGGGCCTGGTCGCGAAAGGACGTGGAAGACATTTTGTTTCTGGGTGTGATGGGGGTGGTGCTGGGGGGGCGCATTGGCTACTGCCTGTTTTACAAACCCGGCTATTACTTCTTTCGCCCTCTGGAAATTTTGGCGGTTTGGCAGGGAGGCATGAGTTTTCATGGCGGCATGTTGGGTGTGATTGGTTCGATGATCTGGTTTTCCATCTCGCGCAAGCGTCCCTTCTGGCAAGTCGCCGATTTTGTGGCGCCCTGCGTTCCGACCGGGCTGGCCGCGGGCCGCGTGGGTAATTTCATCAATGGCGAGTTGTGGGGGCGTCTGGCTGACCCCAGCCTGCCCTGGGCCATGGTGTTCCGGGGTGCGGGTGACCAGCCGCGCCACCCGTCGCAGGTCTATCAATTTCTGATGGAAGGCCTGCTGCTGTTCGTGCTGCTGTGGATGTATGCGCGCAAAGAGCGCAAAGAAGGCCAGGTGGCCGCCGCGTTCCTGTTTGGCTATGGCGTATTCCGCTTTATTGCCGAATTTTTCCGCGAACCCGATGCGCATTTGGGGCTTCTATCACTGGGCATGAGTATGGGGCAATGGCTGTGTGTGCCCATGATCGTGGGCGGTGTAGCGCTTTGGTTCTGGGCAGGGGAACGTGCCAAAGAACTAGCCAGGAATCAGACGTCTGGCGTCTCCGCGGGCAAATCGCGCCAGCCGGCGAGATAAATCTGGCAAGGGTAAATACCCAGTGAAGTGGGGTGGTGAGCGCTTGCGCATGTATTTGTAATTACTCATAATTATAAAAAATTACGAAACCACTTTGTTTGTAAATGCCTTCACCATGCGGTTGATTCAAAACTCCCTTCACGACGACGCGGCATGCACATTACGGGACCGAATATTCTCGGGAGAGTTGGCGCCGGGCAGTTTTCTGGACGAAGTGGGTTTGTGCCAAAGCCTGGCCATTTCACGCACGCCATTGCGCGAAGCCCTGAAAGTGTTGACCGCTGAAGGCTTGGTGCGCCACGAGCCGCGACGCGGTTGTTTCGTCAATGAAGTGACTGAGCAGGATCTGGACGATATTTTCCCGGTGATTGCCCTGCTGGAAGGGCGTTGTGCTTTTGAGGCGGCCCGCAATGCGACCGACGCTGACCTTGCCGAGTTGGAGACCTTGCATGAGCGCCTGAACAGCGACGCCAAGGCAGGGCGCATGACAGACTACTACGCCACCAACTACGCCATTCACGAGGCATTCATCACGCTGGCCAATAATCGCTGGCTCGCGCAAACGATTGGTGATTTGCGGAAGATTCTCAAACTGGCCCGGTTGCAAAGTTTGCAAGCCACGGGGCGGATGAATCAGAGCCTGGAGGAACACATGGCCGTTTTTGCGGCTGTCAAGGCGCGTGACAGCGAGGGGGCCGATGCTGCCATGCGCACCCATCTGACCCGTCAGCGCGAAGCCTTGCGCGAGTTGGCGCGTTCGCAGGTCAAAAGCAGGTTGAGAGCATGAGTTCAGAAACCACCCCAAAGACGGGCACCTGGCTGACCCGCAAGGTTTCAAAACTGCTGCCTGGCACGGCGCTGGCATCCCAGCCGGCCAAACCGTCATACGCCCAACAAAAAGCGCCTGAAGTCCCCGTTGCCAAAGAGAAGTCAGCTATCAAAAATGAAGCAAATGACACTGCGCCGCCGTCAAGGGCGAGTTCCAGGCCACTGACGGTCCCCGGAAAAATTCTCCGACGGTCTCTGGCGGAGCGTCTTAAGGGCAGTCTGCGCCACCCCGAAGAGGACCTGTCACCCCGTATTTTGCGCAGAACGCTCGATGACCTGAAGGCTGTCATTGATCCCACTGTGAGTGAGGTCGAAGGCGGCAAGCGGGCCCAGGTGTTGGCGCAGTGGTATGCCAGCGCCAAGCCGGGCGAGCGCCATGACCTGTGGCTGCTGGTGAGCGAGCAATTTGTTGCCAACCCGCAAGTCGTCAAAGACGCCCAGGCCCGCATGGCGGCGGCACTGGGTACGCCGCATGAGGCGGCCGCCGAGGTGCATTTCCGTCGTGCCACGGTGTCACCCCGCCGGCGTTTGCTGCAACGCTTCAGCGCCTTCCCCGATGGCATCCGGTTTCTGGTGGATATGCGTGCCGAGTTGCTGCCCCATTTGAAATCCGATGGGCGACTGGCGGCCCTGGATGTGGAGATGGAATACATGTTCTCCACCTGGTTTGATGTGGGCTTTCTGGAGTTGCGGCGCATCAGTTGGGATTCTCCTGCGTCCCTGATCGAGAAGTTGATCAAGTACGAGGCGGTTCACGACATCAAGGGCTGGGCCGACGTGAAAAACCGGCTGGATTCGGACCGGCGCTGCTACGGGTTTTTTCACCCCCGCTTGCCCGATGAGCCCCTGATTTTTGTGGAAGTCGCGCTGGTGGATGCGCTGGCAGACAGCGTCACGCCGCTGCTGGACGAGTCGGCCAGCGCGTCGGATGTCAAGAAGGCCACCACGGCTATTTTTTACTCCATCAGCAATACCCAGCAGGGCCTTCGCGGTGTGAGTTTTGGTGATTCGCTGATCAAGCGCGTGGTGGAAGAGCTCAAAGGTGAATTCCCCAAATTGCGGGTGTTTGCCACTCTGTCACCCATCCCTGGTTTTCGCCCGTGGCTGGTTAAAAATGCGGCGGCCATGCTGGCCAAACTGGACGAGAAAAGCCGCTCCACGCTGGGGCGTGCGCTGGGCTTTGAGCCCCCCGGTCCGGAGCACTTGCTGACGGCTGCCGACAAGGCGCTGGCTCTGGACGCCAAATCACCCGTGCGGCGCATGGTTTTGCAATGTGCGGCCCACTACCTGGGCATTGAAATGCTGGGCGACAAGCCGCTGGACCCGGTGGCCCGATTCCACCTGGGCAATGGTGCCCGAGTCGAGCGGCTGAACTGGGCGGGTGACCCATCCGCCAAGGGGCTCAAACAGTCCTTTGGTTTGATGGTGAATTACCTGTACGACCTTCGGCGGCTGGATCGCCATCGGCATTTGCTTTCGCAGGGCAAAATCGCACTATCAAGTGACATTGACGATCTGCTTTTTTGAGCAGGCGTTTTTGTGTGAGCGCAGTGAACTCTATTTTTATAACGACTGGAGACAACGATGAACTTCCTGAAAGACGGTTTGATTGACGACAATTGCCTGAACCTGCCGCTTCAGCGCAGAGGTGCTTTACGCGTGGGTTTGGCCGCAACGGCCGCAGGCGCGCTGGGTCTGCAACATTCGGCCTTTGCGCAATCAACCTGGCCTTCCAAGCCGGTCACCATGGTGGTGCCATTTCCGGCGGGGGGCGGTACCGACGCTTTTGCGCGACCGCTGTCAGCGCAGTTCTCAAAGTTCACCGGCAAGCAACTTGTCATTGACAACCGGGGCGGAGCGGGAGGCACCCTGGGAGCCGGAATTGCGGCCAAGGCGGCACCGGATGGCTATACGATTTTCATGGGTGCGGTGCACCATGCGATTGCCCCGTCGATGTACCCCAAGCTGGATTACGACATTGAAAAAGACTTTGTCCCTCTGGTGCTGGTGGCCAACGTGCCGCAGGTGGTGGTCATCAATCCCAAAAAAGTGCCCGTCAATGACTTCAAGGGCTTTCTGGACTATGTGCGCAAAAACCCCGCCAAACTCAACTATGGCTCGGCGGGCAGTGGCACCTCGCACCACCTGGCCGGTGAACTGTTCAAGCAGCAAACCAAAACCTTCATCACCCACATTCCTTACCGGGGTGCGGGTCCGGCTCTGCAGGGGCTGATTGCGGGTGACGTGGAAATGATGTTTGACGGCCTGGGTTCCAGCGCCAACCACATCAAGGGGGGACGCATCAAGGCGCTCATGGTGTCTGGCCTCAAGCGCAACCCGGCTTTCCCCGATGTGCCTTGCGCCGCAGAAATGGGACTGCCCGACTACACCGTCACCACCTGGTACGGTATCTGGACGCCCAAGGGCACGCCGGCAGATGTGCAGGCGCGCATTGTGGAAGAAGTGAACAAGGCGGGCCTGTCGGATGAAGCCAAAACCGTGTGGGCGCAACAGGGTGCAGACTTTGGCACGCTCACCCCGCCGCAGTTCGGCGCATTTGTCAGCGCCGAGGTCAAGCGCTGGGCGGCTGTGGTGAAGGCTTCGGGGGCCAAACTCGACTAGATTAAAGATGAAAAGTGCCTCAAGTCCCCGTCATATATCAATAGTTTGCTATGAATAATGTAGTAACCGAAACGCCCAACCAGAATCTCTTTGTCACCTTGCGTCAGGCCTTTCCGGCGGATTTGGGCACCGTGGCCGTGGAAACCGACAACGGCTTGTTGTACTCGTGGCGTGATCTGGAACGGGCCAGCGCCATGGTGGCGAACTTGCTGGCCTCACTCAATTTGCCGGCTGACTCCCGTGTCGCCGTGCAGGTTGAGAAGTCGGTGGAGGCCATGATTTTGTACCTGGCCACCTTGCGCGCGGGGCTGGTATTTTTGCCGCTGAATACGGCCTACCAAAGTGCAGAAATCGAATATTTCATCGGCAATGCCGAGCCCGCCGTGGTGGTGTGCACGCCAGCCAATTTTGGCTGGGTCAGCAAGATCGCCTTCAAAGCGGGTACGCACAGTGTGTTCACGCTGGGTGATGACCGCACGGGCAGCTTGCTGGAGCGGGCGGCACATTGTTCGGATGTGCACACGCCCGTGAAGCGCGGGGGTGACGATCTGGCGGCCATCCTGTACACCAGCGGCACCACGGGCCGCAGCAAAGGCGCCATGTTGACGCATGGCAACCTGACAGACAACGCGCGGGTTCTCAAAACCTACTGGGGCTGGCGTTCGCCGCAGCAGGGCGGCGATGTGTTGATCCACGCGCTGCCCATCTTCCATGTGCATGGCCTGTTTGTGGCGCTGCACGGCGCGCTGATCAATGGCAGCAAAATGATCTGGTGTGCCAAATTTGATCCCAAATTTGTGCTGAAAAAAATGCCCGAGGCGACCGTCTTCATGGGTGTGCCCACGCTCTATGTGCGTTTGCTGGCAGAGCCGGGTTTGACCCACGAGGTGGTGCGTACCATGCGTTTGTTCATTGCTGGGTCGGCACCCCTCCTGATTGAAACTTTCAATGATTGGCAGTCCCGCACGGGCCACACGATTCTGGAACGTTATGGCATGAGCGAGACGGCCATGCTGACCTCCAACCCCTACAACGCCGACCCGCGTCACGGGGGGCAGTCCGAGCGCCGAGGTGGCACCGTGGGCTTTCCGCTGCCGGGTTTGAGCCTGCGCGTGATGGGCGATGATGGCAAGGTTTTGCCAGTGGGCGAGATTGGCGGCATTCAGGTCAAGGGCCCCAGCGTTTTCAGGGGCTACTGGCGAATGCCTGAAAAGACCGCTGAAGAATTCACGGCGGATGGGTATTTCAAGACGGGTGATGTGGGGCGTGTGGACGAGCGCGGCTACGTCACCATTGTGGGGCGGAGCAAGGACCTCATCATCAGCGGTGGCTACAACGTCTATCCGGCAGAGATTGAGGGTTACATCAACGAGTTGCCGGGTGTACTGGAAAGTGCGGTGGTGGGAATCCCCCATGCCGACTTTGGCGAAGTGGGGGTGGCGGTCGTGATCGCCAAACCTGGTGCTGTGCTGGACCCCGCGGGAATCATTGCCAGCCTGAAATCCAGACTGGCCAATTTCAAGATTCCCAAGCGTTGTGAGGTGGTGGACGCTCTGCCCCGCAACACCATGGGCAAGGTTCAGAAAAATGTACTGCGTGCGCGCTATGTAACCGCCTAGGCGTTGTACTATTCCGGCGTCCATTTGCCGAAACATCTACAAAGGCTTATTCCATGCAGGTTGCCCAAATTTCTGTCAAGAGCAACCAGAATCTTGCGCCACTCCTGGCCCCTCTCATTGACCTGAAGCCCAACCTGCTGCTGGTGTTCGGCTCCATTCCTTTGGTGCAGCAATTGCAGTCACCATTGGCGCTGGCGTTTCCAGGTTCTGTGCGCATTGGGTGCTCGACAGCGGGTGAGATTTCGGGGCAGGGCGTGGCCGATGAGTCCTGCGTCATTACCGCCGTGCACTTTGATTCGACCACGTTGGTGGAGGCGACCACCCGTTTGTCCGGAATGGCGGATTCCCAGGCGGCCGGGGAACGCCTGGGCGGGCAATTGCCCCGGGACGGCTTGCGTGCCGTGCTGGTGTTGGGACAGGGCGTTGCCATTAACGGCAGCGGGCTGATCGCGGGGCTTGCCGCCGTGCTGGGTTCCCATGTGCCGATTTCCGGAGGACTGGCCGGCGATGCCGCGGCTTTCAAGGAAACCTGGGTGATGTCCCGGGAGGGCGTTCAGTCAGACACCCTGGTGTGCGTGGGTCTTTATGGGCCGGGCCTGCATATCACCCACGGGTCCTATGGCGGATGGTCATCATTTGGTCCCGCGCGCAAAGTGACGCGGTGTGACTTCAATGTGTTGTATGAACTCGATGGGCAACCGGCGCTGGACGTTTACAAGCGTTACCTGGGCGATCATGCCAGGGATTTGCCGGCCTCCGGATTGTTGTTTCCCTTTGCCATGTTGGGCAAAAACCAGGAAGACGCGGGCTTGATCCGCACCATCCTGGGCGTGGATGAGGCCACAGGCAGTCTGACGCTGGCTGGTGACATTGACCCCGAGGGTTATTTGCGTTTGATGCATGCCAGCACCGATGCTTTGGTCGATGGCGCTGAAACTGCTGCCCAAACCGCCCGGGGTATGGAATCAGGGTCCGCAGTGGTTCAAGGGTCGAGTCTGGCACTGTTGGTCAGTTGCGTCGGCCGCAAACTGGTGATGGGCGGGCGTGTTGACGAAGAGGTTGAGGCGGTGGCTGATGTGTTTGGGCCGGGTGTGGTGATGGCAGGTTTTTATTCCAATGGAGAAATCTCACCCCAAGTGGGCAGTCTGGATTGCAAATTGCACAATCAGACCATGACAATTACCCATCTCTCGGAAAATTAAGGGGCCAAGGCGCGAGTCGAGTCCCTGACGTATGCACAAGTTACTGACCCGCCAGACACGCCGCCTGCTCGGCGTGGAAGAAGCCCAACTGGCTGAAGTGCTCAAGGAAGTCTCCCTGATGGCAGGCTTTACAGGCGTATCGCCCGGTGCTGCAAGTCTGTTGCGAGGTCTGGAAGGTTTCATCGCCCGGGTGGATGAGGCCTATGCCCAAAATGAGCGCGATCTGGACCTGAAGACCCGCAGTCTGCAACTCAGTTCCATTGAATTGACCCACACGAATGACCGCATTCGCAGTGAGTTGGCCAGCCGTACCCGCGCCATCGAGTCGCTGCGGGAAACCGCCAACAACCTGATGCAAACCATTGACTCCGATTTGCCGCCGCTGGAGGACGACAGTCTGGAGTCCCTGTCGCGATTGATGTCGGACCTGGTGGAGCAACGCGAAATGAGTCAGCGCGACCTGCAGGTCGCTCTCACAGACCTGGCCAACCAGAAATTTGCCCTGGACCAGCACGCGATTGTGAGCATTGCCAATTTGGCAGGCGAAATCATTTACGCCAACAACAAATTCTGCGAGATCAGCGGCTACTCCAGAGCCGAATTGATGGGTCAGACCTACGATATTCTGCGCAGTGGTCTCCAGCCAGACAGCATTCATCAAGACTTGGATCGCACGCTCTCCCAGGGACTCGTTTGGCACGGTGAAATTTGCAATCGGGCCAAAGATGGGGCGATCTTTTGGGTGAACGCGACGCTGGTGCCAGTGCGCAATGAAAGCGGAAAGCCCACTTCGTTCATTGCCATCCGCACCGATATCACCGCCCAAAAGCAGATGGAAAGTACCATTCGCCAGGCCGAAGAGCGACTGTTGCGAATCACCAATGCGGTTCCCGGCGTGGTGTATCGGTGCGAAGTTCTGAATGGTCGCACCCAATACACCTTTGTCAGCGAGCGCCTGAGTGAAATTCGGGGGATGAACCGGGAGGCATTGCTGGCTGATGGCAGCATTTCAGCCCGCCAGATTGTGGAGGAAGACCGTCAGAGGTGCATTGATGGCGTGCTGGAGGCGGCGGCCAAACGCCAACCCTGGCTGGATGAATACCGCATTGCGATGCCGGATGGCTCCCTGCGCTGGCTTCGCGGCGAGATCCGCCCGGAACCTGAATTGGCCAGGAACGGCGCGACGGTTTTCACGGGCATCTGGCAGGACGTCTCGGAAAGCAAACGCGCTTCCGAGGAGTTGCGGGTGGCCAAGGAACAGGCCGAAATTGCCAATCGTTTGAAGTCGGACTTCCTGGCCAACATGAGCCATGAAATCCGCTCGCCCATGAATGGCGTCATTGGCATGACGGAACTGGTGCTGGACACCGACCTGACGACCCAGCAACGCGAGTACCTGGGGATCGTGAAATCGTCCTCGGAGTCCCTGCTGACCATCATCAATGACATCCTGGATTTTTCCAAAATAGAAGCGGGCAAACTCAGTTTTGAGCACATTCCTTTTGACCTCAAAAACGTTGTAGAGGACTGCGTCAGGCCATTGCTGTTGCGCGCAGAGAACAAAGGCATTGCATTGACCTGTGATGTCGCCCCCGATGTACCCCGCGCTTTGCTGGGTGACCCGGGCCGATTGCGTCAGGTGCTGCTCAATTTGATTGGAAATGCAATCAAATTTACCAACCAGGGGACGGTGTCAGTCCAGGTGAATCGGATCGACAGCCGACGAGCCAATGGCGTGGGCGGTGGTGTTCATTTTGCAGTTGCGGACAGCGGTATTGGCATTCCGCCCGAGAGCCTGGAAACCATCTTTGACCCGTTTTCCCAGCAGGACAGTTCCACGACCCGCAAGTTTGGGGGAACCGGCCTGGGCCTGACGATTTCGCGCCGGCTGGTGGAAGCCCTGGGCGGGCGAATCTGGGTGGAAAGCGAAGTTGGCAAAGGCAGCACCTTTCATTTCTCGGCCCAGTTTTCGCTGGACAACCCGGTGCAGGTCGAAACCAGTGCCGGTGCTCTGGAGGGTGCGGCTGGCGGTAACGCCAGCACCAACGCATCTGAAAAATCTCTCGATGTTTTGCTGGTGGAAGACAACCCCATCAACCAGAAACTTGCCATGACATTGCTGGAAAATTGGGGGCATAAGGTGACTCTGGCTGAAAACGGCCAGTTGGCGCTGGATGCCTTGGCCCGACGCCGATTTGACATCGTGCTGATGGACATGATGATGCCCGTGATGGACGGCATTCAAGCCACTCAGCAGTTCAGGGCTTCGGAATTGGGACCGCGAACGCCCATCATTGCCATGACGGCCAATGCCATGCGGGGTGACCGTGAGCGTTGTCTGGAGGCTGGTATGGACGGCTACATGTCCAAGCCAATCAAGTCGACTGAACTCAGGAAACTTGTCCAAGAACTGGTGATGAAGGATTCAAATCAGGCGGGCAGTGAAACCTCGTTCAACTATGCGCAGGGAATGGCCGGGGTGGACCAGGAGGTGGTGGATATCATCGCGGAGCCGTTTCTGGCGGAGTGGCCACAAGATCTGGGGCGCTTGAAGATCGCCGCCGACGCGAACGACCCCAAGGTGATTCTGCATGTGGCCCATTCGCTCAAAGGTACGATGGCCATGTTTGGTGCGCGACCGGCCAGCGAACTCGCCCAGCAAATGGAACGCCAAGCCAGCCTGAACCAGATGGAGGGAATGCGTGAAATGGTCTCGGCCCTGGAAACTGAAGTCAAACAATTGGTATCGCTGTTGATGGCGAAGGCCACAGTGAATGAAAAGAAGGGTGAATCATGACGTTTCAGGTCCTGATTGTGGATGACACTGAAATCAATCTGATCCTGTTCAGCGCCCTGGTCAAGCGGCTGGGAAATTGTCAGGACCACACGTTTGTGGATCCGCTCAAGGCCCTGGATTGGGCAGCGCTCAACAAGCCCGACCTCGTGGTGGTGGATTACATGATGCCGCAACTTGACGGCCTGGAGTTCATCCAGCGTTTTCGCCAGTTGCCGGGCCTGGAGGAAACGCCCGTCTTGATGGTGACGGCCAATGACCAAAAAGACGTGCGCTACGCTGCGCTGGAACGGGGTGCCACAGATTTTCTGACCAAACCGGTTGACCGGGTTGAATTCCTGTCCCGTTCCAAAAATTTGCTCGCTTTGCAGGACAGCCGCCAAAAGCTGGCCGACCGGGCCGCCTGGCTGGATGCAGAAGTGCGCAAGGCCACCAAGGTCATTGTGGAGCGTGAACGTGAAACCGTGTTGCGACTTTCCAAAGCCGCCGAATACCGTGACCCCGAAACGGGGGCGCACATTTTGCGCATGGCCCACTACTCCGAGTTGATTGCCAAGGCTTTGGGATTGCCCAAGGCGGATCAGGACCTGCTGCTGGAAGCCGCACCCATGCATGACCTTGGCAAGGTGGGTATTGCCGATGGCATCCTGCTCAAGCCTGGCAAACTCGATGGGGCAGAGTTTGAAATCATGAAGCAGCACGCGCAGATCGGATACGAAATCCTCAAGGGCAGCTCCTCTCAAGTGCTGCAAACGGGCGCTGACATTGCCCACTGTCACCATGAGAAGTTTGATGGCAGCGGGTACCCCAGGGGTCTCAGGGGTGAGGATATTCCGCTGTTCAGCCGCATTGTGGCGGTAGCCGATGTGTTTGACGCCCTGACGTCAGAGCGGCCCTACAAGAAGGCGTGGGAGCTTGGTCGTGCCGTGCAGCACATCAAGGATTTTTCAGGAAGCCACTTCGACCCGGTTTGCGTCGACGCCTTTCTGAGCCAGTGGGACGAGGTCCTGATCATTCGGGCCCGTTTCACCGACGAAGAGATGCCGGGGAAAAGTGCCGCTGAGCACCCGTTTTAGCGGCAACTGCCCCGCTTTTTTTGAATTTTGCTCCTGAAATAGAAGCAAACTATTCTTTATAGACGGGGACTTTAGCGTCTTTTGTTATCGCAAGACCAAGACCGGCGTGTGCGAGTGGGTCAGTACGTGCTGGGTTTCACTGCCCAGTAGCAGGCGTTTGATGCCCTTGCGTCCGTGTGACGCCATCACGATCAAATCGCACTTGTGCTTTTTCGCAGCGGAAATGATGGCTTCTGCCACCAGGTCGGACTTGGCGATCACGCCCTTGACGACCACACCTTTGGCGAGACCCGCCTTTTTGACAGCGTCCACGATGGCCTGGCCACTTTCAGCCCATTGCTTCTCAACACGTTCCACTTCGCTGGCCTGAATGGCCATGCCACCTTCAAAGTAGGTCATGGGGTAGCGCGCAACCACTTTGAGCGCAACCAATTCGGCACCGCAAAGTTGCGCCAACGCAATGGCATTGGCAACGGCCTTCTTGGAAAGGGTTGATCCATCTGTTGCTACAAGAATTCGTTCGTACATGTGCTTGCCTCTGAGTTGTTGGAAACTGAAGAATAGTCAGTGCCACGCCTTCTCGTCTTGATCTGCGTCAAGCAATTGACGCATACTGAAGGTTACGCTTGAGGTCATGACCCTCAGGTTTTTAGTTCTGTGAATTCACGATGAATATTGCGGTTCCCGGCGGGATGCCATTGGATGCGTTTGCGATGCTGGATGACCCCCAGGAATGGTCTGCGTTCAGCCGCCCCGCGCCAGCCGACGCCAATGGTGTCTGCTGGGAATCCAATCTGCTGATTGAAGGCATGCACTGCGCAGCCTGTTCGGTGACGGTGGAAGACGCGTTGCGCGCTTTGCCCGGAGTTCTCAGTGCTGATGTCAGCGCAGGCAGCCATCGGGCCAGGATCGTTTGGTCATCCAGCGCAGTGGCGCCATCCGGGCTGATGCACGCCGTGCAGCGGGCCGGTTACCGCGCCGTTCCTGCCAACGATGCGTTTGCCCGGGAGCAGCGGCTGGCAGAAACCCGCAAGGCCCTTTGGCGGTGGTTGGTGGCGGGCTTTTGCATGATGCAGGTCATGATGTATGCGTGGCCTGCCTATATCGCCGCGCCAGGTGATCTTTCGGCAGAGATGGAGCAGTTGCTGCGATGGGCCTCCTGGGTTTTGACCTTGCCGGTGATCGTATTTTCTTGCGGGCCCTTTTTCACCAGTGCGCTGCGGGACATTGGCAAATGGCGTGTCAGCATGGACTTGCCCATCGCCATTGGCATGTTCATAACTTTTGTGGTGAGCACAGCTGGCACGTTTGATTCCACGGGTCTGTTTGGGCGCGAGGTTTACTTCGATTCGCTCACCATGTTCGTTTTCTTTTTGCTGACAGGGCGCTGGCTCGAATTGCGCATGCGTGACCAGACGGCTGGTGCGCTGGAAGCGCTGATGAACCGCTTGCCTGACACGGTGGAGCGTCAGTTGCCCGATTCCGGCACCGCTGAAAAGTATGAACGCGTAGCCGTGCGTCGCCTGCGCCAGGGTGACGTGATCCGGGTGCTGCCCGGAGAATCGTTTCCGGCCGATGGCACGGTGCTGGAGGGCGTGACGCAGGCCGATGAAGCCCTGTTGACGGGCGAATCCAAGCCCGTGGCGCGTGGAGTAGGGGAAAGAGTGGTGGCGGGTAGCCACAACCTGTCGGGGGCCGTCTTGGTTCGCGTCGAGTACGTCGGGGACCAGACCCGCTTTGGTGAAATTGTGGCCCTGATGGAGAACGCGTCGACCAGCAAACCGCAACTGGCGATGGTGGCAGACCGGATTGCCAAGCCGTTTTTGCTGGCCGTCCTGCTGGCAAGTTTGGTCGCCTGCGCATTTTGGTGGTCCTATAGCCCCCAGCATGCCTTGATGGTCGCGGTGTCCGTCCTGATCGTGACGTGTCCCTGCGCGCTCTCACTGGCCACACCGGCAGCGATGCTGGCCTCAGCCGGTGTGTTGGCCAAAAACGGCGTATTGGTCCGACGACTTCAGGCACTGGAAGCGCTCAGCACTGTGAATACTGTGGTGTTTGATAAAACCGGCACGCTGACCAGCGACCGCATGGTGGTAGGGCACATTCAATGCCGTGACGGTTGGACACTTCCACAAGTGCTGGCGGTCGCCGGGGCGCTGGGCAAGAGCTCGCTACATCCGGCATCCCGGGCCCTGTTCATTGCAGCTCAGGGGGCCGGCGTTCTCGATCAATACCTGTTTGAGGCCGTCAGCGAAGTCGCGGGACAAGGTGTCTCGGGCGTTCTGGCGATGGACCAGTCCGCGCAGGTTGTGCGAGCCGGGAGTCGAGTTCGTTTGGGGTCCGCATCGTTTTGCGTTGCGCCTACTGGTGTTTCAAAGTCCCCGCAGGTCTACCTAAGCGACGATACGGGTTGGCTGGCTACTTTTGAACTGATTGAAAGTGTGCGACCGGATGCGAAGGCGGCGGTGGCCTCACTTCTGTCGGCGGGAGTTCAGGTATACCTGCTCTCGGGTGACAGTGAAGACGCCGCCAAGCGGATCGCTGCGCTAACGGGCATCCCATCTGCCAACGCACGCGGCGCTTGCACCCCCCAGGACAAGCTTGACGTTCTGCGTCACATCCAGCGCCAGGGGGGGCAAGTTGCCATGGTGGGGGATGGATTGAACGATGGGCCGGTTTTGGCTGGCGCGCATGTGTCCTTCGCATTTGGCAAAGCCATCCCCATCGCGCAAGCCCAATCGGATTTTGTTGTTCTGGGTGAAAAGCTGACCAGTATTTCAAGCACGCTGGCCAAGGCGCGCCAAACCATGTCGGTGGTGCATCAGAACTTGTTGTGGGCCGTGGTCTACAACGCGGCTTGTGTTCCACTGGCCGTGATGGGTTTGTTGCCTGCTTGGCTGGCGGGCTTGGGAATGGCGGGCAGTTCGCTGTTCGTCGTGCTGAACGCACTTCGCCTGTCGAAACCGTCACCGTCAACCCACCACGCCTAATTTCTTTGACTTACCGGAGACTGACCCCATGGACATTCTTTATTTGCTGATACCCATGTCGGTGATCCTGGTCTTCTTCATTCTGGGTGGGCTCTGGTGGGCCATCTACCGGGGGCAGTTTGACGACATTGAAGGGCAGGGGGAAAGAATTCTTAAGGATTCTTAGAGATTCGTTGAAACGGTTGATATGCGTCAAATCATCTACGGGTTTGCCATAGGAAACTCAAGCCAGATAAATTGAAAAGAGGTGAACATGATTTTTCCAAACACTCGTGCAACGGTCTATAACGACAAGGTTGTGCGGCAATTCGCAATCATGACCGTGGTTTACGGCGTGGTTGGCATGCTGGTGGGCGTGATCATCGCGGCCCAGCTGGCATGGCCCGAGCTTAATCTTGGAATTCCCTGGCTGACCTATGGCCGATTGCGGCCCCTGCACACCAATGCGGTAATCTTTGCGTTTGGTGGTTGTGGTCTGTTTGCCTCGGCCTACTACGTGGTTCAGCGCACCTGCCACGTCCGAATTTTTTCGGACAAGCTGGCGGCTTTCACCTTCTGGGGATGGCAACTGGTCATTTTGGCGGCTGTCATTTCTCTCCCGCTGGGTTTCACCCAGGGCAAGGAATACGCCGAGCTGGAATGGCCCATTGACATCCTGATCACCCTGGTTTGGGTGTCATTCGCGGTCGTATTTTTTGGCACCGTGGGCACCCGCAAGGTTCGCCATATTTATGTGGCCAACTGGTTCTTCGGGGCCTTCATCATTGCGGTGGCTCTGTTGCACTTGGTGAACAGCGCTGCCATTCCAGCCGGCCCCATGAAGTCTTACTCAGCCTATGCGGGCGTGCAGGATGCGATGGTGCAATGGTGGTATGGCCACAATGCGGTGGGATTCTTTCTGACCGCCGGCTTCCTGGGCATGATGTATTACTTCATTCCCAAGCAGGCCGAGCGCCCCGTTTATTCCTATCGACTGTCCATCGTCCACTTCTGGGCACTGATCTTCACTTACATGTGGGCGGGTCCTCACCACCTGCACTACACCGCACTGCCTGACTGGACACAATCTGTGGGCATGGTCTTTTCGCTGATACTTTTGGCTCCCAGCTGGGGCGGCATGATCAACGGCATCATGACCCTGTCAGGCGCCTGGCACAAACTGCGCGATGATCCCATCCTGCGCTTCCTGATTGTTTCCCTGTCTTTCTATGGCATGTCTACCTTTGAAGGTCCGATGATGTCCATCAAGACCGTCAACGCACTTTCACACTACACCGACTGGACCGTGGGCCACGTGCACTCTGGTGCTTTGGGCTGGGTGGGGCTGGTCACGATGGGTTCCATGTACTACCTGATTCCCCGTCTGTTTGGCCAGAAAAAGATGTACAGCGTCAAGGCCATTGAAATCCACTTCTGGACGGCCACTATCGGCATCGTGATTTATATCGCGGCCATGTGGATCGCCGGTGTGATGCAGGGCCTGATGTGGCGCGCGGTGAATGCAGACGGCACCCTGACCTATACCTTCGTTGAGTCGGTGAAAGCCACTCTGCCTTTCTACATTCTTCGGTTGGCCGGCGGACTTTTGTACCTTTGCGGCATGTTGATCATGTTGTGGAACGTGCTGAAGACAGCGACCAATGGACGGTCGGTCAATGTCACGATTCCCGCCGTTGCAGTGGCTGCTCACGCCTGAAAGGGAAACTAACATGTCAAATAACCATAACAGTTCGTTGTCACACGAGAAGATTGAAACCAGCAATTTCCTGATGATCGTTTTGATCTTGCTGGTTCTCCTGGTCGGAGGGTTGGTGGAAATTGTTCCGCTTTTCTTCCAGAAATCAACCACGGAGCCAGTCAAAGGTTTGGAGCCTTACACAGCATTGCAACTGGCCGGGCGTGACATCTACACGCGCGAAGGTTGCTACAACTGCCATTCGCAGATGATCCGTCCGTTCCGGGCAGAAACCCTGCGGTATGGCCACTATTCGGTAGCGGGCGAATTCGTTTACGACCACCCCTTCCAGTGGGGCAGCAAACGAACCGGTCCTGACCTGCACCGTGTGGGTGGCAAATACAGCGACCAATGGCACACCACCCACCTGAACAACCCGCGTGACCTGGTTCCCGAATCCAACATGCCCGCCTATCCCTGGTTGCTGAAGAATATGGTGGATGGCTCCGTCATGCCAGCCCACATGAAAGCTTTGCGTACAGTGGGCGTGCCGTACACCGACGAGCAAATCGCCAAGTCCACGGAAGAAGTGGCTGGCAAGACGGAGGTCGAGGCCGTGATCGCCTACCTGCAGGTCCTGGGCATCCACGTCAAATAAACAGGAGATATCAATCATGGAATTCGATATCAATACCCTTCGTTCAATGGCGACAGTGGTGAGCTTCATCACTTTCATTGGCATCGTCATCTGGGCCTATTCACGTCGAAACGCAGCCAGTTTCGATGAGGCCGCCAATCTGCCCTTTGGGCAAGACTGACGAACTGCATTCAAAGGAAAAAAAATGAGCGACTTCACAAGTAACTTTTGGTCGAACTATGTTGCCGTTATCACGGTGGTCAGCATATTGGCCTGTCTGTTGTTGTTGTGGTTTTCGGGCAAGGCCCGGGCCATGACCGCCGGCGACAACACAACGGGGCATGTCTGGGACGGTGACCTTCGCGAGATGAATAACCCCTTGCCCCGGTGGTGGGCCTGGCTGTTTGTCATCACCATTGTGTTTGCCTTTGCGTATCTGGCCATGTACCCTGGCTTGGGTAATTTTGGTGGCAAATTGGGATGGACTTCTGCAGGACAGCACCAGGCGGAAGTCGACAAGGGCAATGCCGAAGTGGCGCCCCTGT
This sequence comes from uncultured beta proteobacterium, assembly GCA_963750805.1. Classification (GTDB taxonomy): domain Bacteria; phylum Pseudomonadota; class Gammaproteobacteria; order Burkholderiales; family Burkholderiaceae_C; genus JANYCG01. The sequence goes on from CAVVSV010000007.1 coordinate 26,516, forward strand.
ATGCCAAGTTTTCTTCTATGAAACCGGAAGATGTCGCCAAGGATGCCCAGGCGATGGCCATTGGTGAGCGTCTGTACATGAACAATTGCGCCCAATGCCATGCGTCTGATGCGCGTGGCAACAAGGGTTTTCCCAACCTGACCGATGGTGACTGGCTGCATGGCGGCACCCCTGAAAAAATCAAGGAAACAATCACCTTGGGGCGCATTGGAAACATGCCTCCCATGGCTGCCGCAGTAGGTACCTCTGATGACGTCAAAAATGTCGCGCAATATGTATTGAGTTTGTCGGGCAGTCCCCATGACTCCTTGCAGGCCTCTTTGGGCAAGTCCAAGTTCAGCGTGTGTGCGGCCTGCCATGGTGCTGACGGCAAAGGCAACCAGGCACTGGGCGCGCCCAACCTGACCGATGACATCTGGCTCCACGGGTATGGCGAGGCAGCCATCATGGCCATGGTCAACGGCGGCAAGGTGAATCAAATGCCAGCCCAAGCCGACAAGCTGACCGAAGCGCAAATTCATGTGCTGGCATCCTATGTTTGGGGTTTGTCCAACAAGGGTGCGACACCGGGCGCCAAGTAATTGGTACCGCGCATCCACGCCAACACCCAGTCAGGAATATTTCATGAATGCAAACACGTTGAGTCACCCGGCACCCTGGTGGAAATTCGGACATGTCTGGCTGGTGGTGGCCGGGCCTGCCATTGTGGTTGTCGCGAGTTTCATCACCCTGTATCTGGCGATCACCCGCCCTGACCCGGTGGTGGCAGAGGACTACTATCGCAAGGGTCTGGACATCAACAAGACCATGGATGAGGCTGAGATTGCCAAAGCGGCAGCCGCTGCAGGCAACCTGGCACCCGCCTTGTTGGCGCGTAACCATGCCGCGACCGGGGTCGTGGTTCCGGCGGCTGCTGGTGTCAAGCCCTGAGCCAGTTGCCGCCGTGCCACGGTATTCATAACCAGGGCTTCAATATGCTCAAGCAACGATTGATGTGGATTGTCTGGCCCGCCTTTTTATTGGCGGGCGTGCTTGAAATACTGGTGTTTGGCATGGTCGATCCCCATGACCTGCACTGGTTCGGCATGTCGCTTGACTTGCCGCGTCAGGCCATCTACACCTTGGGCTTTTTTGCCTTTTGGTTGATCACTGGTGTGTCCAGCGGGTTGACCGTTTTACTGGCGATGCCCGCTGCCGATGTGAATCATTGAACCCCCGAATTTGACGGGGTCGTTGACCTGAACCGGAAACCAAGTGGTGCTCTATCGGCACTCTTGCGAATTGACGATCAGTTTCAGGCCGTCGGGATTGAGGATGCGCACATGCCGCTGCTTGACCTCAACCAGGCCTTCTTCGACAAATTTGGAAAATGTGCGGCTCACAGTCTCCAACTTCAAACCCAGATAGCTGCCAATTTCTTCGCGGGTCATTCTCAGCACCAGTTCAGATTGCGAGAACCCGCGAGCGTGCAGTCGCTGTACCAGGTTAAGCAAAAATGCTGCAAGGCGTTCCTCGGCCCGCATGCTGCCCAGCAACAGCATCACGCCGTGTTCACGCACAATTTCACGGCTCATGATTTTGTGCACATGACGCTGCAGGGCGTTGACTTCCCGTGACAATTCTTCGATACGTTCAAAGGGCATCACGCAGACCTCTGCGTCTTCCAGCGCGATGGCGTCGCAGGTATGGCTTTCGTTGACGATGCCGTCCAGACCTATGATTTCTCCAGCCATCTGGAAGCCGGTCACCTGATCGCGACCATCTTCGGAAGCGACAGACGTCTTGAAAAAGCCGGTGCGAATTGCAAACAGGGAAGTGAACCGGTCACCATTGCGAAACAGGGTTCCTCCCCGTTTTACCTTTTTGCGTATAGCAACCACTTCGTCGATCTTGTCCAGTTCATGGGGAGTCAATCCCAACGGCATGCAAAGTTCACGCAAGTTGCAATTCGAGCATGCCACTTTGATGCTGGCTGGCGTCATGGGTTGCACCTTGATGTCAATTTTGTGCTGCCCTGACAAGTTGGTAACGGGGCCGCCGGGTACACGGGCGATGGACAGCCGTCGGAGCGCCCGCTCGGGGCATGTGGTCGGGAGTGCAGCGCCGGCACCTTCGGTGTCCACAACGTCATCGCCCTCCGAAGCGTCGCTGATGGCGTAGCGGCGCTGCTGGGCAGCACTGCGGCGGCTGCGGCGGTGTGCGAGGGGCATGTCGGGGCCTTCCGGAGACTCCTGCTGTGTGGCCACGTGTGTCTCCGCATCGATCTTCTGGCATTTCTGTATG
>CAVVSV010000008.1:0-24578 GCA_963750805.1 uncultured beta proteobacterium
TGGCCGATCAGAAGGTCGCGGATACCAAAGCCAAGGCCGATGCCAAGGCCGGCGGGGTACCCGTGGCGGGCGACAAGGTGAAGGCCGCCACCGCCAAGGGTGAGGGCGCCGCCAAGGCCCATTCCGAGAAAGCCAAGGGCAGGGCCAAAAAGGGCAGCGACAAGGGCGCCACCAAGGCCAAGGCGGTCACCGAGAAGGTAGCCAAATAGACTGAACGCGACCGCAGAAGGTTACCGCAGTGCCAGGGTTCAGGGGCGCGGGGGCACCCAGCCGAAGTGTCCACTCGAGCCAGGCCAAAGTCTCCAGAGCGAGGGCCCTTCCCTCCTCCGCCAGCTGTGATTCCTCGGCCGTGCGGTTCTTGTTCCCCCAGAGAGCGCATGTGCTTCAGGATGGCCGGGGGCTCCAGACTAAGCCGCTCGGTGAAGCCGTGCTTGCCGCCGGCCATCAGGATCACCTGTCCATTGAGACTTCCAGGGGGCGGTAACCCAAGCCGCTCCACCTCACCTTCGTTAGCCCGCTTGCCCCGAGGGTGTCGTTCACCAGGCCCAGGGGTGAGCGGGCGGCCACTGAACCGGCCATGCCCATGGTGGCATTTCCGCTTGGCCTCGGCTTCGGTGCGTTCGGTGCGTCGACCCACCACCACGATGAGCTGGATCGTCTCCGCTTCGGTTGGCGGGAGTGGGGGTCAGGCCCGCGCCGAAGGCCTCCCGGAAGGCCGCCTCGTAGATCCGCTTCGGTTCGGCTGATCGGGGGCATCGGGGACCGCCAGCTCCAGGGCAAGGGGCGGCGGGGGCTGCCACCTCATCAACTCGGAGGAGGGATGGCCGCAGGCCAGGAGCAGGGGAAGGAGCAGGGCTAGAGCTGGGGCACGGGAGCTCTCCAAACGGTGCTAGGTGGATTTTCTCGGGACTTCCACTACGATGGCTTCTTTCTGTTTTTTCTTTTCATCTTCGGATTTCTGCTGGGCATCCAGCGCCTCTTCAAATTTATTGAGAAACGTATCGACCAGGTTCGCAAGGGGTAACAAGGTCCCCGTGGGCACAACGACTTGGGGTGTTACCGATGTCACCGGAGACGTAACGAGATTTACACCCGTCGCGGACACATTGAGGATCCACCCCTTGGGTCCGGCAATGCCAGGCGTTCCGCTGATTGACGCGGCTGTGATCAAGGGCAAACTGCCACTCACAGCGTTGCCCGACAGGTCATTGATCATCAAAGTCGCCGAGGAACCTACAACGTTGAACGCGTTGCTCACAGCGACCGTGTCAAAACTTGCGGTCCCCAGGGTCTGCAACGCCGAGCCAGAAAATACGACTGCCGGGATACCACTGGACATGACATCAAAACCGATGTTGGACGCACCGGTCATGGTGAGATCGCCCGTCACATTGACAACACCAATGGCACCCACACCGCCTGGAATCAACGTTGATCCGCTCAGCGTGGTATTGCCAGTGAAGTTGATGTTCAGACCTGAAATGGTGGACCCACCACTGATGGAGATTACTCCGGCACCACTGGTCATGTTCACATTGCCCCCTGTGCTGGTTACCGGGTCAATCAAAACTGAAACCGAGGTCCCTGCCAGATTGATGTCGCCCACGGCGTAGAGGGGGCCCTGGATGGTCAGGGGTGTTGGTGAATTGGCCGTCAACGCCAGAGACCCTCCTGCGAAAAGACCGGCATCACCGACCCCAGTCAAACCGCGAATGTCGATGGTGCCATTGGCGGCCCCGTTCATTTCCCCAAAGGAATTGCCCGTTTCAGTCAACAGGGCATCCGTGTTGGCCGTGACCTTCACGATCAGGCTTCCCGCATTGACGGACGCTCCGGCGGATTGGGCAATCGTGTCACCCTGCAATGCAATCTCCACCAGCGGGGCACTCGCCCCCCCAGCGCCGGTGTTATCCAACCCCGGCGATCCAGGCGCATTGATCAGTGCCATGGGGCCATTGAAGGTCAGGTTGCCAGCGGCCGTCAGCTCAATGGCGGCGGCGGCACCTGCCACTCCACCCGACACCGCAGAGGCACTCACCACGGCGTTGCCTCCATTTCCCCCGGCTGCGGTCACGCTGCCGCTCACAAACAAAAGTCCACCGGGCGAATAGAGATCAACGCTCCCCGCATTGCCGCCATTGCCACCCGTTCGATTGGCGATACCGGCATTGCCTCCATTGCCGCCGGAGCTGTTGACTGAAATTCCCGTGAGCGTCAATGACGGATTGTCGGAGATGACCGAAACATTTCCGCCACTTCCACCCGCTTCACCCACCTCGGACGCGCTGGAATGGGTCGCGCCTGAACCTCCCCGCGAATCGATGGTTCCCACCGTGATGTTGCCGGTACCCACGGTGCCAAAGGCCAGGTCCACATTGCCACCGTTTTTGCCCGTAGCAGCAACGGCATCGGAAGAGTTGATACCGTCGCCGCCCTTGCTGATCACATTACCCAAAGCAATGCTGCCCGCACCGGTGGGCGCAAAACTGCCTCCGCTCTGGTTGGCGCGAACGGTGATGTTGCCGCCCTGGACCGTCAGGTTTCCCCCACCGGCCACGTTGCCACCGGCCAATAGCGTGACAGCCCCACCTGCCGTGTAGGAACCGGCAGAGTTTTTTGCAAAGCTGGTCAGACTAGAAGGAACATTGATGTTTCCGCTGAAGGAACTGACAACAATACCGCCAGTCGCCGTGAAGCTCAACGGCGACGAAATATTGACCGATCCGCCGGCCCCTTCTGCGCCGAACTCCAAAGATGCAAAGGTCTGATTGGTCACCGGGCTGCTGAAATTGACATTGCCACCACTGGCCGTTTCATAAAGGCCCACGATATCGTCTGACGTGTTGGGCGCAAAACCGGCAAAACCCACGGTCAGGTTGGAGCCCGTGCCGGCAGACACCAACTTGATCGCTTGTCCAGTCGCTGAAGCGCTCACGTTGTAATTCGCCAGCGTCATGGAGCCCGCTGTTTGTTTGACGTAGATACCGCCCGTGTTGGTATTCAGGGTCACCGCGCCCGCCCCAGGGTCCACCTGCACGAAGGCCCCACCCGCTCCGATGCTGGTACCGGTCAGGCTGATGCCCGAAGCTGCAGAGACGGTGCCTGCGCTCTGCGTGATGGCGCCGCTAGTGGTCAAGTTGAACGAATTGCTGCTGATCCCAGCCAAGGCAATGCCGTTGACATCTGTCACGGAGATGGCGCCACCGGTAGCCCCTAGAGAAATGAAATCATTGCCTACGGAATTCAAGGTGATGGAATTGCCACCCGCTGCAACGGTTGTCTGACCCGCAGTCGCGCTGATGTTGCCAGCAGTCTGTGTGATACCGCCACTGGTGACTGCACTCAGCAACAGGGTTCCAGTTGCAGTCACGTTATGACCCAGGCTCAAGCCAGTGGCTCCTTGCAGCCAGACGTCTGTCCCACTCAACGCACCTGCGGTTGCCAGATTGCCGCCCGTACTGACCAGGCTCAGTTGCCCTGGCGCCGTAATCGCCCCCGGCAGAATAATAGTTCCAGTTGAACGGAAAAAGATATTGCCCGTCGCTGTCAGCCCCCCCACATTCACAAAGCCGGTGTCTTCAAAGCCCAGGTGCCGGCCGGACAGTGTCACGTTGCTGATCGCATTGGTGGTGGAATTCAAAAATATGTCATTGGTCCCGGCAGTTGCCGACACATTGATGGCGGTGATCTTGCCAGCAGTTTGGTTGATGAGTCCGTTGACTGTGGTCAAGCTGACTGGCTGACCTGACGAGTTGATATCGGCACTCAAGGTAATGCCTGCATCGCTGCTGATAGAAATGCCAAGGCCGTAAGTCAATGCCTGATCAATCGTGACTGAGCCTGTGCCTGTGACCACCAAGCTGCTGCTCGCCCCGGTACCGCTCAGCACGTAGCTGCTGATGGTGTTGTTGAACGTGGGATTTCTGGTCAAACGAACAATGGAGATACTGTTGGCGCCCGTCAAATTCTGGGAGCCAATGCCCGCAGCAGGCGCATCCAACTGGTTCGCGACAATGCCGCCCCCAAGCTGATTGATCCCGCCGGCACTTGAAATGGTGACAGTACCAGTCGCATTGATATTGGCATTCAGGGTCACATTGTTACTGCCGGCACCTGCCGTATACAGCTGAACATTCCGACCCGAAACAACTCCTGTAGCGCCTGTTGTGATGCCTCCCGTGCCAGAGGCAATACCCAACAAGACGTCGTTGCCCGCAGACAATGCACTGACCGCCTGATTCACAAAAATATCGCCATTGCTGTATTGGCGGACAGCAATATCGCCGCCGGTCACCTGAATACCGCTGGTACTGCCTGCCGTGCCAATTGTCAGTCCCGAAAAATAGCCACTTTCGAATCCAAAATTGCCAACTGAGGTGCCCGCAAGTGTGGCCACCTGCTGAGTGGCTGCGAAGGTGACCGCACCGCCAGAGTTGATTTCCAGAGACGCTGCAGTCACCACGCTACCCGAGTTATTGATGCCACCTGAGCCTGCCACCATCTTCACGGGCCCGGACACAGTGCCGGTCGAGGTAATGGCACCGCCCACGGTGATACCGCTACCCGCCGTGAGAGTGATATTTCCACCCGTTCCTGACGTCGAGGAAATGCTTCCCAACGTCAAGCTGCCACTGGTCGCCGTGATGTTGATGGCCCCACCCTGCGCGCTCAGCGCACCCGCCGTACTGGTGAAATTGTTGCCTGCCGTGAACGTCATGTTGAGCGAACCAGAGGACGCACTGACGGGTGCCGCAATGGTGATATTGCCGCCTGCGTCCAAGATCAACGTGCTCGCGATGCCTGTGGATTTAATGATGGCCGTGTTGATATCGATATTGCCTGAGGCAATCAATGAAAGGGTGGCAGAACCAAGAATAGTGGCAACTTGTGCCGCCGTAATCTGGCTGTTTCCAGCAGCGATATAGCTGCCCGTCACATCGTCACCCAGGATGCTGTCACCATTCAAGTCCGCCACCGCGCCAATCACGATGTTGTTGGGGTCCAGCAGCAGCAGACCGGTTTTGCCATGAAGGGCTGTCGTGTCCACATTGCCCCTGAAATCCAGATACTGCTTGCCCGAAACTTCGACGTGACCACCATCACCCCCTAATGCGCCGCCTTGGGCACTGATATTGCCCAGATAACCCGTGGCGCTATCTGCCCAAATGACCACAATTCCGCCGTTGCCCTTTTCGATGGCATCCGCTTTGATTTCGGCCCCGCTGGAGACTTGGGTACGCCGGGCGTTGCTGATGCGCGCATCTTCACCGTGCCAGCCGCCACCGATAAGCGCCTCCCCGCCCCTGTTTGTGCCGCTAACGTCGATGAGTGCCCCGCTCTTGAGCCAGACTTTGTCCGCGGTGACGTGCACGGTGCCACCTTGGCCCGCCAAGCCTTGGGCGTCAATTTGTCCGTCGACTTCAGCCAAATCTTTGGCTTTGAGCAGTACTCTTCCGCCCTCCCCCGTGGTGAGGTTGGTCTGGATCAGCCCGCTGTGTTTGAGGGTGCCCGCGAAGATGCCCACTGCATCGCCTTTGAGCGTGCCCAGGTTGAGGGCTGAATCGGTGGGCGCCTGCACCTGCATGGTGATGCCTTCCAGCCCCCGACCGGTGATTTCAACGCTTTGACCAGCGGCAAGCATGACGGCGCCACCCTGGGCTTCAACCACCGCAGTTTTGGCCAGCTCAACGCTGGGAGCGATGAGGACAACGTCACCACCCCGGGCAATGATGTTGCCCTGCACATTCAGTGCTCCAACGGCAATGGAGTCCCCGCCAGCATTGAATACATTGCTATCAAATTTGAGTCTTCCTGCTTTGGCATTGGCGTCACTCATGCCCACCACGGAGGCGGTAAAGCCTGCGGTGTCAACGTAAGCGCCCGCCCCGATGGTGATGCCGCTCTGGTTGACCAGCACGACGTGGCCATTGCTGTTCAGGTTGCCAAAGATGGCGCTGGGGGTGTTGGTGACGACGCGGTTGATGCTGGTGCTGACGGCACTGGGCTGAATGATCTGAGCGGTGTTGCCCGCGCCAATGGAGAAGCTTTGCCAGTTGATGGCGGAGTGGTTGGTGCCGGCCCCGTTGGTGGTGGTGACCACCAACTTGTTGGCCTGGCTGGCATCCAGGGTGGCGGTGCCATGAATAGCGACGCCACCTGCTGGAAGCGTTTGGCCCCGGACGGGCGACATGGCGAAAGCCGTGGCGAGGGACAGCGCCAAAACGGTGGGTTTGCACCCTCTTGCTTTCAGGGCTTGCATGTTTCCCCCTCAACCACCAACGTGTCTTTGTCCTTGTTTTTCTTCTTGTTCAAGGGGTCGGAACTTTCTTTATTTTGAGCGGCAAGCGCATCCTCAAATTTGTCCAGGAAGACATCCAGGAAGTTCAGCGAGGTACTGCCGCCCGAACCGGGCGGGCTCACCGTAGCGCCGCTGGCCCGGTAACTGACGGGGCTGCCCAAGGTAGCCGCCAAAGGACCAAACAGCATGGTGCCGCCAGCTGTGGCAGTGACGCCCAACGCGCCATTGACCACACTGTTTTGCAGCAGGTTGCCCGCGGCATCAAGCGTGATGCCACCCGTGCTGGAAGTGAGATTGCCATTGATGATCATGTTGCCGGGGCTGGTCAAATTGGTCGCGACGAGGTCAATACTTCCGCTGGACGTGATGCCGTTCGTACCAATCGTCAAAGGGCTGTTGGCCTTCATTTTGACGCTGCCATTGGGGGTCAACACCTCGCCGGACGTTGAAATTCCCCCGGTATTGTTGATCACCACGTTGCCATTGGCGGCGCGAATGCCTTGAATATCAATGGCACCGACACTGGTGAGTTCAATATTGCCGGTTGCAGCAGTTTCTGCCTTGAAGGCGGCAACCCGATTGCCGGTCTGGTTGAGCAGCGTTTCAAATTGGGAGCGGGTCGACAGCAGGCCCGATGTCACCAAAGCATCCGTCTGGCTGACAGCACCGCCCAAAGATATCAGTGCGATGGACCCGGCCCTGATGGGACCCAGGTTGAGGTTTCCACTGGCTTGAGTGAGCTCAACCGCACCACCCATGTCGATGGTGCCTCCCGTTTGCACAAAACTGCCATTGACAATGAGTGAACCGACTCCACTCAGGGCGCCACCGCTCTGGTTGTAATACACGGTACGCAGGCTGTCTGATACGGCCAGGGCTCCCCCAGTGAGTGAGAAGGTCCCCTGGCTGGAGATCGATTGCAGGCTGGTGCTGCCGGCGGCAGCGTCATAAATCACGGTGGCACCCGTGGGGATCGTGACGGAGAGCACGTTGCCACCCAAGGGTGACAGGCTCCAGTTGTAGGCGTCGCTCCAGAGATTGCTGCTGGAGCCGGTCCAGGTCGATTGGGCCGCTGGCGTGACCGTACCCACATTGCCGTAGGCATTGACGGAATAGCCGTAGGTGGGTTTGCCATTCACGTCAAACGCCGTGCCGCTGCCACTAGACACGCCTGCCGCCAGACCCGTGCCCACGTTGAAACCTGAAAAAAGTATGCCTGTCCCTGACACGGAGGCCGTAGTTTCACCAAACAATGCCCCCGAAGAAATTGACAGGGACACACCGGCCATGTTGATGGCGCTGCCACCGTCATACACCTTGGTGGCGGCACCCGTCAGACTGCCCGACAAAAAGCCAGATGAATAGGCGAACAGGCTGCCATTGCCAGAGGCCAGAGGGGCAGTTCCAAAAGGAGCATTCAATTGCCTGAAGTCAGCCAGTGAAGGCGAGAAAATCCCGTACTGGTGCGCAACCAGGGGGCTCGCCAGATAGGTGAGCCAACCAGCTCCACCCACCACCGTTGCACCCGAGGCATATAGCAGCCCGGAATTTGACGCCAAAACAATGGTGTTGCCTGAGTTGACATGGAAGTCCACGCCTGCAACCTCCAGATCGCTGGCTGACCTCAATATGACATTGCCCGCCGACGTGACACTGGCCGCGCCGTCAGTATTGAGGTTGATCGTGCCTGAAGTCGTGCGAATATCAATTCCACCGACCGTGGTGGTGATGTTGTTGTAGGTGCCAATGTCCCCGCCCGACACCAAAGTGAATGAGCCCGCATCAATGGGGGCAAAATCCAGCGCGCCGGTGCCGTTGGTCAGACTCACAGCCCCCGTACTGTTCACACTCAGATAGTTGAAGTTATTGTTGACGCCACCCACCACATTGTTCAAGGTGATCGGTCCCGCGCCAGATTCGAAGTTGGCGTAGGAAGAGACATTGATCAGGGTGCCTGCAGCCTGAGTGATCGCACCGTCGCCGCTGCTCGTATTGACGTCAACGCTGTTGACGGCCAGGTTGCCCAAATTGATCGGCCCGTTGTTGGACATCGTCAACTGGTTGGCGGTGAGGGTTGTGCCGTTGCCCTGCACCAAGGAACCATTGGCCGTGAGGGTCAGATTGCCAGAGGTAACGGTGACATTTGCATTCAACGCCACGTTGGCACCCGCCAAAATCAGGGAATTGTTCGATGTGACTGCTTCACTTGTGAGTGTCAAATTACCTCCCAGCGCATTCACATTACCTACTTTGCCAGTGCCGTTTTGAATGTACAGACCGCCACCAAACGTGATGCCCTGCCCGGAAATAGTTACATTGCCTGCGACACTTCCCGTTGGGTAGTCTGACCCAATCAGAAAGTTGTTCACAAAGTTGATGGCCCCGGCCGAGTTGATAGTGTGATCACCGTCCGTCACGATTTCGTCCCAATACCCACCAGCGAGATTGAAGTTGGAGTCAAATCGCATGCCACCCGTGGTGGTGGTGATATCCGCACGAATGAACACCCCGTCGGCCGCCCGAACATCCAACTCCTTGAAAGTGGACGCACCACCCGAGAAGGTGATTTGGTGATTGGATCCCGGACCGTTGCTGGTCAGAGTCAGCTTGCCGATGTTGGCGCTGTTGGTAGCCGTAATACCGTCCACCACGATGTCCTTGGTGCCGACGGCGGTTGCCGTACCCGTGTTCAAAAACAGGTTGGTCGCAGTGATGTTCTGAAGCTCCGCGCCACTGATGGACATCGTCGCCGTGGCATTCCCCAATCCGATGGAATTACTGCCCGTGGCGGAAATGGTGACGTTGCCGTCACCCGCGTACAAGGCACCCCCCAGCGTGACATCCAACGCAGTAATGGTGATGGCGCCCCCGACGGTGGAGGAATCTTGGTCAGTGAATACTCCAGCGCCGGTCACCGTCAAGGTCCCGACACTGTTCAACGTCACTGCACCGCCTGTAGCACCCTGGGTTTGAACGGTGATCGCATCAATGTTTCCGCCTGCAGTCAGGCTGACCGTACCTCCGGTGCGATCGACACCATTGAGCGGGTTGCCGCGAGCGTATACGCTGCTTACGTTGATGGGTCCGCCCGAGGCCACCAACGTGACGTTGCCAGCCTTTGCAGACGCAAACGTCGCAGAAGTTCCATCAAAGCCATCGGTAAAAATGGGAGCAAAAAAGTTGCCAAGGCTGATGCTGTTCGAAGCGTTCACCACCAGATTGCCCGAAGAACCACCCAATGTGCCGCCACTGCCCAAAACTGCCCTCGTGTCTACACCACCTGCAACGACGACATCGCCAGCCGTAGCGGTCAAGGTCATGTTGCCACCTGCGCCACCTATTCCAGGCGCCAGAGTTGACAAGGTCGCTGCAGAAATGCTTTGGGCCGTCACCGACAACGCTTGGCCGGTGGTCCTGACGTTTTGCAATGAAAGACTGCCATTCGCGGCGGACAAGGCAACCGCCCCGACTGCGTTGATGTCGCCGCTCAGCACCGAGGCACCCGAATAACCGGTCGTCAACGTCACATTCTTTGCAGATAACTCCGAACTGAACATGCCCGCCGCTGCGGCACCAATGGTGGTGAGCGCTGCACCGCTGATCAGTGTCAGGTCCTCATTGCCAGTGGCAAGGACGGCAACCAAAGGGATGGACAGTGCCCCGCCAGCTTCCAGTTCAAGCTCTTGGGTGCCGCTGCGGGTGAGTGAACTGACAAAAAGCGCGTTGGTGTCATGGACCTTGATCTTGCCGCCCGTGAGACTGACGGAGCTTGCAAAATCGTTGCCCGACCTGGCCAGCGCAATATCCGCCGTCCCGGCATTCACAGTTGTGACGCCACTGGCACTGATGGATCCTGACGTTTGGTTAATCGCATTGTTGGATGTCGCCAGGTTCAGCGTGCCCTGCGCATACACGTTGTCACCTAACGTGATGCCACCATTTGCCGTCAATGACACGTTGGTGCTTGAGGATTTCACTAACCCGGTAGTCGTCAAACTGCCACTGGTAGAAATAGTGACCAAACCAACACCCGTCGCATTGGCCAAAGTGAAGGATGAGGCTGTATTGGTAAAAGCTATATCGTTGGATGACAACGACGCCGGATCAGCCGTGAGTGAAACAGACCCCGTCACGAAATTCGCCTGGGTCAGTGTGATTTCTTCAAGTGCGTCAGCGATCAAGTTGAAAGCCTGAATCGTTCCTGCCGTCTGCTTGATATGACCGCCTTGCGAAGGGCCGGAGAAAGCATTGAGCCCAACTGAACCACCGGTTCCCGCATTGATGCCGGCATTGAGTTCAATGCTGCTCGTTCCCAAATCCTGCAATCTCGACTTGATTGACACATTGGCGCCACTTGCAAAGGAGCCACCGTTGGTTGTGTCGATTGCAGCGTTCAAAAACACGGCACTTTCAGACGGCGAAGTCAATGAGCCCAGGTCACCAGCCCAAAGATCCACCGCACCACCCTTGGTGGTGATCGTTGCACCCGGGTCAACGGTGAGGTAGAACCCTGCCTGCGCCTTGAATCCCACCCCGGGATTGATCATCGCAATCGGACTGCTGATCGTGATGTTGTTGTTGGCCTGCAAAACCACGTTGGTTGCCGACGCATTGATCGTAGATGCCTGAAGAACCAGTGAATTACCCACCTGATCCGAAAACTGGTCAAACTGGGTGAGGTCCGTCAAACCTGTCGCTTGGACATCAATATCGTCAGGGTCCAGCAGCAAGGTGCCTGCATTTCCCTTCGGTCCAAGCGTATTGACTTGGGCGTTAAACGCCAGTTTGTGTTTGCCAGACACCTCCACAAAGCCACCGTTACCTGACTGGATGCCACCACGCGCACTGATGCTTCCATAAGCCTGGGTCTGCTCATTCGCCCACACAATCACGCGCCCGCCATCGCCCGAATCCAGGGCGTCTGCCTTCAGGGTGGCGTTGGCTCCCAGGTAGGTCATGCTGGCGTTGGGCACATCCGGATTCTTGCCCTGGAAGTCACCCCCAATGCGGATGTTGCCGCCGCCCGCCTGGCCTGTCACGTCAATCAGCGCCTGGTCGGCAATGGCCACCCGGTTACCGAAGACGTCGACTGAACCGCCCTTTTGGCCATTGCTGCCCGTGGCGATGATCTTGCCGTCGCCCTCGACATAAGCGTCACCGCTGGCTTTGAGCAGCACTTTGCCGCCCTCCCCCGTGGTGAGGTTGGTCTGGATCAGCCCGCTGTGTTTGAGGGTGCCAGCAAAGATGCCGACTGCATCGCCTTTGAGCGTGCCCAGGTTGATGGCTGAATCGGTGGGCGCCTGCACCTGCATGGTGATGCCTTCCAGCCCCCGACCGGTGATTTCAACGCTTTGACCAGCGGCAAGCATGACGGCGCCACCCTGGGCTTCAACCACCGCAGTTTTGGCCAGCTCAACGCTGGGAGCGATCAATACAACGTCACCACCCCGGGCAATGATGTTGCCCTGCACATTCAGTGCTCCAATGGCACTGGAGTCCCCGCCAGCATTGAATACATTGCTATCAAATTTGAGCCTTCCCGACTTGGCGTTGGCTTCACTCATTCCCACCACGGAGGCGGTAAAGCCTGCGGTGTCGACATAGGCACCCGCCCCGATGGTGATGCCGCTCTGGTTGACCAGCACGACGTGGCCATTGCTGTTCAGGTTGCCAAAGATGGCGCTGGGGGTGTTGGTGACGACGCGGTTGATGCTGGTGCTGGCGGCGCTGGGCTGAATGATCTGGGCGGTGTTGCCCGCGCCAATGGAGAAGCTTTGCCAGTTGATGGCGGAGTGGTTGGTGCCGGCCCCGTTGGTGGTGGTGACCACCAGCTTGTTGGCCTGGCTGGCATCCAGGTTGGCGGTGCCATGAATAGCGACGCCACCTGCTGGAAGCGTTTGGCCCCGGACGGGCGACATGGCGAAAGCCGCGGCGAGGGACAGCGCCAAAACGGTGGGCTTAAACGCGACTGATCTGTTCGACATGGCTTCCATCCAGCAATGGGCGACAAAACCAGATAGTCGCTCCACTCGGGATTTTCCAACGGAAGCGCTTCTAGTGCTCAACTGGGAGGGTAAAGCAAGCTAAATTCCCTCAAACTATTGAAAAATGAGGCAAAAACGCACCATTCCACGGACAAAGCAGCTTTAAACCAGCACCCGCTCGATGCCACCGCTGTTCGCCGCAGCCACGTAGTCCGGCAACCACTGCTGGCCCAGAATCTGGTTCGCCATCTCTACCACGATGTAATCGGCCTCCAGCAGGCCGTTGTTCAGGTCATTGCCATAACGCGTCAACCCCTGCAGACAGCTCGGGCAGCTGGTCAGAATCTTGACGTTGGCTTTTTCAGATGTTGACGCCAGCGCCACACCAGAATTTTGGGCCACCAACGCGTGCAAGTCTTTCTCGCCCTTGCGCAACTCCTCTTCCTTGCGGAAGCGGATTTGCGTGGAGATATCCGGCCGGGTCACGCCCAGCGTGCCCGATTCACCACAGCATCGGTCGTTTTTGAGCACGTTGTCGCCGATCAGGGCCTTGACGGTTTTCATCGGCTCTTGCAGCTTCATGGGGCTGTGACAGGGGTCGTGGTACAGGTAACCGGAACCGTCTTGCGCCGCCAAAGTGATGTTTTTCTCCAGCAGGTACTCATGGATGTCGATGATGCGGCAACCGGGGAATATCTTGTCGAACTCGTAGCCCTGCAGCTGGTCGTAACAGGTGCCGCAGCTCACCACGACTGTCTTGATGTCCAGGTAGTTCAGCGTGTTGGCTACGCGGTGGAAGAGCACCCGGTTGTCCGTGATGATTTTCTCGGCCTTGTCAAATTGGCCGCTGCCGCGCTGCGGGTAGCCACAGCACAAGTAACCCGGCGGCAACACGGTTTGCACACCGGCATGCCACAACATGGCCTGAGTCGCCAGACCGACCTGGCTGAACAGGCGCTCGGACCCGCAGCCGGGGAAGTAAAACACCGCCTCGGTCTCGCTACTGGTGGTTTTTGGGTTGCGGATGATGGGCACGTAATCACCATCTTCAATGTCCAGCAAGGCACGCGCGGTTTTTTTGGGCAGGCCACCAGGCATCTTCTTGTTGATGAAGTGGATGATCTGTTCCTTGATCGGCGCCACGCCCACGGTGGCAGGCGGCTTGGCAGTCTGCGTCTTGGCGGCCACGCGCAGCACCTGATTCGCAAAACGCTGTACCTTGAATCCCACGTCAACCATTGCCACACGCATGGCCTTGATGGTTTGCGGGTTGGTGGCGTTTAAAAACGTCATGGCCAGCGCATTGCCGGGCCGGAACGACTTTTGCCCCATCTTGCGCAGCAGGTTGCGCATGTTCATGGAGACCTCGCCAAAGTCGATGTCCACCGGGCAAGGGCTCAGACATTTGTGGCACACCGTGCAGTGGTCGGCCACGTCCTCAAACTCCTGCCAGTGTTTGATGCTCACGCCGCGGCGGGTTTGCTCTTCGTAGAGGAAAGCCTCGACCAGCAGCGAGGTCGCCAGAATCTTGTTGCGCGGGCTGTACAGCAGGTTGGCGCGCGGCACGTGGGTGGCGCACACGGGTTTGCATTTGCCGCAGCGCAGGCAGTCCTTGACAGACGTGGCAATGGCGCCAATGTCGGACTGCTGCATGATCAAAGACTCATGACCCATCAGCCCGAAGCTGGGGGTATAGGCATTGGTCAGATCCGCATAGATCGGGGGCTTAGAAGCATTTTCGACCTGAAGTCCCCGTCCCTTATCAATAGTTTGCTCTTTATTTCGGAGCAGCTTGCCTTTGTTAAAACGCCCCTCAGGGTCCACCCTGGCTTTGTAATCGGTGAAAGGCTGCAACTCTGCATCGCTCAAAAACTCCAGCTTGGTGATGCCGATGCCGTGCTCGCCGGAGATCACGCCGTCCAGTGACCGGGCCAGCACCATGATGCGTTTGACCGCGCCATGCGCCGCTTGCAGCATCTCGTAATCGTCACTGTTGACGGGCAGGTTGGTGTGCACGTTGCCATCGCCAGCATGCATGTGCAAGGCGGCCCAGACACGGCCCTTGAGCACCCGCTGATGCACGGCGTTGCACTCGTTGAGGATGGGCTCAAACGCCACCCCGCTGAAGATGCCTTGCAGGCGTGCTCGGATCTGCGTCTTCCAGCTGGCGCGCAAGGTGTGGTCCTGCAACTGAGGGAACAGGGTTTCCACATTGTCCAGCCAGCCCTGCCACAAGGTTTTGACCTCGGCAATCAATGTCAACGCTTGCGCGACGCGGTCCTCCAGAAGATCGGGCGTGGCCATTTCATTCACGTCATCGTGTTTGCCCAGCGGCAATTGGCCGCGCAGGAAAAAGGCCTCCAGCTCACTGCACAGCTTGAGTTTGTTGTGCAGGCTGAGTTCGATGTTGATGCGCTCGATGCCGTCGGTGTACTCGGCCATGCGAGGCAGGGGAATGACCACGTCTTCGTTGATCTTGAACGCATTGGTGTGCTTGCTGATGGCCGCTGTGCGTTTGCGGTCCAGCCAGAACTTCTTGCGCGCCTCGGGGCTGATGGCAATGAAGCCTTCGCCGCTGCGTGAATTGGCAATGCGCACCACCTCGGACGTGGCACGCGCCACGGCATCGGCGTCATCTCCGGCAATGTCGCCAAACAGTGCCATTTTGGGCAGCCCCGATCCATTGGAAAGTGCACGTTTGGATTTTGTTGAGTAACCCACCGCCTTCAGATAGCGGTCATCGAGGTGCTCCAACCCGGCCAGCAACACGCCCGAGCGTTTTTGCTCGGCGAACATGAAGTCCTTGATTTCCACGATGCTGGGTACGGCGTCCTTGGCGTTGCCAAAGAACTCCAGGCACACCGTTCGCACATGTTTGGGCATGCGGTGCACCACCCAGCGGCAGCTGGTGATCAGGCCATCGCAGCCCTCTTTTTGAATGCCGGGCAGGCCGCTCAAAAACTTGTCAGTGACGTCCTTGCCCAAGCCTTCCTTGCGAAAAGATTTTCCGGGAATATCCAGCCGCTCGGTGCGCTCCAGAGTCTTGCCATCGGCCTTGAAATACTTGAGCTCAAAGCTGGCCACTTCCGCGTCATGGATCTTGCCCATGTTGTGGTTCAGCCGGGTCACTTCCAGCCAGGTGGCCTGCGGCGTCACCATGCGCCAGGAGGCCAGATTGTCCAGCGCGGTGCCCCACAACACGGCCTTTTTGCCGCCTGCGTTCATCGCCACATTGCCGCCCACGCAGGAGGCTTCAGCGGACGTCGGGTCCACCGCAAATACAAAACCACCACGCTCTGCGGCATCCGCCACGCGCTGGGTGACAACACCCGCTTCAGACCAGATGGTGGCCACTTCTTTGTCCAAGCCGGGCAAAGTCATCATCTCGACCTCGGTCATGGCTTCCAACTTTTCGGTGTTGATGACCGCGCTTTTCCAAGTGAGAGGAATGGCACCGCCGGTGTAACCGGTACCACCGCCCCGCGGGATGATGGTCAGACCCAGTTCGATACAGCCCTTGACAAGGCCCGCCATCTCGCCTTCGGTGTCGGGGGTCAGCACCACAAACGGATACTCCACCCGCCAGTCCGTGGCATCAGTCACATGCGAAACACGGCTCAGGCCATCAAACTTGACATTGTCTTTGGCCGTCAGTTTGTGCAGAAGGCGCTGTGTTTTGCTGCGCAACTTTGCGATGCTGATAAAGGTGGCGTCAAAGGCCACAACAGCCTTGTTCGCCGCATCCAGCAACTGGCCCACGAGGACGTCACGCACGGGGTCCAGCTCAGGGGTACGACGTTTTTGCACCTCGCCAAGGCGGTGCTTGAGGGCATCGACCAGCAACACACGCCGCTTGGGGTTGTCCAGCAGGTCGTCCTGCAAATACGGGTTGCGCTGCACCACCCAAATGTCACCCAGCACTTCATACAACATGCGGGCTGAGCGGCCGGTGCGACGCTCGCCACGTAACTGCAAGACCATGTCCCACACGGGTTCGCCCAACACCCGCATCACGATTTCGCGGTCGGAAAAGGAGGTGTAGTTGTAGGGAATTTCCCGAATGCGGTCGTGAAGCCCGGTCAATTCGCCAGCCGCATCCAGGGTTGCGGCCATGTGATCAAGTTCAGTGGGGTTGAGCGGTGCGTTCATCAGAGTTTTGTAGGGGCGCGATAGCACCTGAAAGAGTCGCAAATTTTACCGCAGTGCAACAAACGCGCACCCTGTAACCCCCGCAATCACCTTGCCCAGTGCGGGTCCATGTGCCATGGGGGCGTCGGCACTAATGGAAACCACGGTGATCCAAAGTCCAAAAGCCGTGTTTAATAAATGTGACACGTTTTTGACACATCGGCCTGATAACCTCGCCGTCTTTGACCCAGGAGCACACTTATGAAATTCAAATTCGCCGTAACGGCGCTCGCAACAGCTTTTGCCTTGCAGGTGGCCCCGGCCCACGCACAGGTCGAGGTTCAATGGTGGCATTCCATGACCGCCGTCAACGGCGAGTGGGTCAACGACCTGGCCAAAGACTTCAACGCCAAACAGAAAAACTACAAAATTGTGCCAACCTTCAAGGGCTCTTATGACGAGTCCATGACGGCCGCCATCGCCGCCTTCCGCTCAGGCAACGCGCCCCACATTTTGCAAGTGTTCGAAGTGGGCACCGCCACCATGATGGCAAGCAAAAGCGCGATTGTCCCGGTTGGCAAAATCATGGCGGACGCCAAGCAGAATTTCAACCCGGCTGGGTATATTCCCGCCGTCGCCGGCTACTACACGGCACCCAATGGCCAAATGTTGAGCTTCCCCTTCAACAGCTCAACCACGGTTTTCTATTACAACAAAGATGCTTTCAAGGCCGCCGGTCTGGACCCTGAAAAAGCCCCCGCCAGCTGGCCCGAAGTCGCTCTCGCCGCTGCCAAGCTCAAAGCCAACGGCCACAAATGTCCCTTGAGCATTGCCTGGCAAGGTTGGACCCAACTGGAAAGCTTCTCCTCTTGGCACAACGTGGAGTTCGCCACCAAAGGCAATGGCATGACCGGCCTGGATGCGCGCATGAAAATCAATTCGCCACTTCATGTGCGCCACATCGAGAACCTGGCCAACATGGCCAAACAGGGCCTTTTTGTCTACAAGGGCCGCGCCAACGTTCCTGAAGCGAGCTTTATCTCTGGCGAATGCGCCATGATGACCACGTCATCCGGCTTCTACGGCAACGTCAAGAAAAACGCCAAGTTCGCGTTTGGCTTGTCGCCACTGCCTTACTACCCTGATGTGCCGGGTGCACCTCAAAACACCGTCATCGGCGGTGCCAGTTTGTGGGTGATGTCGGGTAAAAAGGCTGAAGAGTACAAAGGCGTTGCCGAGTTCTTCACCTACATCTCCAGCCCCGAAGTGCAAGCCGCCAGCCATAAGCGCACCGGCTACCTGCCCATCACCATGGCGGCCTTTGAGCTGACCGAGAAGTCCGGCTACTACAAGGAAAACCCCGGCACCGATGTCGCACCCAACCAGATGATCCGCAAGACCACTGACAAATCACGTGGCATCCGTCTGGGCAACTACGTGCAGATTCGCACCATTGAGGACGAAGAACTGGAGCAAGTCTGGGGCGGCAAAAAGTCGCCCAAGGAAGCATTGGACTCGATCGTGAAACGGGGCAATGAATTGCTGGAGCGTTTCCAGAAAGCCAACAAGGGTTGATGCACCTTGGCTGCTGAAAAGCGGGTTGTATTCCGCTCAACATGGTTGCCTTGGGTGTTGTTGACACCCCAGGTGATCGTGATAGCTGTTTTCTTTTTCTGGCCCGCCATCCAGGCCCTGCTGCAATCCTTGCAGCAGTCCGACGCCTTCGGCACGTCGGTGGAGTGGGTGGGCTTTGAGAATTTCCGCAATTTGTGGAATGACGAAACCTACCTGGCCTCGTTCAAAACCACCGCTGTTTTCTCGGTGCTGGTGGCGGGACTGGGCATCGGCTTGTCACTGATTCTGGCGATATTCGCAGACCGCGTCGGGCGCGGCTCCATGTTTTACCGCACGCTGTTGATCTGGCCCTACGCTGTGGCGCCTGCTGTCGCGGGCGTGGTGTGGCTTTTCCTGTTTTCACCCAGCATAGGCGTTCTGCCCTACGCACTGCGCAAAGTCGGGTTTGAATGGGATTCGCTGCTGAACAGCAACCACGCCATGGCACTGATCGTGATGGCGTCGGTGTGGAAGCAAATCTCCTACAACTTTTTGTTTTTTCTGGCGGGTTTGCAGAGCATTCCAAAATCACTGATTGAAGCCGCCGCCATGGATGGTGCCAAACCGTGGCGACGCTTCTGGACGATTCAGTTCCCACTCTTGTCACCCACCACATTTTTCCTGCTGGTCATCAACGTGGTGTACGCGTTTTTCGATACCTTCGCCATTGTGGACGCGGCCACCAAGGGCGGCCCTGGCAAAGACACCGCCATTCTGGTTTACAAGGTCTACTTTGATGGCTTCAAGGCGCTGGATCTGGGTGGCTCTGCGGCGCAATCCGTCGTGCTGATGGTGATTGTGGTCGTATTGACCGTCTTCCAGTTCCGCTACGTTGAAAACAAGGTGAATTACTGATGCTGCCCCCACGCTCCTCGCTTCGCGTAGTTCGCTGCCCCCCAGGGGGGCTAATTTCCCTAGGGGCGGCCCGTCGGGAAATTGCCTTGAGCTTGAACCATGGTTGAGCGTCGTTTGAGCCTGGGCGTCCTGGCCCATGCGGTGATGATTCTGGGCGTGCTGATTGTGGCGTTCCCGGTGTACATCACCTTCATTGCTTCCACCCATACGATGGATGAAGTGATTCAGGTGCCCATGCCCTTGTGGCCTGGCGATCAGATGTGGGACAACTATTCCATTGCGCTGTTTGGAGGGCGCACGGGGACTGGCAGCCATGCCGCGGTGGGGCGCATGATGTTTGTGAGCCTGGTGACCGCGCTGGTGATTGCCTTTGGAAAAATTGCCATTTCGCTGCTGTCAGCCTTTGCCATCGTGTATTTCCGGTTCCCGTTTCGCATGGCTTTTTTCTGGGCGATTTTTGTCACCCTGATGCTGCCTGTGGAGGTGCGCATCGGTCCCACCTATAAAGTCGTGGCGGACCTAGGCATGCTCAACACCTATGCGGGTCTGACGGTACCGCTGATTGCTTCGGCCACCGCCACGTTTTTGTTCCGCCAGTTCTTCCTGACCGTTCCCGACGAGTTGACGGAAGCCTCCCGCATGGACGGTGCCGGGCCCATGCGTTTTTTTTGGGACGTGCTCGTGCCCCTCTCCAAGACCAGCATGGCGGCGCTCTTCGTGATCCAGTTCATCTATGGATGGAACCAATACCTGTGGCCCCTGCTGGTAACGACCGAGGAAAACATGTACCCGGTGGTGATCGGAATCAAGCAGATGATTTCCGGGGGTGATGCACAAACCGAGTGGAACATCGTGATGGCCACGGCCGTGCTGGCCATGCTGCCGCCGGCGGCTGTCGTCATGCTGATGCAAAAGTGGTTCGTCAAAGGTTTAGTGGACACGGAAAAGTAAGAAAAACAATGGCATCCATCACGCTTAAAGACGTCGTCAAACGGTACGGCAAGGGCCCTTCCGCCAATCAGGTGATTCATGGCGTAAATGCGCAGATTTCCGATGGTGAATTCATCGTCATCGTCGGTCCTTCGGGCTGCGGAAAGTCAACCTTGCTGCGCATGGTGGCGGGCCTGGAGGGAATTTCGGGTGGGGACATTTCAATCGGTGGGCGCGTCGTCAATGACCTGGAGCCGTCCGAGCGCGACATTGCCATGGTGTTTCAAAATTACGCGCTGTACCCGCACATGAGCGTGTTTGAGAACATGGCTTATGGCTTGAAGATTGCCAAAGTCCCGGTGGATGAGATCAAAACCCGCGTCGACAAAGCCGCCAAAATTCTGGAGCTCGGCGCCTTGCTCACCCGCAAGCCGCGCGAGTTGTCGGGTGGTCAGCGTCAGCGGGTTGCCATGGGGCGCGCCATTGTGCGGCAACCCCAGGTTTTTTTGTTCGACGAGCCCCTGAGCAACCTGGATGCCAAACTGCGAGCTCAAACCCGGCTGGAAATTCAAAAACTGCACCGGGAGTTGGGCATCACCTCCCTGTTTGTGACCCATGATCAGGTCGAGGCCATGACCCTGGCGCAGCGCATGCTGGTCATGAACGGCGGACGGGTCGAACAATTCGGGACCCCGGAAGAGGTTTACTCAAAACCCGCCACCACCTTTGTCGCCAGCTTCATGGGTTCACCACCGATGAATTTGCTCAAGAGCGTGGCAAATGTCGCCCTGGGAGGCCCCTCTGGCGCACTGTTGGGCGTTCGCCCGGAACATCTGGACATCACCACAGCCACAACGCCACAAGCGTGGGCCTTGCAGGTGGATGCCCTGGAAATGTTGGGGGCCGAGCGATTGGTCTATTGCCGCCTGGGCGACGAAAACCTGATTGTCCGCACGGGTGAGGACCATGTGCCTCCCGCCATTGGCAGCACCATTTACGCAACACCTCGCGCAGACCGCTTGCACTGGTTTGACGCCCAGACGGGAAAACGCCTGTAAAGTGTGTGCCTTCCAAGGGCAGATTGAGAAGAGCAACATCAAAGTTGCCGACGAATCAAGTTCACCCCCAAAAATGACCAATGAAAACTGGCCCTACCCGCTGTGGGTAGCGCACCGCGGTGCCGGCAAACTGGCCCCCGAAAACACGCTTTGCGCCTTTCGCCTGGGCGCCAGCCACGGCTACCTAATGTTTGAATGTGATGTCAAACTCAGTGAGGACGGGGTGCCGTTTCTGATGCATGACGCCACGCTGAACCGCACCACCAACGGCCCGCAACGGCTCGGCCAGGCGGCCAGTCCGGTGGGTGGCGAACATGCCTGGAACACTCTGTCGCAGCTGGATGCGGGTAGCTGGCACTCACGTGCCTATGCGGGCGAGCCATTGGCAACGCTGGAAAATATTGCCCAGTTCGTCATTCGCAATGGCCATGCCCTCAACATCGAAATCAAGCCGACTCCCGGTACCGAGCGACACACCGGCGAAGTGGTGGCCCACGAAGCGGCCCGGCTCTGGAAAGATGTGCGGGTGCCTCCCCTGATGACCTCGTTCGATGTGGAAGCCTTGCAAGGCGCGTTCGCAGGCGCACCCCAATTGCCACGAGGCCTGCTGCTGGACACGTTGTGGTCAGGATGGCTGGAAGCTGCCTTGCAGCTGGATTGCGTGGCCATCGTCTGCAACCACGCGTTGTGGGACGCCTCCACGGTCAGCCAGGCCAAAAGTGCTGGATTTCGGTGCCTGAGCTACACGGTCAACGATGAGTGGGCGGCACAACGCCTGATTGAACTGGGCACGGACGGAATCATCACCGACCGGGTTGACCTGTTTGTCCCCACTGTGCAACCGCGGGTTTAGCCCAAGCGGCTCGCGTCATTTGGCGCGCAGCATCCACCATTGGCTGGTGGCACAGGCCACCACCAGTGCGCCGTAGGTGGCCATTTTTCCGTCGCGTCCAAAGACCAGCAGCCCGATCACCAGCGCCGCCAGGCAAACTATGAAATTTATAGCTAACTGGGCCCACCACACGGGGACTTGCGGCCTTTTCTTCATCAGCAATGGGGCAGAAAGCACCATCAGCAAGGCCACGAATGCGGCAGGCGCAATGAAGTTCAGCAGGTGAATTGTCAGGTCCAAAGGTCCCATCGTGGCTGGATATTGAGTGTCAAATCGTGGCGGAGTGCAGGGATTTTATAATTCACACATGGCAGTCTGGGCATTAGGCATCAATCACAACACCGCGCCGCTCGATTTGCGGGGCCGGTTTGCCTTTGCGCTGGACCAAATCACCCCCACGCTCAACAGCCTGCGGTCCACGTTGGCCAGCCCCGAGGCCGCCATCATTTCCACCTGCAACCGTACCGAGATTTACTGCGCCGGCGATGAGCAAGCCATGGACCACACGGTGAACTGGCTGGCTCAATCCGGCGGCGTGGCACCCGGCCTGTTGCGTACTCATGCCTACACGCTGGAAGATGGCCTGGTGGCGCGACATGCGTTTCGGGTGGCCAGCGGGCTGGATTCCATGGTGCTGGGTGAACCCCAAATTCTGGGCCAGATGAAAGATGCGGTGCGGGTGGCAGATCAGGCTGGCGCTCTGGGCACCACGCTGAACCAGTTGTTCCAGCGTTCGTTTGCTGTGGCCAAAGAGGTGCGCACCTCGACAGAAATCGGCGCACATTCCATCAGTATGGCCGCCGCTGCGGTGCGCCTGGCGGGTCAGTTGTTTGAAGACCTGGGCAAAGTCAAAGTGCTGTTCGTCGGTGCCGGCGAAATGATTGAACTGTGTGCCACGCATTTCGCTGCCAAAAACCCCAAAGCTATTGCCATTGCCAACCGCACACTGGAGCGCGGCGAAAAGCTCGCCAGTCGCTTTGGCGGCGAAGTGATGCGCCTGGGGGATTTGCCCGAGCGCCTTCACGAGTTTGATGCCGTCATCAGTTGCACCGCCAGCACCTTGCCCATCATTGGTCTGGGCGCTGTGGAGCGGGCACTCAAGCAGCGCAAGCGCCGCCCCATGTTCATGGTGGATCTGGCTGTGCCGCGCGATATTGAGCCTGAAGTCAAACGCCTGAGTGACATTTACCTGTACACCGTGGACGACCTGGCCAAAGTGGTACAGGGCGCGCAGGCGAACCGCCAGGCAGCCGTAGCGCAGGCCGAAGTCATCATTGACGCCGGAGTGCAAAGCTTCATGCACTGGATGGACCAGCGCGGCACTGTGCCACTGATTCAGCAGCTCAATGCCCAGGCCGATGAGTGGCGTGCCTCCGAGATCGCCCGCGCCCGCAAGCTGCTGGCCAAAGGGGAAGACATTGACGCGGTGCTTGAAGCTTTGTCGCGCGGCATCACCCAGAAAATGCTGCACGGAGCGATGGCAGAGCTGCGCGCCGGAGATGCCACATCGCGCGAACGGGCTACTTCGGCGGTCCAGCACTTCTTTCTGCGCAAAGAGCGTTAGCGAAGCCAGCCGAAGCGTCTGTTGCCCTTCGACACGCTCAGGGTCAACGGAATACCACTCCCGCCGAACGCGACCGCGTTCGGGCTGAAACTGTCAAAGCCCTCACCTATTTCCTCCATGAAAACCTTTCTCCGTCACCGACTTGAACGCTACGCCGACCGTCTGGGAGAGCTTGAATTTTTGCTTTCGCGCGAAGACATCATGAGCGACATGAAGCAGTTTCTGGTGCTATCGCGCGAGCATACGGAAGTGGCCGCCGTCGCCACCCGCTGGACGCGCTATCTTCAGCGTGAAGCGGATCTTGCCGAGGCCCAGACCATGCTGTCAGGTGCCGCCCAGGACGAAGACATGCGTGACATGGCCCAGGAAGAAATCGAAGGGGCCAACGCCGAGCTCCAAAGACTCGAAGACGAGTTGCAGCGCATGCTGCTACCCAAAGACCCCGACGATGCGCGCAACGCCTTCATGGAGATCCGTGCCGGAACTGGCGGCGACGAATCGGCCCTGTTTGCGGCCGACCTGGCCCGCATGTACACCCGCTACTGCGAGCGCAAGGGCTGGAAAACCGAGATCATGAGCGAATCCAGCAGCGAGCTGGGGGGCTACAAGGAAGTGGTGCTGCGCATTGAGGGCGACCACGTGTATGGTGCCCTCAAGTACGAGTCCGGTGGTCATCGGGTTCAGCGTGTCCCTGCGACCGAGACGCAAGGGCGGATTCATACCAGTGCCTGCACCGTCGCCGTGCTGGCAGAGCCCGATGAGGCCGTTGCCATCACGATCAACCCGGCGGATTTGCGCATCGACACCTACCGCGCCAGCGGGGCAGGTGGCCAGCACATCAACAAGACGGATTCGGCTGTTCGCATTACCCATATTCCGACAGGCATCGTGGCCGAATGCCAGGATGGGCGCAGCCAGCACGGCAACAAGGCGCAGGCCATGAAGGTGCTGACGGCCCGCATTGTTGAAAAAGACCGCAGCGAACGCGCCGCCAAGGATGCGGCAGAACGCAAAGGCCTGATTGGTACGGGCGACCGCAGCGACCGCATCCGCACCTACAACTTTCCGCAAGGGCGACTGACGGACCACCGGATCAACCTTACCCTGTACAAGCTCCTGGGCATCATGGAGGGTGACCTGGACGATGTCGTCAAAGGCCTGCAGATGGCGCGTGAGGCCGAGCAACTGGCCGAACTGGAAGTCGCTTCGGCAGCCTGACAGGACGCGATTGCCCCATCAATGATGATAAAAATGG
>CAVVSV010000009.1:0-14909 GCA_963750805.1 uncultured beta proteobacterium
ATTGCTACATTTTTATTGACGCAGACCCGGGAGGCTTTAGACAGGTTGGGTGCAGACCGCGACATCCCGCTGCACACCCTGGAATAACCATGCCCCAACGTTCCCAGTCCCCCCTGGGTGGCCTTTTCCTGTTGCTGTTTGTCCCATTTTTAATTGTGGTGGGCATGGTCTGGATCAATTACGCCACCAGCGAAAAAATTGCCCGTGAGACGGCCAGCGATCAGATCGAGCGCACACGTCATGAAGTCGTCAACAGCACACAGGACTTGATCGAACCCATTTCTTCACTGGTGCGGGTGGCGGCCAGTTTGGGCACTGTAGAGCCCGGTTACTTCAGAGCCGATAAATCACTGGTTTTCATGGATGCCATGTTGGCCCACAGCACCAGCATTGATAGCGTCTACGTGGCCTATGCGGATGGTTCGTTCAGGGCGACGTCACGGGCCCATCCCTACACAGTGATCAACGAAAAAGCGCCGCCCGAGAGTGCCACGATTTACCACCGCTGGATCGACCGAAAAGGCGTCAAGGGCGCACCGGCAGACAACCACATTGAATTTTTGGGATTGCCAGGCACGGTGATTCAGCAACTGTCCTTACCCGCCGACTATGACCCCACCGGGCGCCCCTGGTTCATGGAAGCCTCTGGCGCACACAAGCTGATCATTTCCGGTCCCTACATTTACACAACGGCCCAGGTGGTGGGTGTCACAGTGGCCATGCCTTTTTATGAGGATGGGCAATTGGCAGGTGTGGTCGGCGCTGACATCACACTGGATTTTTTGGCCAACTTTTTGGCGACACGCCCGGTTTCAAAAAACTCCATCAGCCTGATCGTGGATGCCAACAATCTGGTCGTTGCCCATACCGATGCCCAACAGGCTTTCCGTCGCGAAAATGGCGTGCTGATTCGCAATTCACTGCAAAACCTGAGCAACACGCTGCCAGCCCGGGCGATGGCTTCCGCGGTTGACGCCGCCCTGGAGCGTTTTGATTTCGTTGACGCTGCGACGGGACTGCGTTACCTGACCTTGCGTTCAAGCCTTCCTGCTGCGCTGGACAAGGGCTGGAGTTTGATGATCGTGGCCCCACTTTCAGACTTTTCCGGCCCTCTGTCAGACCGCAATGACATGCTGTTGAAATACGGACTGGTTGCCATCCTGATAGAGATGCTGTTGATCGTGCCTCTTTCGCGCCGAATTGCACGCAACCGTGCGGACAAGGAAGCGGCGCAGGCCCAGAGCCTCAAAGTGCAAGAGGACATGGTGGATGCCCTCAAAATCCACGAGCGGGAACTTGAAGACAAAGTAGCCCTGCGCACGCGTGAACTTGAAGACTCCAACCAGAAGCTTGAAGCCCTCAGTACCACAGACGGCATGACGGCAATCGCCAACCGGCGGCGATTTGACGAAGCGCTCGCCACGGAATGGAGCCGTGCCGCCCGCCATGGGCAGGCGCTGGCACTGGCCATGATTGATGTTGACCGTTTCAAAAAATACAACGACCACTACGGCCACCAGGCAGGCGACGAATGCCTGCGCAAAGTCGCCAGTGTGCTGACACAGGTGGTGTCACGTAAAACCGACACCGTGGCGCGTTATGGCGGCGAGGAATTTGCGTTCATTGCCCCGGGCATTGGGCCGACTGAAGTCACTCGCCTGGCGCAGTCAGTCTGTCAAACCCTGCAGGAGATGGACATGCCCCACGCTGCGTCCGAATTCTCATGCGTCACGGTCAGTGTTGGGGTCGCAATCATGAAGCCGCAACCCGGGCAGGACTCGCAGATGCTGGTCAAGGCGGCCGATGAGGCGCTGTACACTGCCAAGGAACAAGGGCGCAACCGATTTGTGCTGGCAAACCCGCTCCCTTGAGTTGAATCGTCGGTTGACTCTCACCACCCAGGGAGATCAAAAATGCCTGCCTTGCTGGTTGCCGTCCTGCTTCTGATGATGCCGGTTTGCGTTTGGGCTGACCCCGGTTATTACCTGGTGTCGGTTTATGACAACGAAGGCCAGCGGAGCCTTGATTTCCGCTACTGGACAGTCAAGCAGTCCGGAAAGCCTGACGTCATCTCGCCTGAAATCGGTTTTGGTTATGGGGTGACAAAACGCTGGTACACCGAGCTGTATGTCAGCCACATCGGTAACGAGGTGGGCGCCACGTACCCCAGCAGCTGGCGCTGAAGGGGGACGAAGCCATCAAATACCAATTGGCTTACCTGATGGGCTCCGTTTATGGGTCCAAGGGCAACATGTTGTCCCTTCGGGTCCAATATGTCTTTTGAGAATCAGCCCAGCGTTCGTCTCAGACTGGCAAAAAACAGCTCGGATTGCAGGCGCTCACCTTTGATCTGCTCTGCCACCCGCGCGGCCAGGGCATCATCCAGCGGCATCAATGTATGCCCGCTGCTGGCTGCCAGCACTTGCAGCTGGCATTCACGCTCCAGGTAGTACAGGTCGTCATAGGCGTAGTCGATGCGGTCGCCGCACACCACCACACCGTGATTGCCCAAAAAAGCCACGTCTGCATCGCCCATGGCACGGGCAATGCGCTCGCCCTCGGCCATGTCCAGCGCCAGGCCGTTGTAATTCGCATCCACTGCCACCCGCCCATAAAACCGGATTGCACCTTGCGACAGCCTGGTGTCCAGCGCTCGCGCGGCTGTCAACGTCAAGGCCGTGGCATACGGCATGTGCGTGTGCAGCACGCAGGCCTTGCCGGCAATGCGATGTACGGCCGCATGGATGAACATGGCGGTTGGCTCCACCGGGTGCCGCCCAGCCAACTGATGGCCGTCGCTGTCGATCATCACGATGTCATCGGCCTGCACCTCGCTCCAGTGCAGGCCCCGTGGATTCAGTAAAAACTGGTTTTTGTTGCCTGGCACTTCAACGCTGAAGTGGTTACAGATCCCTTCACTCAGGCCATGGTAAGCCGCTGCGCGCAATGCCAGGGCCAGGTCGGCACGCAGGGACAAAACGGTGGGGCTGTGAAAGGCTTCTTCGGGGGTCAGTGGACGTGCGTTCATGGGGAAATGCTCCTTGGAGACCCAATATTAGCCAATCCATCGCGGCGCATTCGTTCCCGCTGGGCAAAGGACCAAATCATGCGTGACGCATCGGGCCCTGCGGGATCCGAGAAAGGCTGCGAGGCCGCGCCGCCGCTCCAGGCGTGGCCCAATCCCGTTACATCGGCCAGAGTGACAAAAACCCGCCGGCCCTTTTTCCAGTCGCAAAGTGTCATGGCATACCGCTTGCCACGCTGGACAACCCTGGGGGGTGACTCGGTTGCCGCGGCTGCTTCAGCCCACCGCCCGGCTGTGAGTCTGCCATTCGATGAATCAACCACCGTATCGCGCTCACCCTGAATCACCAGCAGGGGCGGCAATCTGGCCGGGGGAGCATTCAGTCCCGGGGGCGCTTTGGCGGTACGCCCCCGCATGGCGGCCAACGCTGTCGCTGTTGAATCTGCCATTCCCGGCCCCACACCGGAATGCATGGCCACGGCAAGGAACCGCTCTGGTTGATCCAGCGCCACCATGGCAGCCATGCTGGCGCCCGCGGATAAACCGGCAACCACAAGGCTTGCCTTGTCGATGGGTGAGGTGGCACACACCTTGTCGATGACTGCATGAATGCTGGCGATTTCCCTTTGGGCACGACCCGCGCGGGTGTCAAACCAGTTCCAGCAGGATTGGATATTCGATAGTCGGTCCTGCTCGGGATAAAGAACCATAAAGCCGGTGGCCTCGGCCAGATTGTTCATGCGCGTGCTGCTGGCAAAACTGCGTGCGTCCTGGCTGCAGCCATGCAGCATCACCAGGAGTGGAAAGCCGCCTGAATCTGGTTTTGAAGCGGGTTTGTAGAGGTGATAGCGCCGTCGGCCGGCTGCGCTGGTCGCGACACCTGAGAGCCAATTCGAATTGCGGACAAGACGCTGTGTCGGGCCATTGGTAGGGGCTTTAATTGCCCGCTTCACCACCTTTTTGCTGGCGCGCAAGGCACGACGGGTCAAAGCACTCACTTGACGCCGCACTGCCTGCTTCCAGATGCCGGACAAGGAGCGCCTACCCATGGTCAGGCGGCACGTTGGGTGCGATCCGCCTAAGGACTGCCTCCACGTTATGCCGCGATTGCACTTCGGACTCCAGCGCCTCATTCACCTCGGCCAACTGGTCGGCGACATTTTGCACCTTGGCTTCAATGATCTTGCTGCTCTTGATGGCCGTGTCGAGTCCTGGTTGATCAACCTGGGCACGTACTTCCTGCTTCAACTGCGAGTTGACGGAGCAAAGCTCCTCGGCGCACTGCTCAATGCACTCCTTGACGTGTTCGGTGGGGCCCCATACCTGGGTCAGCGAGTCAATCTGTGTTTTGGAAACTTGTAACTTTCGAGGAGGATGCTTCGTCATGGCAAAACCATGACCTTAATCAATTTGACCTTCTCGGTCTGTGCGCCAACGAACAGACGGGCTGATGCCTCAAGGTACCAAACACTACAACAAAAATAGCAAACTATTCACTAACGACGGGGACTTCCAGCCTTTTTGACGGGTGACTCAGGCCTTTTGCTTGCGCCGTTGTCCCGGGGTGGCAAACCGGTATGCTGGGTCAGGATGCGACCCTTGATGACAGCCGATGGCTTGGCTGCTACCGTCGAGTTCTTCTTGCGCGCACTGGTGTAGCCGCCATCCGTAGCCAGAGGCTGGTAAGTGGGAATGAGGTGATGTTTGCCATTGCCAATCAAATCAGACCGGCCCATGGTTTTGAGGGCTTCGCGCAGCAACGGCCAGTTGTTGGCATCGTGGTAGCGCAAAAAGGCCTTGTGCAGGCGGCGGCGCTTGTCTCCGCGCACGATGTCCACTGTCTCGCTGTCGCGCGTGATCTTGCGCAGCGGGTTTCGGTTGGTGTGGTACATGGCCGTGGCAGTGGCCATGGGCGACGGGTAAAAGGTTTGCACCTGGTCGGCCCGGAAACCATTTTTCTTGAGCCACACTGCCAGATTCATCATGTCTTCATCACTGGTGCCCGGATGGGCGGCGATGAAATACGGGATCAGGAACTGCTTTTTGCCTGCCTCGGTGCTGTATTTCTCGAACAGTGTCTTGAACTTGTCATAACTGCCAATGCCGGGCTTCATCATTTTGGTGAGCGGGCCCTGTTCGGTGTGCTCCGGCGCAATTTTCAGATACCCGCCCACGTGGTGGGACACCAACTCTTTCACATATTCCGGGCTTTTCACAGCCAGGTCGTAGCGCAGGCCCGAGCCAATCAAAATCTTCTTGATGCCCTTGAGCGCACGGCCCCGGCGGTACATGTGAATCAGCGGGTTGTGGTCGGTGGTCAGGTTGGAGCAAATGCCCGGATACACGCAACTGGGCTTGCGGCAGGCGGCCTCAATCTCGGGGCTCTTGCAGCCCAGGCGGTACATATTGGCGGTGGGTCCGCCCAGGTCGGAGATGGTGCCGGTAAAGCCTTTGACCTTGTCGCGGATGTCTTCGATTTCCTTGATGACCGAGTCTTCCGAGCGGCTCTGGATGATGCGGCCCTCGTGTTCGGTGATGGAGCAAAACGTGCAACCACCAAAACAGCCCCGCATGATGTTCACGCTGAACCGGATCATCTCCCAGGCCGGGATTTTGGTGGCGTGCTCGTGGCTGCCGTTTTCATCGGCATAGGCTGGATGTGGGCTGCGGGCATAGGGCAGGTCGAACACAAAATCCATCTCGGCCGTCGTAAGAGGAATGGGGGGCGCGGTGATCCACACGTCGCGGGCTGTCACACCCTCACCATGCGATTGCACCAGAGCACGGGCGTTACCCGGGTTGGTTTCCAGATGCAGCACCCGGTTGGCGTGGGCATAGAGCACCGGGTCAGCACGGACCTGCTCGTAGCTGGGTAGTCGAATCACCGATCGGTCACGCGGCGGCACCTTGACGCTGCCCTTGCCATATAAGGCCGGGTTGGCAACAAATTGAATGGGCTGAATCGTCGTTCCGCTGTCAGATTGCGAAGATAAAGTGACCGAAGTCCCCGTCCCTATTGAAGAGTTTGCTATGTTTTTTGCATCGTCTTCCTTGGCGCAACTGCTGCCCTGCCCGGCTGCCTGCTCCGAGGTGGTCTGGTAGGGGTTGATGTGCGACTCCACCCGGCCGGGCTCGTCCACGCTGCGGGAGTCGATTTCCAGCCATCCGAGGCGCGAATCGTCATCACTGCGGCGCACAAAGGCGGTGCCACGCACATCCGTGATGCTTTGCACGGGCTCTTTGGCACCCAGGCGGTGCGCAATCTCAACAATGGCGCGCTCTGCATTGCCGTATAACAGCAGGTCACACTTGGCGTCCACCACGATGCTGCGGCGCACCTTGTCGCTCCAGTAGTCGTAATGGGCGATGCGCCGCAAACTGCCTTCAATCCCGCCCAGGATGATGGGCACGTCCTTGAAAGCTTCGCGGCAGCGCTGGCTGTACACGATGGCGGCACGATCGGGCCGTTTGCCACCGACATCCCCAGGCGTGTAGGCATCGTCGCTGCGGATTTTGCGGTCTGCCGTGTAGCGGTTGATCATGGAATCCATGTTGCCCGCTGTCACCCCCCAAAACAGGTTGGGTTTGCCCAGTGCCTTGAAAGCGTCGGTGCTGGTCCAGTCGGGCTGGGCAATGATGCCCACGCGAAAACCCTGTGCTTCGAGCATGCGACCAATCACGGCCATGCCAAAACTGGGGTGGTCCACATAAGCGTCCCCCGTCACCAGAATGATGTCGCAACTGTCCCAGCCCAGCACATCCATTTCATGGCGGGACATGGGCAAAAATTTGGACGTGCCAAAACGCGCGGCCCAATACTTGCGATAGCTGGTTAGCGGCTTCGCGGCGCGCGGAAAAAAAGAGACATCGCGAGCAGAAATGGAAACATCGCGAGCGATGGAGGCTGGGGCGTTCATGGGGCTTTCCGGTGTGGCCCCAATTGTAAGGTTGCAGTCATTTCGATACCTATAAAAGGGTATGCCCGCACCCAATGAGGCAATGGCCTGCGATAAACTGCCCAAGCCGATCGATACCACTTGCGGACCGGAGAATTTCACCCATGACGGACCCCGATTTTTCGACGCTATTCGAACTGCTGCCCATCGGGGCCTATCGCAGCTCTACCGATGGACGCCAACTGCGCGCCAATGCCGCGCTGGTTCGCATCAACGGATACTCCAGTGAGTCTGAAATGCTGGCCGATGTCAATGATTTGGCCTCCAGTTGGTATGTATTGCCAGGGCGGCGCGATGAGTTTAAGGCCCGTATGCTGGCCGACGGTCAGCTGGTGAATTTCGTGTCAGAGGTGTATCGCCACCGCACCCGCGAGCGCATTTGGGTTCGTGAACATGCCCATGTGGTGCGGGGTGACGATGGAGAGGTGATTTGTTTTGAGGGAACGGTGGAAGACATCACCCAGCAGCACCATGCGCAGGGCCAGTTGCGTGAAAACGCCGATTTGTTCCTGAACCTGATTCACACCATCCCCGATCTGGTCTGGCTGAAAGACGCCCAGGGCACCTACCAGGCCTGCAATGCGGCGTTTGAACGCCAGTTCGGTGAAGACGCCCAAAACATCATCGGCAAGAAAGACGAGCAATTTGCCGGAAACGCCATGGCGC
Source organism: uncultured beta proteobacterium (assembly GCA_963750805.1). Classification (GTDB taxonomy): domain Bacteria; phylum Pseudomonadota; class Gammaproteobacteria; order Burkholderiales; family Burkholderiaceae_C; genus JANYCG01. The sequence continues at coordinate 7,648 of CAVVSV010000009.1, forward strand.
GGCAGCTGTCAAGCACCGACCAGATTGCCCTTCATTCCGGGCAACCCGCGTCCTTTGAGGAGGAATTGCACAGCGCCCGGGGGGAAGACATTGGCACCTATGAAATCATCAAGGCCCCCATGCGCAACGCGCAAGGCGAGATCACCGGGGTTCTGGGCATGGGGCGCGACATCACCCAGCGCAAGCAGGCTGAAGACCGCCTGCGGGACACCAGCGAGCAGTTTGAACTGGCCATCATCAGCACCGAGCTGGGTTTGTGGGCGCAGAGTTTTGACTTTGCCCAGTCCTACCAGCTCGACGCGCGGGCCCGCGCCATGTTGGGCTTGCCGGTTGATGCTTTTGAAGAAGGTGGATTCTGGAGCGACCTGATCCACCCCGACGACCTGCCCGCAGCCCTGAACGACATGGCCCAGCATCTGGAGAACCGCACGCCCTTTTTTGAGGCTGAGTACCGCGCCCGCCATGCCGACGGGCACTGGATCTGGCTCAGCAGCCGGGGCAAAGTGGTGCAAACCAACGCCCAGGGCGCCCCCATGCGCATGGTGGGTACGCTGATGGACATCACGGCCCGAAAAAAGGCCGAAGAAGCGATTCGTCACCTGGCGTTTCAGGATGCACTCACCGGACTGCCCAACCGGCGCTTACTGATGGACCGCCTGCACCAGGCCCTGAACGCCAGCGTGCGGGACAAACGCAGCGGCGCCCTGCTGTTCATGGACCTGGACCGCTTCAAACACCTGAACGACACGCTCGGTCACGCCATGGGCGACCAGCTGCTGCAACAGGTGGCCGGTCGGGTTCTGAACGTGGTGCGCGCCGTGGACACGGTGGCACGCCTGGGAGGTGACGAGTTTGTGGTTTTGATCACCAACCTGAGTGACTCCGTCAGTCACGCCCAGGCTCACGCCAATACCGTGGGGCAAAAGATTTTGACCACGCTGAATGAACCCTATCTGCTGGGTCATCATCGCCATACCTGCACACCGAGCATTGGCGCAACGCTTTTCACCGGCATGCAGCACACCTCTGCCGAGGTTTTGAAACAGGCCGACCTGGCCATGTATGCCGCCAAGGCCAGAGGCCGCAACAACCTGCATTTTTTTGACGACTCGCTCCTCGTCACAACGCCCTGATCACTGGAACCTCATGCACGACGCTGCTGTACGATACGACGCCAAAACCCTCAATTCATTTGCGCTTCAACTGCTGACCCAATCCGGGCTTGACGCCGAGAAATCACAGGCCATCGCTGACATCCTGCTCGAAGGCGATTTGATGGGCCACACCACCCATGGCCTGGCCCTGCTGGGCCCCTACCTGAAAGAGTTGGAAACGGGCAGCATGCGCAAGGAAGGCAATCCGGTCGTTGTATCCGACTTCCCTGCTGCCTTGACCTGGGACGGTCAACGCCTGCCCGGCCCCTGGCTGGTGCTCAAAGCCATGGAACTGGCGACGGCCCGCGCCGTCTCCCAGGGCACCTGCACGGTGGTGATTCGTCGAAGCCATCACATTGCCTGTCTGGCCGCATTTTTGAAGCGTGCCACAGACCAGGGTCTGGTGATGATCCTGACGTGCTCAGACTCGAATTCAGCCAGCGTGGCTCCGTTTGGGGGGCTGGACGCCGTGTTTACACCCAACCCAATATCGGCAGGATTTCCTGCATCGACGGCATCCACCGAACGCCCTCCCGTGTTGATGGACGTGTCAACTTCCGCCACCACCAATGGCCTGACCAACCGCCTGCATGGCGAAGGCAAACTCTTGCCAGCGGCCTGGGTGATGGACGGCCACGGTGCGCCCAGCCACAACCCGGGTGTCTTGTTTGCCGAACCCAAGGGCACCATCCTGCCGCTCGGGGGCATGGACTCGGGCCACAAAGGCTACGGACTTACGCTGCTGGTAGAAGCCCTGACGGGGGGGCTGGCCGGTCATGGCCGTGCCGACCCGCGCGAGGGCTGGGGCGCCACGGTGTACCTTCAAATCATCGACCCGCGCGCCTTTGCCGGGCTGGATGCATTTACCCGTCAACTGGGTGCAGTGGCCGACCAATGCCACGCCTCGCGCCCGGCAAACCCCGCGGTGCCCGTCAGAACGCCGGGTGAAAAAGGGCTCACACTGGCAGACAATCAAAGGCGGGTTGGTGTTGCTTTGTATCCCGCCATCATGCCGATGCTGGCACCCTGGGCAGACAAGCTGGGGGTCACCATGCCGCCTGCGCTTGCCTGAAGACTTCCTGTCTTGTGCTACGTTTTAAGTAGCAAACTATCCATGATCGACGGGGACTTCAGGTAATTTTTTTATCTAAACCCTGGAAATCACTTTCTTGGGCCTTAGCAACGCCATCAGCGGCGGCGTGATCCAGATCAGTATCGTCAGCACAGCCAGAGTGGCTGCAATCGGCCGGGCAAAAAATGCCAGCATATTGCCGTCTGACTTGATCATGGAGGTGATGAAGTTTTCTTCCAGCATGCCGCCTAGGACCACACCCAGAATGGCCGGTGCAATCGGGAACTTGTTTTCTTCCAGCAAATAGGCAATCAGCCCTGCCGTCAGCATGACACCAATGTCAAACAGCGTGTTGTTGATGGCAAAGGTGCCCACCATACAGAACACCAGAATCACCGGCATCAGGACGTTGCGCGGCACCTTCAAAATGCGCCGTGCCACCTTGATGCACAAAATACCCAGCGGGATCATGATGATGTTCGCCAGGATGAAGATCAGAAACACCGCGTAAATGTTTTGCGGGTTGGTGGTGAATAACGACGGACCGGGGTTCATGTTCTTCATGTACAACACGCCAATCACGATGGCGGTGATCGAGTCACCGGGAATGCCAAACACGAGCGCCGGAATCCATGCGCCTGCCAGTGCGCTGTTGTTGGCCGAGCCGCTTTCCACAATGCCCTCGACGTGGCCGGTTCCAAATTTTTCGGGCTCTTTGGAAAACTTTTTGCTCATGGCATAAGACATCCAGGCTGCAATGTCGGCGCCGGCACCTGGCAAGGCCCCTACCGCCGTGCCAAGAACGCTGCCGCGCAAAATCTGCATGGGGTATTTCTTGGCCAGGGTCCACTGGCCCTTGAGCACATTGCCCACCTGCTCCACCACCAGTTCAGCGGGCGGGCTGGTGTCCACCACATAACGGATGATTTCTGAAATGGCGAACATGCCAATCATCATGGAAATCATGCCGATGCCCCCCATCATCTCGGTGTTGCCGAAGGTGAACCGGGGAAATCCAGCCGGGTTGCCCAGTCCCACACAAGCGACCAGCAAGCCCAGAAACAGGGTGATCAAGCCCTTGAGCGGCCGGTCAGACGTGATGAACACGGCGCAGGTTAGGCCCAGCAGTACCAGCCAAAAATATTCAAATGAGCTGAATTTGGTGGCGAAGTCCGCCAGCACTGGCGCCGCAACAATCAACACAAAAGTGCCGAACAATCCGCCAACGGCAGAGAAAACAAGACCAGCGCCCAACGCCATTTCGGCTTGCCCTTTGCGCGTCATGGCAAAGGCCTCATCGGTGTACGCAGCAGATGCCGGGGTGCCCGGAATGCGCAAAAGGCATCCAGGAATATCCCCCGAGAAAATGGCCATGGCGGTTGCGGTGACGATGGCAGCGACAGCAGGAATCGGCGCCATAAAAAACGTCACCGGCACCAGCAGTGCTGTGGCCATGGTGGCCGTGAGGCCCGGCACAGCCCCCACAAACAGACCGTATAACGAAGCGAGCACCATCACCATCAAGGTGTAGGGGTCGAAAACCATGGCAAAAGCCTGGCCAATAGCTGTCCACATCACGCGTTAACTCCTGGAATTGAAACGAAAGGCCGGATTTACCAGGCGTAATTGGTCAACACACCCCAGGGCAAGGGCACGCGAAGCAGCTTGTAAAAGGCGAAATGAATGACCAGGGTGGCAATCGCCGCAATCAGCACGGCACGCGCCAATGGCACTTTCAATACATAAAACAACGACGTCAAAATGAGGGCGGAACTGATCAGAAAGCCCAGTCGCTGCGACACCAGCATGTAGAACACCACGGAGCCCACAAGCACCAGAAAGCCCGTGAGATGACGGGGCGATGACACCCAGTCTTCCCACGCAAACCAGGGCTGGCTGGCCCGCGCATTCCAGCCCCGCACCACCAGGATCAGCCCCCCCACGCACAAACCCACCGCAATCAGGCCGGGAAACAGGGCGGGTCCTACCTGTTGCCCCGGTATTTTGGGAAAGCTCTGCACCATGCCCAGCACCGTGCCACCCAGCACCAGCAGAAGCAGACCAAAGATTGCGTCATTCAATTTCATGGGGAGTTACTGTCAGGGTTGCGCGTTACTTGACCAGACCCACGGCTTTCATGGTGGCACCCAGTTCGGTGTCGGACTTGGCCATGAATTTGGCAAAGTCATCGGGTGCAGCGTAAATCACGCCATAACCTTGCTTGCTCATGAAATCGGTGTAGTCCTTGCTGGCGACCACTTTTTTCAGCGCCGCAGCAAGCTTGTCACGGGCTTCCGCCGGAATGCCTTTGGGGGCCACCAGGCCGCGCCAGGCCGCCATGGTCCAGTCGCTGCCAATGGCAGACTTGAGCGTGGGCACGTTAGGGAACAAGGCGGACGGTTTGTCGTTCATGATCGCCAGGCTTTTCACCTTGCCGGCATCGATCAAGGCACGCGCTTCGGGCAAGGACACCGGAGCCACTTCCACACCGCCCGCAATCATGTCCTGCAAGCCAGGTGCAGCACCATTGCTGGGTACCCAGGGCAGAGCCGCAGGGTCAATCTTCTGATCGCGCAAAAGGCCCGCAATGGCCAAGTGCCAAATGCCACCCTGCCCGGTACCTGAGGCCTTGAATTTTCCAGGGTTGGCCTTGATGGCCGCCAACAAATCATTGACGGTTTTATAAGGAGAATCTGCCCGCACCTGAACGCCTGCGGGGTCTGCATTCGCCAATCCAATGGGGGTGTAGGAGGCGCCGGTCAGATCAGTCAGCCCCTGCCAATGCATCATGCCAATCTCCACCGTGGCCATGCCAATGGTGTAGCCATCGGGTGCTGCGGATGCAATGGCCGAATGCCCCACCACGCCACTGCCGCCCGTCCGGTTCACCACGGTGAAGGGCTGCCCCAGTTCCTTTTCCATCAAACTGCCAATGATGCGGGCCGTGGCATCGGTACCGCCACCCGCGCCCCACGGCACGATCAACGTCACTGGGCGAGTGGGAAAGCCCTGCGCTGCAGCGGATGTGGCAGCCAACGTGAGTGCCATGCCAGCCAATGTGCCAGCAGCGGCGATAACCAGTGATCGACGGGTAAAGTCGGAACGAACAGCCATTGTCATCTCCAAAAAATTATTAGAGATTGCAGCTTAATCGCAGCTTGCCGTTCACGCCATTAGGGTGAACCATACTTTCGTATGATGATTAAATGTCTGTTGATATTTACTCTGCGATGTCAGGTTGGATTCGTCTTACTATTTCGGGGTGGGCGTATTCTGGGCAAGGCCCATCGGCCATCACACAATTGATTAAGTCACCCCTCGCCTGCAAGCATCTGTGAACACTGCGCGTTTGTGGGGGTCACTTGCACTTTTAAAAGACGAAATCAAGACGACCGGCGTCTGCTACATCACCCTAACGCCTGGAATGGTGCTGTCTTCGCCAAATTGGGGCGCTCAACAAATTCAGGCGATCGATCTGTCTCCAGACGGACCAAGGCTGAGGGCCTTGGTCCTTTCCTCTTTGCTTCAGTGGCTTATGGGGCAGGCTGGGTTACCGTGTTCTGCTGCAGGTTGACGGCTGTTTGCGCCAGAAACCGGCTGTTGGCACCGGCTCCAGTGCGCAGATTGATCGCTTTCGCTGTTAGCAATACACCTTCAAAACGAGGACTGTCGTTCCGATCGTTACGCCAGAGCCTCCGGCGACTTGCCAGAAGATATTTTTTGCCTGAGCGCCACCGGCCAGTATCACGTTCGTGGCGGCCGCTTGAATGAGATCACCGGACACTTGAAAAATCCAGACATCCGAGGCGCTCCCTGACAACGTAACGTTGGTTGATATGGAAACTGTAGTGCCCCATTTATAAAGGCCGGCCACCAAAGTCAGCCCACCTACCTCACCCGCGCCAAGCTCTGTAAAGTCCGGCAAGGTTCGTCCTGCTGCATCGGTGTAGGCAATTTCCATATCACCCACGGCAGTCGTCAAGTAAACAGGTGTTGGCGCAGAATAGTCTGCGGCGTAAATTTTCCCTACAACTTGGTTCGACCTCGCAAACGCATTTGACGCATCCGTTGTCGTGGCAAACCCGGTAATTGCTGTTTGGGAAATTGGGCTCACACCAATGTCGCCAGTTACCGCTGAGCTAGGCACAGTCGAGATGCCGGATTTGGACAAAATGGCGAAATTGCCGGCCGTGCCGAGGTTAACGGGAGAAAGGCCCACAGATGCCGTCGCCTTGGTTGTGAACGTCCAGGCAACTGGATTGAGCATGGCTGTGCCAGTGGCATTTGTAGCGGCTGTCGATACCGTTGCCGTATAACTTGTGTTCGGAGTTAACGCGGACGCTGTAGGCATAAATGTCGCCACCGTATTGGCCGCATTCATGGTCACCGTGCCAGGGACATTGCCACCTGTGGTCTTCACAGTGAATGTCGTCACGCTTCCCGCGGGCACCGAGGTGATCGTCAGGGGATTCATGGGTTGACTGAAGATGGCGACGACTGAAGTGGCGATGCCTGCTTTTTGGCTCGTTGGAACATTTGTCGCCAGATTCGAGGGTGATGAGTACCTCACGGTTGGGTCAGCAGCGGTTCCACCTGCTGCCCCGACTGCGCCCGGCACTACGGTGGCTCCAGGCGAAACGGTGATTCCTGAACCGCCCCCACCTCCGCCACAACCTGCCATAGTGACAGCTATCAAAGCCGGAAAAACCAGCATGCTGGTCGAGAATAGATTTTTAAGTTTTTCATCGTTTTTCCTGGTCTGGTGAATTGCGCGTTGCAAAAATTCACGACGGTGGAAAAATTGGCCCGCTAATTACTAGGAGGCAAAAACTCAAATTTTCGAAGCGGCCACTCGTCGTGACCCTGTTTATCTGCGGTACGACGAAAAGGTTCTGTGCGACAGCGCACGCAGCAGCTACAAATTACACATGAGCTCGAAAAATCGTGGGACAGCGCGAAGGCACGTCCCCGGGCCCGCTACTGCCCCGTTGTGTTGTGATCCCGCCAAGCCCGCTCGAATGGCAGGCGCCACGCAT
>CAVVSV010000010.1:0-13359 GCA_963750805.1 uncultured beta proteobacterium
GAGGCACTGGCCAACCGCGTGTACGGTGGGCGCATGGGCAACACAGCGCCAGGGGACGGCTGGAGATACCGCGCACGTACACCCATCGGCCTTACAGGCTATGACAACTATGTGCACGTGGGCAACCTGATGGGTCAAGACCTGGTCAACAACCCCGAGTTGCTGGAGCAACCACGCTTTGCCCTGGAGGCCTGTATCCACTGGTGGGAGGACCGCATTCCCGATAGCTTGCTGGGCGACCCCGAAAAGGTGACCCAGCGCGTGAATGGAGGGCTGATCGGCCTGGCGGATCGGGAGCGTCTGACCGAGCTGGCAGGGGAGGCCATAGCATGAGCATTCAACTCAAAATCATCGCGTTCCTGGTGTCCGTGCTTGCCCTGGGCGCTGCCTTCCTGGGCTTTGGCCACTACCAGTACCTCAAGGGTGTGCGGGTTACCAAGGCCACCTACGAAGCTGCCATTGAAAAGAAAAAAGCGGAAGCGGCCACTCTGCTTGCTACCGAAACCGCCAAAACCCGCACGGCTGAGCAAGCCCTGCAGGCCTTCACCGATTCCCAAAACCTCAAGGATGCCAACCATGAAAAAACCATCACTGATTTGTCTACTCGCCTGCGTGTGCTTGCTGGCCCAGCTGGTCGGCTGCGCGACCCTCACGCAACCGGATGTGGGGGCGGTGGTGATAGCGCCCAAGGTGCAGTTGCCAGCGCTCCCGGTGATCGTCCAGCAGACGGAGCCGAAGCCGGTGGGCTACTTTCAGCAGAGCTTAGCGGACTACTTCAGCGACTCCAGCTCGAAGCCGACACCATCAACGTCGCCTACGCCAGCTGCAGGGCAGACGCCCTCGCAGTGAGAGCGCCGCCGTGACATCGACTTTCGTTTACCGGGAATGTGAGGCCTGAAAGTTTCGCATTCCGTCTTTACACCTGGTGTAAAGACAGAGCGACCGGCCAGGAGTGCGTCAACACCCCTGACCAGCCGCCAATCCACAGATCACGACCTGTGAGCCAGCCAAGGCCCTGCCACCTCCCGGGAGGCGGGGCCAGTGTAACAACCCACCTGGACACCCTCACAATGGCATCACCAATCATCCCCTGGCTCGGCGGCAAACGCCGCCTGGCCGACACCATCATCCCGCGCTTCCCGCCCCACACCTGCTACGTCGAGGTGTTCGCCGGCGGTGCAGCGCTGTACTTCCTGCGGCAGCCGGCCGAGGTCGAGGTCATCAACGACATCAACGGCGACGTGGTCAACCTGTACCGCGTGGTGAAGAATCACCTGGAGGAGTTCGTGCGCCAGTTCAAGTGGGCGCTCAGCAGCCGCGAGGTCTTCAAGTGGCTGCAGGTCACGCCCAGCGAGACGCTGACCGACATTCAGCGTGCGGCCCGCTTCTACTACCTGCAGCACCAGGCCTTTGGCGGACGGGTGCAGGGCCAGAGCTGGGGCACGGCCACCACTGCACCGGCGGTGAACCTGTTGCGCATTGAGGAGCAGCTCAGCGCGGCCCACTTGCGCCTGGCCAGCGCCTACATCGAGCGGCTGGACTGGAAGGAGTGCATACGTCGGTACGACCGGCCGCACAGCTTCTTCTACATGGACCCACCCTACTGGGAAACTGAAGGCTATGGCGTGCCGTTCCCCTGGGCTGAGTACGAGGCCATGGCCAAGACCATGCGCAAGCATGCAGGGCAAGGCGTTGCTGAGCATCAATGACCACCCGGACATCCGCCGTTGCTTTGCAGGCTTCCACACTGTCGAGGTGCCTATCAAATACACCGTGGGTGGTGGCCAGGGCGTGGACCGCATGGAGCTGCTGATCAGCAACTGGGACGTGGCCAATGAGCCACCTGGGCTGTTCTGATCAGTGTCAGACCACGTCAGTCGGGATATTCAAATATCACTTGCTGGCGTAGCCCAACAGAGCGGTACTGGCGGTGTTGAAACAAACCCACCAGGAGCCGCACAAATGACCACGCAACAAACCCTTGAGCAGATCGCCCGCAAGCACCTCGGCCTTGAGACGCTTGCTGCCCGAAATTCAGACGGCCTTGATTTTCATGACCTCGGGGTCTGGAACATTGAAGCGGCCTTGAAGGCAGCGTTTGAAGCTGGCCAAGTGGCAGCCAAGCAAGGCGGTGCAGCATGACCGCCGCCCAGACCGAATACGCTGCCCGCCAGGCGCGTATCAAGCAGCTGGTCGATGCCCTGGGCAAGGAACTTGACTCGCACGCGGTGAAGGCATCCAGGCAGCCGGGCAACTGGGAGTTCGCGGGCGATTTGGCACGGGTCGAGGCGACCTTCGATGATCTGATGGCCGCGCTACGTGGCTAATAAAAATGGTGGGGATTCTGCGGGGAGTGGCCCCCAAATTTCCCCGCAAAACAGTGCACAATATGTTGGAACGGACGGCACCTGCCCCTTATGAATCAACAACTTAAAAACGACTGCAGAACTACGAACCAAGGGGTCGTGGGTTCAATTCCTGCCAGCCGCACCAGAATTTCGGTTCTAGAACATCAGCTTAGAGGCTTGTCCCTCTAGGCTGTTTTTCTTTGTGTGTCCATTTTCCGCCACCACATCTAACTGGAGAGCTTTTTGTGAGCAAAGCCTTCACCAAAGAGAGTGACGCCGATGACGACGATGAATTGCCGGTAGCCGCGCTGCCGGCGGGTGGCAAAAACTACATCACACCGCAAGGCTACGCGCGCATACGCACCGAATTGCTGGACCTGATTGACAACGAACGTCCGAAAATTGTCGAGGTGGTGCACTGGGCTGCCAGCAATGGCGACCGTTCCGAAAACGGCGACTACATCTATGGGAAGAAGCGCCTTCGGGAGATTGACCGGCGCATCCGCTTCCTGACCAAACGCCTGGAAATTGCGGTTATCTCTGACCCGACTGTTCACTTCGGCAGCGACCAGATTTTCTTTGGTGCTACCGCGACCTATACCGACGAAGCGGGGTTGGAACGTAGCGTGACCATTCTCGGAATTGACGAGGCAGACAGCGCCCAGAATCAGGTGAGCTGGGTGTCACCCATTGCGCGGGCCCTGTTGAAAGCGCGAGAAGGCGATTCAGTAAAACTCCAAACACCGTCGGGCGTGGAAGACATTGAAGTGATTCGCGTGCGGTATCCGCCACCTGCGCGTTGATCCCACCGTCTGACCGCAGCCTGACCAGGCATCAAGTCGCGCTGGTTCGTCGTATGTTCAAAACAGAGGCGGTTCGTTTCAGGTTTTTCAAGGCGATATTGAAGTGAGCAACATCGCGCACGGCAATCAAAAATCGAAGCTCAGCGACGTCCTGAACACCTTCTTCTGTCATGTCAATGCGGGTGATGTCGGCTTCTGCATTGGCCAGAGCCGCCGCCACCCGGGCGAGCACCCCCTTGCCGTTGGTGACTGTCACCACGATTTCGGTTTCAAACGGGCGAACGGGTTCATCTGACCACTCAACACCAATGAAGCGCTCGCTGTCCTTGTGTTTGAGTTTTTTGGCCACCTGACAATCGGCCATGTGAACCACGAGGCCTTCACCCCGTCCCAGATACCCGACGATGGGATCTCCCGGCAAGGGGCGACAGCAGGTCGCGAATTTGACCGATGCATTTTCACTGCCATCCAGCGTCAGCAGGCCGGCAGGGCTGGCCTCCTGTGTGACAAATCGCTCGCGGCTCAGGGTCAGCGCATCGGGTCGCTCACCGTTTTCCGCCAGCAAGGCGACCAGCCGTTTCGCGACAATATTGGCGATCCGCTTGCCCAGGCCGATGTCGGTCAACAACTCGACCCGGGTCTTGTTGCCCGTGAAACGCAGAAGCTTTTCCCAAATGTGCTGGTAGGCTGGGTCGTCATCCGGGAACTTGTTGATGCCCTCGGAGCGCAGCGCCTGCCACAGGAGTTTTTCTCCCAGGCTCTCGGACTCTTCATGCTCCATGGTCTTGAGGTGGTGACGAATCTTTGATCGGGCACGTCCCGTTCGTACAAAACTCAACCAGGCTGGATTGGGTGTGGCTGCAACATCTGTCACCACTTCGACCACGTCACCGTTTCTCAGCTCGGTGCGAAGGGGAGCCTGCTCGCCATTGATCCGGGCCGACAAAGTGTGGTCACCCACATTGCTGTGAATGGCATATGCAAAATCGACCACGGTGGCACCGCGGGGCAAAGCCAGAATTTGACTTTTGGGCGTGAAAACATAGACCGCGTCCGGAAACAGGTCCACCTTGACGTGATCCCAAAACTCGGCAGCGTCCCGTGTTTCATCCTGAATATCCAGCAGCGACTGCAGCCACTGGGAGCCCAGCCGGTCAGGCGTAACACCGTCCGGCGTGTTGACCTTGTAGAGCCAATGTGCCGCCACACCCGACTCGGCGACCACATGCATCGCCTGGGTGCGCATCTGGAATTCGACGTTGACGCTGGATGGCCCCACCAGCGTGGTGTGCAGGGACTGATAGCCATTGAGCTTGGCAATGGCGATGTGGTCCTTGAAACGGCCCGGTACGGGTTTGTAGAGCTGATGGAGGATGCCCAGTGCTGTGTAGCAGTCGGTGATGGTCGGAACCAGTACCCGAAAACCGTAGATGTCCGTCACCTGTGCAAAGCTCAGGTGCTTTTCATTCATCTTTTTGTAGATGGAATACAGCGACTTTTCGCGGCCGGCAATACGCACTTTCATGTGGTTGGCCGCGAAAGTGGCTTCTACTTCCCGCTGTACTTTCTGGATCAGATCCCGGCGGCGGCTCCTGGCCTTGGCGACCGCTTTTGCCAAAATGGCATAGCGCCATGGGCGCAAATGCTGGAACGCCAGATCCTGCAATTCACGGTAGGTCTGGTTCAGGCCAAGGCGGTGCGCAATCGGCGCATAGATTTCAATCGTTTCGGAAGAAATTCGCGCCCATTTGTCACGCGGCATGTCTGACAAAGTGCGCATGTTGTGCGACCGGTCCGCCAGCTTGATCAGGATGACCCGCACATCGCGCGCCATGGCCAGCAGCATTTTTCGAAATGATTCAGCCTGGTTTTCTTCCCGCGTGTTGAATTGAAGCTTGTCCAGCTTGGTGAGTCCATCCACCAATTCAGCCACCGGCGACCCAAAGCGTTCCACCAGCTCGGGTTTGGTCACGCCGCAATCTTCGATGGCGTCGTGCAGCAGTGCCGCCATCAGGGCCTGGGCGTCCAGCTTCCAGTCAGCGCATTGGGCAGCGACTGCAATGGGATGGGTGATGTAGGGTTCCCCACTGTTGCGCAACTGGCCCAAATGGGCCTCGTCGGCAAACCGGTACGCCAACCTGACCTTTTCCAGGTCCGACCCGGACAGGTAGTCCAGCTTGGCGGTCAGGCTGGCGAAGCTCGCCGCGGTTGCGTTGACAGCTGCCGCACTGGGCACGTCGACTGCCGGGCGCTTTGACAACGGCCTGGCAGGTGTATCGGGCGTGTTGAGTCCAGAATTCATATCCTGAATATAGCGTGGCCACCAAGCCCCAGGGACCTGACGGGCCTTCACCAACAAAAAAGCACCGCAAGCGGTGCTTTTCAATCCGGTCGCGAAGAACTTACAGGGGGACCTTTTTCAGCATCTCAAGGCCAATTTTGCCGGCCGCAATTTCGCGCAAGGCGGTAACGCCCGGCTTGTTTTTGCTCTCAATTTTGGGCGTATGGCCCTGGCTCAGCATGCGGGCACGGTAGGTGGCGGCCAAAACGAGCTGGAAACGGTTCGGGATCTGCGTCAGGCAGTCTTCAACAGTGATACGGGCCATGAAATTCTCCGGAAAATTGAGGTCATTGAGAGGCTGAGTGTCGCCCCCAAGTTCAAGGAATGTGCAATGCCTTGAAGGTGTCGGCTCTGGCGCGGCGCTGAGCAGCATATTTAAGCCGCTGTGAATGAACGATTGCTTTCAGGTCAAAAAGCGCCCGGTCAAACATTTCGTTAATTATAACGAAGTCGAATTTGCTGACTTGCGCGACCTCGATGGCCGCATTTTTCAGGCGGACTTCGATGGTTTCGGCAGAGTCTTCAGCCCGCCGTTCAAGGCGGGAGCGAAGCTCCTCCCAGCTGGGAGGAAGGATAAAGATGCAAATGGCGTTGGCAAAGACTTTTTTAATCTGAATGGCGCCCTGAAAGTCAATTTCCAGAATCACGTCGGCACCCTGCGCAATGCGTTCTTCAATCGCTTTTTTGGAAGTGCCGTACCGGTGGTTGTGCACATTGGCCCATTCCACAAAGGCGTTAGCGGCCACCATGGCATCAAATTCCGCGGCGGAGACAAAGAAGTACTCGCGACCGTGTTTTTCCTGGCCCCGGGGTGCCCGGGTGGTGTGAGACACGGAGGGCTGAACCCTGGCGTCCAACTCCATCAGTGCCTTGACCAGGCTGGATTTGCCGGCGCCACTGGGCGCAGCGACTACGAATAAATTGCCGGGAAAGTCCATGAGCAGTGGCCCCTGTTCTGTCGCTGTGGTTGCTATTCAAATGGTAGCGCTATTCTATGTTCTGAACCTGTTCACGCATCTGTTCAATCAGGACTTTCATGTCTACCGAAATGTGGGTCAGCTCCAGCGCTGCCGACTTGGAACCCAGGGTGTTGGCTTCCCGGTGAAGTTCCTGGATCAAAAAGTCCAGCCGTTTGCCAATTTCCCCCCCCTTTTTAATAAGGCGCTCCAACTCGTCGAGGTGTGAGTCCAGGCGGGTGATTTCTTCGGCCACGTCAATCCGGATGGCAAAGGCCGTGGCCTCGGTCAGTGCTCGGTCCTGGGCGGCCTCCGGTGCGATGCTGCCTTCGCCCAAAGCCATGGCTTCGCTCCAGCGCTCCATGAAGCGTTGACGTTGCTGTGCCACCAGCTTGGGAACCAGCGGAACGGCTTGGGCTGCCAGCGCGCGCAATTGGGCGATGCGTTCCAGCAGCATGGTGGCCAGTCGCGCCCCTTCACGTTGCCGGGCCGAAAGCAGTTCCTTCAAGGCCTTTTCCGCCAGCGGCAGGATGGCGGGGCCCCAGTCGCGAGCCGACGATTGGTCGCTGGATGCAAGCCGGATCACGTCCGCCACGCTCAGGGTCCGGGCGTCCGGAAGCCACGACTTCACGCTGTCCTGAACCGTGTTCAGGCGCTGCAGCAACTTGGGGCTGGGGTCGGCAATGGCGTTGGCATTGGCCATTTCTATGGACGCGCGAACCTCGACCTTGCCGCGCTTGAGCTTGGCAATGATCAAGTCGCGCAAGGCCGGTTCGTGTTGACGCAGGTCTTCGGGCAGGCGAAACGACAAGTCCAGAAAGCGGCTGTTCACCGACCTGATTTCCAGGCCCAACTGCCCGGTTGGCGCGGGCTTGGCGTCTGTTTCCGTGCCCGACGTGGCGGTGCTGTGCTGGGCACTGGCATAACCAGTCATGCTGTAAACTGGCATTGAAAATTCTCGAAGTTAGTGTTGCGGTGTTAACCAGGGCACCCGGACTGGGCGGAAGGGAAAAAGTCGTACTGCCCTGTTTCTGATGAAGGGCCTGAACGGGCCGGCGTTCAAATTATTTTATGACGAAGTCTAAACCAGCTCCGCTACCTCCAGACACTGTCATCGGCGGTTATCGCGTCATCCGCAAAGTAGCTGCTGGCGGGTTTGGCGTGGTTTACCTTGCCCTGGACCCGGAAGGGCAAAAGGTTGCCGTCAAAGAGTATTTGCCGTCATCATTGGCGTCGCGCGCATCAGGCGACTTGAGTCCGCAGGTTCAGCCGGAAAAATTGTCGCTGTACCGTCTGGGTCTGAAGAGCTTTTTTGAAGAAGGGCGCTCGTTGGCCCAAATCTCCCACCCCTCGGTGGTGAGCGTGATGAATTTCTTTCGCGAGAACGAAACCGTCTACATGGTGATGAATTACCTGGAAGGCGCTTCGCTGCAGGATTTCATCATTACGGCCCGCGACCTCAAGCAACAAAAGGTGTTTCGCGAGTCCACCATTCGTTCCCTGTTTGATGAAATTCTGCGCGGGTTGCGCATCGTGCACCAGCACAAGATGTTGCACCTGGACATCAAGCCCGCGAATATTTTCGTTACGGATGACAACAAGTCTGTCCTGATTGACTTTGGTGCCGCCCGTGAAGTGCTGAGCAAGGAAGCCAATTTCATCCGCCCCATGTACACGCCCGGCTTTGCTGCGCCCGAAATGTACCGGCGCGACTCTTCGATGGGGCCCTGGACCGACATTTACGCTATCGGCGCCTGCATGTATGCCTGCATGCAGGGCTACCCACCGAACGAGGCGCCCCAGCGGCAGGAAAAAGACCGCATTGCCATTGCCTTGGCGCGTTTGCGGGGCATCTACTCAGACAACCTCATCGAGGTGGTGGAGTGGTGCATGGCCCTGGACCCGCTGTCGCGCCCCCAGTCCGTGTTTGCGTTGCAAAAAGAATTGAGCCGGGAAGGTGCCCGCCAGTACACCAAGTTGTCGGTGGGAGAAAAAGTACGCATGCAGTTTGACACCATCGTGACCGACACCAAAAAGAGCGTGAAGACTGCAACCAACTTCGGCGCCAAGGACAAATGAAATTTTCTGTTTTTCAGGTCAGTCGACGGGGTGGGCGCGAAAAAAATGAAGACCGGATGGGCTACAGCTACACCCGGGGTTCCGGCATTTTTCTGTTGGCAGATGGGATGGGAGGTCATCCCGAAGGTGAAGTGGCGGCGCAATTGGCTCTGCAGGCAATTTCGTCGGCCTACCAGAATGAGGCCAAGCATGGCATCAAGGATGTTCCCGGCTTTTTAAGCGCCGCTGTCATGACGGCCCATCGCAATATCTTGCGTTATGCCATTGACCGCGGCATGGCGGATACACCCCGCACCACGGTGGTCGCTGTCCTGGTGCAGGACGGTGCTGCCACTTGGGTATATTGCGGCGACTCGCGGCTGTATCTGGTGCGAGACGGCGAACTTTTGGCGCGCACACGTGACCACTCGTACGCGGAGCAACACAAAGGGGGCTTCATTCCGGAGCACTCACCTCAGTACAAGAACCGCAATATTCTGTTCACCTGTTTGGGTTCGCCTACCAAACCCCAATTTGACATCACGGGGCCAATTCCCCTGCATCAGGGCGACCGGATCATGCTCTGCTCTGACGGCCTGTGGAGCAGCGTGCCTGATGCCGAGATCACTTACCAATTAAGCAAAAAGCCCGTTGCAGCGTCTGTCCCCGACCTTGTGGAGCAAGCCCTCCACAAGGCAGGCGCCAGCAGTGACAACGTGACTGTGATTGCACTGGAGTGGGAAACGCCCGATGTCACAACCGACACAGGTCGCGTTTCCACCGATGACATTGACGATGGCGTGTTCGACTCGACCGTACAAGCTGATGCGTTTGATTCACAAATCGATGATCTGGATGACGCCGCCATCGAGCGTTCCATTGCCGAAATCAACGAAGCCATTCGCCGTTCGGCTGCCAGGCGGGTTTGATCGGCACACTGGTTTTTACAACCGTTTTTGAGACTTTTCCATGCCTTCCTACCCACGCAGCGGCAACCGTGCCGCCAATGAACTGCGCCCGGTGCGTATCACCCGGGGGTACACCGTTCACGCTGAAGGCTCAGTGCTGATCGAGTTTGGCGACACCAAGGTGCTGTGTACCGCCTCGGTGGAAGAGAAAGTGCCGCCCCACAAGCGTGGCAGCGGTGAAGGCTGGGTGACGGCCGAATACGGCATGTTGCCGCGCGCCACCCACAGCCGCAGCGACCGCGAAGCCGCACGTGGCAAACAAAGCGGTCGCACTCAGGAAATCCAGCGACTGATTGGCCGCTCCATGCGGGCCGTGTTTGACTTGAAATTGCTGGGCGAGCGCACGATCCAGCTTGACTGCGACGTGTTGCAGGCCGATGGCGGAACCCGCACCGCAAGCATCACGGGCGCATTCGTGGCAGCGCAGGATGCCGTGAACAAGTTGATTGCACAGGGCAAGCTGACCGCGTCGCCCATCATTGCGCCAGTGGCGGCGATCTCGGTGGGCATCGTGAAAGGTACGCCATTGCTCGACCTCGAATACACGGAAGACTCCGCCTGTGATACGGACATGAATGTCGTGATGACCGGTGCTGGCCACTTTGTGGAAGTGCAGGGTACGGCAGAAGGTGTTGCGTTCAGCCGCGCTGAAATGGACGCGTTGCTGTCGCTGGCCGAAAAAGGGATTGGCGAATTGATGGTGATGCAGCAGGAAGCACTGCAAATGGCTTTGCCCGTGGCAATTCAAAAATGATAGCTAACTCATGATATTTGACGCGGACTTCAGGCACTTTCGAGCATGAAAATCGTACTGGCGAGCAATAACAGGGGCAAGCTGGCAGAACTGCACGCCATGTTTGCGCCGCTGGGGCTGGAAATGGTCAGCCAGTCCGACCTGGGGGTGCCCGAATCACCAGAGCCATATCGCACTTTTGTTGAAAATGCCTTGGCGAAAGCCCGAAACGCTGCCCAGCACACCGGGCTGGCGGCAATGGCTGATGATGCGGGTCTGTGCGTGGATGCCTTTGATGGCTTGCCCGGCGTAGACACCGCCTATTACGCAACGCAATTCGGGTTGGCCAAGGGTGACGACAACAACGTCATTGCGCTGCTGGCCCAGATGAAGAACGTGGATAACCGTCGCGCTGCTCTCGTGAGCACGCTGGTGGCAGTGCGCTCTCCCGACGACCCCGAGCCGCTCATTGCTGTGGGTCGGGTGGTGGGCCAAATCGCCCGGGAGCCGATGGGCGAGAACGGCTTTGGCTTTGACCCGGTCATGTGGATTCCTGAATTCGGCCAAACCTTTGCCCAACTGCCTGTCGAGGTCAAAAATGCCAACAGCCACCGTGGCCGTGCAGCCCGTGCCATGCAGGAACTGATCCGCGAACGCTGGTTGACCTTGCCATGATTCCCATCGCCCCGGCCGGGCCACAAGATGCTGGCGGGCCGCTCAAGGACATCCAGCACTACATGCGCCCCGGCCTGCTGCAACTCGCGGCACTGCCGCCACTGTCGCTGTACGTGCACTTGCCCTGGTGCCTCAAAAAATGCCCGTACTGCGACTTCAATTCCCACGAATTGAGGCCGTCAGACGTACCCGAGCAGCGCTACATTGACGCGTTGGTGGCCGATCTGGAAGCGGCCTTGCCGCTGATCTGGGGCCGCACGATCCACAGCATATTCATTGGCGGTGGCACGCCCAGCCTGTTTTCGCCCGCGGCCATTGACCGATTGCTGGGTGACATCCGCGCGCGGCTTCGTCTGGAAGCCGACTGCGAGATCACTCTGGAGGCCAACCCTGGCACGTTTGAGAAAGACCGGTTCCGGGCGTTTCGCACAGCGGGTGTGACGCGCCTGTCCATCGGTGTGCAAAGCTTCAACGATGCCAACCTCCAGGCGCTGGGCCGGGTACACGACAGGGCTCAGGCATTGGCCGCGGTGGAAGAAGCCGCCCGGGCGTTTGACACCTTCAACCTGGACATCATGTACGCGTTGCCGGGCCAGACCCTGGGCGATCTGGCGCAGGACATGACGCTGGCGTTGTCACTGGCGCCGCCGCATATCTCGATTTATCACCTCACCATCGAACCCAACACCTATTTCGCCAAGTTTCCGCCAGCCATTCCGGAAGAAGACCTGGCCTATGACATGCTGGACCTGATCACCGACATGACGGGCCAGTCCGGTTTGCAGCGGTATGAGGTGTCAGCCTATGCACGCGATGGGCACAAGTGCTTCCATAACCTGAACTATTGGCAGTTTGGCGACTACCTTGGCATTGGTGCAGGCGCGCACAGCAAGCTCAGCTTCGCCCACCGCATCGTGCGACAGGTGCGGTTTCGTGACCCGCGCCTTTACATGGAAAAAGCCCTTGCAGGTCAATGCATTGCGCAGGATGATGAGGTCAGCCGCAATGAGTTGCCGTTTGAATTCATGCTCAACGTCCTGCGTCTTAAAAACGGGTTCTCCTTGCCCCAATTTACCGAGCGCACGGGGCTCCCCCTCACGGCAATTCAGAAGGCACTGGACGAGGCCGAGCGCAAAGGCTTGATAGAGCGTGACTTTGCACGCGTCAAGCCCAGTGTGCGCGGCTTCGATTTTCTGAACGATTTGCAGGCCCTGTTTCTGGCGGAGGTGCGCTGATGTTCTCGTTGTATGGTGTGGATGGGCGCGTGTTTCGGGGCTCGCTGGAGCAGCTTCGCCAGATCAACCCGGTAGCGCGTGTGGGTCGGGTCCAGGCGGCCGAGTCGATTGGCACGGGTGATTTTGAGGAATCAGTCAGGCGGGCCGCAGCAGGATTGCCGCCACCGCCCCTGGATTTGGCGCATCGGGCCGCTGTGGAGAGTTACACGCAAACCCAAAAGCCCGAAACACAACGCCAACCCCTGACCCGCGTTGAAAGCCTGATGAGCACGGAGGTCATCACCTTGCCCAGCAGCGCCACGGTCTTTCAGGCCTGGCAGATTCTGGCCAAAGAAGGGTTGGGACAGGCTCCCGTCGTCAATTTGAATGGTGCCCTGGTAGGTCTTTTGTCCCGCGCCGATTTGATGAAAGTGGATGCGCTGCCCTCGCCCGAGCGCAATCCGCAAGACTGGCGTTCACTGATGTCGCAAAGCGTCGCCACCATCATGTGGTCGCCCGTGCCCAGTGTGTCTCCTCAAACCGATATTCGGCGGGTGGCCAACGTGTTGTTGGACAGTGGATTGCCGGGTCTGCCGGTGGTGGATGACGAGGGGGGCATGGTCGGTTTCATTTCCCGGTCGGACATTTTGCGGGCTGTCACAACCGACCCGCCACTGGATTTGTGGGGCTAGCCCAGGCTGACGGAAAAGTCGTGAAGATTCAGACGACGGACAATGGCGCTGGCTGAGTCCCGGCAAACAGGGCGGCAAATTCGCTGCAACGCGCATCTGATGCCTCCGGCCAGAGCTCTCCAGGTCGGGTCTGCGCGACCGGTGAGTTTAATGGTGCTTGGAACATCGTGAATAAGTATAATACGAAATTCGCATTGGGATTCAATGTCGGAGATCTAATAGTGGATGGCCATAATAATGGTGTTGCCAAACACCTACTTGGGATGGGAGCCCATTCAATTTTCGAACAAAAACTAACCGATAGATTTGCGCTGAGAGGAATTTATACCATCGTTGTAAGCAATTTTGATCCGTCCTAAAATATGAGGATATAATAATTGACTTACATAAATGAAATATCAGCTATATTAAAAAATTGAAAATAAATATTATTTACCTAAAACAAAGAAAAATGAAAAACAAGTTACAGTATTTAGCACTCTTAATAATGGGAATCATGTCATTCTCAACCTACGCAAAACCCCAAGATGATTTTTGGAAAGCAACAAAGCAATGTGATCTAGAAGGCGTA
>CAVVSV010000011.1:0-90555 GCA_963750805.1 uncultured beta proteobacterium
TGCTGCGCATGGCAGCGCCAATCGCCAGGGTCTTGCCGCCAGCACCGGCGCAAAAATCGACCACCATTTCGCCCCGTTTGGCATCGACCAACATGGCCAGCAGTTGGGATCCCTCATCCTGCACTTCAAATGCGCCCCGAATGAAACCTTCCGTCTTGTTCAAGACTGGTTTTCCGTCAATGCGCAGGCCCAAGGGCGAGAACGGCGTGGGCGTGGATTTGATACCCACCTTGTTCAGCTCTTTCTGCACATCAGCCCGCTTGTCATTCAGGGCGTTCACCCGCAAATCCAGCCCTGCGGGCTTGTTCAAGCTCTCCACCAGTGGCCAAAACTCGGTGCCCAGCTGGTCTTTGAGCGGTTGCACCAACCATTCCGGCAGGTTGTGACGGTGGCGCTCCATCAAATCGGCCACCTTGACCTTATCGCATTGCTCCAGCCAGTTTTTCTCCTGGTCGGTGAGCGCGCCATAGAGAAAATCACGCGGGCCGTGAAAACCCAGAATCGCCAGACGCCGCTCTTTGGAGCCGCTCCCGCTGGGCGCAAAGTGGTCAAACAACAGCTTTTTGCGCAGCACGTTGTAGACCGTTTCGGTCATGGTGGCACGTTCGCGCGGCCCCAAACCCCGGTTGTCCCGATAAAAATTGGCGATGATGCCGTCGGTCGGGTGGTCGAATTTGAGGGTGAGCCTGACGAGTTCCGCACAGGCATCAAGCAGAGCTTTAGGATGCATAGCCCTGCATTGTCCCACGCGAGTCCGAAATGTCTGCTGATTCCTTACCGCCCCTGATCGTTACGCCGCCCGGTCGCTATCGCCATTACAAAGGTAATTTGTACGACGTGGTGGGCACCGTGCGCCACAGCGAAACACTGGAACCCATGACCTTGTACCGCGCCCTGTATGGCGAACATGGCCTGTGGGTGCGGCCTGCAGCCATGTTCGGGGAACACGTCGTGATTGAGGGCGTCAAAACTCCGAGGTTCACAAAGATTAGTGATGATTTTGGGCTGTAGTCCCCGTCGGTATTTGATAGTTAGCTACAACTTCAGTAGCAATTCTGCAATTGCACGAGGGTAGATCAGGTGCTCCTGCGTGAGCACACGAGCGGCCAGAGTGTCTGCTGTGTCTTTCGCCAGTAAAGGCACCACCGCCTGCGCCAGGATGGGGCCGTGGTCCAGCTCCGCCGTCACCTGATGGACGGTGGTCCCGGCAAAGTGGCAACCGGCGTCAATCGCCCGCTGGTGCGTATGCAAGCCGGGAAAAGCCGGCAACAGCGAGGGGTGAATGTTCAGCAAGCGCCCCGCGTAGTGCGCCACAAAGCCGGGCGTCAGAATACGCATGAAGCCTGCCATAACCACCAGTGCGGGGCGCCCATTGGGGTCCTGGCTGTCAATGGCTGCCATCAATTCGGCATCAAAATCTTCACGCGTCGCATACGCCTTGTGGTCCAGCACCAGGGTGGCAATGCCCTGCTCCCGGGCAAACAGCAGACCTTTGGCATTGGCCTTGTTGCTGATAACGGCAGCGATTTGGGCGCCTTCGCGTGTGGCATTCGATTGGCCCCAATGGTCCCGCTGTGCAGCCCTCACAATGGCCTGCATGTTGGAGCCTGTGCCAGAGATCAAAATAACGATGTTTTTCATTTAACTGGGATTATCACTTTGCAAAATTCAATGGATCCGTCCAGCACAGCGGCCGCCACGACTACCTCTGTCAAGGAGCCAATCGTGCTGACCGCGTTCGAGGCCCGTGTGCTGGGCACGCTGATGGAGAAAGCCCGTACGGTTCCCGACAGCTACCCGCTCACACTCAACTCGCTGGTATTGGGCTGCAACCAGAAAAGCAGCCGCGAGCCCGCCATGAACCTGTCCGAGGCCCAGGTGGCCGAGGCACTGGACAATCTCAAGTCACTCAATTTGGTGCGTGAATCCAGCGGCAGCCGGGTCACGCGGTTCGAGCACAATTTCCAGCGCGGCGTAGGTGTGCCCGAGCAATCGGCCGTCCTGTTGGGCCTGCTGATGCTGCGCGGTCCTCAAACCGCTGGCGAATTGCGCCTGACCAGTGAACGCTGGTACAAATTTGCCGACATCTCGTCGGTGGATGGCTTTCTGGAGGAACTGCAGGAGCGCTCCACCGAGAAAGGCGGCCCGCTGGTGCTCAAGTTGCCCCGCGCGCCCGGCGCCCGCGAGCAACGCTGGTGCCACTTGCTGTGTGGCCCGGTGGATGTTGCGGCCATGGCCAGCGGACACCAGACCAACATCCCCAACGCTGGCAGCAATGCCGAATTGGCCGAGCGCGTCCTGGCGCTGGAAACCGAGGTGTCGCAATTGCGCGACACCGTTCAAAAGCTGTGTACGGAGCTGGGCATGTCACTCTCTGGACAGCCGTAAACGAACGACCGTGCTAAAAACCGACATAATTTTTTGAGGAGACGATTGATGGACTTGGCTTTTACACCTGAAGAGCAGGCTTTCAGAGAAGAAGTGCGCAGTTGGGTGGCGGCCCACTTGCCCGCCGACATCTCGCACAAGGTGCACAACGCGCTGCATTTGACCCGCGACGACATGCAAAATTGGGCCAAAATTCTGGGCAAAAAAGGCTGGCTGGGTCACGCTTGGCCCAAGCAGTTTGGTGGCCCCGGCTGGAATGCCGTGCAAAAACACCTGTTTGAAGAAGAATGCGCCATGGCCGGTGCGCCGCGTGTCGTGCCGTTTGGCCCGGTGATGGTGGCTCCGGTCATCATGGCATTTGGCAACGCAGAGCAGCAGCAACGTTTCCTGCCCGGCATCGCCAGTGGTGAAGTCTGGTGGAGCCAGGGTTACAGCGAGCCGGGTTCGGGTTCTGACCTCGCCTCAGTCAAGACCAAGGCCGAACGCCAGGGCAATAAATTCATCGTCAACGGACAAAAAACCTGGACGACCCTGGGCCAGTACGGCGAATGGATTTTCTGTCTGGTGCGCACCAGCAACGACGGCAAACCGCAAACCGGCATCAGCTTTCTGTTGATCGACATGAAATCCCGCGGCGTCACCGTGCGACCCATCCGCCTGCTGGATGGCAGCCATGAGGTCAATGAGGTCTGGTTTGACAATGTTGAAGTGCCCGCCGAGAACCTGATTGGCGAGGAAAACAAAGGCTGGACCTACGCCAAGCACCTGTTGAGCCACGAGCGCACCAACATCGCCGATGTGAACCGTGCCAAACGCGAGCTGGAACGCCTCAAGCGTTTGGCCAAGGCCGAGGGCGTCTATGACGACCCCCGCTTTCGCGACGAGATTGCCAAGCTGGACGTGGACGTGGTAGCGCTGGAGATGATGGTGCTGCGCGTGCTCTCCGCTGAAAAATCGGGCAAGAACTCGCTGGATGTTGCGGGTCTTTTGAAGATTCGCGGTAGCGAAATCCAGCAGCGCTACACCGAACTGATGATGCTGGCCGCCGGGCCCTATGCCATTCCCCTGATCCGCGAGGCGATGGAAGCTGGTTGGCAGGGCGATTATGTGGGAGCCGCCTACTGCGCGCCCCTGGCCTCCACCTACTTCAACATGCGCAAGACCACGATTTACGGCGGCTCCAACGAGGTTCAAAGAAACATCGTTGCGCAGACCGTTCTGGGCTAATTGCGGGACAGATCTTTAGCTCTGTCCCCATCTGACTGTAAAAAGGACAAAAACATGAACTTCGATTTCTCTGACGACCAGGAACAACTTCGCGACGCGGTACGCAAATGGGTGGAAAAGGGCTACACCTTCGACCGCCGCCGCAGCATTGAACAAGCAGGCGGTTTCAGCCGCGAAGCCTATGGCGAGCTGGCCGATTTGGGCCTGTGTGGCCTGTATGTGCCGGAAGCCGATGGCGGGCTGGGCATGGGCCCGGTTGAGGGAATGGTGGTGATGGAAGAACTGGGGCGCGGCATTGTGATGGAGCCCTTCAGCCAGACGCTGATTGCCGGTGGCGTGTTGGCAGGCTACGCGCCAGACGCGGTCAAGTCGGCCTGGTTGCCCAAAATCGCATCGGGTGAAGCCTTGGTCGTCATGGCCTACCAGGAGCGTGTCGCGCGCTACAAGCTGGACAACTGCAAGGCAAATGCAGTGCAAGTCCCAGCCGGATGGACATTGTCTGCTATCAAAAGTATAGTTCCGGCAGGCGACAAGGCGGATGCCTTCATCGTGCCGGCCAATGTCGCTGGCAAGCTGGCACTGTTCCTGGTGGACGCCACCGCCTTAGGTGTTTCAAGCCGTGGCTACGGCACACAAGACGGTGGCCGCGCGGCAGAGTTGACCCTGGTCGACGCCCCCGCCAGCCTGATCACGCTGGACGGCCTGACCGCGCTGGAACACGCCATTGACATCGGCATTGCCGCCGTCTGCGCCGAAGGTGTGGGTGCCATGGACAAGATGGTGACCATCACCACTGAGTACATGAACACCCGCAAGCAGTTTGGCGTGGTCATCAGCAGCTTTCAGGCCCTGCGCCACCGCGCGGCGGATGTGAAGATGCAGCTGGAGCTGGCCCGCTCCATGAGCTACTACGCTGCCCTCAAGCTGAACGCGCCTGCGCCCGAGCGCCGCGCGGCGATGGCCCGGGCCAAGTACCAGTTGGGAAACTCCATGCGTTTTGTCGGCCAGCAGTGCATCCAGATGCACGGCGGCATCGGCGTGACCGACGAGTACATCGCCAGCCACTACTTCAAGCGACTGACCCAAATGGAAATGACCTTTGGCGACACCCTGCACCATTTGGGCGAGGTGTCTGACCGCATGCAGGACACCGCGGGCGTTTTTGCCTGAAGACCAAAGTCGTCGCTAATCCAGCAACCTTGACGACTTGGGCACGTGGGCCATCAGGAACTCCATCTGGTCGGCCAGGATCCGACGGTTGCGCAGGATGAAGTCTTCCCACAGGCTGGGCACATAGGGCGCATACAACAGAGGCATGTGGGCCTGCTCGGGGGTGCGGTGGCTCTTGCGGTGGTTGCAGGGGCGGCAGGCGGTGACCACGTTCATCCACACGTCAATGCCGTTTTGCGCAAACGGAATGATGTGTTCGCGCGTCAGGTCTTCCTCGTGGAAATGGTCGCCACAGTAGGCGCAGACATTGCGGTCGCGGATGAACAACTTGCTGTTGGTCAGGCTGGGGCGCAGGTTGAAGGGGTTGATGCTGGGAACGCCCTTGGTGCCGATGATGCTGTTGACGGTGATGATGGACTGCTGGCCGGTGATAGCGTTGTGCCCGCCATGGAACACGGCGACCTCGCCCCCCGACTCCCACCTTACTTCTTCGGCGGCGTAATGAATCACCGCTTGTTCAAGCGAAATCCACGATTGGGGCAACCCCTGGGCTGACAGCTTCAAGACCTTCAAAACACGCCTCCTGGTACAAAAATTGAACCACCGACTGATCTGCATTTGTCTCTCTGAGCGCATCGGCCTTCGCCCCACGCTCTGAGAGACAATATAACCTGTTTTTGTGACGGGCTCGCCTCAGGGGCTTTGCCAAACGCCCTGTACTGCTATCAAAACGATAACAAATCAGCGTTGGCCAACCACGGTATGGGTCCACTTTCCCACGCGAAGGTTTGAATGAAAGTTTTTCGGGGGTTCAATCACCATGGCCTGGCCAGTGCCTGCGCCCTGACCATTGGCAACTTTGACGGCGTGCACCGCGGGCATCAGGCGATGCTGGCCCTGTTGCGTGGCGAGGCGCAGCAGCGCGGCATCCCCAGTTGCGTGCTGACGTTTGAGCCGCATCCGCGGGATTACTTTGCCAAGGCCACGGGCAAACCTGAGCTGGCGCCGGCGCGCATTGGCACCCTGCGTGACAAGCTGATTGACCTGGCGCGCAGCGGGGTCGATCAGACCGTGGTGCTGCCTTTCAATGCCACATTGGCCGCGCAATCTCCGCAGGCGTTCATTGACGACGTGCTGGTCCGGGGGCTGGGTGCGCGTTATGTGCAGGTGGGGGATGACTTCCGCTTTGGTGCCAAACGCGCTGGCGACTACGCCATGCTCGACGCGGCCGGTGTGGCGCAGGGCTTTGACGTGGCGCGCATGAACAGTTACGAGGTCCATGGCCTTCGGGTGTCCAGCTCGGCTGTGCGCGAAGCCTTGGTAGACGGGCGCATGCAGGATGCAGAGCGCTTGCTGGGTCGGCCGTATCGCATCTCGGGCCATGTGGTGCATGGCCGCAAATTGGGTCGGGAGCTGGGATTCCGCACTTTGAATTTGCGCTTCTCTCATTGGAAACCCGCTGCCAGTGGCATTTTTGTGGTGCTGGTGCACGGCTTGGGCAAGGACGGCGACGAGCCCCTTCAGGGCGTGGCCAACCTGGGCATTCGCCCCTCGCTGGACCCTACCGATGTGAATGGCGGGCGGGTGCTGCTGGAGACCCATTGCCTGGATTGGCCCGACAGCCTGAACGTTGATGAGGGCTACGGTAAAATCGTGCGCGTGGAACTCCTTCACAAACTGCACGGCGAGCTCAAATACGACGGTCTGGAAGCCTTGACGCAGGGCATTGCCAAAGACTGTGATGATGCGCGTGCCTGGTTCAAGTCCAGAGACCTTCTGGCCCGAATTTGACGGGGCTGCCCCGACGCACCTGGCCCCGCGTCACCTGCCCTTCTGCTGGCGGTCATTGATCACGCATTCACCCAATGGCCTGCCGCACATCCCCTTGTCCCGTGTTTTATTGAGTTTGTCCATGTCCGAATCTGTTGAATCCCCCACCGCCAACGCCACCACCGATTACCGCAGCACCCTGAACCTGCCCGACACCCCCTTCCCCATGCGGGGCGACTTGCCCAAGCGCGAGCCGGCCTGGGTGAAAACCTGGAACGAGGAAGGCCTGTACCGCCGCCTGCGGGACGCCCGCGCCGGAGCGCCCTTGTTTGTGTTGCACGATGGCCCGCCATACGCCAACGGCAAACTTCACATCGGTCACGCGCTCAACAAAATCCTGAAAGACATGATCGTCAAGAGCAAGCAGCTCGCCGGCTTTGATGCGCAATACATCCCCGGCTGGGACTGCCATGGTTTGCCGATCGAAAACGCCATCGAAAAGCTGCATGGACGCAACCTGAGTCGTGACAACATGCAGGCCAAGAGCCGCGCCTTTGCCACCGAACAAATCGCCCAACAGCGGGAAGACTTCAAACGCCTGGGCGTTCTGGGCGACTGGGAGCGCCCCTACCGCACCATGGACCCGGCCAATGAGGCGGGTGAAATCCGCGCCTTCAAACGCGTGATCGAGCGCGGCTTTGTGTACCGCGGTTTGAAGCCTGTGTACTGGTGTTTCGACTGCGGCTCGTCCCTGGCCGAGTTTGAGATCGAATACGCCGATAAGAAGAGTGACACGCTGGACGTCGCGTTTGAAGCCGCCGACAAGCAGGCGCTAGCCACAGCCTTTGGTTTGACCGCCCTGCCCGCTAACCCGGCAAGCGCTTTCATCGTCATCTGGACCACGACCGCCTGGACCATCCCCGCCAACCAGGCCCTCAACGCCCACCCCGGGTTGACTTACGCGCTGGTGGACACGCCACGCGGCCTACTGGTTCTGGCCGAAACACTGGTTGAGAAGTGCCTGGAGCGCTTTGGCATCGACAAAGCCCTGTGTACCGTCGTCGCCACCACCAAGGGCGAGCAGCTGGGTGGCCTGCAATTCAAGCACCCCCTGTATGACGTGGATGCGGGTTACCAGCGGCTGGCACCGGTGTACCTGGCCGACTACGTGAGCGACAGTGATGGCACCGGCATCGTGCATTCGTCGCCCGCCTATGGTGTGGATGACTTCAACAGTTGCGTGGCCCACGGCCTGAAATACGACGACATCCTGAACCCGGTGCAGGGCAACGGCCAGTACGCCGCCGAGCTGCCGCTGTTTGGCGGCCTGAACATCTGGAAAGCCTGCCCGGTCATCATCGACGACGCTGCGGCACGCCGGTCGCCTGATGGCGACCCAGCCCATCGTTCACAGCTACCCGCATTGCTGGCGCCACAAGACGCCGGTGATCTACCGCGCCGCCGCCCAGTGGTTCATCCGCATGGACGAAGGCCCGGGGGTGTTCACCCAGGACAAGGCACCCAAAACGTTGCGCCAGTTGGCGCTGGACGCGATTGAACAGACCCAGTTCTACCCCGAGAACGGCAAGACCCGCTCTGCGCGACATGATTGCCAACCGGCCCGACTGGTGCATCAGCCGCCAGCGCAGTTGGGGCGTGCCCGTGCCTTTCTTTTTGCACAAGGATTCGGGCGAGTTGCACCCGCGCACCATGGAGATCCTGGACCAGGCGGCGGAAATTGTGGAGAAAGGCGGCATCGAAGCCTGGAGCCGTGTCACCGTCGAGGAAATCCTTGGCGCAGCAGATGCGCCCAACTACACCAAGAGCACCGACATACTGGAAGTCTGGTTTGACTCCGGCTCCACCTTCCAGCACGTACTGCGCGGCAGCCACAAAGACGCCTATGGCGTTCTGCCCTATCACACCGAAGGCCCGGAGGCCGACCTGTACCTCGAAGGCCACGACCAGCACCGGGGCTGGTTCCACAGCTCACTATTGCTGGGCTGCGCGCTGTACGACCGTGCGCCCTACAGCGGTCTGCTGACCCATGGGTTTGCCACCGACGGCCAGGGCCGCAAGATGAGCAAAAGCCTGGGCAACACGGTGGATCCGCAAACCGTGACCAGCAAAATGGGCGCAGAGATCGTGCGCCTGTGGGTGGCCAGCACCGACTACTCGGGCGACCTGAACATCGATGAAAAGATTCTGGCCCGCGTGGTGGACACCTACCGCCGGGTGCGCAACACGCTGAAGTTCTTGCTGGCCAACGTCAGCGACTTTGACCCGGCCAAAGACGCCGTGCCGTTCGAACAGATGCTGGAGATTGACCGCTACGCCCTGAGCCGTGCGGCCCAGTTGCAGGCTGACATCCTGGCGCACTTCGAGGTGTATGAGTTCCATCCTGTTGTCTCCAAACTGCAGGTCTATTGCAGTGAAGACCTGGGCGCTTTCTACCTGGATATCCTGAAAGACCGCCTGTACACCACCGGTGCCAACTCCCTGGCCCGCCGCTCGGCGCAGACCGCGCTGTGGCAGATCACGCAGGCCATGCTGCGCTGGATGGCGCCATTTTTGAGCTTTACCGCGGAAGAGGCCTGGAGTGTGCTGGGTGCTGCCGGCAAGGTGCCTGCAGCCAACGCAATGTCCATCTTTCTGGACACGTATGTGACCTTGAGCACGCCGGATCAGGCCCTGATGGCCAAATGGGCACGCATCCGTGAAATCCGCGATGCAGTCAACAAGGAAATTGAAGCCCTGCGTGCCAACGGTTTGGTGGGCTCCAGCCTTCAAGCCAATGTCACGCTCACGGTCAACCCGCAAGACCACACCTTGCTGGCCAGCCTGGGCGATGATTTGAAGTTTGTTTTCATCACATCCGCTATTGATTTAGTAGCTGGAGATGCCCTTTCCATAGGGACTAGCGCCTCAAACAGTGTCAAATGTGAACGTTGCTGGCATTACCGGGAGGATTTGGGCATTGACCCGGCGCACCCCACGATTTGTGGCCGTTGCACCACCAACCTGTACGGCGCCGGTGAAGTCAGGACGATCGCATAATGGCCAAGGGCGGCAAATTTGGAACCAAGCCCTCGGGTGGCGGTGTGCTTGGCTGGCTGGGGTTATCGCTCATCCTGTTGATGGCGGACCAGTTCACCAAGGTACTGATCGTGGGCTACTACGCGCTGGGTGACAGTACAGTGGTCACATCGTTTTTCAATGTGGTCCGGGTTCACAACACAGGGGCAGCCTTCTCGTTCCTGGCCGCTGCCGGTGGCTGGCAGCGCTGGCTGTTTACCGGCATTGGATTGGTTGCGGCAGTGTTCATGTTGTGGATGCTCAAGTCCCACCCGGGGCAGAAGCTGTTTTCCTTCGCCATCGCCTGCATTTTGGGCGGGGCCATCGGCAACGTGATCGACCGCATGGTGCATGGCTACGTGGTCGATTTTCTGGACTTCCACTGGGCCTGGTTGTCGCCCGTTTTTGCGGGAGGGCATTTCCCCGCTTTCAACATTGCTGACAGTGCGATTACCATTGGAGCCACCTGCCTCATTCTGGATGAGTTGCTCCGGGTGAGGCGAGGAAAGTAATCAATAAGAACGACCTGAAGAACAACATTGACCCACCTGCTTAATCTTCTGGCAGCGATTGCCCTACTGGTGTGGGGAACCCATCTGGTCCGCACCGGCATCCTGCGGGTTTTTGGGGCCAACCTGCGCAACGTGCTCGCCAAGAGCGTCACCAACCGGGGCGCCGCCCTCTTGTCAGGTATTGGCGTGACCGCCGTGGTGCAGTCCGGCACTGCCACCGCCCTGATCGTGTCTGCGTTTGTCGGTCAGGGGCTCATGAGCCTGCCCTCGGCGCTGGCGGTGATGCTGGGTGCCGACATTGGTACCAGCCTGATGGCGGTGGCGTTCTCACGGGATTTATCGTGGCTGTCACCGCTGTTCATCTTCATCGGCGTGGTGCTGTTCATTACCCGCCAGTCCACCACCCTGGGACGCATCGGGCGCGTCCTGATTGGTTTGGGGCTCATGCTGCTGGCCCTCCGGCTGGTCACCCAGTCGGCCAATGTGTTGACTCAGGCACCGGCCGTCAAGGCGCTGCTGGGATCCCTGACCAGTGACCTGCTTCTGGAAATCATGGTGGGGGCACTGCTCGCTGTCACGTCGTATTCCAGCCTGGCCATCGTGTTGCTGACCGCGACCCTGGCTGTGACCAATGTAGTTCCCATCGATGTGGCCCTGGGGCTGGTGCTGGGCGCCAACCTGGGCAGCGGCTTGCTGGCTGTGTTGACCACCTTGAGTGCCAACATCGAGACCCGCCAGGTGCCATTGGGCAACCTGTTTTTCAAAGTGCTGGGGATTGCCATTGCGGCTCCCTTTATAGGCCTCTGGTTGCGCCACCTGGGCCCGGTCATGGGGGATTCCGCCACCCTGGTGGTGATGTTTCACCTGACCTTCAACATGGTTGTCGGCGTATTGTTCATTGGCATTACCCAGGTCGTGGCCAAGTGGGTTGAACGCGTATTGCCCATTCCCGTCAAGACCACGGTAGCAGGCCGTCAGCGACATTTGGACCCTTCCGCCCTGGCCACGCCCACCCTGGCCATTTCCTGCGCCGTGCGCGAGGCCATGCACCAGGCCGATGTGGTCGAAACCATGTTGCTTGGCGCTTTGAACGTCATCAAAAACAACGACCAGCAAATGGCCCTTGAGTTGCGCAAGATGGATGACACGGTGGACGAGTTGTACTCTGACATCAAGTACTACCTGACCAAGATTTCGCGCGAAGCGCTGGGTGAAAGTGAAGCCCGCCGCTGGACCGACATCATCAGCTTCACCATCAACATGGAGCAGATTGGCGACATTATTGAGCGAGTGATTCAGGACATTGAGGACAAAAAAATCAAGCCGGGGCGCGAATTTTCAGATGCCGGCATGGCCGAAATTTGCGAGTTGCACAACCGCCTGGTCAACAACCTGCGCCTGGGGATGAGCGTGTTTTTGAATGGCAACCTGCGCGACGCGCAGCGTCTGCTGGAAGAAAAAACCCGCTTCCGTGATCTGGAACGCGAATACGCGGCCACCCACCTGGAACGTCTGGCTGTCAAAACCGTACAGAGCATTGAAACCAGTTCGCTCCATCTGGATTTGATCAGCGACTTGAAGCGCATGAACTCCCACATTTGCTCCATCGCCTATCCGATTCTGGATTCAGCCGGCGCCTTGGCACCGAACCGGTTGCGCCAGTCGGTGCTGGACAACGTCTGACGCCTTCAGGTTTTAACTGGTGAGTGCGGCGACCAGAATCAGCGCAGCCTCCAGCGTGAACGCATCATTTTCCAGCCGGGCGACCAGTGTCGGGGTATCCAGCAATTCAAACTGCGCCACTTCCCCGTCCTGATTGACGGGTGCCAGACCATCGGGCACTGTGCAGCGGAACCAGTCTGTGGTTTCAACCATGTAGCCGATGGCATCGTCCCCTGTGGGTCGCCTGACCGTGATGGCACCGCCATGGCGCACGTTAAACAAGGCACTCAGGTGCAGCCCGGCCTCTTCCCAGGTTTCGCGCACCAGGGCGGTTTCCATCGTGTCTTGGGCCGACACCATACCGCCCATGAGCGTGTC
Source organism: uncultured beta proteobacterium (assembly GCA_963750805.1). Taxonomy (GTDB): domain Bacteria; phylum Pseudomonadota; class Gammaproteobacteria; order Burkholderiales; family Burkholderiaceae_C; genus JANYCG01. Next base: position 12,183 of record CAVVSV010000011.1, read on the forward strand.
CCAAAGGCCTGGGTCATTGGCCTTGTCCAGCGCACGCTGCTGCACCCAATACCGGCCATCAGGCGTTTGCCCCACCAAATGAACGGCCCGGGTCGCGATGCCCAGGGCACGCACAGCACCGCGCTCCACCGAGCCCAAGACCTGCCCATCAGCACCCAACACCGCCAGTTGCTCATTGCGCCAATGGTGATTCACATGCCTGGCGGCCTCCTGCACTGAATCGCCGGCGTCTGGTTCCAGGTTTCCTTCGCGAAGGTCCAGCGCGATCTGGTTCAAAACCTGGCTGAGCGGGCCGTCAATCTGCCAGAAAATCCCGCCCTCCCTATTTGACGTTTGCTTCACTTTATGTAGCAAACTATCCATAATTGATGGGGACTTGAAGGCTATTTCATCCATAACCCCAAGGGCCACCGACCCTATCGCCTCTCCATCCACCATCAAGTCAACCCGCTGGCGATGCGGAGGCACGTTGGCGCGGGCGCGCAGTCGTGACAGCCACTGTGGGCTGAATTGCACCACCGCTTTCACCCGCCAGCGTCCTGAACCTACAAGGTCAAAATAGTGCAGCCTGTGGTCTGGCGCGCTTCGAGGGCGCGATGCGCATCCTGCACACGCTCCAGCGGGAACGTCTGGTCGATGCGAATCTTCACCTGACCGCTGGTCACCACGGCAAACAACTCGTCGGCCATGGCCTGGGTGCTTTCGCGTGTGCTGATGTGGGAGAACAAGGTCTGGCGCGTCACATAGATCGAACCCTTGGCCCCCAGAATGCCAGGCGCAAACGGCGCTACCGCACCGGAGGCATTGCCAAAGCTGGCCATCAGGCCAAAGGGCTGCAGGCAATCCAGGGACTTGTCCCAGGTGTCTTTACCCACCGAGTCGTACACCACTTTGACGCCCTTGCCGCCCGTGATTTCCTTCACCCGCGCCAGAAAGTCTTCCGTGGAATAGTTGATCACGAACGCAGCGCCGTGTTCTTTGGCCAGGGCACACTTCGCGTCGGACCCAGCCGTCCCAATCAATTGCAGGCCCAGCGCTTTGGCCCACTGGCAGGCGATCAGTCCCACGCCACCGGCGGCAGCATGAAACAGCACAAAGTCACCGGCTTGCAGGCCGCCTTGGGGCAAGGTCCGCTTAAGCAAATACTGGGCGGTCAGGCCTTTGAGCATCATGGCCGCACCAGTCTCGAAAGAAATGGCATCGGGCAATACACACACGCACTTGGCTGGCATCACCCGCACTTCGCTGTAGCTACCGGGCGGGTTGCTGGCGTAGGCCGCGCGGTCACCCACCTTGAGGTGCGTGACGCCCTCGCCCACCGCCTCGATCACGCCAGAGGCTTCCATCCCCAGCTTGAGCGGCATGGGCAACTGGTACAAGCCGCTGCGCTGGTACACGTCAATGAAATTCAGGCCAACGGCTTTGTGGCGGATGCGAATCTCGCCCGGGCCGGGCTGGCCCACTTCCACGTCGACCAGTTTCAACTCTTCAGGGCCACCATTGCGGTCGATTTGGACTTGCTTGCTCATCAGGACTCTCCAGTTTTGGTTCAAATTGTGATTGCTGGACGCGATCCTCAAGATCGCGGGCCGCGTATGGTGCCACGATTCCGAAAGCCCTGCCCGGAATCACCCAGCGGTACATTGGTACAGTCGCCCGCATGAATCAACGCCTCACACCCGGCACGGCCACCCTGCTCATTATCCCGCCCCTGCTTTGGGCCGGCAACGCGGTCGTAGGGCGACTGGTCAATGGTCTGGTGCCACCCATTACGCTGAATTTTTTCCGGTGGGTTCTGGCGTTTGCAATTTTGTTGCCGTTTGCCCATCGCGTATTGCGCCCCGATAGCGTCATGTGGCCGCAATGGCGGCGCTATGCCCTCCTGGGGCTGTTGGGTGTGGGCTGTTACAACGCTCTGCAATATTTGGCTTTGAAAACATCGACGCCGATCAATGTGACGCTGGTGGCCGCCAGCACGCCGATCTTCATGCTGGGAGTTGGCAAGCTGTTTTTCAAACAGGCCATCAACCGGCAGCAATTGCTGGGGGCATTTTTGTCCATCGCCGGCGTCCTGGTTGTTCTTTCACGGGGTCGCTGGGCATTTCTGATGCAACTCCACCTGGTGGCGGGCGACGTGTATGTTCTTCTCGCCACCGCCGCCTGGGCCTGCTACAGCTGGTTGTTGAGCCGGCCCCTGGATCCACCCGCCATCCGCAGCGACTGGGCGGCTTTTTTGATGGCGCAAATGGTGTTCGGGCTGGGCTGGTCAGGTCTGTTTTCTGCCAGCGAGTGGGCGCTGACGGATGCGCACATCACGTGGGGCTGGCCCGTAGCTGCGGCTTTGCTGTACGTGGCGCTGGGCCCCGCATTGCTGGCCTACCGCTGCTGGGGCATGGGCGTGCAGCGGGTGGGGCCCGCCGTAGCGGGGTTTTTCTCCAACCTCACGCCTCTCTTTGCCGCCATCATGTCGGCTGCATTTTTAGGCGAGCCGCCGCAGGTGTTTCACGCAGTGGCCTTTGCGTTGATTGTCGGGGGCATTGTGGTGGCCTCGCGGCGCAATTGAACTCCGACTTGACCACCATAGGATTAAGCAAAGGCCCTCACATTGGTTCCTGCTGCCGGCTAATGCGTGCCGGGGTAGGCGCCACCATCGGCCAGAATGTTTTGCCCAGTGATATAGGCCGCCTGCTGGCTGCACAAAAACGCGCAAATTGAACCGAACTCGTCCGGTGTGCCAAATCGTTTGGCAGGAATGCCCTGCCGGCGGGCATCGGCCAGATCCGCCACGGTCTGACCTGTTTTTTTGGATGCAATTTCAAGCGTTGTTTTGACGCGGTCGGTGTCAAACACGCCCGGCAACAGGTTATTGATGGTCACGCCCTGAGCGGCCAATTTGGTGCGCGCTACGCCAGCCACAAAACCCGTCAACCCACTGCGTGCGCCATTGGACAGTCCCAGCACATCAATCGGCGCCTTCACCGAGCTGGATGTGATGTTAATGATGCGACCAAAGCCGCGTGCCGCCATGCCGTCCACCGAGGCCTTGATCAACTCGATGGGCGTGAGCATGTTGGCGTCCACCGCCTTGATCCAGACATCGCGGTCCCAGTCGCGGAAATCGCCGGGTGGCGGGCCACCCGCGTTGGTGACCACAATGTCAAAGTCCTTGCGCACGGCAAATACGGCGGCCCGACCCTCTTCCGTCGTGATGTCTGCAGCAACAAAGAGCACCGAAGTCCCCGCTGAATGGGCATAGTCAGCTATCATTTTTGAAGCAGCGACTTGCAAGCCTTCGGCACCGCGGGCGACAATCAGAACGTTCACACCTTCGCGCACCAGGGCCCGTGCGCAGCCCAGGCCCAGACCTTTACTGGCACCACATACCAAGGCCCATTTGCCTGAAATTCCTAAATCCATGGAATAAGTCCTTCAAATTTGTAAACAGTTGTTGATAATACGTGGCGGGAGAGCCTATGAAACCACGCCAACTTTTAACCACATTCATCATCACCCTGTCGGCCGCCCTGACGGCACAGGCGCAAGGCTTTAAATTCTCCAATGAAGACAATTCGGAGAAGGAAGCCGAGGCCAAACGCGCTGCGCAGGTTCAGTCCCTGCTGGCAACACCTTGCCGCGACAAAATCAAGAACCAGAAAATCATGGTGCTGATTGGCGAACAACGCGAAGGCCAGATTTCTGCCAACCAGTCAAAATTCAGCACCCACATCAATGCGGTCAACCAGCGCTTGCAAGCCCTGGGACTCAAGACATTTACGGAGGGGCAAATCAAGGCGCAGGTGGCGCAGGCCGAAATTGATGCTTATTTCAAGAACGATCCTGACGCGGCCATCAGCGCTTCTAGACGTCTGGCGGCGCAGTACATCTTGCGGGGCGTGATTGGCAGCAGTTCGTTTCGCAACACCATGGTCAACGTCAACCAGGTCGTCATCAACATGAACTTCACGTTGACAGGTTCCAACGGCAAAATGATTTCACAGACCTCGGCCAAAAACGAGAGTTACGCGGGCACCGATGTCGGTGGCATGGCGCTGACCTTGATCAACGAAAGCGCCGACGAAGTCGTGGCCAAGCTGTACAGCGACTATTGCCAGCGGGCCGGCACCAAATAGCCCATTACTTATCTGACATCAACTTCATCAAAGGGGAATTTTCCATGTCATCGCAATTGAATTTCTTGAAAGACAAACACCTGTCGACTTGGGCCACGATGGCCGCCTTGGTTCTTGTGTCGGGGCAAGCGCTGGCACAGCCCAGTTTTGGCAACCCTTCACCGACGGCTGGCACATCGACTTCGGACAAAGCCAATGCCGCTGCCGACGCAGCCGCCTACAAAGAGGTTGAGTACACCAACAAGAGTAAAAAAGGTCCGGCTCTGGTCGTGATCCCTGGCGAAATCAAGAGCAACAACTCCACCTTCATTCAAAAATTTGGCCCCAACAACATCGCTGACTTTGGCGAGATCGAATTGTCATCGGCCAACTTCCCAGTGCTGGAGCGTTCCAATCTGGGACCTTTGCTGAACGAAATTTCCCTGGCCTATAACCTGGGCGACCAAGCCGCCGCCCGCAAGACCATGCAAGTGGGCAAGCTGAAAACGACCAAATGGGTGGTCAAATTCGACATCCTCAAGGCCGAGCAAATTGCCGAGAACAAAAAGGGCTTTGACGGCAAGGCCATTGGCGGCCTGATGGGCATGTTTGGCGGCTTGGGCGGTGCAGCCGCGGGACAGGTGGCGGGCTCGGTCAAGACTGAAGACTCCACCGGCGTCTGGCTGATTGGCATGCGTTACAAAATCATGGACGTGAACACGACCGAACAAGTCGCTCAGGGCTACAAGGAACTGAAGATGGAAGTCGGTTCCTCACAGACCAGCGTGATGGGGATTTCCGAGGGCGCCAAAGGCGGTGTGGGCCTGGACACCATGGTTCAACGGCTGGTGCAAACCGCGGTTTGGGACATCGATTCCAAGTACAAATAACGCAGCGCGTTCCCCGTGATTGCCAACGGGGCGTGAGATCGACCTTCAATTGACACCAGGAACAAGCAATGGCGGCCATGACCAAACTCGGTAAATACTTGATCCGGCGCGAGCTGGGAAAAGGCGCGATGGGCGTCGTTTACGAAGGTTTTGATCCGGTCATCGAACGCACTGTGGCCATCAAGACCATCCTGCCTGCCCAGTTGAACAGTGGCGAAGTGGCAGGTGTTCTGGCGCGGTTCAAGCGTGAAGCTCAAGCGGCAGGTCGGCTCAATCACCCGGGCATCGTGGCCGTCTATGACTACGGCGAAGTTGTTGCCGAAGACGATCACACCATGGTGGCAGGCGCCGGTGGGCAGGAATCTGGCGGCGAGCGGGTGGCCTTTATCGCCATGGAGTTTGTACCCGGCAAGGAACTCAAGGACTTTTTCGACGGCAATGAACGCTTTCCGCTCAAGGAAGTGGGGCGCATCATGGGCGAAATTCTGGATGCGCTGGAACACGCTCACAGCAAGGGTGTGACCCACCGCGACATGAAGCCCGCCAACCTCATCATGCTGACGGATGGGCATGTCAAGATCGCCGACTTTGGCATTGCCCGCATAGAAACCTCCCAGTTGACCCAGGTGGGCACCGTGATGGGAACGGCTGCTTATATGTCCCCGGAGCAGTTCATGGGGCAGGTGGTCGATGGCCGCAGTGACCTGTTCTCTTGTGGCGTCATCCTGTACCAATTCTTGACCGGGGAAAAACCATTTACCGGCACCCAAACCACCATCATGTACAAGGTGTTGCGCGAGGAACCGCTGCCACCCTCCACCCTCAACATGACGCTGCCTGCCGCCTGGGACGCTGTGGTCAAAAAAGCCATCGCAAAAAATCCGGATGAGCGTTACCAGACTGCCAGGGAATTTTCGGAAGCCGTCGCGTCTGCGGTGCTCAGCCAAGGCATGGAAAAGACCTTGATCAGCCCCCGCATTGAGGCACCCCAGGACGACGCCACGCTGGTGAACCTGCAACGCCCTGCGGCGGCTGCACCGGCTCCAGTTCCAGCCCCAACGCCCAGAGCACCGGTTGCCGCCCCTGTGGATGCACCAGCTCCGATTTCCTTTAAACCAGCACCTGCAGCGACGCCTGCGCCAGCCCGTCCCGTACCCCCACAGCAGCCCACCAAATCGGGCTTGTCCATGGGCTTGGTGGTCGGTGGCATTGGTGCCGTGGTACTGGTGGGTGCTGCCGGGGCGTATTTCATGTTGGGCAAGGGTGGTGGTGGCGCCGTGGCCAGCAACCCACCACCAGCAGTAACGACAGCAACGGCGCCGGTCACTGCCTCACCGACACCTGCTGCACCTGTGCCGGTTGCCAACGTCGAACCCACTCAGGAGCCAGGTACTCTCATCATCAGCGCATTGGGTCTGGTGGACCCGAAAGACCCCAAATTCAAGGGCGATGTGGGTGCTGCACAGTCTGAAGCGCGTGCTGACGCTTCTCGCCAGCTCATTGAAAAAGCGTTGGCACTTTATGTTGACAAGAGCTCGCTGGACAAGAACTACGGTGTGATTGAGCAAAAGTTGTTGTCTCAATCCGGCAGCTTTATCAAAACGGTGATTCATGAGGGTGCACCGGTCAATGGCAAAGATGGCTTGCTGGAAACCGAGACCCGGGCCGTCATCAAAATACGTGACGTACAAAAATCGCTGAATCAGCTCTCCAAAGACGAGCGTATCGATTTCATTCGCAACAATGGGGACCCCAAGGTGTCGATCAGCATGTCCATTGGCAATGCTGAAACGGCACAGGCTTTGCCGGCTGCGCGTTCGGTGTTGGCTGAAAACGTGTTGAAGGAAAGAATCAAGTCATTCGGATTCCGGGTTTGGTCCAATGAAGGCGAAACCACCACGGGGCCCAAAACACAGGCGGCAGACTTTGCCATTCAGGGCGAGGCCAAAGTCAAGCAACTGTCGGCCAAGCTGGCAGCGTCCGGACTGACCATCACCAAAACCGTGCTGACCTCCTGGACCATCAAGGCCATCGACAAGTCAAGCGGTGAAGAGATTTACCTCAATACCGTTCTGCCCAAAGGTCAGAGCTGGGCCACCGAAGACCAGGCACTGGCTGACATTGGCAAGGCTGTCGGCGACGAGTTTTCCAAGAGCTTTTTCCTGCAACATTTCAACTTTGGCACCAAGAAAACCAGCCTCAGCATTTCGGGACTGCCCGACAAGCAGACTGCTGAATCACTTTTGCGGGAGTTGCGCGGTATACGCCAGGTGCTGGATGTGCAGATGGTGGCTGATTCGGGGAAATTTCAGCTCCAGCTGGCTGAAGGCAGTGCCTCTGACATTATTCAGGAAGCCGTCTTCAAGCCTCTGAATGCGAAGCTGGGTCAATCCTGTTTCACGCTGGCAGGGTCAAATGGTGCCGAAGTGAACGCCACTTTTGCGCCAGCCTGTGCTGAGGTGGCAGTTCGTGGAAAGTTGGAGTCCCAGCCCCCGGCCGGCCTGACCAACGCCCCGGACGCACGTGGCAAAAGCTTGCTCAAAGGTTTGAAAACAACCTGAAACCGCCTGGCCTGAGGCCAGCGGCTACATCACCCCCGAAGGGTGAATGTCACCACATCGTCGCCACCGTCGGACACACTGTGCCCAAACGCGATGCGACCTGTGCCCCGTAACATCACCTCTTCCCGGCGAAGCGTGATTTCAGCCTCGCCCTCCACGGCCACAAATGTTCCATTGGTACTTTGATCGACCAGGAAATACTTGTCGCGGCGGCGTTCGATTCGGGCATGCAGTCGCGAGGCCATGCGGTCGGCCACGACCACTTCACACGCGGCGTCGCGCCCCAACACGATGCCAGTGTTGGATTGCTCCAGGCGCATCTCTTGCCCCGCATGGAGCAACACCAGCTCGACCTCACGGCTCGCTGGAAGAATCGACGGCGTCGCCATCGTCATCTCGTCAGATGGCTGCCAGATGACTTCACACACTTCAACGTCATCTCCCTTGCCTTTGACAGACAGTGCCGCGATGGGTCGCGTAGAGCCACGCAGCATGGGCGACATTTTGTCGACGGTGCTGCGGGTGGTCATGATCTGGTTGCCTTTGGCAAGTCCGGCCATGCGCGCCGCCAGATTGACCGTGTCACCAAAGACGTCGTTATTTTCTTCAATGACGGCGCCAAAATGAAAACCGGCACGAATCGCACGTTGTACGCCAGACACCATGGGCAATTCCGAAATCTTGAGCTGCATGTCAGTGGCAGCCAAACAACCACTGTCGGCATCGGGCAACACACACATCACCTCGTCGCCGATGGTTTTGATCACACGCCCCCCATACTGGTTGGTGATGCCTCGCATCAGGGCAATGCACTCGTCGATCATGGCCTTGGCCTGGGTGTCGCCCAAGGTGTCGTACAGCTTGGTACTCCCCGCGATGTCGGCAAACAAAACTGCCATCGACTTGGGTTGGCCGCGCTCAGGGAGGACGTTTAGCAACGTGGGGTTCGATGATGCAAGCATGGACGGGAAAGGTCTCAGTCAAACAAAGCCATAGTATCCCTCATCGGGTCCGGGACACCGAATAGATGCCCGCCATCACCAGGAACGTGCCGCCCGCCGCCCAGAGCGTAAACGGCTCATTCAACAGTACCACGCCCATGAAGATGGTGGCCAGAGGCCCAATCATGCCCACCTGGGCAGTCAGCCCGGCGCCAATGCGTTCAATCGCCATCATCACCAGCACCACGGGGACGGCGGTACACAGCGTGGCGTTGACCAGGGAAAGCCAGATCACCTGAGGCGCTACGACCGCAGTGCCCAGCGGGCGCAACGCAGCGAACTGCACCAGGCACAGCACACAGGCCACGCTGGTGGCCAGGCCCACCAGGCGCAAAGCCCCAAGCCGCTTGACCAATTCCCCACTGTAGGACAGGTAAATCGCATAGCTGGCGGCGCTGCCAAACACCAGCACCGTCCCCAGCAACGTATGGGTCCCCTGCAAGCTCACTTCATGCCCCATGACCAACAGGATGCCGCTGTAACTCAAACCCATGCCCACGGCCTGGGCCTGACGAATCTTGCGCCGATACAGCAACCAGCCCAGCAACACAACCAGCGTGGGGTTGAGGTAAAGAATCAGCCGCTCCAGCGAGGCATTGATGTATTGCAGCCCCATAAAGTCGAGAAAGCTGGCCAGGTAATACCCCGTGAAACCCAGTCCCACGACACCTGCCCAGTCACGCCGGGTCAATCGCGGTTGCTTTCGGCTGCTCCACCAGGCCATGAAACCAAAAATCGGCAAGGCAAACAACATGCGGTACATGATGAGCGTGACTGCATCCACTGAATGCAGGTAGGCCAGCTTGACGACAATGGCTTTGGCGCTGAATGCAATCGACCCGGCCAGGGCCAACAGCAAACCGGATGCTCTGCTTTTTGTAGCTAACAAATCAATATGGTCGGGGACTAGCGGCCTGAAATGCTAATAACCCACGGCCTGCCCGTCGCGGCGGGCATCGCTGGCAGCGATGTATCCCTCCACGGAGGGATCGCCCGCGCGCCAGATGAATTGCCCGGCACCAAAGTCCTGGTAAGAATCGTTGATCACTTCCATGTGATGGCCGCGATCACTCAGGCCCTGGACCGTGGCCGCCGCCATACCCGCTTCCACGTTGATTTCCAACCCCTGGTTGTAGCGCCAGCGCGGCGCGTCACATGCCGTTTGGGGGCTTTGCTGAAAGTCCAGCATGCGCACCAGGGTCTGCATATGGCCCTGGGGCTGCATGTTGGCGCCCATGACGCCAAAACTCATGACAGGTTGTCCGTTCTGGGTGAGGAAGGCGGGAATGATGGTGTGAAAAGGTCGCTTGGACGGCGCCACGACATTGGGGCTGGACGGATTGAGGCTGAAGCCATGACCCCGGTTTTGCAGGCTCACGCCGAATGTGGGCTCCACACAACCCGAGCCAAAACCCATGTAATTGCTCTGGATGAAACTGACCATCATGCCGGACTCGTCGGCCGCCGTGAGGTAAATGGTGCCGCCCTTCACCGGATTTCCGGCGCCAAAGTCCTGAGCTTTTTGAGGGTTGATGAGCTTGGCGCGTGAAGCCAGGTAGCCGTCGTCCAGCATTTGCGCCACACTCACGGCCATGGATGCGGGTTCAGCCACATAGCGGTAAACGTCGGCAAAGGCCAGCTTCATGGCCTCAATCTGTAAATGCTGCGCCTCCACACCGTCAGGGTCCATGCCGGCGATGTCAAACGTGTCCAGAATGCCCAGTGCAATCAAGGCGGCAATCCCCTGTCCATTCGGAGGAATTTCGTGCAGTGTGTGACCCCGGTAGTCTTTGCCAATGGGGGTCACCCATTCGGGCTGGTAAGCCGCAAAATCTGAAGCCTTCAAGCTGCCACCGTGTTGCGCCGAGAACTTTTCAAGGGCCGCTGCGATTTCGCCGCGGTAAAACGCTTCACCTTGGGTCGCCGCAATGGCCCGCAACCCCCGTGCCGCAGCCTTGAACTGGAACAGTTCACCCACATCCGGTGCCCGTCCGCGCGGCAAAAAGGCTTGGGCAAACCCGGGCTGCACCTTCAGCTCGTCCACGGGTGCCGCCCATTTGCCCTGCGTGATGGGGGTGAGCAGATAGCCCCGCTCGGCAATGTCAATGGCCGGTGCCAACAAATCAGCAAATGGCAACTTGCCATAGCGCGCGTTCAAGGCCACCCAGGCGCTCACCGCGCCTGGCACAGTGACGGAATCCATGCCGCGCTTGGGAGGCGCTTGGGTCTGTGCACCATATTTGGACTTGAAATAGTCTGGCGTCCACGCGCCGGGTGCCCGGCCGGAGGCATTGAGCCCCTGCAATTGTTTGCCATCCCACAAAATGCAAAAGGCGTCACTACCCAAGCCGTTGCTCACGGGCTCACAAACCGTCATCACCGCGGCAGCCGCCACGGCCGCATCCACGGCATTGCCACCTTTGTAGAGCATGCTCAACCCGGCCTGCGCGGCCAGCGGGTGTGATGTGGACACCACGTTGCGGGCGAACAAGGGTATGCGTGTGGACGCATAGGGATTGCTGTAGTTGAATGTCATTTGAATCAGGAATCAGTGTGGTGAAGGGCCGTGAGGCGCTTTCAATTTTGTCAGGCTTTGAATACCCGGTGGTGCAACCTGCGCAACGACCACCAAATGCCAACCGCCACGAACGGAATTGCGCAGGCGGCCGTGGTCTCGGGGCTCCAGGGCCAGCCGATGCCATGCGCACCCTTGGCCAGATAACTGATCAGACCCACGATGTAATAGGTGATGGCCGCCACTGACAAGCCCTCTACCGTGGATTGCAATTTGAGCTGCATCCCCTGGCGCTGATTCATGGTTGCCAGCAAGGCCTGGCTGCTTTGCTGCTGTTCGATTTCGACCCGGGTACGCAACAAGTTGCTGATGCGTGACACCCGTTGCGACAGGGCGTCCTGGCGCCGGGTGGACCATTCACAGGTGCTGCGAGCGGGTGTAAGGCGCCGGTCCATGAAATCGCGGATGGTTTGCATGTTGCCCAGGCGCGTTTCGCCAATGTCATCAATGCGTTTATCGACCAACTCGAAATAGGCGCTGCTGGCTGAAAAGCGCGAATGGGTCGCCGCGTGCTGGCTTTCGACCTCACCGGCCAGTTTGGTCAGGCGGTCCAACAGCAGGGGCTCGTCTTCCCGTGTGGCACTGCGAACGAACTGTGCCAACTCTGCCAGTTCCCGCTCGGCAGACGCCAGTGCACTGGAGGCTTCACGCGCCGCCGGCAGCCCCAAGAGCGCCGCCATGCGGTAAGTTTCAATTTCCAGCAATCGCTGCACCAGGCGTCCCAGACGTCGGGGGGACAGGTTGCCGGCAAACAGGAACAGGCGGGAAAAGCCGTCCGCATGGATGGTGAAATCGGTATAGATCTGCCCCAAACCATCCGCCACCGTGGACGCCACCAGCGTGTCTTCATTGAGCACGTGTTTGATCAGGGGACTGGTCGAATAAGTGCTGAAGGTGTTGACGGGAAGCACCCACAAATGCAGGCAACTCAGGCATTCACCGGGCAAGGCGGCACACCACGCCTGGGGCACTGAATCGATTGCCCGGCCCGGTTCCTGGGTTGCATCGTTCAACCGGTCACCAGTCAATGCAACCATGAATGTCCACGTCACAAACTCGGTGTGCATTTCCCAGCGAATTCGAAATGGTCCAACCTCCATGCGAAAGTGTGTGGAATGCCCGTCGGGCAGGGGCAGGTGATGATCCCGCAACAAAGCCGCCACATGGTCGCGGCTGGCCTCACGCTGAGCGGCATTACACACCATCACGATGTGGGAGATTGCCAACGGAGCTTCCATCGCCTCGGGCGGCCGGGCGTGTATTTCATTGTGCAGCGCTACCCTTTGCGGATGCTGGTGCGGTCGGGTCTGAATTTGCATGCGATCCTCCTTGTCTCATTGTGACCGAGGTTTCAGCGCCTATCCCCAATGAAAACGGCACCCGAAGGTGCCGTTCAGAACCAAAGGCAATTGCGAAACTTACTCTTCGACAAAAGCCTCTTCGCGCTTGTTCTTGACGGCAGGCAACAGCACGATCACCAGCATCAGCACGGCGGCGGCCAGCAATCCGGCGGACAGTCCGCGCGTCACAAACACGCTCCAGTCGCCCCGTGACAGCAACAAGGCACGGCGCAGGTTTTCTTCCATCATCGGGCCCAGAATGAAGCCCAGCAACAGAGGGGCCGGTTCCATGCCAAGCTTGTTGAACATGTAACCAATAAAGCCAAAGCCAGCCACCATCCAGATGTCAAAGGTGCTGTTATTCGTGGTGTACACGCCAATCGCGCAGAACAACACAATGGCCGGGAACAGCCAGCGGTAAGGCACGGTCAGCAGTTTGATCCACATACCGATGAGTGGCAGGTTCAGGATGATCAACATCGCGTTGCCAATCCACATGGAGGCAATCAAACCCCAAAACAACTCGGGGTTGCTGGTCATCACCTGGGGGCCAGGCTGAATGTTGTGAATGGTCATGGCACCCACCATCAAGGCCATCACAGCGTTGGGTGGAATACCCAGCGTCAGCAGCGGAATGAAGGACGTTTGGGCACCGGCGTTATTGGCTGACTCGGGGCCGGCCACACCACGGATATTGCCCTGACCGAATGGCACTTCGCCGGGCTTGCTTTTCAACTTTTTCTCAAGGGCGTAGGACGCAAACGAGGCCAGAAGCGCACCGCCACCAGGCAAGATGCCCAAGGCGGAACCGAGGAAAGTACCGCGCAAGACGGCAGGCGTCATATCCTTGAAATCCTGCTTGGTGGGCCACAGACCTTGAACTTTGGCCGTGAATACCTCGCGATCATCTTCGGGCTGTGCCAGATTGCTGATGATCTCCCCGTAACCGAACACGCCCATGGCAATTGCCACGAAGCCAATGCCGTCGGTCAACTCGGGGATGTCAAAGCTGAAGCGGGCCACACCGGAGTTCACGTCGGTACCCACCAGACCCATCAACAAGCCCAAAACGATCATCGCGATGGCCTTCAGCAACGAACCGGAAGCCAACACCACAGCACCGATCAAGCCCAGAATCATCAGCGAGAAGTATTCGGCAGGTCCAAACTTGAACGCCAACTCGGTCAAGGGTGGCGCAAAGGCGGCCAGAATCAAAGTCCCCACACAGCCTGCGAAGAATGAGCCCAAACCTGCCGCAGCCAACGCCGGCCCCGCTCGACCTTTTCGGGCCATTTGGTAGCCGTCAATACAGGTCACCACCGACGACGACTCCCCCGGCAGGTTCACCAAAATTGCCGTCGTGGAGCCACCATATTGAGCACCGTAATAAATACCGGCCAGCATGATCAGGGCCGACACAGGTGGCAGTGCGTAGGTTGCCGGGAGCAACATGGCGATCGTTGCAACCGGGCCGATGCCGGGCAAAACGCCGATGAGCGTCCCCAACAGGCACCCGATCAGGGCATAGAGCAGGTTGATGGGCGTGAAGGCGACGCCAAACCCGATTGAAAGATTGGTAATTAAATCCATGATTTACTTTCTTAGCCCGAAATGAAGGTGGGCCACACTTGAATCTGCAGCTTGAGCATGAGAATGAAAACCAGGTAGCTGCCCACTGCCAGAATGCCTGAGAGGATCAGAACTTCCTTGAGCTTGAATTCCGTTCCGGCTTTGGCGCTGATCAGGGTCAGCGCAAAAATGGCGATGATCATGCCCATGGCTGGCAGCTTGATGCTGGGCAAGCCACCCAGCAAAATGCCAAATGCCAGATTGGCACCGACGATGTAGCCCACGGGCCGCCAGATCCACTTGCCAATTTTGTCGCCACTTTCGGTTTTGACAACGATCGCCTTGAGGGCAACGACAGACCCCAAAATAGCCAGCACAATGCCCAGCATCAGCGGAAAATAGCCCGGACCCATACGGGCACCCGTTCCGACGTTGTAGTTGGTGGCACCCCACGCGAACGCAACGCCAAGCGCCGCATACACCAACCCCGAATAAAAGTCTTTTTGACTTCCGATACGCATACCAGTCTCCTTCGTTTAATTCGACTACGGCATTCTGCAATGCGATTGGGGGGACCAGGCATGTGGATTCCACCTATACCCCGACCATCGGCAGCAATGCCCTGGCAGGGAGATCAGGTCAGGGGAGGCGTTGAGGTCAGGATCTCTTCGACCACGGTCAAGCCTTCCGCCACACGCAACGCGCCTGCCAAACGCAGGGGGCGCATGCCATCGGCGACCGCCTGACGTTTCAGGGCGTCCACATTGGGTTCGTGGCTCACTTTGGTTTTGAAGGCTTCACTGACCACCAGCAATTCGTACAGCCCCATGCGTCCCAGAAAGCCCGTCATGCGGCAGTCCACACAACCCACCGGCTTGAAAGGTTTGTACCCACCGCTGATTTGCCAGGGCTTGACGACTTCGCCCAAAGCCTCACGGGTTGCAGACTCGTCAGGCGCCTTGCATTGATTGCACAGGGTTCGCACCAGGCGCTGTGCCAGAACGCCCAGCAGCGTGGCGTTAATCAGATAAGCGGGAACCCCCAGCTCCAGCAAGCGGGTGACGGCAGACGGCGCATCATTGGTGTGCAGGGTAGAGAACACGAGGTGTCCGGTCAGGGCCGCCTGCACCGCCATTTCCGCGGTTTGCTGGTCGCGAATCTCGCCCACCATGATGATGTCCGGGTCCTGGCGCATCAGGGCCCGAAGCCCTTCGATAAACCCAAAATCCAGCTGCGGCTGAACCTGGGTCTGGTTGAACGATGGCTCGATCATCTCGATCGGGTCTTCCACCGTGCTGACGTTCACCTCTTCCGTCGCCACGCGTTTGAGCGTGGAATACAGCGTGGTGGTTTTTCCCGACCCGGTCGGGCCTGTCACCAGAATGATGCCGTGCGGCCGCTTGACCAGCGACTCCCAGCGTTGTGCGTCGTGGGCTGCGAACCCCAGCGCATCCAGGTCTTTGACCGCGTTGTCGGGGTCAAAAATGCGCATCACCATCTTTTCACCAAAGGCGGTGGGCAGCGTTGAGATGCGCATCTCGATTTCATCGCCACGCGGGTTACGGGTCTTGATGCGGCCATCCTGCGGGCGGCGGCGCTCCACCACGTCCATACGTCCCAGCAGCTTGATGCGCGCTGTCATGGCGTTGAGCACGCCCATGGGCATTTGATAGACGGGGTGCAAGACGCCGTCAATGCGAAAACGGATCACACCCTGTTCGCGCCGTGGCTCCAGGTGAATGTCGCTGGCGCGCTGGTCAAAGGCGTATTGCCACAGCCAGTCCACCACCTGCACCACGCTCTGGTCATTGGCGTCGAGCTGCTTGTTGGTTTTGCCCAGCTCAACCAGTTGTTCAAAGCTGGCTCCACCGCTGTTGCCACCGGCTTTACTGGCCGCACGCACCGACTTGGCCAGCGCAAAAAACTCGGCGGTGTACCGATGAATGTCCTGCGGGTTGGCCAACACGCGACGCACGCGACGACGGGCCTGGCGCTCCACTTCGGCCACCCAGTCGGTGATGTAGGGTTCCGCCGTCGCAATCACCACTTCCGTTGGTGTGACCTGAACCGGAAGGATCTTGTGCCTCTCTGCATAGGCGGCGCTCATGGTGTCGGCCACTTTGCCGACGTCGACCTTGAGAGGATCGATTCTCAGGTAGTCCATCGTTGAGCGCGCTGCCAGCCATTGCGTCAGGAGTTCGATGTCCAGGGGCTTGCCATCGCTGGCGCGGCGCATCGAAACACTGGCCAGACGCAACATCGGGTGCTGGGCACTTTCCGCTTGGGAACAGCGCGCCACCGTTCGTGCAGCTTCCTCCTCGGTGATCACGGCGTCCGTATGCAGCCAATGCACCAGGTGTCGCCAATCCAGCGGCCCCACATAGGGCGTTTTGAGGGCAAATTTGGGTTTCAACACGAGCTTCAGACGGTAATGGGTTTGAGAAGACGCACCCATTGCAAGGCGGGCAGGCCCCATTGAGTCTGGATGATTTCAGCCCGGGCGGCAAATTCAGCCCGCTTCGGGCGCGACGGGACGCGCTGTGCCAACACCACCGTGTTGCCTTCGCGTGTGGCCCTGAATGCCCACAGGGCGTCCCGCCCAAAAGCGGCCGTCATTTTGTCCACACTTTTCTGGAAACTGGAAGTGCGGCCAAACAGGTTCACGGTCATGCAACCTTCGTCGGTCAGCAGTCTGCGACAGTCTGCATAAAAGGCCTCACTGTCCAGCACCGGTGCAGCGGCTTCGTCGTCATACAGGTCCACTTGCAAAGCATCCACCGTGCCCCACCATTTCGGACTCTGGATTTCTCTGGAGGCATCGGCTTGAACCACCTGCATCCGGCCGTTGTCAGCCGGCAACTTGAACCACCCCCGGCAGGCCAGAATGACTTGCGGGTTGAGCTCAATGGCGCAGGTTTTCATACGCAAGACTTTGTGGCAATACTTGGTGAGCGAACCCGCGCCCAACCCCAACTGCATCGCCTGGCGTTTGGCAAGTGTGGCGGGGTCCATGAACAGCAACCACGCCATCATGCGCTGGATATATTCATGCACCAACACCGTCGGCGCATCCAGCAGCATGGAACCCTGGATCCACTCGGTGCCCAAGTGAAGATGGCGCACGGGGCCATCGTCAGAGAAGTTGACTTCGGGCAGCGGGGTCTGGGTATTTTTCAAGATGTGCCCATTATCTACAAGGGTCATGGTGGTGAAAACCACCCCCATTATGCTATCTACTTGATAGCTGACTATTGAATAATCACGGGGACTTAAAGGTCGTTCGATCACGACAATGGGCCTACCAATGCACGCAGGCGGGGCAAGGCCTCACACGCATTTCGGCTGGTGTCCAGCGCGAGTTGACCGGCGCTGATACCCCGCAGACTGGCCACGACGGCGCCAATGGCCGGCAATTCACCGGGTTCGTTTCGCCCTTGCAGCTGACCCGCTGCACGCTGGGCAGCCGTTTTGTACAGCCAATGTGGTGGAATGTCGGGGGCATCCGTCTCCATCACCAGGGCCTGCAGCGGCAGCGTCGTCGCCAAATGGCGCAAAGCCAGAGCCCGCTCAAAAGTGACCGCACCGCCGAAACCCAGCTTGAAGCCCAGCTTGATAAATTCACGGGCCTGCACGTCGCTGCCATTGAAGGCATGGGCAATGCCTGACCACTGATGTCCACCCTTCGAGACGTCCCGCAAGTGCTTGAGCAAGCGGTCAGCGGACCGGCGCACGTGAAGAATCACGGGCAAGCCATACTTGCGGGCAAGTTTCAGCTGAGCCAGGTAAAAATGTTCCTGGCGCTCCCGCAAGGGACTCACACACAACTCCGGCACGAAAAAGTCGAGCCCAATTTCTCCCACTGCCACGAGGCGCGGGTCATTGCGGTGCAAATTCAGGGATTCGTCCAGCCGCTGCAAGTCCTCGTCCACCGCCAACTTGACGTACAAGGGGTGAATTCCCAACGCATAGCTGTCACCCCCTTCATGGGCCAAATGGCGTACCGCGTCGAAATTGAGCACCTGCACGGCCGGCAACACCCGATGCGCTACGTTATTCATAGCGGACTTCGCACGAATGGCGGGGACTTGCAACTCAAATTCCGGTGCATCCAGATGGCAGTGGGTGTCAATCCAGAAACTCATACCGGGAAATTACCATATTCGCGGTGCACCATGTTGGCCACAGGCAAGGTCAAAGGGTCACCCCATAATTGTCATTTTTATGACTTGTAACCGTCATCATGATGGGGTATCGTTCCGACGCGTTATCAAACGTTGTCAAAGCGACCATTCGCTCCACTATTTTTATTAACCAAACCTATTCAAAGGGAACTCTATGTCACGTTATTCATTGAGCGTTTTGGCGGTGGCAACATTGGCCGTCTGCGGAGCGCCGGGCGCCTTTGCCCAGTCGGCAGCGCTGATTGCAGCAGCCAAAGCCGAAGGTCAATTGACCACCATCGCCCTGCCCCATGACTGGTGCGGCTACGGCGCCGTGATCGAAGGCTTCAAAGCCAAGTATGGACTCAAGATCAATGAGTTGAACCCAGACGCTGGTTCAGGCGACGAAATCGAAGCCATCAAAGCCAACAAGGACAACAAGGGACCCCAGTCTCCCGACGTGATTGACGTGGGTCTCAGTTTTGGTCCCAGTTCCAAGGCGGCTGGCCTGATCCAGCCTTACAAAGTCTCCAACTGGGACACCATTCCCGCTTCGGCCAAGGATGCGGACGGCTACTGGTATGGCGACTATTACGGCGTCATGTCGTTCCAGGTCAACACCGATCTGATCAGCAAGGTACCTGCCGACTGGAGCGATTTGCTCAAGCCAGAATACAAAAATGCAGTGTCGCTGGCCGGTGACCCACGCGTTTCCAGCCAGGCGATTCAGGCCGTCTATGCGGCGGGTCTGAGTGCTGCGGGTGGCGATGCATCCAAGGCAGGCGCTGCCGGACTCAAATTTTTCTCCGACTTGAACAAGGCTGGCAATTTCGTTCCCGTGATTGGCAAGACCGCCTCTTTGGCGCAGGGAACGACGCCCATCATCATCAGCTGGGATTACAACGCGCTGGCCGGTCGCGACACCCTCAAGGGTAACCCCAAGGTACAAGTCGTCGTGCCCAAGACGGGCGTTCTGGCTGGTGTTTATGTGCAGGCCATCAGCGCCTATGCGCCTCACCCCAACGCTGCCAAGCTGTGGATGGAATACTTGTACTCTGATGAAGGTCAACTGGCTTGGTTGAACGGCTATTGCCACCCAATCCGCTTCAATGACCTGGCCGGCAAGAACAAGATTCCCAAGGCCATGCTGGACAAGCTGCCACCCGCCGACGGTTATGCCAAAGCCGTGTTCCCCACACTGGATCAGCAATCTGCGTACAAAGAGGTCATCACCAAGCAGTGGGATACGGTGGTGGGTGCCAGCGTGAAGTAATCGCAGCCTTCGAGAAAAAACCTTGGAACTTTGAAATTTGTGCCAAGGAATCTGAAAGGGGGCACGGTCGACAAAACCGTGCCCTTGCTACTTTTCCCCATGAACTTTTGCGAGTGATCCGTTGAGCGCAACATCCACCCAACCTCCACCACCCGCCCTGGCGGTGAGCCATCAGGCCAGGAACTGGAACTGGCTTGGCATGTTGCCATTTTTTATTTTTGCCCTGTTGTTCCTGATTCTGCCCACCACTTACTTGATGGTCGGCGCGTTTCAGGACCCTGCTGGCGCTTTCACCCTGGCCAACATTCGCGGGTTATTTGAAGACAACGTGCTGCGCGCCTACTGGATCAGCATTCGCATCAGCGCCGCGTCGGCCGCGCTGGGTGGTTTTTTGGGCGTTTTGTTGGCCTGGGCTGCGGTTCAAGGCAAATTGCCCGCCTGGATTCGCCCGACTTTGATGACGTTTTCAGGGGTCGCTTCCAATTTCGCCGGTGTGCCCCTTGCATTTGCATTTCTCGCGACGCTCGGTCGTGTGGGGCTGGTGACGGTATTGCTGAGGCAGTTTTTTGATATCAACCTTTACGCCACCGGCTTCAGTGTCCTGAGCTTTACAGGCCTGACGCTGACCTACCTGTATTTTCAGATTCCCTTGATGGTGCTCATCGTCACCCCCGCCTTGGACGGACTCAAACGGGAGTGGCGCGAGGCATGTGATTGCCTGGGGGGCACCGCGTACCACTATTGGCGCTACGTCGCGTTACCGGTGTTGTGGCCCAGTATCCTGGGGGCAACCTTGTTGCTATTCGCCAACGCCTTTGGTGCCGTAGCGACGGCCTATGCCCTGACGGGCAGCTCACTCAATATCGTGCCCATCTTGCTGTTCGCGCAAATTCGCGGCGACGTGTTGCACAACCCCAACCTGGGGTACGCGCTGGCGCTGGGCATGATTGTCATTACCGGGCTGTCCAATGCCGGCTACATGTGGTTGCGCAGCAAATCGGACAAAGGGCGCACATGAAACAACAATCCCGAATGGGTGCCTGGATTGCCATGGTGGTGGGCGCCAGCTATTTCCTGATCCCGCTGATTGCCACGTTTGAGTTCAGCCTGCGCATGAAACGCGGTGAGTACAGCTTTGAAGCCTACCGGGTCGTGTTTTCCGACCCCAATTTCCAGGCCACCTTCAGCTACTCGATCCTGATGGCGGTCATCACCATCATTGTGGGTGTGTTGCTGGTGGTGCCCACGGCCTACTGGGTGCAATTGCGCCTTCCCAAGTGGCGGCCGGTGGTGGAGTTCATCACGCTGCTTCCTCTGGTGATACCGGCCATCGTGATTGTGTTTGGCTACCTGCGCCTCTACAACAGCAGCTCTTACATTCCGTTGACCGGTAGTGAACGCGCCACCGACTTTTTGCTCGTGTGCAGCTACGTCACGCTGTCATTGCCTTACATGTACCGGTCGGTTGATACCGGCTTGCGGTCGATCGACGTGCGAACGCTCACCGAGGCCGCCGAGGTACTGGGTGCCGGGCGTTTCACCATCTTGTTCAAGGTGATTTTTCCAAATGTCATTTCGGCTATTTTGTCCGGCGCTTTTCTTACTTTTGCTGTCGTGATCGGCGAGTTCACGATGGCCAGCCTGTTAAACCGCCCTGCGTTTGGCCCCTATCTGCAATTGGTGGGAGCGAACCGGGCCTATGAGCCATCTGCACTTGCCGTCATCGCCTTCCTGATCACCTGGGCATCCATGGGGCTCATCCAGGTATTTGGCCGAAAAAAATAAATCCCCGCAAAGAGAACAAACGCCCATGGCTTTCCTTGAAATATCGAATCTGAAAAAGGTCTTTGGCAACCAGACCGCCGTGCATGACTTCGCGATGAACATCGAACGTGGCGAGTTCGTCACTTTCCTCGGTCCGTCGGGCTGTGGGAAAACCACCATTCTTCGCATGCTGGCAGGCTTTGAATCGCCTTCAGCCGGTGTTGTCAAGTTTGCCGGGAAAGATGTAACCTACCTGCCGACCAACCAGCGCAACATTGGCATGGTGTTTCAGTCCTACGCGCTGTTCCCCAACATGACGGTGGCAGACAACATCGGTTTTGGCCTCATGGTGGCCAAGATGGCGCCTCAGCAGATCAAGACACGGGTTGAAGAGATGCTGGCGCTGATCAAGCTGACCCCGCTGGGCGGGCGATACCCCTGGCAATTGTCAGGCGGGCAGCAGCAGCGCGTTGCACTGGCACGCGCCCTGGCCAACAAACCCCAGGTGTTGTTGCTCGACGAACCTCTTTCGGCCCTGGACGCCAAGATTCGGGTATCGCTGCGTGAAGAAATACGGTCGCTCCAGAGGGAACTGGGCATCACCTCAATTTTTGTCACACACGATCAGGAAGAAGCCCTGTCCATCTCGGACCGCGTTGTGGTTCTGAATGAAGGTCGCGTGGAGCAGATTGGTACGCCCTCCGAGGTTTATAACTTTCCGCGCACGCGGTTTGTCGCGTCGTTTGTCGGTACCCTGAACCTGCTGACCGGCACGGTTCTCGATGCGGCCACAGGGCAGATCGCAGTCGGTGGACAAACCCTCACAACAACCAACAGCATAGAAAGTGCGGCCACCAACACGTCACGCGCCCTGGCCATACGGCCAGAAGCGCTCGTGATTGAGACACCGCAGGCCGGTCGCAACTCGCTGGCGGCCACCGTTGAAGATGTCAATTTTCTGGGCGCGATCGTTCGGATACGCGCCAAAATTGAAGGTGCCATGCTCTCGGTGGACGTGTTCAATGACCCCAACCAGGTGCTTCCACAACGAGGGGCTGCCGTGACACTGGGTTTTTCGCACGAAAACCTGCTGGTACTTGAGTAACCGTAGAGACGGGGTGCTGAACGCTTAGTCCCTCCTTCAAGGGCACCAGCCGGCTGGTAGACCAAAGGCGCTCGCGGGCGCTCTGTCCGAGACGTTAAAATCACACCTGCTTCTTGCACCGTGGGCCATTGGCGTTTTGCCGAATCTGCTGATTTGGACTGCGCTGCTCCTCATTCCTGTATCCCCTGATTTTTGGGTCGAAGTGAATCGACCTCATGCCGCGAACTTATGACGCGAGCCGTAACGCGTACCCCTTTCCACAGCTCACAACTCATCCGTACCCTGGCCGACCTGTCCACGCTCGATGCAACCGGGTCAGGGACTTTGATCGCCGAACGGTTGGGACAATGGGTCGGGTTTGCCGATGCCATCCATCTGCATGGCGTCCACAGCGCGGGTGGCATTGACCCCCAGAGTGCACGTTTGCCATCGCGACAGAAGTCGGACATTCTTTCGGTCGACGCCATCGCCGACGTTCAGGCCAAGCTAGCGGCATTGATCCGGACAAGTTTTGCATCAAATTCAGTACTCTTCACGGACGAGACAAGCTCGTACGCTTCCATCCGCAGGTTTTACATGGCCTGTCAGCGCGACCTGGAACTTCAAGTGCAGAATTTGCGAACCAGAGCCCGCGGTCAAATGGCGCAGGACTCGCATTCGCTCAGACAATTGGCCGTGTTGGATGAAGTATTTGAAGGCATCGTTGCAGATCACGAGAAGAAATTGCTGGCTGCGGTTCCCGCGCTGATGGAACTGCGTTTCAAGCAACTTCGTACCGCATCGCTACAGCCCAAGGAATGGCTGGCGCGCTTCAGTCGCGACCTTCAATCCGTACTGCTTGCGGAAATGGAGCTGCGCCTTCAACCCACCTTGGGGCTTCTGGAAGCCTTGCACAGTCAAAAGAAATCACACACATGAACCGACATTTTTATTCCGGCGCTTTTTTGCTGGGTGCGATGGCCATTGTCTGGGTCGGCACAGGTTTCTGGGGATCTCACGGGTTGGCGTTGACGATGACCGCTGTCATTGCGATGGTCTACGGCTTTGGCGCCTTTGAATTGCACCGATTTCGCCAGGCGACGTTGAACCTGGCGAACGCCCTGGAAGCCATTCCCGACAACCTCAGCCAACTGGGCGATTGGCTGGCCAACGTGCCTGCGTCTCTGCGCAATAGCGTACGGCTGAGGGTTGAAGGTGAACGCTCGGTATTGCCCGGACCTGCCCTGACACCCTACCTGGTTGGTCTGCTGGTGATGCTGGGCATGTTGGGCACCTTTTTGGGCATGGTTGTGACGCTCAATGGGGCTGTTTTTGCACTGGAGGGCACCAACGACCTGACGGCAATGCGTTCTGTTTTTGCAGCGCCCATCAAGGGCCTGGGGCTGGCGTTTGGGACGTCGGTGGCCGGGGTTGCCGCGTCGGCCATGCTGGGCCTGATGTCGGCCTTGAGCCGGCGCGACAGGATGCAGGTTGCCCAATTGCTGGATTCAAAAATTGCCACCGTTTTGCGTGATTTCTCTTTGACGCATCAGCGTCAGGAGACCTACAAAGCCTTGCAACTGCAATCGATCGCGCTGCCCGCCGTTGCCGACAAGATGCAGGACATGATGATGCAGATGGAAAACCTGAGTCTTGCCCTGAACGAGCGTTTGCTCAGCAACCAGGACCGCTTTCAGGAGAAATTTCACACCGAGGTCAAAAGTGTGTATGCCGAACTGGCCAGATCAGTTGGCCAGTCTCTGCGCGAAAGCCTGGCTCAAAATGCCCAGGTGGCAGCGCAAAACATCACGCCCGTCATGGAGGCTGCCATGGCAGACATCGCCGCCAACATGGACCGGTCTTTGACGGAACTGGGGCACACCTTCAAGCAGCAATCCGTGGCCTTGCTGACCGAGGTCAGCGAGACCCATGCGAGATCGCTGGCCGAGCAGATCTCGGGCGATAGCCAGCGCCTGCAGGCGTGGACAGGTACTCTTGACGCCATGGCGACTGCGCTCGGCAATCAATGGCAGCAAACAGGGACTCAAACTTTGGCCCAGCAGCAAGCTATTTGCGACACGCTCAAAACAACCGCCCAGGAAATCACCCAGAACGCCCAAGACAGCGCCAGAACCACGCTGGGTGAAGTATCCAGGCTGATGGCATTGTCAGAAAATCTGGTTCATTCCCGCATGAGCGCTCAAGCGGATTGGACGCAACAGCAGGACCAACGCATGGACCAACTGATCCAGTTGCTGCGGGTCGAACTGGGTGCGCTTCGGGAAGCCGAGTCGGCGCGCGGATCTGCTGCCGTTGAGCGTCTGGGTGATTTGCAAACGGCCTTGACAGCCCACTTGACCACGTTGGGCACAGCGCTGGAAGGCCCCATCACACGCCTCATTGAAACTGCCTCTGAAGCGCCACGCGCCGCTGCCGACGTGATTGGCACATTGCGTCGGGAAATTTCCAGCAGTGTGGCACGCGACAATGAATTGCTGGATGAGCGAACCCGCATCATGCAGACCTTGAATGCCTTGCTGCAAGGCATTACCCAGACTTCCCTGGAACAACGTTCTGTGATTGATTCGCTGGTGTCTTCTTCAGCCACGGCGCTGGAAACTGCGGGCAACCGGTTTTCAGAACGGGTCGATCAGGAGGCGTACAAGCTTTCGGATATTGCGGCGCAAGTAACGGGAAGCTCGATCGAAGTCTCCAGCTTGAGCGATGCATTCAGTTTCGCGGTGAAGGCGTTCAGCGATTCGAACGACAAGCTGGTGGCCAACCTGCAACGCATTGAAGGTGCCATCGACAAATCCATGAGTCGCAGTGACGAACAACTGGCCTACTACGTGGCCCAGGCCCGCGAGGTGATTGATTTGAGCATCATGTCGCAGCGCGAAGTGTTTGAAGAATTGCGGCGCATTTCAGCGATGCAAACCAGGGCTGGCAAAGAGGCCGTTCATGGATGACAGCGATGCCAGCATGGACACTACCGCGCCAGTTTGGGCGGTTTTCGGCGACCTCATGGCGGGCTTGTTGGGGGCTTTTGTGCTTCTTTTGGTGGGCGTACTGGTCGTCCAGATGGAATTGGCAAGCCATTTGAACGAGGAAGTCAAAAAGCGCCAGATCGAAGAGCAACGCCGGGAAACTCTTGAAAAGGCCTTGGCAATTCCACTGGCATCGGGCCGGATCACCTTGGTGAACGGTCGAATTGGCATCAGTGGCCGGGTGTTGTTCTCGTTGAATTCAGACCAATTGCAGCCTGAGGGCCGTCAACTTTTGAGCGGCCTGGTGACACCCCTGAAATCGTATTTGGCGTCGCGCAACGAAATGTTGATGATCAGCGGATTCACGGATGATCGCTCGGTGCGCGCCGGCAAAAGCCAGTTTGCCGACAACTGGGAGCTGTCGGCGCAGCGGGCATTGACGGTCACCCGCGCGCTGATCGATGAGGGGATGCCACCCGCCTTGGTGTTTGCTGCAGCATTTGGCGCTGAGCAGCCGATCAAACCCAATGTAGACGAAACCGCGCGCGCCCAAAACCGGCGGGTCGAGATGGCACCGGTGCCCAAAATCAGCAACCCGAAGTGAGACGAGCGTGACTGGCAACCTGGCATTGCATCCCGCCGGAGAGTTCGATCAAGAACTTGTGGCGTTTCGCATGGCGGGCGCGGAGCGTTTTGACCCGGTGGGGCTTCGCTTTCTCGAAGCATTCGCCCAGCGCACCGTGACCCAGCGTGGAAAAGCAAGGCAGGTGCTCGACCTCAAATTGAAACAGGCGTTTGGCGAATTCAGGGAGCGCTTGGCATTGGCTGGCTCAGCATCACAAAGTAGCTTCCCCTTGCCCACCATGACTCCGGGGCCCTTGGGCGTACTTGCGTCCCAAATGAACCAAAAGCGTGCGAACCCTGAAGCTGATCACACCACCAGGCATGCAGCCAACCGGGACGAGCTGAACACCGCACAATATTTCAGACAAACCCTGTCCAGACTGAACACCAACAAGCAGATCGCCAAGGCCATTGATCAGGCTCCCAAAAATGCAGGGCCCATCAATTCGCACGGGCTGGTCCTTCGTTCACTGGCTCTGATGCGTGATGTTTCACCCGACTACTTGAACCGTTTTGTGTCGTATGTGGATGCGCTGCTGGTGCTGGAGTCGGCATCGGCGCCGGTCCCAAAGGGAGTCAAACCAGGCACTGGCAAAGGGGTTCCTAAAAACAAAACGCCCAGTGCCCGTCGCACTACCAGATGACTGTCGGTGGTCTTGCAAAGGTGGCCAGCACGAACAGATAAACCGTGATACCGTTGATCGTCAACGGCAAATTTCCGGCAATTTAACCCTACCCCACAGGTGAACGGATGCGAAGGTCAGGCGTCTACAGCAGCTCGCGCACGGACCGGCCAGGTCAGCAGGCGGCACCGTCTGCGGGTGACTCGCATGCAGATCAGCCCAGACCCCGGCTGGGTTTTCGCGGCAGATTGAGAAAGCTGCGTCAGGTCTCGCCCAACGATCCCCGACTCCTGTGGTCTGCCATTGCGCTTTTGGCGGTGCTTTTGCTGGCCAGCATGGGTGTGACCCTTCACACGGCAGGCCCCAAACTCACGCAAGAAATTATTGACGGTGCGGTGCTGAAGACGCTGGAAACTGCCGACCTGCCCTCACCCGCCGCCAAGGCCTACGAAGCCATTTCTCCTTCTGTGGTTCGGGTGACCAGTTTTGTCAAAAGCAAAGACGGCAAGGAAGATGTTCAGTTCGGTGTTGGAACCGGTGTTGTCATTGTGGACAAGGGCATCATCCTGACCAATCTGCATGTCGTGCAAGGTGCCCAAAGCGTCAAAGTCACTTTTTTTGATGGCATGGAAAGCACGGCATCGGTGACCGGTGCCCAGCCTGAAAACGACCTGGCCGTTTTACAGGCTCACAAAATCCCCGATGACATGATCGCCGCCACCATGCGTTCCACTGCCGAATTGCGACCGGGTGATCAGGTGCTGGCGGTTGGCTTTCCATTTGGCATCGGGCCGTCCGCCTCCGCAGGCGTGGTCTCAGGTCTGAAGCGCTCATTTCGGTCCCCGGAAGGCAAACAGGAACTCACCAACCTGATCCAGTTCGACGCTGCCGCAAACCCTGGAAATTCAGGAGGACCACTGGTCACCATGGACGGCCAGGTGGTCGGCATTGTCACAGCCATCCTCAATCCGACGGATGCGCGAACCTTCGTGGGCATCGGCTTTGCCGTGCCCATTGAAAACGCGGCCATGGCGGCTGGCATGCCGCCGTTTTAGTCGCCGTACTTCGTCGTCCCTTGTTTGTCGTTTGAATCACAGGAAAACCACCATGACCGAGATCGCAGCGCAAAGCACCGAAACCGCCCAACTGATGGAGCAGATTCTTTACGAGGTCAAGCGGGTGGTCGTGGGGCAAGACCGGTTTTTGGAGCGCGTGATGGTGGCCATGTTGGCTCAAGGCCATTTGCTGGTCGAGGGCGTACCCGGTCTTGCCAAAACGCTGACGGTCAAAACGCTGGCCAACACGGTGCGGGGCAACTTCAAACGCATCCAGTTCACCCCGGATCTGGTTCCCGCTGACCTTATTGGTACCCGCATTTACAACCAGAAGACAGGCGAATTCACCACCTCGCTCGGCCCGGTATTCACAAATTTGCTGCTGGCCGACGAAATCAACCGTGCACCGGCCAAAGTGCAGAGTGCCCTTCTGGAAGTCATGCAGGAGCGCCAGGTCACCATTGCTGGAGAAACCCACAAGGTACCCAACCCGTTTTTGGTTATGGCCACGCAAAATCCCATAGAAACCGAAGGCACCTACCCACTGCCCGAGGCTCAGGTGGACCGGTTCATGATGAAAGTGCTGGTGGACTACCCGACCGACGAAGAAGAATTCGTCATCGTGCAGCGCGTCACCGGCCCCGCCGTCGCCGTGACCGCTGTTGCCACCACCGAGCAACTCGCCGCCCTTCAAAGTGACTGCCGACGGGTATACGTCGACCCCAGCCTGATTCAGTACGCTGTGAAATTGGTCTCGGCCACCCGCACACCTGACAAGCATGGGCTCAAGGACCTGGCTCACTTCATCACATTTGGTGCCAGCCCGCGTGCCACCATCAACCTCACCGAGGGCGCCCGGGCGCTAGCCATGTTGCGGGGTCGCACCTATGCCCTGCCTGAGGACATGACCGATCTGGCGCCTGATGTATTGCGTCACCGGATTGTGTTGTCCTATGAGGCACTTTCCGAGGGTCTGACGGCCGATGGCATCGTGGCCAAGATCATGGCCAAAGTTCCTGCGCCCGCCAAGCCACTGGAGCATGAGAAATTGGCGGCATGAATCACTGCGACTGATTGGCGATGTTCAGCCTGTTCAAATCCAGAAAGGCCAAGCCCGCAGAGCAGCCGGTGGTGGCGCCAGCCAATGCCACTGCCGAAGGGGCCGAACACATTCTTCGTCGACTTGAATGGACAGTTATCAAGCGGCTGGACGGACTTCTTCAGGGCGACTACCGCACCTTGTTGCGCGGGTCCGGCATTGATCTGGCTGACCTGCGGGAATACCAGCACCATGACGATGTGCGCCACATTGACTGGAACGTGACCGCACGCCTGCAAATCCCCCATGTCAGGGTGTTCACCGAAGACCGGGAAATGACTGCCTGGTTCTTGCTGGACCTGAGCCCCTCCGTCGATTTTGGGTCTGGCGAACAGCGCAAGAATCGGGTTTCCTCCCAATTCGTGACAGTGCTTGCCCGCTTGCTTACCCGCCACGGCAACCGTGTGGGGGCCATGTTGTATGGCGCGGGGGTTGATACTGTGATTCCTGCGGGCAATGGGAGGCGTCATGTGCTGCAACTGGTGCATGCCATGCAGCAACGCCCGAGCCATGCGGCATCCGGCACCACCCGGCTTGACGATCTGCTGAAGTCGGCCGCCGGTCTGGTGCGCCGACGCTCCACCGTGTTCGTGGTCTCTGACTTCATCAGTGAACCCGGTTGGGAAAAGCCCTTGGGACAATTGGCTCAAAAGCATGAGGTAGTGGCTGTTCGCCTGACCGACCCGCTGGAAATGAACATGCCCGATCTGGGACTGATCACATTGCGCGATGCCGAAAGCGGTGAGCAGTTGCTGGTGGACACCTCTAGCCCCAAATTCCGCCAGCGTTTCAACCAGATCGCCGTTCAGCGAGAAACCGAACTGCGCCAGACACTGGCCCGTGCCGGGGTGGATACGCTGGAATTGTCCACCGACGACGACCTGGTTCAGTCGGTTTTGCGGTTTACCGACATGCGCAAACGTCGCAGCCGGGTGGGTGCAGGCAGCAAGCTGCCTGCCCACCTCAAACTGGTGGCCTGAAATCCCCATCGGAGAATTAACCATGAACCTCCCCGATTGGCTGTCATCCCTGTGGCCCAAGACAGCCCCCATGACTTTCATGTGGCCCCATTTGTTGTGGCTGATGGTTCTGGTGCCGGTCCTGATCGCGGTCTATGCCTGGCTCCTGGGCCGCAAGAAAAAACTGGCCCTGCGCTACGCCAGCCTGTCCATTGTTCGCGAGGCCATGGGCACAGGCCCTGGCATGCGCCGTCATATTCCCCCAGCCCTTTTTCTCGCCGCGATCGCCATCATGTTGCTGGCCGCTTCGCGCCCGTTTGCAGTGGTCACCCTGCCCATGCAACAGGAAACCATCATGTTGGCCATTGATGTCTCTGGCAGCATGCGGGCCACTGACGTGGCACCCAGCCGCATCGTCGCTGCACAAAACGCAGCGAAGGCCTTTTTGACGGATTTGCCGCGCGACGTGAAAGTTGGCATCGTGGCATTTGCTGGCTCGGCGCAGGTCGCTCAACTCCCGACCCTGAACCGGGAAGATCTGGTCTCTGCCATTGACCGATTTCAGTTGCAGCGCGGCACGGCCATTGGCAACGGCATCGTGCTGTCGCTGGCCACGCTGTTCCCCGACGCGGGTATCGATTTGAGTGCCATGGCCTATGGCCGGGAGCGCCAAAGGGGTGTGTCAATCGATCAGCCCAAGAAGGAAGAAAAGAAACCCTTTGTGCCCGTCGCCCCCGGCTCCTACACCTCAGCCGCCATCATTTTGCTCACAGATGGGCAGCGCACCACGGGCGTTGATTCACTTGAAGCAGCCAAATTAGCCTCTGAGCGGGGTGTGCGCGTCTACACCGTGGGCATTGGCACCACCACCGGCGAAACCATCGGATTCGAAGGCTGGTCCATGCGCGTCAAACTGGATGAGGAAACCCTCAAAGGCATTGCCAACAAGACCCAGGCCGACTACTACTATGCAGGGACGGCTTCCGATCTCAAGAAGGTGTACGAAACTCTCAGTTCGCGCCTGACAGTGGAGAAAAAAGAAACCGAAATATCCGGCCTGCTGGCGCTGGCGGCCGCCGTGCTGGCCATCACGTCTGCCGCGTTGTCGCTGCTCTGGTTCAACCGGATTTTGTAGTGCCTTGTTTTGATCAGGCCAACGCCTGCTCAAAATCCGCCAGCAAGTCGGCCGTGTCTTCCAGCCCGACTGACAAACGGATCAGCCCGTCTGCAATGCCCATGGCTGCACGAACTTTCTCACCGGCCTCCCAGAAGATCGTTGGTGCGACGGGGATGATCAAGGTACGGGTGTCACCCAACCCGGTCGCCACCACAGGCAGCTTCAGACGATTGATGAAGGCCAGCGCGGCGGCTTCATCGCCCAACTCAAACGACAACAACCACGAACCCGCGCTGAAATGGACCTTGGCAGTCGCGTGCTGAGGGTGCGATTCCATCATGGGGTAGAAAACGCGATTGACGGATACATGTGATTCCAGAAAGCGGGCCAATTGCAAGGCCGTAGAACTGGTTTGCGCCACTCGCAGGGCCAGGGTCTCAGCCCCGACGCTGATCTGGTGCGCATGCTCGCTGGACAAGGTGGCCCCCATGTCGCGCAGGCCTTTTTTGCGAATTTGCTGCAGCGCCCACTGCCGCGCGTCGCCCTTGCGGTAATTGGCAAAGATATTGGGGTAGCCACTCCAGTCGAAGAGACCGGTGTCGGTGACCGCGCCACCCAGCGCAGCACCGTGGCCCGCAATGGTCTTGGTGAGTGAGTTGATCACCAGACTGGCACCAACGGTACTAGGCCGAAACAGCAAGGGTGAGGTGATGGTGTTGTCCACGACATAGACCAGGCCCTTGTCCACACACAAATGACCGATGGGCACCAGGTCAGGAATTTGCGTGCCGGGGTTGGCAATGGTTTCCACAAACACCATGCGCGTGTTGGGCCGGATGGCCGCGGCAACGTGATCGACCTGCGTAGCGTCCACCATGGTCACGCTGATGCCCAGATCCCTCAGGGTGCCCATCAAACTGTTGGTGTTGCCAAACACAAACTGGCTGCACACCAGATGGTCACCCGTTTTGAGCAGTGTCAGAAAGGTGGCCGTGATCGCCGCCATGCCGGTGGCAAAGCTGATGGTGCCCAGGCCCCGCTCCATCTGGTTGATTTTGGCTTCCAGCGCCGCCGTCGTGGGCGTGCCCTGGCGTGCGTAGTTGTAGCCGCCCTTGAGGGTGCCCTGAAACACGCCGATCAGGTCTTCCACCCGCTCAAAACCGTATTGCACCGACGTGTGAATGGGCTTGTGAATGCCACCGTGCTCCACACCGAAATGCTGGTCAGCGTGAACGTTTTGCGTGGTGAATCCGGTTTTGATGTCGTTATCGCTCATGGGTCGTCAATTAATTCGTCAATTCAAAAGTGGAGCTTCAGGTGCAGCACTCGCGTCTGCAAGCGCCCCTTGCACCAGCCGCAATTCTCGCTGGCATCGTGCTGCCAGGGTCTGGTCATGGGTAGCCAGCACAAAGGCCGTGCCCTGATCGCGGGCCAACTGAAGCATCAGTTCAAACACGCCATCGGCAGTGCTGCGGTCCAGATTGCCAGTGGGCTCATCGGCCAGCACGCAAGCGGGCTGCGAGACCAGTGCACGGGCAATGGCCACGCGCTGGCGCTCTCCGCCGGACAATTCCGCCGGTCGATGGTGAACCCGATGGGACAAACCAACCAACGCTAGCATTTTGGTAGCTGTCTTTGCAGCGTCCGCGCGGACTTGGCGGCGAATCCATAAGGGCATGGCCACATTGTCCAGCGCACTGAACTCGGGCAGCAGGTGGTGGAATTGGTAGACAAAACCCAGGTGCTGGTTGCGCAGATGGCCTTGTTCAGCCGCGCTCAAACCAGCCAAATTCTGCCCCTTGAGCTTGACCGAGCCGCTGGTAGGCGCATCCAGCCCGCCCAGCAAATGCAACAGCGTGCTTTTGCCAGAACCCGACGCACCCACAATGGCCAAAGTCTCTCCGGCGTACACCTGCAGGTCGACGCCTTGCAACACGGTCACATCCAGGCGCCCTTCAGTGAAGCGCTTGGTCAGCGCTATGGCTTGGAGAACGGCATCACTCATACCTGAGCGCCTCCGCGGGGTTGACGCGGCTGGCGTGCCAGCTTGGGTAAATGGTGGCCACAAACGCCAGCATCAGCGAGATCACCGCAATCGGCACGATGTCGCCCTGCTGAGGGTCACTGGGCATGCGGCTGATCAGGTAAATGTCTTTGGGTAAAAAGCTGGCGCTGAGCAGCTTTTCCAGAAACGGCACGATCACGTCGATGTTGAACGCCACACCCAGGCCCAGAATCAGCCCGGCCAGAGTGCCAATCACGCCCACCATCGCGCCCTGCACCACAAAAATACCCATCACACTACCCGGGCTGGCCCCCAGGGTGCGCAAGATGGCAATGTCAGCGCGTTTGTCCGTCACCGTCATCACCAGCGTACTCACCAGGTTGAACGCCGCCACAGCGACGATCAGTGTCAGGATGATGAACATCATGCGTTTTTCCAATTGCACGGCAGCAAACCAGGTGCTGTTTTGCCGTGTCCAGTCGCGGATCAGAAAACGCCCTGTCAGCGTGTTCCCCAATTCGCTCGCCACTTCGCGGGCTTGATGCAGGTCCTTCAACTTCAGACGAATGCCAGTGGGCCCTTCCAGCCGGAAAATTTTGGCTGCGTCATCAATGTGAATCATGGCCAGTCCCGAGTCGTATTCGTAATGGCCCGAGTCAAACAGCCCCACCACGGTCATCTGCTTCAGCCGCGGCACCACGCCCGCCGGGGAGACCTGACCGCTGGGTGCAATCAGCGTGACCGGATCGCCCACGCGCACACCCATGGCGCGAGCCAACTCGCCGCCCAGCACGATACCGAATCCTCCCGGCAACAACTTGGCCAGCGTGGTGTCTTTCAGGGCGGCAGCCAGGTCCGTCACCTCAGGCTCGCGCTGCGGGTCAATGCCGCGAACGATGGCACCCTTGATGTCTTCGCCCCGCCCCAGCAAGGCCTGCGCCGCAATGAACGGTGCCGCCCCCACCACCTGCGGATTGGCCTTGACCTCTTTGAGCGTCAAGGGCAGATCGGGCAAGGCCGCGCCATCCGGTGAAAAAAGTTCAATGTGGGCAATCACGCTGAGCATGCGGTTGGTGACTTCCTTTTGAAAGCCATTCATCACGCTCAACACAATGATCAAAGCCGCCACACCCAGCGAAATGCCCAGCATGGACACTCCCGAGATGAAAGAGATGAAACCATTGCGCCGCGTGCCCCGGCTTGCGCGGGTGTAACGCCAACCCAATAGAAGTTCGTAAGGGATTTGCATAGGAGGATTGTCGCCGTGATTGTTATTGCCCTACTGAACCGACAATCACCCCATGCACCTCCTGATTCCCTACGCGTCCACCCAGTCAGAGGGCTGCCAGCCTGCTTTGGCCGCCCTGAAACTTCCCCATCTGGAAAAACTGCTGGGCCGGCTGACGCTCATCGCCACAGACAGCGCCGAAGAAACCACCCTCATTCCTCCACACGAGCGGGCCCTGGCCGCTGCGCACGGCATCTACACGCCCCGGATCACGCCGGACGGGCTGGTGCCCTGGGGCGCCTGGCATGCAGCGCAAGCGGGTCACCCCGTTGATGCCACGGACCATTGGGCCGTCATCACGCCCTGCCACTGGGCGGTCCAGACCAACCACATCACCATGGTGTCGCCCCACGCGCTGAATTTGCAGGAAGAAGAATCCCGACAACTGCTGGCCGCCATGCAGCCCTATTTTGCGGAGGATGACATTGCCCTCGTGTTTGACACGGCCACCCGCTGGCTGGCACGCGGTGTGGTGTTTGCAGGGCTGGCCACGGCGTCTCCCTACCGGGTGCTGGGCGCGTGGGTGGACGACTGGATTCCCAAAGGCAACGCCGCCAAAGGCCTGCGCCGTCTGCAGCAGGAAATGCAAATGCTGCTCTACACCCACCCTCTCACCGATGCGCGCGAAGGCCGTGGCTCAAGGGCTGTGAATTCTTTTTGGGTCAGTGGCACGGGCGCTTTGCCTGTGGGGCCTGTGCGTCCTGCGGCTATCCGCCCGACCGTGCCGGTTACCTTGCGAGACGCCGCCGTGCGCGATGACTGGGTCGCCTGGGCACAGGCCTGGCAGGCAATAGACGCCACAGATTGCCAGCAGCTTTTGGCTGCGGTAGAGAACGGCAGCCCGGTCACATTGACACTGTGCGGAGACCGCGGCGCACTGACATTCACGGGAGCCCCCGATGGGCTTCCACAATGGCTGATGCGGAAAATATCAAATGCTTTGGCCCCCAAGTCCCCGTCAAACATCATGAGTTCGCTATGAAGATAGTAGCAAGAGATGTTCCGCCACGCGCCGTCTGGGCACTGGAGCAGGCCGGCATACACCCCTTGTTGGCCCGTCTTTACGCGTCTCGCGGCGTAACCGCCAAAAGCGAGTTGGACGACGGCCTGGCCTTGCTGTTGCCGCCTGCCAGTCTGAAAGGCGCGAACCAGTCCGCCGTGCTGTTGGCCGACGCCATCGCCGCCCGCAAAAAACTGTGCATCGTGGCTGACTACGACTGCGATGGCGCTACCGCTTGCGCCGTCGGAATACGCGGCCTGCGTCTGCTGGGGGCCCGTCATGTGATCTACATGGTGCCCGACCGCGTCGTGGATGGCTATGGATTGACACCGCCCATTTCACAGCGGGTCAAAGAAAGTGGCGCAGACGTACTGATCACCGTGGACAACGGCATCGCCAGTTTTGAAGGCGTTGCCAAAGCCCGTGAGTTGGGCCTGCAAGTGCTGGTGACCGACCACCATTTGCCTGCCGTCGTCAACGGCCAGATCGAATTGCCCGACGCCGACGTCATCGTCAACCCCAACCAGCCGGGCTGCGCGTTTGAGAGCAAGTCCATTGCGGGTGTCGGCGTCATGTTTTATGTGTTGCTGGCGCTGCGGGCGGAACTCCGCCAGCGCGGTGTTTTTACCGCGACGGATCAACCCAAGCTGGACACCTTGTTGCCCCTGGTCGCGCTGGGCACAGTGGCGGATGTGGTCAAACTCGACGCCAACAACCGTCGCCTGGTGGCTCAGGGGTTAAAGCGGGTCAGAGTCCCCGCCATGCCTGCAGGTCTAGCTAGCCTTTTTGTAGCGTCGGGTCGGGTGGCCAAGGTGGCCACCACCTTCGATTTTGGCTTTGCCCTGGGTCCGCGCATCAATGCCGCAGGCCGTTTGGCCGACATGACTTTGGGCATTGAGTGCCTGCTGACGGATGACTCCGCTCGCGCTGACGAGTTGGCCAAAACGCTGGACGGCATCAACCGCCAGCGCCGCGAGATTGAGGGCGATATGCGCGAACAAGCGATGACGATTACCGAGTCGCTGTTTGATGTGGACACCGAACCGCCACCCGCCATCTGTGTGTTCGACCCGGAATTTCACGAGGGCGTGGTGGGCATTGTGGCCTCGCGCATCAAGGACAAATTGCACCGCCCCGCGTTTGTATTTGCCGCCAGCAAAGCACCCGGCAAGCAGCATGAACTCAAGGGCTCCGGGCGCTCGATCCCAGGCTTCCATCTGCGCGACGCGCTGGATCTGGTCACCAAGCGCTACCCCGGTGTTTTGCTTCGCTTTGGCGGCCATGCCATGGCGGCGGGTTGCACCATTGCCGAAGAAAATTTCGACCAGTTTGAGCAGGGCCTGACCGAGGTGGCGCAAGAGTGGCTGGACGCCGCCACGCTGACCCGGCGGCTGGACACCGACGGCCCGCTGAAACCCGAGTACCGACGCATTGACATAGTGGACACCCTGCATCACGAGGTGTGGGGCCAGGGCTTTGCACCACCCACCTTCAGTGAAGAGGTGGAAGTAGTGTCACAGCGCCTGGTGGGTGAAAAACACCTGGCCCTGAAACTCAAACACCAGGGCCAGCCGATTGACGGCATCTGGTTTGGCCACACCGAGCCTTTGCCCGCCAACGTGGTGCTGGCTTTCCGGCTGGACGCCGACGAATGGAATGGTGTTCGTCGGGTCCGGTTTCTGGTGGAAGGCGCCCAACTTTAAGACACCGGCCGCAGGCGAAGACCTAAAAAGTGGTCCAGTCTTCATCCGCCGCCTTGGACGATGCAACCGGCTTGACCGGCTTGGCTGGCGCTGGCGGTGTTCTGGCTGGCGCACTCTTGGGGCGCGCCGGTGCTGCTGCCTGCTGGGGCCGTGCCGCCGTTGGCCCCGCCAGCCGGGGGGCGGCGGCGGCCGGACGGGCCAGCGAGGGACGCGGCGGCGGCGCAATGCGGGCGGCGGGTCGATGTGCTGGCAGGGGTGTTGACCGAGGCGCGGGGCGTGGTGGGGCAACTTGCGGCCTCCCGGCTGCAGCCACCAGTGATTGCCCGCCAACATTGAAGGCGGACACCACGTGCGCCAGCCGCTGCGCCTGGTCGTGCATGGCGGAAGCGGCGGCCGCTGACTGCTCCACCAATGCTGCGTTTTGCTGTGTCATCTGGTCCAGATTGCTGACCGCCTGATTGACGTGGGCAATCCCGTCCCGTTGCTCGGAACTGGACGCCGTTATCTCACCTATCAGATCCGTCACGCGCTGGACGCTGCTGACAATTTCACCCATGGTCTGTCCCGCCTGCTCCACCTGGCGCGAGCCGGATTCCACCGTCTCAACCGACACATTGATCAGGGCCTTGATTTCCTTGGCCGCCTCAGCACTGCGCTGGGCCAGGCTGCGTACTTCTGACGCGACCACGGCAAATCCACGGCCCTGCTCTCCCGCCCGGGCAGCTTCGACAGCCGCATTGAGCGCCAGAATGTTGGTTTGAAACGCAATGCCGTCAATCGTGCCAATGATGTCCGAGATCTTCTTGGAGGAAGCGGTGATGTGTTGCATGCTGCTCACCACCTGCCCTACCACTTCCCGTCCCCGCGTGGCTGTTTGTGCCGCTGTGGTCGCCAACTGATTGGCCTGGCGGGCGGTATCGGCGGACTGGTTCACGGTGTTGGTCAGTTCCACCATGCTGGCTGCGGTTTGCTGAAGGTTGGATGCGGTTTGCTCCGTGCGGGTGGACAGGTCCTGGTTGCCATTGGCAATTTCGCTGGACGCTGTGGATACGGATTCCACACCACTGCGCACTTCACCGACCAAACCACGCAACTTGCTGACCATTTCGGTCAGAGCGCGCAACAAATGGCCAAACTCATCGGCGCGGTCTTCCTGGATGCTTTGGGTCAAATCACCCGCCGTGATGGCCTCTGCCATGGCCACGGCACGGGCCAGGGGTTGGGTGATGGAGCGCACCAGCAGCATGGCCAAAATCATGCTCAGGCCCATGACGAGCACGCCGCTGACAAGAACCACGATGAACACGTCGCCGCGGATTTTGCCAGCCCCCTGGATGGCCGCATCACGCTGACTTTCCTGCACAGCGACGAACTTGTCGATGGAGTCGAGATACTTGTTGACCGCCGGGCGGTAATCCTTGTCCACAAAGGTCCGAAGCGCCGCCGCATCGGCCGCCACAGTCAGCGCTTTGACCTTGTCCTGCAAGGCGGGGCCGCGCAACTCGGCCCGTGCCGCTGCCACGCCGGCCAAGGCCTCCTTGTCGGCGGGGCTTGTGGAGTCTTTGGTGATTTGCTCCTGCACGGGCGTGATGCGGGCTGTCAGCGCTGCAACTCGCTCGCCAAAATCCTTCTTGAGGTCGCCGTCGGTTGTCACCACGCTGGCCATGGACATGGTCACCGCCACTTCGGCCAGGCCACGCCAGCGCACGGCCGTGGTGATGGCTGCATCAAATTTTTGCACCTGCCGCTCTGCCTCGTCGGTGGCCTGACTGGAGCGCCATTGCGTCCACATCGTGACCGAAAACATCACGGTGAGCAGCCCCAAAATAACCAGCCAAAGCTTGGTCGCGACACGCATGTTGTCCAGTTTCATTGTTGTCTCCGGTATTTGGCTGGTGTTGGAGGCCAGCTTGTATTGCCCCGCTACGCAAGCGGCATCTTAACTGGTGGACATTGACATTTCCGGGTTGAAAGTCGTGCCAGCACGCCGGCCGGGCCTAAAGCCTAAAATGCAGGTGTGACTTCCATCCTGAACGCTGATCTCCATTGCCACTCGGTCGTCTCTGACGGCACCCTTACCCCCGAAGCGCTGGCCGAACGTGCCAAAAACAATGGGGTTGAGTTGTGGGCGCTGACGGACCACGACGAGATTGGGGGCCAGCACCGTGCCGCCGCCGCAGCCAAAGCGAATGGCATGAAATACGTCACGGGCACTGAAATCTCGGTCACCTTCATTGGCACCACGGTTCACATCGTGGGCCTGGGGTTTGATGCGGACGATGAGCGCATGGCAGCAGGACTTCGCAGGACCCGGGGTGGGCGCCGGGAGCGCGCCATAGAAATGTCCGACGGGTTGGAAAAAGTCGGCATCAAGGGGGCCTTTGAAGGCGCACTGAAGTTTGTGGGCAACCCGGATCTGATATCGCGCACCCACTTTGGGCGCTTTCTGGTGGAAACCGGTGTTTGCAAAGACACCAATGAGGTTTTTCGCAAATACCTGACCGAAGGCAAACCTGGCTATGTGGAGCACCGCTGGGCCAATTTGAAAGACGCGGTGACCTGGATCACGCAAGCCGGTGGCATTGCCGTCATCGCGCACCCGGCGCGCTACAAATTCACGCCCAATGAAGAGTTTGCCCTGTTCACCGAGTTCAAGGCGCATGGTGGCCAGGGCGTTGAGGTCGTCACGGGCAGCCACACGGCCGCAGAGTACGTCACCTATGCGGATACGGCCCGTGAATACGGTCTGGCCGCCTCGCGGGGCAGTGACTTTCACAGCCCGGACGAGTCCCACACGGATCTTGGCACACTGCCCTACCTGCCCGGCAACCTGACGCCAGTTTGGGAACTGCTGGCGTCGCGCATTCAGTGATCGCGCACCCGGCCCCCCGGCCCCGTAGCGCGCTGGCCGGCATTGCATTGGTGCTGGCTGCAGTGGCCTGTTTTGCGGTGCTGGACACCACCACCAAAGTCGTCAGTGCCGGAGTCCCCTTGCTGATGGCGCTGTGGTTTCGTTACGCATTTCAGGCCATTGGCACCACGCTGGTGGTGCTGCCCTTGCGCGGCACATCGGTGTTTCGTACCTCCCACCCCCGCTATCAATTGCTGCGTGGCTTGCTGCTCATGAGTTCGACCATGCTGGCGTTCTTCAGCTTGAAGCACACACCGGTGGCAGAGTTCACGGCGATCGTGATGATGACGCCGCTGGTCATCACCCTCCTGGCCGCGTACCGCCTGGGTGAGAAGGTATCGCTATTGCGCTGGGCGCTGGTCATTGGCGGATTTGTCGGTACCCTGATCATCATCCGGCCCAATAGCGATGACTTCAATTGGGCCCTGCTGCTGCCGCTGACCCTGGTGGCCACCAACACCGGTTTCCAGCTGTTGACCAGCAAAATGGCCAAAACGGAAGACCCTGTCACGATGCACTTTTACACCGGCTGGGTGGGAACCGTGGCCGCTACAGTTCTATTGCCGTTTGTATGGACGCAGGTTGATTCCGCTGCCCTGTGGGCCGGACTGGTCCTGATGGGTTTGATGGGCACAGTCGGGCACTTCATGCTGATCCTGGCCTACCAACGGGCTTCACCTGCGGTACTCATGCCCTACCTCTACGGGCAAATTGGCTTCGCCATGCTGGGAGGCTGGCTGGTTTTCTCCCACGTCCCTGACGCTTGGTCGCTGACTGGCATATCGATGATTGCTGCGTGCGGGGCAGCGGGCGCGTGGCTGACAATCCGGGAGTCGCGACCCTTGATCATTAGCGTGAAACCCTGACAACTGCGGAATTAAATCTCAACGCCCATGGCCCAATATTTCGAAGTCCACCCCGACAACCCGCACGTACGCTTGCTGAAGCAGGCCGTGGCTTTGCTGGAAAAAGGTGGCATTCTGGCTGTGCCCACCGACTCCAGCTATGCCCTGGTGTGCCATCTTGACGACAAGGGCGCGGCGGACAATCTGCGCCGCATTCGCGGTGTGGACGACAAACATCACCTGACCCTGCTGTGCAGGGATCTGAGCGAGCTGGCCAACTATGCGCGGGTCGACAACAAACAGTTTCGCCTGCTCAAGTCCGCCACGCCCGGGCCCTACACTTTCATTCTGGAAGCCAGCAAGGAAGTGCCCCGCCGCGTCAGCCACCCGCAGCGCAAGACCATCGGGCTTCGCGTTCCTGACAATAAAGTGCTGCAGGAGCTGCTGGTCCTTCACAATGGGCCGTTGCTGGCGACTACGTTGATAGCGCGCGGTGAAACCGAACCGATGAACGATGCGCAGGAAATTCGCGATCGTTATGAACACGATGTGGCCGCCGTGATTGACGCAGGGGCCTGCCCGCTGGAACCCACCACGGTGGTAGACCTCACGGGTGCGGAAGCTGTGGTGGTTCGCGAAGGGCGTGGATCTGTGTCGGCATTGGGGCTGTAGCTTCCGGATTTCGATTTCTTTCAACCTGAGACAATCTTTTCATGGACTTTGCCCATCAAATTCAAGCCATTCTGATTTACGCGCTGCCCGTTTTGTTTGCCATCACGGTGCATGAAGCCGCGCATGGCTATGCAGCGCGCCACTTTGGCGACAACACCGCTTACATGCTGGGGCGCATCACGCTCAACCCCATGAAACACATCGACCCGGTAGGAACCATCCTGATGCCGTTGATGTTGTATTTCGCAACCTCCGGCGCTTTTTTGTTCGGGTATGCCAAGCCGGTTCCCGTGCGCTTTGGCAACCTGCGCAACCCCAAACGGGACATGATCTGGGTCGCATTGGCCGGCCCGGGGGCCAATCTGGTTCAGGCCGTGCTCTGGGGCGTATTGTTGTACTTTCTGGCGGGCATGGACGTGACCGAGCCGTTTTTCATTAAGATGTGCCAGGGCGGCATGCTGGTCAATGTGGTGATGTTTGCTTTCAACCTGTTTCCGCTTCCGCCGCTGGACGGGGGACGAATTCTGGTCGGTTTGCTGCCCATGCGCCAGGCCCTTTTGGTGTCGCGGGTGGAACCCTGGGGGTTTTTTATTGTGATGGCGCTGGTGGTTGCGGGTGTCGTCAGTACGCTTTGGATGCGGCCAGTCATGGCACTGACATTCGGCTTGCTGGATATCGTGTTGTCTCCCCTGGCTTGGCTGATCCGTTAGTTAAAGTCCGCGCTGTCCCCAGCCCCAATTGGCGAAGCCCAACCATCCTCTTTGTTTGACCCATGAGCTCCAATCCCTCTCAACAAGCCGTCCGTTTCCTAACGGGCATCACGACCTCGGGCACCCCCCATCTGGGCAATTACGTGGGCTCCATTCGGCCTTCGGTTCAGGCCAGCCAGCGTGCAGGCGTTGAAAGCTTTTACTTTTTGGCTGACTATCACGCGCTGATCAAAATTGAGGACCCGGCGCGCATACAGCGCTCGACCCTGGAGATTGCCGCAAGCTGGCTGGCCGCCGGTCTGGACCCCGAGCGCGTCACGTTTTACCGCCAGTCGGACATTCCTGAAATCCCGGAACTCACGTGGTTTCTGACCTGCGTGACCGGCAAAGGCATTCTGAACCGCGCCCATGCCTACAAGGCAGCCGTAGACAAAAACGCGGCCAACAGTGTCGAGGCCGAGACTGATATCTCCGCAGGTTTGTTCATGTACCCGGTGCTGATGGGTGCCGACATTTTGCTGTTCAATGCCCACAAAGTACCCGTCGGACGGGACCAGATTCAGCACATTGAAATGGCCCGTGACATGGCCGCCAGTTTTAACCACCGCTATGGCGAGCATTTCACGCTGCCTGAAGCCGCCATCGAGGAATCGGTCGCGACTCTACCGGGCCTGGATGGTCGCAAAATGAGCAAGAGTTATGACAATACCATCCCGCTGTTTGCCAGCAGCAAAGAGCTCAAAAAGCTGATTGCCGGCATCGTCACCGACTCCCGGGCGCCGGGCGAACCCAAGGTCGTCGAAGGCTCTGCCCTGTACGACATTTACCAGGCGTTTGCGACTGACGCCGAAAGCGCCGCGTTGCGCAAAGCCTATTCCGAAGGCATTTCCTGGGCGGATGCCAAGCAGGTGTTGTTCGAGCGTGTTGACCGCGAGATCGCGCCCATGCGCGAGGCCTACCAGGCGCTGATGGCAGAGCCCGCGAAAATTGAGGCGATTCTGCTGGCGGGTGCCGACAAAGCGCGCAAATTGTCAGTGCCTTTCATGGGGCGCTTGCGCCAGGCCGTAGGGCTGCGTGACCTTCGCAACCAAAGCGCCGCTCCGCAAGTCAAGGCCGCCAAAACGGTCGCGCCCTCCTTCAAGCAGTACAGGGAGGCAGATGACAAGTTTTACTTCAAGCTGATGAGCCCGCAGGGGCAACTGCTGTTGCAAAGCCTGGCATTCGATTCACCCAAAGAGGCTGGCCAGGCGATCCGGCAATTGCAGACTGCGGGTGCAGCCGCATTGACCACCTTGTCCACCTCGTTGCATATGCCCGACGGCGTGACCACCGAGACCGTGGCACAGGCCTTGGCGTCGTTTCAGGACGCAGGGGCTTCTGCTAAAATTTGAGGCTTGCTTACCCCCAAGCAACTGGAAGAGTGGCAGAGTGGCCGAATGTACCTGACTCGAAATCAGGCGTACCGCAAGGTACCGTGGGTTCGAATCCCACCTCTTCCTCCAAACGATCAGCCGGATGCACTTCATTGAAGCGCCTCCGGCTATTTTTTTGGGCACTGCGGTAGTGGGAAACACCCGATGGCAGCGGATCCGTATTTGAATCACAATCAAATCCCGTCACCGGATGCGCGATAGGTTCCATGTCAAACCCCGTCCCTGAATCCAATATCTTGCCCCTGCCCATGGATGCGTTGACCCAAACGCGTCTGGCGCTGCGTGAGTATGAAGTGGTGATGGAGAATGCCGGCGTTGGCATCGCCTACGTCAAGCAGCGCACCATCATTCGCTGCAATTTGCGCTACGCAGAGATTTTTGGCGTCAAGGATTTGAGCCAACTGATCGGTGCCAGCAGTTCGCTGGCCTATGCCGACCATGAAACATTTATCAGGCTGGGCCAGCTGGCCTACCCGGTGATGGCGACGGGGTCCACCTACCGCACGGAGTTGCAGATGCGTCGCCATGGCGGCGACCTCTTCTGGGCCACCATCACGGGCAAACTTGTCAACCCGTCTGATCCGGATGAAGGTTCAATCTGGATCATCGACGATGTCGACGCACAAAAGCTGGCCCAGCTCAAACTCCAATCGGTGACCGCCGAACAAAGCCTGATTCTTGACAACGCCATGGTGGGCATTGTTTTTTTGCGCGACCGCAAAGTCACCCGTTGCAACCGCAGCTTTGAGGCTGTGTTTGGCTATGAACCCGGTGAGCTGGATGGCAGCTCATCGCGGCAATGGTATTTGACGGACGAAGACTGGATGGAGGCCGGCCAGCGTTGCTATGAACCTCTTG
The DNA here is from genome assembly GCA_963750805.1 of uncultured beta proteobacterium. Taxonomy (GTDB): domain Bacteria; phylum Pseudomonadota; class Gammaproteobacteria; order Burkholderiales; family Burkholderiaceae_C; genus JANYCG01. The sequence continues at coordinate 56,398 of CAVVSV010000011.1, forward strand.
CGGCGGGATTGGCCTTTGAGGGCGAAATGTTGCTGCGCACCAAAGCGGGTGAGCCGCTGTGCTGTGAGGTACGCGCGAAGGCCATTGACCCCAAGGACCTGAGCCAGGGTTCTATCTGGATCACCATGGACATCACGGCACGCAAGCAGGCCGAAGCAGAACTGGAGCAGGCGCGCAAGAACCTGGAACAACTGGTAGAACACCGGACCCAGGAACTCAAACGAACAGTGACTGAACTCAAAGTCAAGGCTGAACAGCAAGCCGTTGCCGAAAGGCACATCCAGCAACTGGCGCACTTTGACCCGCTCACTGGACTGCCCAACCGCCTGCTGTTGGGTGACAGGTGCCAGCAGGTTTTGCGTGTTGCACAGCGCGGTGACCAGTCGGTGGCTTTGATATTTCTGGATCTAGACCACTTCAAAACGATCAACGACTCGCTGGGTCACCGCACGGGAGACGCCGTTTTGGTCGAGTTGGCCAATCGCTTGAGGGCCGCGGTGCGAGAGCAGGACACCGTGTCACGACTGGGTGGCGATGAATTCATCCTGCTCTTGCCCGACACCGACGCAGATGGTGCAGCGAACGTGGCAGACAAGCTCCTTCAGGCCGCGCAAATGCCGTTTCAGGTCGATCACCATGAGCTGACAGTAACCCCTTCGATCGGCATTGCCTTGTACCCCAAAGATGGCTTGGACCTGGACCAACTTTCCCGCTGTGCGGACGCTGCCATGTACAGGGCCAAAGCCGATGGTCGCAACACCTACTGTTTTTTCACACCCGAAATTCAGTCCTATTCGGACCGATCACTGCAACTGGGCAACGCACTGCGCCGCGCGCTGGAGCGCGACCAGTTGAGCCTGCACTATCAGCCTCAGATATCCATTGAATCGGGCCAAACGGTCGGGGCAGAGGCCCTGTTGCGTTGGTACCATCCCGAATTGGGACACGTCTCGCCCGCAGAATTCATTCCCATTGCCGAAAGCAGCGGGCTGATTTTGCCCATTGGCGAATGGGTGATCCGCACGGCGCTCCAGCAGTTATCCACCTGGATCGCCAGTGGCCTGGCACCCATTACCATGGCAGTTAATCTGTCGGCCGTACAGTTTCGGCATGCGGACCTGCCCGCTTTCGTCAGCCGCATCCTGACCGAAACCGGGCTGCCATCGGACAGCCTTGAACTTGAGTTGACAGAGGGTGTGGCCATGACCCATCCACTGAATGCCATCGCCACCATGGACAACCTGCACAACCGGGGTGTCCGCATGTCAATCGACGATTTCGGCACCGGGTATTCATCACTGAGCTACCTCAAACGCTTTCAGGTTTACAAACTCAAAATTGACCAGTCTTTTGTGCGTGACATCACGGACGACCCTGACGACAAGGCGATCGTGGGCGCCATCATCAGCATGGCCACCAGTCTGGGCATGCAGACCATTGCCGAGGGTGTCGAAACCGAGGGGCAACTTGAATTTTTGCGCGCGCGGGGATGCACCGAAGTTCAGGGCTACCTGTTTAGCCGCCCGCTGCCGGCCGAAGGTTTTGAGGCCTTCGTACGCCACACGGACCGGTAATTTGCACCGGGCCGAATCAAAGCTTGTCGCGCCGGGCCAAAGTCGGAAATAACCGCCACCAACTCACAGCCACCAGCACAGTTCCAACGCCACCCACCACCACCGAACCGACGGGGCCCAGCCAGGCCGCAGTGACGCCGGATTCAAATTCCCCCAACTGGTTGGACGCGCCAATGAACACAGAATTCACCGCGCTCACCCGCCCACGCATCGCGTTGGGCGTTTCGAGCTGCACCAGTGTCTGGCGGATCACCACGTTCACCATGTCTGAAGCACCAGAAACAGCCAGGGCAATCAACGACAAGACAAAGCTTTGGGAACTGCCAAAAGTCACCATGCAACCACCATAAACGGCAACGGCCCAAAGCAACGTACGACCTACTTTGCGCTGCAAAGGCCATCGGGCCAGATACACAGACATCAACAGGGCGCCCACTGCAGGCGCGCCCCGCAACAGACCCAAGCCCCATGGCCCCACATGCAGGATGTCTTTGGCAAACATGGGCAGCAATGCCGTAGCACCGCCCAGCAAAACGGCAAACAGATCCAGTGAAACAGCACCCAGCAGCAACTTGCGTTGGCCAATGAAAATCACCCCCGCAAACACCGTGGCCAGTGTGACCGGCTCTCGCGCCGCAGGTGCATGCAGATAATTCACCCTCAACACAAGGCCAATGGCGATCACAAACAGCGTTGCGCAAGTCAGGTAAACAGCGCTGGCTCCCGCCACAAAAATCAGCCCACCCAAAGCGGGACCACCGATGACGGCCACTTGAATGCCACCCGAACTGAAGGCCATGGCCCGGGCCAGCAAATGGGGCGGTACTAGCAAGGGTGTGAGCGCTTGTTGCGCCGGCATCTGAAACGCCCGTGCGGCACCCAGGGCCACAGATGCAAACAGCAACACCCCCCGGGAAACCGCCCAACCGCCCCATCCCAATGACCCCGATGCCAGAGCCAAGGCCACCACCACCTGCACCAAAAAACAGAAGGCCACAATGCGCGCGCGGTGAACACGGTCGGCAACATGGCCTGCAAGCAGCGTCAACAATAGGGCTGGCACGAACTGGTAGAGCCCCACCAGACCCAAATCCCAGGCACTGCCCGTCAGGTCATACATGTGCCAACCCACCGCCACCATCAGCATCTGGTTGCCCATGCCGCCAAACAGGCGGGCAAACCACATGCGCATGTAGGCGCGCTGCTGAATCAGGTGGGTGAAAGAATCCAAAGCTCGCGGCAGGGACTTTATTCCATGTTCAGTTCAACGCGACATCAGGCGCAACAACGATGACAGTGCTTCAGCACGGCCAGTCGGGGCAACAACCCGTCGCTTTGAAATGAATATGAAATTACTTTTTGATGGAAGCCAGCACGTCAACGCGCTTGAGCAGTTCCCGATCGTTCCAGGGCTTCTTGAAGATGCCGTACAGGCCCTGGATGTTGTGCACCCGAGCCTGCATTTCGTCATGGCCGGTGATGGCGATGACCGGAATGTCTTCGGTCTCAAGACTTCCCTGCACAGCGGCGATCAACTCAAATCCGTCCATGTTGGGCATTTCAAGGTCGGTGATGATGACCGCAAACTTGGTTTTGGTGATGGCCTCCATGGCCTTCACGCCATCCTCTGCGGCTTCAACCCGATAACCATGGGTTTCAAACAACTTGCGAAGCTTGGCACGCGGTACCGCAGAGTCATCCACGACCAGTATCGACAGCTGGGCACGCAGCAGCGCCGCGTCCATCACGGTGTCTGGCCCTACGTCAAGATCCAGGCCGGGGCCGCTAGAGACTGACTCCGACAGGGGAACGTCAATGCCCCCACCGGGCGACACAGTGACCCCGTGCGACGGTGCGGGCGCCTTGAACTGCATCGTTTCACCCAGGCTGATATCCACGCTGTCGGACGAATCAGCCTTTGTGCCGGGCTTGGGTTCGTTGAAACCAGGCTGGTCAGCAATGTCTTCAATGCGATTGTCGCTACCGCGGCGTGTGCCAAAAAATATCAGCAGCAGACCAATGGGCACCGCGATGGCGAAGGGCACCAGGTAAACCTGCAACAGATCAAAAAAGTTGGGCATCATGGGTGTGACCGCTAAAAACTCAGTATCCGTTGCATTCTGACAGGGGTCAAGCGACCAGCACTGTCAACCCGCCCAAGTAGGGGCGCAGTGCCGGTGGCACAGTGACCGAGCCATCGGCATTTTGATAATTTTCAAGCACGGCCACCAAGGTCCGCCCCACGGCCAGGCCGGAACCATTCAGCGTATGCACCAGCTCATTTTTGCCTTGTGCGTTCTTGAACCGGGCTTGCAGGCGACGCGCCTGAAAGGCCTCGCAGTTGGACACCGAGCTGATCTCCCGGTAGGTGTTTTGTGCGGGCAGCCAAACTTCCAGGTCGTAGGTTTTAGCGGCGCCAAAGCCCATGTCGCCCGTGCACAACGACATCACACGGTAAGGCAGGCCCAGCTTTTGAAGAATCGCTTCAGCGTGACCCGTCATCTGCTCCAGCGCCTCGTAGCTGGTGTCCGGGTGCACGATTTGCACCATCTCCACCTTGTCAAATTGGTGCTGTCGAATCATGCCGCGGGTGTCGCGTCCGTAGGAGCCTGCTTCGGACCTGAAGCACGGCGTGTGGGCGGTCAACTTGATGGGCAGTGCAGATTCCGCCACCACCTCGTCACGCACAAAATTAGTCAGTGGCACTTCGCTGGTGGGAATCAGATACAGCGCAGCGTTGTCAGCTACGGGTTCGCCGTCTTGCCCTCCTTTTTTGGCGGCGAACAAATCACCTTCAAACTTGGGCAATTGGCCCGTGCCGCGCAGACTGTCTGCGTTGACGATGTAAGGGGTGTAGCACTCGGTGTAGCCGTGCTCCTGGGTTTGCACATCCAGCATGAACTGTGACAGAGCCCGGTGCATGCGGGCAATCGGCCCCTTCATCACCGTAAAGCGTGACCCGGTCAGCTTGACCCCCATATCGAAGTCCAAACCCAGTGGAGTCCCGATGTCCACGTGATCTTTTGCTTCAAAATCCATAGCAGCAGGGCCTTTGCCGTCCGGACTCCAGGTGCGTACCACGACGTTGCCATGCTCGTCTGCGCCGACCGGCACACTCTCATGCGGCAAATTGGGCACCGCCAGCAGCATCACCTGCAGGTCACCCTGAATCTGCTCCAGCCTGGCGGCCGAGGTTTCAAGTTCGCCCTTGATGGAAGCCACTTCGGCCATGGCCGCATCGGCCTCAGAGACACCCGCTGCCCCTTTGGCCTTGAGTTGGCCGATCTGCTTGCTCAGCGAATTGCGCTTGGCCTGAAGTTCTTCGGTGCGGGACTGAATGGTTTTACGCTCAGATTCCAGCGAACGGAATTGTTCAACGTTCAGGAAGGCCTGTGGCTTTTTGCGGGTCTCGAGGCGGGCAACGGCCGAGTCGAGGTCTTTTCTCAGGATATTGATGTCTAGCATGGAGGCATTTTAGTGAAGGCTTACCCCAGTTTCGCCGGGTCAAAGTTGGCACCGCACAGAATCAGGCAGACCTTTTCATCCGCTTTTGGCACATAGGCTCCGGATTGCAAGGCGGCAAGCCCCAAAGCCGCCGCTGGTTCCACGGCCAGGCGCATCTCGTTCCACAGCCAGCGTTGTGCGTTGTGGATGGCGTCATCGGGCAGCAGCAAGGCATCATTCACAAAGCGCTGCGTCACCTCCCAGCCAATGCCTCCGATGCGTTTGGCACCCAGCGAGTCCGCTGCAATGCCGCCCACCGTGACATCCAACGGCGCGCCGGCCTTTCGCGCCTCAAACAAGGTGGGTGTCAATTCTGACTCCAGCGCCACCACGCGACAGCGTTGCTCAAACCAAGCGGCAACGCCACCGATCAGGCCACCACCCCCCACACTCACCAACACGCTGTCAGGCAGGCCGCCCTGAGCTTCAATTTCGTACGCCAACGTACCCGCTCCGGCCACGACTTCGACCTGGTCATAGGCATGGGTCATCAGGGCCCCGGTGGCCTGCTGTCGCACCAGGCAGGCGGCATAGGCATCGGCGTAAGCCGCACCCGTAACGACTACGGTGGCCCCCAGGGAACGCAATTTGTCCTGCTTGGCCGGGGGCGACACCGTGGGCACAAACACCTCACAGGGCACGCCCAGCGCCCGAGCAGCAGCAGCCGTGGCGATGCCCGCGTTACCACCCGAGGCGATGATCACGCCGCTGGCCGGTATGGGGTTGGCCAGCAGGCGGTTCAACATGCCGCGCGCCTTGAAGCTTCCGCCCACCTGCAGGTGCTCCAGTTTGAGCCACACCTCGGCGCACGGAACGCCCAGCGCGACGCCTGGCAACTTAAACAGCGGAGTTTGACGCAAAAAATGCCGGAAGTCCCCGTCAAATATACGAAGTGCGCTATTGATATCAGAGCGGGAAATCATGGTGGTTCGTGGGTGATGAAATAAAAATTGTAAATATGCGAACCTTCATGCCATGTCTCGAAGCGCCAACGCCATGGGCAATGGCAGAGAATTTAGGCATTTAAATCAACTCTGTTCCCTTAAAATCCCCCGGCGGAATCAGGGCATTCAGACAATCGTTGAGAAACTACAGGATAAAACAAACATGAGCCAAGGCACCAGCAGCAACCGCGGTAACGCCGGTTTTGGATCGTTTTTTCGTTACCACGGTTGGCTGTCGCCGGGCGTGCGGCTGTTTCGCAGCATTGGCTTTCGGGCCAAGTCCACCTGGATCAGCATCATGTTCTGCATCCCGCTGGTGACGATGGTGGGGCTGTTGTGGAATTCAGCCAATGAACAGGCCAATGTTGCCCGCAGTGAGCGCCAAGGCCTCCAGTTCGTGACCACCACGGTAGACCTGCTTCACGCCACCATTGAGCTGCGGCAAGCGGCGACATCCGGGAATGGGGACGTTGCAGGGCCGCTGTCCAAAGTCAAATCGGCGCTGGACAAAGTCGACGCCCGGCAAGCCGAGTTTGGCACTGTGTTTGAAACCAAAAAGGGTCATGAGGCACTTCACAAGGCTTTCGCAGAGGCCACTCAAAGTCCCAAGGCGGCCAATCCTGACGGAAATTTTGAAGCACAGTCTGCGCTGGTGCAGTCCGTCATCGATTTCATTGGCAACATTGCCGATGGTTCCCAGCTGTCATTGGACCCCGATCTGGACACCTATCACCTGATGAACATCTCGGTGGTCCTTGGGCCGCAGTACGCCGAGTTGTTGACCCGGTTGCGCGAATTGGGCGTGGTCACCTTGCAAAGTAAAGCGGCCCGACCGGCCAAACGTGTGGCCTTGATGACCAAAGCCCAGGCTTTGATCGCTTACGTGGACGGTGGTGTTGAAAACTCCTACGGCAAAGGCATCGAGGCGTTTCCCGAGGTGGCGAAAACTTTTGACATGAAGGGCGTTGACGACAGTCGCGAGGCCTTTTTGAAGGCCCTGGATGCGCAGGTGATGGGCGAGACGGTCTCGGGCGAGCCGGCTGCCCTTCTGGCCCTGGGCAATGCCGCTGTGGAGCGTCAAATTGGTATCGACAAGAAATTGATGGAGCGGCTGGATTCCCGGCTGGGTGAGCGCATTGATCGGCTCCATTCAGCCGTTTACAAAGAAATTGCCCTGTCCCTGTTCTTCGTGTTCCTCGCCCTGTACCTGATGCTGGCGTTTTACAAAGTGATGATGGGAGGCCTGAGCGAAGTGGCCGGGCATTTGAGCCAGATTACCAAGGGCAACTTGACCACCGCACCACGCCCCTGGGGCTCAGACGAAGCGGCCCAGCTCATGATCACCCTGGGTGAAATGCAAACCAGCTTGCGTCGCATCGTGAGCATCGTGCTGGAAAGCTCGGGTGGGGTTCAAACCGCCAGTGAGGAAATTGCCTCGGCCTCCCACGATCTGGCAAAACGAACCGAAACCAGTGCCTCCAGTCTGGAAGAAACCGCATCGGCCATGGAAGAAATTTCATCGACCGTCCAACATACCTCAGACACTGTGACAGGTGCCAGTGCCATCGTGAGGGAAAACGCCTCCTCCGCCACCCGGGGTGGCGAAGTCATTTCACAGGTCGTGAACACCATGGAGGGCATTCGCACTTCGTCCAACCAGATCGGCGAAATCATCAGCGTGATTGATGGCATCGCCTTTCAAACCAATATTCTGGCGCTGAACGCTGCCGTGGAAGCAGCGCGGGCAGGTGAGCAGGGCCGTGGATTTGCCGTGGTGGCCACCGAAGTGCGCGCGCTGGCCGGCCGGTCTGCCGCGGCGGCCAAAGAGATCAAGACCCTGATCACCGCGAGCATCGGTCAGGTGGAAGCCGGTAACGCTGTCGTGGCGGAAGCTGGGACCACGATTGGGGAAATTGTGGCCAACGCTGGCAAGATCGACGCCATGATGAACGAGATTGCCACCGCCACCCGGGAACAAAGCCAGGGTGTGCAACAGGTCAGCCATGCAGTTCACGAACTGGACGAGGGCACCCAGCAGAACGCTGCCTTGGTGGAACAAACGGCCGCTGCGGCAAGTTCATTGGCCGAACAGGCACAACGCCTGGCTGACGAGGTGAGTTTCTTCAAGCTGAGCTGAGTCTCGACTTCTCAGCCCCCCTTCGCTTAAATTTTGAGCCCCTTCGGTAGCGGGAACTTCACCGTTTCCTCGATGCCGCTCATCTTGCGCACGGACACTGCGCCCATGGCCTTGATGCGGTCAATCACCTGGCTGACCAGTATTTCCGGGGCAGAGGCCCCGGCGGTCAGGCCCACGCGCAGGCGACCCTCCAGCCAGTGGGCTTGCAGCTCGTCGGGGCTGTCCACCATGTAACTGTCAACGCCCAACTTGCGGGCCAGCTCGGCCAGCCGGTTGCTGTTGGAGCTTGTGGGGCTGCCCACCACGATCACCACATCCACTTGCGGTGACATGATCTTGATGGCGTCCTGCCGGTTTTGTGTGGCGTAGCAAATATCCTGTTGCTTGGGGCTGCGCACTTGGGGAAACCGGGCTTTCACGGCGTTGGAAATTTCGGCGGCGTCATCGACGCTCAGCGTGGTTTGGGTCACCACCGCCAGCTTCTGGGTTTGCGCCGGCGCGATTCGGGCCACATCATCCACACATTCCACCAGGTGGATGCCACTTTCCAGCTGGCCCATCGTGCCCTCCACCTCGGGGTGCCCCTTGTGGCCGATCATGATGAACTCAAAGCCTTCCTTGTGCAGCTTGGCCACCTCCACATGCACCTTGGTGACCAGCGGACAGGTGGCATCAAAAATCTGGAAGCCCCGGGCCGTCGCGTCGTTTTGAATGGCTTTGCTCACGCCATGGGCGCTGAACACCAGCGTGGCACCGGGCGGCACGTCATCCAACTCTTCAATAAAAATCGCGCCCTTGGCTTTCAGGTCGTTCACGACATAGGTGTTGTGCACGATTTCATGGCGAACGTAGATGGGCCGGCCAAATTTTTGCAGGGCCTTCTCGACAATCTCAATGGCCCGGTCCACGCCCGCGCAAAAGCCGCGCGGCTCGGCCAGCACAATTTCCTGAGGGACCGTGGTCATAAAACACCAACCACATGGACTTCAAACGTCACCGGCTGACCTGCCAGCGGGTGGTTAAAGTCAAACTGAACGGCACCATCCGGCCCGACCTGAATCACCGCACCCGCATAGCTGCTCTGCCCGTCTGGCGTGGGAAACTGAACCACATCGCCTGCGCGATAGATTTCCTGAGGGTCGCCCAATTCACGCAGCAATTTGGCCGCGACCCATTGCACCATGTCCGCATTGCGTTCGCCAAAGGCGGCACCGGCGGGAAGCTCAAACGATGCGCGGGTGCCTTCCTCCAGCCCCAACAGGCATTGCTCAACCGCTGGCGATAACTCCCCTGTGCCCAGCGACAAGGTGGCAGGTTTGCCGTCAAAGGTGTTGATGATGTTGCCCACCGGGCCAGCCAGGCGGTAATGCAGGGTGAGAAACGAGCCGGGTTCGACCCGGACCACGGAAGAGACGGAACTGGATGTCATGGAACTCTCGATAAACTTGGCCTCCATTGTAGAAACCTCATGTCCATCAAAAATCTCCCTGAAGATGCCCGCCCCCGCGAAAAGATGCTGGCGCGCGGCCCCGGTGCCCTGAGCGACGCCGAATTGCTCGCCTTGTTGCTGCGTACCGGGATCAAGGGCAAAGGCGTGTTGCAGATGGCCGATGAACTGCTGCATCTCAAGACCAATGCCGCAGGCGACACCGGGTTTGACGGCATCGCCGGTTTGCTGCATGCCACGACCGATGACTTGAAACGCGTCAAGGGGCTGGGGCCGGCCAAACGCTCCGAGCTGGTCGCGGTGCTGGAACTGGCGCGACGCGCCATGGCCCAACAACTGAAAGCGCGCGAAGTGTTTGCAACGCCTGAAGCCGTCAAGCATTACCTTCAGTTGCACCTGTCATCCAGAAACCACGCCAGCCACGAGGTGTTTGTGGTGATGTTTCTGGACGTTCAGAACCGGCTTCTGGCATTGGAAGAGTTGTTTCGGGGGACTTTGACCCAAACGTCGGTGTACCCCAGGGAAGTGGTTTTGAGAGCCCTGCACCACCAGGCGGCCGCCGTGGTGCTGTCGCACAACCACCCCAGTGGCTCCGTACAGCCGTCACGCGCGGATGAGGCACTCACCCAAACCCTGAAATCTGCGCTGGCGCTGATTGATGTGCGAGTTCTGGACCACATCATCGTGGGCACGGGCGAGACCCTGTCGATGGCAGAACGGGGGCTGATGTGAAGGCCCGTCCGGTCAAAACAGCCTCCCTCAAGGTCGGCACCTTGGCGGATTTGAAAGTTGTCAAACTTCAAATTGAAAATCAGTCCCGGCAAGCTGCCGATCTGGCAGCAGAGCGCGCCCGCACAGCCGCGCGCCTGGCCGCCGAGAAAAATCTCTTCATCAATGCCGCAGGAGCCGTCAAGTCCCTGCCAGACAAGAAGAGTTTGCTACTGAAAAAGAAGCAACCCTCACCCGAGCCCAGGCAACACAAACTCGACGAAGAGGCGGTTTTGCGCGAAGCCATCAGCGATGAATTTGATGTCAGCACTTTGCTGGACACCGACGACCACCTGAGTTTTCGACGCCCCGGCATTGGCACGGACGTGACCCGCAAATTGCGTCGGGGCGACTGGAGCATCCAACGTCAGCTGGACCTGCATGGCCTGCGCAGCGACGGTGCCCGCGAGCTGCTGAGCCAGTTCATCCGTGATGCGCAAAAGCAGGGCATTCGCTGTGTGCGCATCGTCCATGGCAAGGGGCTGGGATCTCCCGGAAAGGCGCCGGTGCTCAAAAATAAAGTGCACAGCTGGCTGGTGCAAAAGAAGGAAGTGCTGGCTTTTGTTCAGGCCAAGCCCGCGGACGGAGGCGCTGGCGCCCTGGTGGTGTTACTGCAACCTGGCTAAGCGGCGGGCCAAACTTCAACACACTTTTCCGCCCCCTCACCTACCGATCAGCCACCCACGTTGCGCATCCAGTCCGCCGTCTGAAAAAATGAGGCTTTGAGGCGCTGCCGCAAGGTTTCATCGACACCCGTCTCCACCATGGCCTGATCCATACAGGCCAGCCACTGGTCGCGCTCCAGAATGCCAATCTTGAAAGGCATATGCCGCGCGCGCAGCATGGGGTGACCAAAGCGGTCGGTGTAGTGCTGGGGGCCGCCCAGCCAGCCACACAAAAACCAGAAGAGTTTTTCGCGCGCACTTGCCAAATCGCTGCCATGCACAGCGCGGAGTTGGGCATAACTGGGTTCAAGATCCATCAGGTCGTAAAAGCGGTCGGTCAGGGTTTTGACACGGGGCTCGCCACCCATCCATTCAAACGGAGTGGCGAATTCGGGCTTTTCTTCAATGTTCATGTTTCAAACGGATCTCTAGTCCCCGTCAATATTCAATAGTTTGCTATATAAAACGAAGCAGCCAACTCGGCAGAGGCAGCTCAAACCGTTTGATTATTGAACAGCCCGCCGCAGGGTTTCAACCACAGGCCGGCGCAACACCTCTCGCAGTCCCCACCAACCGGCTGCCAGGGCCAGCACCGCCCCGGCCAGTGCGCCCAGCAGCGGTACCCACAGCGAGACCGTCCATTCAAACTCAAACACGTACTTGGCCAGAGCCCAACCCACCACCGAGGCCACGATCGAGGCCAGGAAGCCCGCCAGCAGGCCTACGCCCGCGAGTTCCGCGCGTTGCACCTGCCGCAGGAGGGAGGCCCGGGCACCAACGGCCCGCATGATGGCGAACTCCCGGGCCCGCTCTTCGCGCGTGGCGGTCACCGCGGCAAACAGCACCACCAAGCCCGCTGCCAGCGTGAACCCAAACAGAAACTCCACCGCACCGATCACCTGGTCCAGCACACGCTGTATCTGGCCAATCGTGGCCGTGGTGTCCACCGCGGTGATGTTGGGGAAACGTCGCACCAGCGCATCGTCAAAGCCGGGGGTAACGGGGGCCTTAAAAGCGGTCATGTACGTGGCTGGCACATTGGCCAGGGTATTCACCGGATACATCGCATAGAAATTGGCCCGCATGGAACCCCAGTCCACCTTGCGCAGGGAGGTGATGGTGGACGTGACCAGCGTGCCGCCAATGTCAAACTGCAGTTTGTCGCCCATTTTCAGGCCCAGGGTTTTGGCGATGCCATCTTCCATGCTGATGGCATCCTGCTGCTCCGGTGTCCAGCGGCCAGCAACCACTTCATTTTTCAGCGGCAGTTGTGCGCTGTGAGAAAGGTTGAACTCGCGGTCAATCATGCGCTGGGCGCGATCATCAACATAATCTTTGGGCGACACGGCACGTCCGTTGACGGTCACCAGGCGGCCTCGGATCATGGGGTACCAGTCGAAGTTGCGAACGCCCGCGTCCCGAAGTGCGCCCGTGAAGTCCTTGCCCTGGTCGGGCATGATGTTGATCACGAACCGGTTGGGCGCATCAGCCGGGGTGGCCTTGCGCCAGCTGCCAATCAGGTCGGTCCGAAGCAACACCAGCAACACCAACGCCAGCAAGCCTACGGCGAGCGCGCTGACCTGCACCACCGCATAGGCGGGCCGTGCCGAGATTTGACGTGTCGCCAGCACCAGCCAGCGCGGCGCCGTCGCCTCATTGACCACACGGCGCAGGGTTTTCACGGCCAGCCAGCTCATGACCGCAAAAATGGCCACTGCCACGGCAAAACCGCCCACAGCGATCAGCCCCAGCGTGATGTCACTGCTGGCCGCAAGCAGCAAGGCCGCAAACCCCGCTACGCCCAGGCCCAGCACCCCCAGTGACGCGGGCTTGAGGCCACCGACGTCGCGACGGATCACCCGCAGCGGTGGCACCTGAGCCAGCTGAAGCACGGGCGGCAGGCCAAATGCCAGCAACAGGGTCAGACCCATGCCCAACCCCAATCCCGCTGGCCACAGGCTGGCTGCCGGCAAAGTGGCATCCACCAAGCCGGCCAGCAAAGCCACAAACACATAGTGCACCGCAAATCCGATGGCCACACCAAGGCCACTGGCAAACAGGCCAATCAACGCAAACTCAAAGGTGTAACTCAGTGCAATCGTGCGTTGCGGCAAGCCCAATACACGCAGCATGGCGCAGTCGTCCAGATGGTTGGCAGCAAATCCCCGCGCCGCCAGTGCAACGGCCACCGCGCTGAGCAGCGCTGCCAACAGGGCCACCAGATTGAGAAACTTCTCGGCCCGTTCCATGGTGCGGCTCATTTCAGGGCGCCCACCTTCCAGGGACTCAAGACGCACGCCGCGCACCTGTGCGGACTTGATCTCCTGTGCGGCCCAGGCCGTGAATGATGCTACTTGTTTGTCATCCCCTGCCACCGCCGTGCGGTAAGTGATGCGACTCGCCGGCTGCACCAGGGCCGTGGCAGCCAAATCGGCACGGTTGATCATCACACGCGGCGCAAAATTCATGAAACCCACGCCACGGTCAGGTTCTGCAATGATGAGCTGGCCGATGCGAAAACTGGCATCTCCCAGCAGCAGCGCATCGCCCATTTTCAGCCCCATGGACAACAGGATGGAGGGCTCCACCCACGCTTCGCCAGGGGCCGGAATGTCACGCGTGGGCGCGTCAACGCCACCGGGCGCTGGCGCGACCCTGAGCCTGCCACGCAGGGGGTACCCCGCCTCCACCACTTTGAGAGCCACCAGTTTGGACGCCCCGCCCTGCGCGTCCGAAGCGCGGCCCATGGTTGGAAAGCCCAGAGTGCCCACCACATCCAGACCCAGATCGCGGGCACGGGCCAGCAGCACCTCGGGTGTTGGGTTGTCGCTTGAAACCACCGCATCGCCACCAATCAGCTGACGCGCGTCACGCGTGAGCCCGCCCTTGAGGCGGTCGGCAAAAAAACCAACCGCCGTGAGCGCTGCGACGGCCAGTGTGACGGCCACGATCAGAAGTCGCAGTTCACCGGCACGCAGGTCACGCCACAGGGTGCGCCAGCCCTGACGCCAAAAAGAAATAGTCATGGCGCTACGTTAGCGCAAATGCCTTGAGCTTGTATCCTGCACTGATTTCAAGCCGGCTGCCTTCTGGAGCCTGACGAGGCGACTGGCTTCAGGGTGGTTCCCGCCAGCTCTGGCTGCAACACCAAACGCGGGGCGCCCGTGTAGCAAAGAAAGTGTTTGTTGGTGGCGCGGCCAATGGCGCACAGCCCCAAGCGCTGCGCCACTTCAAATCCCATTTGGGTGATGCCGCTGCGCGAAATCACGATGGGTACGCCCATTTGCGCCGATTTGATGATCATCTCGCTGGTCAGGCGACCTGTGGTGTAGAAAATTTTGTCAGCTGTCGATTTCACATCCTGCAAGGCCATCCAGCCGGCAATCGTGTCAATGGCATTGTGACGACCGACATCTTCGACAAACATCAACAGGGCCTCGCCCTGAAAAAGGGCACAGGCATGCACCGAGCCAGCAGATTTGTAAGTGCTCTCCTGCAATCTCACTGCATTGAGAATGCCATACAACTGCAACTGGGAGAGTTGTGCATCGGGCAAGGAGATGGAGTCAATCTCACCCATCAGGTCACCAAACACACTGCCCTGGCCGCAGCCCGTGGTCACGATGCGTTTTGACGTCTTCTGCTCAATGTCCGCGATGCCTTCCCGGGTTTTCACGGCGGCGGCACCCACGTCCCAATCCACGGTGATGGACTCAACGTCATTTGCGCCCTGAATCAAGCGCTGATTGATCAAAAAACCCAGCACCAGCAACTCGGGCTGAGCGCCCAGCGTCATCAAGGTGACCAGTTCGCGTTTGTCAACGTAAACGGTCAGCGCGCGCTCTGCCGGTATGGAGACGGGAACCTGTTCACCGAATTCATTGATGGCAGAGGTCTCACGCGTGAGTGGCACGCGCGCCTGTGTCAGGCGGGGCCGGGCAGTGAGCCCGCTCAAGACTTTTTGGCGGGCGCTGGCGCTGCGGGGGCCGCCGGTGCCGGGGTAGCGGCCACTGGCGCAGCGGTTGGCGCCGGCGCTGCAAAGGGCCCAGGGTCGGCGCAAGCAGCCATTGCAGGGGCGGTCTTGGTCTCTTTGCCCTCGGCCTTGGCCGTCTTGTAAAAATGCGCAGCGGTTTTATCCTGGGATTTGCACAACAGGTAAGCCTCCACCTTGCCACTCCACGCGGCTTTGGCGGCCGCTTCTCCGGCTTTGGCCTTGGCATCGTCGCTCAGTGGCGGAAGTTTGGCAAACGCTGCGCCGCAGGCCATGGCCAAAAGAAGGCGGAACATGATCTTTTTCATGGAGATTTCCTTGTGTTCAAACACTCACCGTGTTGACGGGCGGTGTCTCTTTGCTGCGCTGGGCCGGAATTTTTCCGGATTTGACATCGTCGTACCAGTTTTCGTGATGTTCTTTGGCCCAGGTCTCATCGACGTACCCGGTTTCCATGCCCTGATAAGCGCCTTCCATGCCCACGGTACCAATGTAAATGTGGCCCATAAAGAGACAAACCATCAGGACGGTAGCAACGGCGTGAACCATGTGTGCGATCTGCATGGTGCTGCGGTCGAACACAAGGCCCGGTACCAGTTTGTCCATCACAAGGCCGGAAGCCACCACGACCAGGCCCAACAAAAATACACCCGCCCAAAACACGACTTTTTCACCCGCATTGAACCGGCCGGACGCAACTTCCTTGTCACCGAGCAGGCCACCCCCCTTGAGCAACCAGCCCAAATCACCCTTGGCGGGCAGGTTGTCTTTGATGAAAGTGAAGATCACCACCACCAGCGACACGGCAAACACCGGCCCCGCAAAGTTGTGCATGTTTTTCAGCACAAAGGTCAGCCAACCATAGAGTGTGGTGCCGATCACAGGCAGGATGAAAAACTTGCCAAAGGCCATGACCACCCCCGACAACGCCAGAATGGTAAACGCCATGGCATTGGCCCAATGGGCAGAACGCTCGAAAGGCGTGAAACGCTCAATTTTTCGACCCGTGGGCTGACCGTGCATTTTGATGGTTCCAACACGCCAGTAAAAGACGGCGATGGCACCCAGGATGATCAACACCAGCGCACCGCCGTAAGGAATGATCAGGTTATTGCGCGTCTGCCGCCAGGCCTCACCGGCCGTGGTAAAGCGCGAACCCGGGTACTGCACAGACGGCTGAATCAACACGCCCGCTTCTGGCGCTTCTGATTTGGGCAGGCTGCTAAAGCCCTCAACGCCTGAACCCACCATCCGCCACACCGGCGCGTTGTTGCCGGGTTGCACCTTGGCGCGCTCGCCATTGGTCTGGGCGGCATAACCGGCTTCCGTGCTGGCATCGGGTTTGACTTCAAAAATGTTCTGGCTCTGCACACCACCCACTGCTGCCGGCTCGGCCGGTGGCGCCGCCTGTGCCAAGGCGAACCCTGCACACGTTGCTATTAAGATTGAAGCAAGGAATGACCGTAGCATGGGGACCTCCGATCAATTTGCTTTGGAATAGTCGTTCTGGCTGTTCTGCATGCGGGCACGCAGATGCGACTCCCAACTGGCCTTGTCCCCCGGTTTCCATCCACTGGCCACAAAGGCGCTGCCCGTGCCATTGAACGCTGGAGCCCCCTTCTTGGAGGCGGCTCCAATTTCCTGCGGCTTCTCGCCACACGCGCCCAATGCAAGAAGTGATGCCAGAGCCGATACAAAAATCAAAGCGCGGGTCATGATTTCACCCCCGTTGCAGCAACTGGCGGCTGTCCGGCCTGTTTGGAACCATAGGCGGTTCCCCATCCCCACACTTCAGCGCCCTTGCCGCGTTTGAGCACGCGGTTGCGGAAAATATCGGCCACCACATCGCCATCGCCAGCGAGCAAGGCTTTGGTGGAGCATTGTTCGGCACAAGCCGGCAATTTGCCCTCAGCCAGTCGATTGCGGCCATATTTTTCAAATTCGGCCTGGCTGCCATTGGCTTCGGGGCCACCAGCACAGAAGGTGCACTTGTCCATCTTGCCGCGCACGCCAAACGTACCTTGCGACGGGAACTGCGGCGCGCCAAATGGGCAGGCGTAAGAGCAGTAGCCACAGCCAATGCACACGTCCTTGTCATGCAGAACCACGCCCTCATCGGTGCGATAAAAGCAGTTGACCGGGCACACGGCCATGCAGGGTGCGTCACTGCAATGCATGCAGGCAACTGAAATGGACTTCTCCCCGGGCACGCCGTCATTCAGGGTCACCACCCTGCGCCGGTTAACGCCCCAAGGCACTTCGTTTTCGTTTTTACAGGCGGTGACACAGCCATTGCATTCAATGCAGCGCTCGGCATCACAGACAAATTTCATTCTTGCCATGATTTTTCCTTAGGCCTTTTCGACGTTACAAACGGTGGTCTTGGTTTCTTGCATCATGGTCACGCTGTCGTAACCATAGGTGGTGGCCGTGTTGATCGCTTCGCCACGCACCACCGGTGCTGCACCACTGGGGTAATAGGCCAGCATGTCAGCGCCCTGCCAGCGCCCGGAGAAGTGAAAGGGCATGAACACGGTGTCCGGGCCGACACGCTCGGTCACCATGGCCTGCACGTTCAGCCGTGCGCCCGTCGGTGTGGACACCCAGGCACGTTCCCCATTGCGGATGCCTTTGGCAGACGCCACGGCCGGGTTGATCTCGATGAACATTTCCTGCTGCAACTCGGCCAGCCACGGGTTGGAGCGCGTCTCCTCGCCGCCGCCCTCGTACTCGGTCAAGCGCCCTGACGTCATGACATAGGGGAACTTCTCATGCACCTTGTCAGCAATGTTTTTCTGCTGAACCGTCTTGTACAGCGTAGGCAAGCGCCAGAACGCCTTTTTGTCGTCGTGCGTGGGGTACTTGGCTTGCAGGTCAGCCCGGTTGCCATATAGAGGTTCACGGTGCTGGGGAATCGCATCCGGGAAGTTCCACACCACCGCACGTGCTTTGGCATTGCCAAACGGATGAACCCCATGCACCTTGATGCAAACGCGCTGAATGCCACCGGACATGTCGGTCTTCCAGTTCTTACCTTCGGCGGCTGTCTTCTCAGCGTCGGTCAGGTCGTCCCACCAGCCCAGTTTTTTGAGCAGTACATGGTCAAATTCAGGGTAGCCGGTGGTGATGTCAGCGCCTTTGGAATGTGAGCCATCTTCGGCCAGCAAGCTCTTGCCCTCGCGCTCCACACCGAAGTTGGCGCGGAAGTTTCCGCCGCCCTCCATCACGTGTTTGGAGGTGTCGTACAAATTGGGCGAGCCAGGGTGCTTCAGCTCGGGCGTGCCGTAGCACGGCCAGGGCAAACCGAAATAATCCCCCGTCGTGTCGTAGCCGGTTTCCTTGTCCTTGCCACCTTTGGACTTGAGCGTTTTCACATCGAACATGTGCATGTTGCGCATGTGCGCCTTCAGGCGCTCGGGGCTTTGGCCGGTGTAGCCAATGGTCCACATGGAAGAGTTGATTTCACGCAGGATGTCTTCCGGTACCGGCTCATCCATGCCCTTGACCTTTTGCATCTTGTAGTTTTTGACCAGCTCCTTGCCGAAACCCAATTTGTCGGCGAGTTGGTACATGATCATGTGGTCGCTGCGGCTTTCCCACAACGGTTCGATGACCTTTTCGCGCCACTGAATGGAACGGTTGGACGCCGTGACGGACCCGGATGTTTCAAACTGGGTCGCGGCAGGCAACAGGTACACCGTGCGGTTGGGGTTGGCGTCTTCAGCCTTGCCGGGCATGGCCGCCATGGCGGCGGTGGCCGAAGGGTAAGGGTCAATCACCACCAGCAAATCCAGCTTGTCCATGGCGCGCTTCATTTCCAACCCGCGTGTCTGCGAATTCGGCGCGTGGCCCCAAAACACCACGCCACGCAAATTGGAGTCCTGGTCAATCAGCTCGTTTTTCTCCAGCACTCCATCGATCCAGCGCGAGACAGTGATGCCGGGTTTGCCCATCATGGCAGGAGACGCATAGCGCCCTTTGATCCATTCAAAATCAACGCCCCAGGCTTTGGCAAAGTGCTTCCATGAACCTTCTGCCAGGCCGTAGTAACCCGGCAAGGAATCCGGGTTGGGCCCCACATCGGTGGCCCCCTGCACGTTATCGTGACCGCGGAAAATGTTGGTGCCGCCACCCGACTTGCCCACATTGCCCAAAGCCAGTTGCAACAGGCACGAGGCGCGAACAATCGCATTGCCCGTCGTATGCTGGGTTTGCCCCATGCACCACACGATGGTGCCTGGGCGGCTCTCATTGAGCATGGTCGCCACTTTCAGCACCTGGGCTTCTTTCACGCCGCAGACTTCTTCGACTTTGTCTGGCGACCATTTGGCCATCACATCTTCCTTGACCTTGTCCATGCCATAAACGCGGTCATTGATGTACTGCTTGTCTTCCCATCCATTCTTGAAGATGTGGTACAGCACCCCAAACAGGAAGGCAATGTCGGAGCCTGAGCGAAGGCGCACATATTCGTCTGCCTTGGCTGCTGTCCGTGTAAAGCGCGGGTCCACCACAATCATCTTGCAGCCGGTTTCCTTGGCATGCAGCATGTGCACCATGCTGACCGGGTGAGCCTCTGCTGCGTTCGACCCGATGTACAGCGCAACCTTGGCGTTCTGCATGTCGTTGTATGAGTTTGTCATGGCCCCATAACCCCAGGTGTTCGCCACACCGGCCACCGTGGTGGAATGGCAAATTCGCGCCTGGTGATCGCAGTTGTTGCTGCCCCAGAAGCTGACGAACTTACGAAGCAAATACGACTGTTCGTTGTTGTGTTTGGAGGAGCCTACCCAATACACAGAATCGGGACCGCTGGCCTTGCGCAGGTCCAGCATCTTGGTCGAGATTTCGGCAAGGGCCGTATCCCAACTGATGCGCTCGTACTTGCCATTGACCAGCTTCATCGGGTAACGCAGTCGGTATTCGCCATGGCCATGCTCGCGCAAGGCGGCGCCTTTGGCACAGTAGCCACCCAGGTTGATGGGGGAATCGAACACCGGCTCCTGGCGCACCCAGACGCCGTTTTCAACCACGGCGTCGACCGCACAGCCCACCGAGCAATGGGTACACACGGTGCGCTTGACTTCAATCTTGCCGTCACCAATGGCGGCCTTGCCTTCCGCCGCGCGCGCCTTTTTGACAAGGGCCAATTGTCCGGCTGCCAGCCCCACACCCACCCCCAAACCAGAGCGGCGCAGGAACGAGCGCCGGTCCATGGTGGGCAACGCGGCAGAGAGGCCGCGACGCAGGCTGTGAACAAAGGGAGAACCGGAAGTGCCAGACATTGCGCCTGACTTTTTGGTCAACAACATGAAAGTCTCCTGCCGCACTTGCGGGAATGAGCGATGGCCAATGCAACGATATGCAGAAGCTGGGAAAGAGTTAAACGAGTGCCGTTTTGTAGTAGCGCTTGACGTGCTCTGACAACACGTAGCCACCTCCGCGAGCCGGGGCAGGTTTCACGTCAGGGACCTGCGCCACGGTGTCAGTGACTGTCGGCAAGACGGCGACCGCCGCAGCAACAGCACCCAGGGTGCTGGCGGCGGCAAAGAGCCTGCGGCGGGAGACGGAATTTTCGGGAACAACCAACGATGAACTCACTATTTTTTCTCCTGTTGACATAAGGGTCTTACCAACCTAAGCATGCAACTTCATAGGGTGCACCAATGTAGCGCCATGATTGCATTTGAACAATACCGGGTAATCACCAATTACCGATCCATGAAACCATAGAATGTGGCCCAGGCCTCCCGGCGTGTCATCCAAATTTTCGAAGTGCATCAAGAGCCAACCCCGCTCCAATGCTACCGAACCTATCCCCTTCAACGCAGCGGGCTTGCGGCATTAACCCCAATACCCGTCGGCGCAAGAAGGGAACTCCGCTGGAGCCGCCGGTAAAAAAGACCGTGTCGATGTTGCCTACCGACAGATCGGCGTCACGCAGCAGTGTCTCCACCGTGCGGGACACCGCGTCCACCTGCATGGCGATGGCCGCCTCAAGATCGTCGCGGCCCAAACTCACCATCTCACTAGCGTTGATCCGATCCAACCGGATGCTGGCTGCATGGGACGATGACAAATCAATTTTGGCCTGCTCCACCTGCATGGCCAACCAGTGTCCCGCACGGTCGTTCACCATGCGCTGCAAACGGGCTACGCTGGCACTGTCAACGGCCTCACGCTGCAGGTCGTTCACCTCCGACACAGCTTTGCGGGTGTAGGCCAGGTTGATGGTGTGCCAGGTCGCCAGGTTGAAATAAAGGCTTGACGGAATTTGCAATCCCGTTTTCAGCAACCCGCCCATGCCCAGCAATGGCATTACGCAGCGCAGGCTCAAGGCACGATCAAAATCCGTGCCGCCAATGTGCACACCGCCACTGGCCAGAATGTCATCGCGGCGCTCTGCCTTGGCAACCCGATTCGGTCCGACTCTGATCAGCGCAAAGTCTGATGTGCCGCCGCCAATGTCCACCACCAGCACCAACTCCTCGCGACTGATTTGCGACTCGTAGTCAAAGGCGGCGGCAATGGGTTCATATTGAAACACCACGTCCTTCAGTCCCGCCCTTCGCGCCACATCTTCCAGCGTGCCCTGTGCCCTTCGGTCCGCGGCCACATCGTCATCCACAAAAAAGACGGGGCGCCCCAGTACGGCCTGGGTGAATTCACGCCCTGCGGCCCACTCGCCCCGGCGCTTGAGTTCACCAATGAACAGAGCCAGCAAATCCTTGAACGGCAAGGCACGCCCCGCTATCTCGGTCTGCCCGTCCATCATGGAGGTGCCCAGCAGGCTTTTGAGCGACCGCATCAGTCGGCCTTCATGCCCTTCCAGATAGTCGGCCAGTGCCGAGCGCCCATAACTGACGTGAGCATCCTCCGCGTGAAAGAAAACGCTGGAGGGCAGGGTGGTCTTGTCGTCTTCCAGCGGCAACATCAAGGACGAACTTGAAAGCGACTCCCTGGTGGGCCTGGCGCGGCTCCAGCCCACGGTGGAGTTGGATGTTCCAAAGTCGATGCCGCAGGCCCGGGCGTCGCTGCTGCCCGTTTGTTTCACCGCCATTCAGCGCTCTACGGGCTTGGGATAACCGCTCTCGGCCCATTGAACCGCGCTGGCCCGGTTGAGCTTGAAGCCGGGTGAGACCCGCACCTGGGCCAGCTGCTCGCCACCCTCGTCATGGGCCGTCAACAGCGCACTGGGGTTGTCATCATCCGGCTCGATGTCCAGCGACACGGTCACCCTGTTTGAACCAACCGCCACCGAGATGCTTTGGTGCAAGGCCGCGTGCTGCTGTTGCTCTTGACGGCGCACAAATTCCGAGGCCGTTTTAACCAGTGTGATGAAGGCCGCGCCATCCAGTGGTTTGGGGTTCTTTTTGTCCCGGCCCATGGTCCACGGGCCCACCAGTGCAGGCTCACGGGCCCCATCTTTGGTCATGGCCACCGCCCAACCATCGTCGTCTTCGTTTTTGATGATGTGGGCCGTCCAGCCGTTGTCGCTCCACAGGCGAGGTTCTTGAGAAATCATCGCCCGATTTTACCGAGCCTCGCCCTCAGGCCAGCATGTCAAAGCCCTGGGTTTCAACACTGAAAAAGGCACGCGTAAATTCGGCGACAGCCCCATAAAACCGGGCCCTGGGGTTGACCACGATGGCGTCCAGCAGTGCCGTCACCCAGGGCTGCACATGGGCCGCAAAAAACTGCTGTTGGGCTGTCAGATTGGCCACTGCCACGTCATCCCCTGCGATGAGGTAACGCATCACCTCACACAGATAGGCCACATGGTCTTCGGTTTCGCTCATGGCGTCATCGCGGGCCAGGCCCAGGCGGGCCAGGTCGGTGCGCAAGGCGGCCAATGGCTTTTCATTGAGAAAGCCGCTCAAGTAATGCGAGCCAAACAGATACACCTCGGGCTTGCCCACGCCCCCGAACAGGGTGTTGAACTCCTCGCGTATGCCTGCATCGGTCATAGTTCGGGCTGCGCCCACCAAAAGGCGCCAGGGCTCTTCCAGAAAGCCACCCGGTGCAGGCGACTCGGTGGCGGCCACACGCAACATCTCCAGCAGGGCGGGCTCGGGCGGCGCGTAATACAGCGCAGCCAGCAGGCCATAGACCTCGGCGCGCGCTGTTTCTTCGTCCAGAGCCGATGAGCTGGCGGCAGAGAGGCTTAATTCCGATAGGGAGTTGGAGGTCATACGAACTTGAGGATGGGTGGATTTCGCGCCGTCAATGGCATCACAGGTCGGTGATTTTTGATTCGTTGGTGGACGAGTAAATATCGATCACCCGGCAGTCGCCACACATCTTGAGCCGCTCCAGCGCGTCGCCCTGGAACATGCTGTGCCCGGCAAGCTTGCCCAGCATGGCCTCGATCCCCTTGAGGGTGCCAAAAGGTTTGCTGCAACGCACGCAGGCATAGGGTTTGGCTTCGTTCAGTACACGCGCCTCTTTGCGTTGCGGCGTCAGCAGCAGACGCGGCTGCAGGGTGATGGCATTTTCCGGGCACGTGGTGGCGCAGAGCCCGCACTGCACACAATTTTTCTCAATGAACTTGAGCTGCGGCATCAATGTGTTGTCGTGCAGGGCACTGGACGGGCAGGCACTCACGCAGCTCAGGCACAGTGTGCAGGCGTCCTTGTCCACCTGCAATGTGCCAAATGGGGAAGCCGCCGGCAGGGCAATGACTTCGGGCATGGCTGTGGCCTGCGCGATCAAATGGTCGAGTGCCAAATCGAGTGTGGCACGCTTGTCGGCCTGAATGGCAAAGCCCGCGGCCTGGCGCACACCTTGCGCGGGCCGCGTCTGGAGAGCCTGATCAAGCGACGCAACGCTGCCCTCGCCTTGGACTTCCACAATCGCGAAATGCGTGCCGCTATAGCCCAGCGCATTCAACAGGGTTTGGGCCACGTCCATCTGCGCCCGAACGGCCTGGCGGTACTGCGGCGCCTCCTCATCCGTCATCAACACCCACACCTGGGAAGCACCATAAGCAATGGCCGTCAGCCACACGTCCAGCCCGGTGGAGGCGGTGTGCCACATCGGCACCGGCAGCACCCGGGCGGGAAGGCCACGCGGCCCCTGTCCGCTCTTGCCGCGACGGGAATTCAGCTGCGCGGCACGGCCCAGTTGATTGATCAAATCAGCGCCGGTTTCCTGGCTGTGAAACAGCACCGCCGCATCCTTGCCACCGGCGCGCGCATAGGTGGTCAGCAGTGTTTTGAGTTTGACGCCTTGCTCAGTGGCGCGCGGGTAAGCGTAGGTCAAGGCACCGGTGGGGCACACCGTGGTGCAGGCCCCGCAGCCCACGCACAAATTGGGGTTGACCTTGATCTGCTGGCGCGACGCCTCACTGGATATGGCCTGCGCCGAACACACGTCGATGCAGGCGTTGCAGCCCACCTGTGTGTTGCGGCTGTGCGCGCACAACTTCTGCTTGTAGTTGAAAAACTTGGGCTTCTCGAACTCACCCACCAGCTCACGCAATTTGAGCAGCGTCTGGGTCTCGCTTAGCCCGCCATCCGTCAGCCTGAAATAGCCTTGAGGCGGCGCGTGCTGCGTGAAGGTCGCACCACCCGCCTTGGCCTGAGAAGCCTCGCTGCGCAAATCAAGAATCAGGTCAAACGTCTCGGTCTGACTTTCAGGCTTGCGCTGGAAGTCAATCGCCCCGGCCACTGAACAAACCTTGACACAGTCCCCGTGGGATCTGCATAGTTCGCTATCAATTTGGTAGTCCAACCCAATCGCGCCTTCCGGGCAAACGGCCAGGCAGGCATTGCAACGCGTGCACAAGTCCAGGTCAATCGGGTTGTTGCGCGTCCAGCCCAGCTCAAAGGCGCCCAGCCAGCCGGTCAATGAATCGATCTGCCCGCTGATCACCGGGTAGCGCCGCTCCTGTGCGCCGCCCAGTGGGCCCGCGCCCTGGGACAACAGGGTGATTTGAAGGCTGTCGTCCAACTGGCTGGCCATCCGTTCGGCGTCATCCAGGGGGCCAATCACCAGCAGGCGTCCGGCGCTTTGGTAAGTGACCGTTGCCACCGGTTCGGGTTCGGGCAATTGCGCCAAGGCCAGCAGTGCCGCCATCTTGGGGCTGGCCTGTGCAGCGTCGCGGCTCCAGCCACCCGTTTCACGAATATTCACAAACCGGATGGGCTGCTCCAATGCCTGTGCCCCCTCGGTCTGTTCTGCCAGCTCATTGAACAAGCGGGACTCCTGCGTGCAGGCCACCACCAGGCGCTCCCCTGATTTCTGGGCGGCCAACAGCGCTTTTTGATACGCGGGTGCCTCACGCCGGCACAGGCTGGAATGAAGCGTCAGTTCCTCATGCAGGGCCTGGCCCAGAGCCTGGGGGTCCAGGGGCATGGTCCGGTTGCAATCGCAGATCAGTGTGGTCATGGGCAGGGGAACAATCAGATTCAGAGTGAAGGGCAGTGTTTGAATGTGCCAGTTCTTGCGGCATGGCGGTATTGGCATCATCCCGCAGTGCTTCGGGTGTCGGCGTCGCTGGCGATTCCGCCTTGTCGTCGTCAAACAGGTTGAGAAACTTGGCACTGGCCATCTGGCGAAGCATCGACTCGGGAATCGGGTCCGACAGCGAATAGTCGTCAATGTAGGTGTCCAAACCATCCATCACATTGAAGTGCGGGTCAGCAAACAATTTTTTCATGGCGGCGTTTTTGACATCGGCTGTCACGCCGCGCGCCATGAAAGGCTTGAAATCGGATTCCGGCGTCAGGCTCTGCACATCGGCCAGTGTGGGCAGCGGCGCGGCCTGCTCTGCGGCGGGCTGTGGGGAATCCTCAGACTTCGCCGACACCGCAGGGAGCGTTCCCGCCAATGGCTGCGAAATGGGGGCCACCAACGCTTCTGGCACCGGCGGATCTTCCACCGGCTTGCCACTTTGCACGTCCAGCTTGCGTTTGGACCAGCGGCTCAGAAAACCGTCGGTCATCCCTGACCCCCGCCCGGCCCACCGCCAAATTTTTTCTCGGTCGAGACACTGGCCGGGTTGCCAAAGCGGTCGGTGAGGGACTTAAAACTCTCGGGCCGCTTGCGGCGCTTGAGCTCCTGCACATGGTGTTCATCCACAAAGGCATGCACCCAAGCGACGATGTCGGGCGGCGCGGGCACCTGCTCCACCGTTTCCTGCGCGTCCAGCCAGCGCCCGGCATCGTGGTAACTCAGGGTGACGATCTGCGGGACGGCGATCGGTTCATCGGCCAACGCCGCCTCTTCCTCCATGCGCCACAACACAAACCAGCACGGCGCCTGCGTGGTGACGTTCAGGTAGTAGCCCTCGGCATCCGTCTTGAGCAATTCAACCCGGAAGTCCGGATGCAGCCAGCGTTCTTCGCTATCATTTTTGAAGAGCAGGCGGGGCTGGCTGCCAAACGAAGTCTCGGCCTGCACCACGTCATGCAACACCCAGCGCCACGACTGCCAGCGGCTGGCCGCGCCCTCGATGCGCTCGCGGCGCATGATGACGGCGACATCGATGGTGGGGTTGAGGGGGGTGTGATCTGACATAGGGCCCCGCATGTTAGCCCTTGCAGAATGACCTGCGGGAATGGGGGGGTCTAGGGTTCAAAGTTAGTCGAGAAAAATGACAACAAAGGCTGGTTACCAGACTCCTGGCGTACTTGCAAGAGCCAAGTTGGATATCGAGCGATTGTGCTTTTAGGACGCACTGTCTGAGTCTACTTTTGCCTTGACCTCAGTGTTCAATGCCGAAGCGATAAGGGCAGTTAACACCATCACAAGCAGGAGCCCTCCTAACATCTCCCAGAACCCATCCAAATTCGCAGTCATCACGAAACCACTGTAGGTCACCAAGCCTCCAGCGCTGCAAACTGCCTTTATGAAGTAGTCGTCCCTGAGAAACTGAATTTTTTGATTTTCTTTGCAGACTCAGTTGCATAGATCATCGAAACTGGAGCGCTGGGATTGATGGGCTGTTGACAAGAGGCCGTGCAAGCTGCAAAAGCTCACGCACAGTGATGCCGCACAGGGTGCAAAAAAGCCGCAGCTTTCTGAGAATCTTGCGCAAGTTGTACCCGGCCCCACACAGCAGCGCATTCATTGCGTCCCCTTCAATGCCCTTGAGGAAGTTTCTTGCCAGCCTGCCATCGGACTTCAGGTGACCGATGACAGGCTCCACCGCATTGCGCCGCTTGAGTTTGCGCTCGATAGCCGGTGTCACACCGCGTTTGCTGCCCGATATCCACACCTTGAAGGAATCCGTGTTGCAACCATGCCCCTTGTACCCCCGGTCTGCGTAAGCCTCGCTGGGCGCAATCCCCGATACCCGCGCAGCCTGCTCAATACAAGCTTGCAAGGTGTGCCCGTCATACGGATTTCCAGGCAGTGATTTGGCTGCCAGGACAAAGCTCTCTTTGCTGGTAGAGACGATACCGACCTTGACCCCAAACTCGTACTGCTTGTGCGCCTTGCCTTTGGCGATGCATTCGACTTCGGGTGCATGCACGCTGTAGAGCTTGGGTGGATCTCCCTCTAATCTCTTTCTGGGCTGGGTGTGAATCCGGCTGGCAACCTGCAGCAGCCGAGTCATGCGTGATGGCGTTGACTCATCAGACCGCATCTTGCGTTCAATGTCCCGGATAACACGGCCCAAGTAGGTGCGCAGCTTTCGGGTGTGTGCTGCCGCCCGGTTGATCTGGCGGGCATGTGCGTAGCGCTGGCTGCGCACAAACGCGGCATTGCCAATGCGCTCATAACTTTGGCGCAGTTCGATACCTTGGCGCTGGGCCAGACGTACCAGCGCAATGCGCGCCTTGTGCAGCAGCCTGGCATCGGTGGGAAACGTGACTGCCTTGTCCTGCACTGTAGTGTCAACGTTGACCACAGCCAGTGATGACTTGGCAACGGTCTTGGTGGCCAAGCCTGCACTCAAGGTCAGGCCCAGGATGAATTCACACCCAGCCTCACCAATCCTCTTGCGAAACCCTGTCATCAGACTGGGATCAATGGGCAGGTCGTGCCGGAAGTATTGTTCGCCGCAGAAGTATTGCCAGTACGGGTTCTCCACCCAGGTGGTCACCACTTCTTCATCGGAGACGTTGCAGGTGTGTTTGAGCAACTGCAGTCCCACCATCAGGCGTATCGGATGGCCTGGGCGTCCAACGCCGCTTGCATACAGGCCCCCAAACTGGCTCTCGCAGGATTGCCAATCGATCTCCTGGCTCAACTGCACCAGCGGGTGGCGAAGGTTGATGATGTTGCACAGTTCTTGGCGAAAGAGGTCTGAATCGGCCGTGTGGGTGGTCGCGCGCAGTGCCATGGTATTGCAAGGTTTGAAGCTTAAATGCCGCAAATCAATGCAATATTTATGCCTCCAATTCCCCGCTAACCCGCATGGATGCTGGATTCCTTAGGTTTCTCAGGGGTGACTACAGTAGCATTTTGATGCGAAAAACAAAAAAAGGCACTGAACATCAGTGCCTTTTTTTGGATGAACGCCAGATGGCCGATCATGCCGCAATGTTTACAAAATGGCGTTGCCCTTACGACGCCGAACGGCCATCATGCCCAATAGGCCAGCGCCCAATAATGCCAATGAGCCAGGCTCTGGAACGTTGGTGTTTCCGCATTTGGTACCGGTAATGCTGTTCGTTCCACTGCATACATCTGCCGAAAGCGATAACAATTTGAATGCGTCAATATTGCCACCTAAGTTCCCACCATAGGCCGCGTTGTAAGCGCTGACAAGCCAATATTTGGAGTAGAGTGCGGAGCCGTCTGTGTTGGTTGCACTGAAGGTCTGGTCATTGTTTACCCTAAGACCAACATTACCGAAGTTACCGACCACCTTCCAACCTGCTGTTATCGCGGAGGCAAATGAGGCGGCATTATTGATATTAACCGCAGTCATCGTTGGCGCGTCGGCCCCAGTCCAAACCAGAACCGAAAGATCTGAATCGTTGTAAGTGATCCCACCAGTGGTAGCACTATTGTCCGCTCCATTCCATCCAATTTTCAAACTCGTTAAGTTAACTGCACTGGTGAATTGGAACAGCGCTGCATCAGTACCATTCGCGTTATCTAACGCATGGGGGCCCGTATCACCCGCATTTTCATTTTGAGCAACAACACCAAGTCCCCAAGTTCCCCAATCGTAAACAGCAGCGGATGCAAACGCTGAGCCAGTGGTTGGGTTAGTGGTGGTCCCAGTACCAGTAGACCAACCGGTCACGGACAAGGTTGAACCACAGTTGCCAGTTGCATTAATGGCGGCAATAACATTGCCTGAAGAAGTGCAAAGAGCGTCCAAATCCCAAGTGGAAGCCGCCAACACAGGTGAGGCAAAAGCTACAAAAGCAATAGCAGCCACGCCTTTGGCAAGTTGCATTGATGTTTTCATATTCGTGGCCTTCAATCAAATTGGTCTATTGCAAGTCCATGTAGGTTTGGATTTACAGAAGTGTTGGTAAGAACAAGCGATTTTCATGCCAATATGAAAAACTCTTTGAATTCAACAACTTATACGCCTCAAGCAGTATTCAATCCAATTCCAGATGGTGCAGTGTAAACAATGCCGACACATCCATTCTCTGAAAGTCTATTTCAAAGATGTCAACAAGGCCTTTGCGTCTGGATAGTTTTCCAGTGTGCCAACGGCCCGCAATAGTCCCTCCAACTCGGCTTTCGCTTCGCTTTTACGTCCAGTTTGAGCCAATACAAACGCCAAGTGGTAGCGAATTTCAGCGCTGTTGGCGTCACGTGCGCGAGCATCACGCAAAATGGGCAGCGCTTTTTCAATCTGATTGGTTTTTGCCAATGCCCAGCCCAAAGTGTCCAAAATGGTGGAGTTACCGGGATTTGAATTGACTGCTTTTTGAGCGATTGCGACAGCTCCGGGGTCATTCAATCGAATCAACACATTGGCAAGGTTATTCAAAATCTCGATATCACCGGGTGAAGTCGTGAGTGCCTTTTCATAGGTACCTTTCGCTGCCGAAAAGTCTCCGTTTCGCGCGTATTGATTTCCCAAAAACTTCTGAACTCCTAGTGCTTTTGGGTAGGTATTCACCCATTGCTTAGCCAACTGAATGGCCTCCTTGCCTCCCGATTGCGAGGCAAGAGCATTCAGCAATCGCATCATCGTGTCGGTTGATGGCGCAATCTGATGGGCCTTGCGATATGCGTCAAGAGCAGCGCCAGGTTGGTTTTTTGCCTTCAAGGTATCACCGAGCAAGCCGAAGCCTAGGGCCGACTTGGGGTGTTGCGCAATGACGTCACGAGCGATCTTTTCAGCACTTGCAAACTCCCCTTGTCGGATTGCAACATCGACCATCAAGGCGATTGCCGGCAAATAGTCTGCTTGGCTTGAAAGCGCCTTCTCCAGGCTGTACCTGGCGCCCCCAAAATTGTTGGCACTCAACTGGAGCAATGCGATTTGTACTTGAGGTTCTACGTTATAGTCCGCAACTTTGGTCGCTGAGATCAGCGTGCTTTTTGCGCCAGCTAAATCGCGATTCGCGATTTGAGCTTTTGCATAATTCATTAAAACAGACAAATCTTCGGGTGCTTTGGCAGAAATCAGTTTCATGACTTCAAAGGCCGGTGCAGCACGTCCATTGCGCAGATGAAAATCAGAGAGTGCCAATCCCCACCGAATCTCTCTGGGACCGGAAAGCGCATTGGCTTTTTCAAGCCATTTTTGAGTCTCGGCGCTTTGTCCTTTTCTCTCAGATACCACGGCCATTTCAAACATGGCTTCAGCATTCTTGGGGTCGGCGATGAGTAAGGACTCCAAACGCTGAAACGCAGAATCGTAGGCCTTGCCCGCGATATCAAGCCGTGCCAAATTCAACTTGGGTGAATCAAAATTTCCGTCTAGCGTCACAGCTTTTTCAAAAGCGGATTTGGCACCCGACAGATTGCCTGCATTGCCTCTCGCCATGCCCAGCAAATTGATAAACCCCGCATTCGTGGGTTGTTGCTTGACCAACTTCTCAATAATGTTGATTGCCTTTACAGTTTGCCCGTTTCTCAAATAAGTTGTCGCTAATGACACGGCCGCCTGCGTCTGGCTGGGGTCTTTTTTAAGTGCCAGTTCTAGTTCTGCAATTCCGCTTGAATTTTGGCCACTTCGAAGCAAACTTAGTCCCAAAACAGTACGAAATTCAGGAGAGTCTTTGGTTTGCAATGCTTGCCGCATCATTGATGCCGCCCTCGCTGACTGACCCTTTGCCATCAGTGCTGACCCCAGAAGCGCCAAGGCTTGTCCATCAGCAGGTTGGGATTTCAAATAGACCTCCAGGACTTCAATGGCACGATCAATATTTGAATCACGCAGGTACATCTGGGCGAGCGTTTTTGCAGTGGGCGCATCACCTTGCACTTTTTGAAAGGCTTCGAGATAGACTTTTGCCTTTTGAGGCTCATTCAAGCCCAAATGAGCCAAGCCGTTCAACATCAGGATTTGAGGGCGATACCGGATGAAATCCATGGGCGCCGGGTCAATAAGTTCGACCAGTTCTCTCAATGCTGCTTGAACCGCTGACGGGTCATTGTTTCGCTCAGCCAAAAGAGCCTTCATGTAAAAGACCCTGGGCTCTTGAGGTGCCAAACGATCCAGTTCCGTCAAGTCAAAGGTAGCTTCCTTCACCTTGCCTGCAGCCAGGTTCAAACCGCCTCGGGCCAGACGGGCTTCAATATGGTCGGGGTCAATTTTTATCGCTCGGTCGTAGGCGGCAATTGCGCCAGGTAAATTGCCGGATGCATGAATCGCCGCGCCATTGAGGTACCAGGCTGTGGGAGATTCCGGGGCTAATGCGATAGCCTTTTCTGAGGCGCTGATGGCTTCTTTAAGTTGGAAAGACCGAATTCGGACAGGCACTTCAGCCAGCCAGATGTCCGGCGATTTGGGGTCTAAGGCGACCCCTGCCTCAATAGCCTTCATTGCAGCTCTTGTGTCACCCATGTCAGTGCTTGCTGCAGACCTCAGCACGAACATTTGTAACTGTAACGCTGGTGAAAGACCGGTTAGACTAAATTGAGGGAGATCGTAGATGGCCTGCTGCTTGCCTTGAGCCATATACGCCTGAGCCAAATGAACGATGACTTCACTGCGGTTGGCCCCTTGGCGCAAAGCTTCGTTCAGTGTGACCTCAGCGGCCTGGGCTTCTCCGTTTCGCAATAGGGCCTTGCCCAAAAGTATTTGCGCATTGACCAACGTGCCGTCAATTTGCAGTGCATTTTTAAGCTGAATGATGGCACCAGCAGGATCCTTTTTGTTATATCGCGACAAAGCATCTTCATAATATTGAGTCGCCTTTGCGTTGGCTGCAATCGCAAAAGGGGTAGCGAATATGAAAACTGAAGACGCTAGCGCCGCGACAAAAACACTCTTCGCCATAGAATTTTTCATTTTGCAAGTTTTTTGGTCTATTGACCAAATTAGGGCTTGTTAGATTTTGATATTAGCCCAACCACCGCCGAAATCCCCAAACCCCCGCAGCAATCAGGGCCAGTACCATTGCGCCCATAAGAGCCGTAGTTGAACTTGGATGTTTCATGGCCTCGATGATCTGGTCAATAAAAACGACCATGACCAAGGTGCCTGGGGTCATTCCGATTGCGGTTCCAATTAGCAAGTCTCGCAGGCGGATATGAGAAGCTCCAGCAATCATATTGATGACGGCGAATGGCGCAACCGGAACCATACGTACTGCTATAACAGCCCAAATACCTCGTTTTGCGAGACGCTTGCTGACAGTATTGACGCGCTCACCCCCCAGCTTTTGAACGACTTCCCTTCCCAGCGTCCATCCGACCCAATAGCTGACCATGGCACCCAGAAGGGCGGCTAAAATTGTGTAAAAAAATCCGGCACCTGAGCCAAATGCGACCAACGTCACCAACGTAAGAAACGTTAACGGTACTGCCAAACTCAAGGCTATTGCAAATCCTAATATTGCCGCATAGGCGCCGTAAGACCGACCCAGCATTTGCAAAGTGTTGACGATGAGTTCTATATCCAGCCAGTGACGAAGTGGTGACCATGACCACGCAGCCGCGAGCGCTACCAGACCCAGCAGAACGAATAGAAGAAAAGCCAATTTCCACTTTAGGGTTCGCGGACGAAGTTCAGACAAATCCGTTCTTGATTTCTCTGGCATTTGGGTCATTGTTTCAGCGTGGAAACTGGGGTCTGGGGTAATATCTTAGTCGTGATTCCTTGTGCCAAGTCGCCAACATTGCCGACATCGAACATTGAGCCATGTAGTCCCTGTACGCGGTGCTCAACCAAACTTTTCCCCATCAGGCGATGCCAAGCCCTGAACAATAGATTATCCCAAGATGCAAGTCCAGCGGACTTGACGAGGAGGGTCGGTCCATTGAAGGCGACAGCTCTAAAACCGCTAACTGCCATGACTTGGCCTACCAAGCCAGGATCTTTGAGCATGACGCCCAAGCGGCGGCCGTTCATGCTGAGGTCCTGTATGTGGAGCACCCGCACCAGCCACCCTAGCAAACGCCAAAAAGTCGTTCCCCCCCACATCATGCTGGGATAAATGGTATCGATTAGCACAAGCCCTTTGACCGCATTTCCTCGATGCTGCAGCTGCCGGGCAGTTTCCAGCGCAGCCAGCCCGCCCACTGAAAATCCTGCCAAATAACACGGTCCATGTCCCCTGGCAACTATGCTATCTGCATAAAGCGTGGCCAAGTCGGCTGTTCGCACAATAGTACTTGCGCTGGGTGGTTGCAACATGCTTAAGTCACAGGAACCACCCAACGCCCTGGCCAGATTTTGAAAACGCATCAAATCGCCATGGCCTGAGGCAGCAAGGTATAACTGCGGTCGTTGTGGCCCCGCCTCGGGATTTGAGCTCAAGTTAATAAGCAGTCCAGGGGTCGCCGTTTCTTCAGCCAGGGCTGCTGCTAACCCTTCGACAGTGGGACGCTCGGTGATCAAATACATGGGTACCCGACGGCCAATGAGTTTCTCAATTCCGACCAATATGCTGACGGCCGCCAGCGAATCTCCGCCGTGATCAAAGAAGTTGTCGGTGATGCCAAGTTTGGGTTGTTCCAGGACATCACGCCACAAGGCCAACAAGGACGCGTTGATGAAGGAACACCCTAACTGAACGAAGCAGGCATCAGACA
>CAVVSV010000012.1:0-15552 GCA_963750805.1 uncultured beta proteobacterium
CTCGCGGGGGCTCGGTTGGCGCGCCGCATTCTCGAAGTGACCACTCAGCTGACTGTGAACCAGAAGCGCGTGACAGAACTGATCCAGCAAAGCCCCGCGGCGCCGCTGTTCGAGATGGTGGGCGCCGGGCTGTCACAGTCGCCACCGTCCTGACAGCGTGGTCGCATCCAGGAAGGGTTCGCAGCGAAGCCGCCTTCGCCTCACTGGCAGGAGTGAATCCCTTGCCCGCCTCAAGCGGCAACACTGTCCGGCATAGGCTCAACCGGGGCGGTGACAGGCGTCTCAACCGAGCCCTGCACACCATCATCATGACCCGGATGACCCATGACCCCGGGAACAAGGGACTACGTCACCAAACGCACCCAAGAAGGCTGCAGCTACCGCGAAATCCGCAGGTCCCTCAAGCGCTACATCGCCCGAACGCTTTA
Source organism: uncultured beta proteobacterium (assembly GCA_963750805.1). Taxonomy (GTDB): domain Bacteria; phylum Pseudomonadota; class Gammaproteobacteria; order Burkholderiales; family Burkholderiaceae_C; genus JANYCG01. The sequence goes on from CAVVSV010000012.1 coordinate 429, forward strand.
CCGCCAACTGAATGTCCTCTACGCCACTGCGCGGCCCTGATCCCACGTCGCCCGGGTAGGCCCTTACCGGAATAGGAGCAGCGCTTGAGCATGCCGGGCTGCGAGATCACAGTCAGCTCAATGCAGGATGTGGCGGTCTTCGGCGGCGAAGGAGTGGAGTTCGTCGAAGGCGCCGCGTTCGAGTTTGGCTACCCACTGTGGATCGGACAGCAGGGCGCGTCCGACTGCGACGAGGTCGAACTCTATTGCCGCGGAACCGGTCGATGATTCCGTCCATGCTTGTAGTTTTCGCCCGACCACCGTCTGGTGTATGCCGTCCAGAGGTTACCGTCCAGTCCGACTGAGCCGACAGCTATGGTCGGGAGCCCTGTCAGCTTTCGGACCCACCCGGCGAGTGTCAGCGGCGAACCCTCAAAGGCTGGTTCGAAGAATCGGCGGGTGGAGACGTGGAAAATGTCTACGCCCGCCTCTGCGATGGGGTGCAGGAGGGCTGCGAGTTGTTCGGCGGTCGGGGCGAGTGCGGCGTTGTAGTCGCCGGCTTTCCAGTTGGAGAGGCGGAAGCTAATGGGGAAGTCCGGACTGGTGGCTTCGCGGCAGGCCGTAATGACTTCCACGGCAAAACGTGCACGACCGGCGGGGTCCCCGCCGTAGGCGTCGGTGCGCTGATTGGTGCGTTCCCAGAGGAACTGGTCGATGAGGTAGCCGTGCGCGCCGTGCAGCTCGATTCCGTCAAAATCCAGATTTTGGGCAGTCCCGGCGGCGCGGGCGTAGGAGGCAACGATCTCCTCGATGTCGGCCAGGGATGCCGCGCGGGCGGCGGGGATCTTGTCGTAGGAGACGCCGGACGGCGAAATGCTGGGCACCTCCGGCTTTGGCCCGGTTCCAGGTGCGCGCCGTCCGCCCCGGTGCCAGAGCTGCGGGATGATTGCCCCGCCTGCAGCGTGGACGCCGTCCACGACCGCTCGCCAGCCATCAAGGGCCGTATCGCCGAAGATCTGCGGTACGTCGATGGAGTCGCCCGCGGCAGGATGGTCGATGTAGGTGCCCTCGGTGATGATCAGTCCCACTCCGGCAGCGGCCCGGCGGGAATAGTAGGCCGCGACGTCGGGTCCCGGAACTCCGTTGAGTGAGAATTCACGGGTCATGGGGGCCATGACGAAGCGGTTGCGGAGTTTCAGCGGGCCGAGGTCGAATGGCGTGAAGAGGGGCGAGAGGTCTGCTGTCTGGATGGGCGCCGGCATGGTGCTCCTAAGGAGTTGTGGCGAAAGGTGTAGGGAGGCTTAAAGGTCGGTGGCCACAGAGGACCGAAAACGGGCGATGGCGTCCTCATCACGGGCGAAGTAGGTCCACTGTCCGATGCGCGTGGTCTGCACGAGGCCGGCGTCTGAGAGGGTGGCCATGAACTGCGAGGCAGTGGACTGTGACACCTCGCAACGCTTCCGGATGCTCGAGACGCACACACCGTAACGAGTGGCATCGACTTTTTGTTCTTCAAAGTTCGCCACGGGGTCCCTAAGCCACTGCAGGATCGCCAGGCGGTGCGGATTGGAGAGTGCGCGCAGGGCCGCAAGCAGCTCATCCTGCTGGAGTCGGATCCCGGATTCCTCATGAGTAGTCACTCCATAAGATTACCGCAATATCGTTATATCGCAATTTACCGATATGCATGCTAAAAATTAACCCTCCCCTTTGAAAGGAACGATCATGCCCATCACCACAGAAGTTTCCGCCGCCGTCCAGAACTGGAGCTCCAGCCTGGCCGCACTTCCTCCCCTGCTGCGGGGGGAACCGTCGGACACAACCCTCGATGAATTGCGCACCTCATACGACGAGATGCTGGCCGCCCATCCCACCCCGGAAGGGGTCTCCATCAAGGAGGTGGACATGGGAGGGGTGCCAGGGATCGTGGTAACGCCCGAGACCGTGGATGAGGACCGCGCACTCTTCTACATCCACGGAGGTGCTTACATCGTCGGCAGCCCCGCGGGCTACCACGGGCTCGCCGGAAACTTCGCGCTGCGCCTGAAGGCCCGGGTATTCCTGCCCCATTACCGGCTCGCTCCGGAACACCCCTTCCCTACGCCCATCAACGATGTCGTCGACGCCTACCGCTGGCTGCTGGATCAGGGACAAGACCCCGAGCGCCTCATGGTCGCCGGCGATTCCGCCGGCGGAGCAATGACAGTCACAGTCATGATCAAGGCCCGGAACCAGGGGTTGCCGCTTCCGGCGGCCGGGGTTGCCCTGTCACCATGGGCGAACCTGGAACACACAGGCGCGTCGATGACCAACCGGGAAGGCCTTGACCCCCTGAACAGCAAAGCGGTCCTTGACCTGTTGGCCCGCTCGTTCCTGGGCGGGGCACTGCCCAACGACCCGGACGCATCCCCGGTCTTCGCCGACGTACGGGGCCTGCCACCAATCCTGGTGACAATAGGCGAGAACGAACTCATGCTCAGCGACGCAGTCCGCCTCGCCGCGCACCTGGCCGAGAACCGCGTACGAGTCAGCCTCGACGTCTGGCCAGAGATGTTCCATGTCTGGCACATGCACCAGGACCAGCTCCCCGAGGGACGAAAGGCCCTGGATGACGCCGCCCGGTTCCTGCTCGAGGCCCTGCCCGCCCGTTAGGGAGAAGCTTTCGGCCGCCGCTCTTTCGAGGACCGCGAGCAAGATGCTGGTGTTGATTTTGCTCATGTTGACCTGGCCCATGGTCCAGCCCCCAAAGCGGCGCTCGGAAATTTCCTCATAATGCAGCAGCACCACATCTTTGTGGCGGACATCTTTTTGAATGTGCCCATACAACTCGCTCACCGGCGAGCGCCCGCCCTCGATGGCTTGAAGAAAAATACCGCCCCCGTAGCAGAGAATGCCCGTGATGCCGGAGGTCGGGTTGTACTGGCGCGATTGGGAGAGGATGGCATCAATGGCTTCCTCACTGCGGTCAACGGCACGGCTGGCATAAAGAAGTCGAACAAGCATGGCGGGCCTTCATGGAGTGTGAATGAGGAAAATGAGCTTTAGCTCTTCTTGGGGATCAGCGCCAAAAATTCGCGACGCAAATTGGGGTCTTTGAGGAACACCCCGCGCATGACCGAATTGATCATCTTGCTGTCCATGTCTTTCACGCCGCGCCATGACATGCAGAAATGGCTGGCCTCCATGACGATGGCCAGGCCATCGGGCTGGGTTTTTTCCTGAATCAAATCGGCCAGTTGCACCACGGCCTCTTCCTGAATCTGGGGGCGACCCATCACCCATTCAGCCAGACGCGCATATTTGGACAAGCCGATGACGTTGGTGTGTTCGTTGGGCATGACCCCAATCCAGATCTGGCCAATCACCGGGCAAAAGTGGTGACTGCACGCGCTGCGTACCGTAATGGGCCCGACGATCATCAACTCGTTCAAATGTCCCACATTGGGGAACTCCGTGATGGGCGGCACTTTGACGTAACGTCCCTTGAAAACTTCGTTCAGGTACATCTTGGCCACCCGTCGTGCCGTGTTGCTGGTGTTGTGGTCGTGCTCAGTGTCGATGACCATGCTTTCCAGCACGCCTTTCATCTTGGCCTCAACCTCATCCAGCAACTTCTCCAGGTCACCCGGCTCGACAAAATCGGCAATGTTGTCATTGGCAAAATACCGCTTGCGTGACGCGCGTATCCGCTCCCGGATCTTGACGGAAACGGGGGTTCCCTCGTCGGCGTCGACTGGGGTCATGGATGAATCAGTTTTCGTGAGCATGGGCAAATGGTACCAGCGTTCCAAGGGCAAGGGTTATTAGGGTTTTTGCCCTCAAGTCCCTGTAGACAATGAATAGTTAGCTATATTTTTAGTAGCGACTTCCATTCAGGAACAACATCAGCCGCATCAGACCAAATGCACAGCGGTCCAGCAGGCGCTGCCGCAAGGGGCGACTGGCATAGGCCGCAGGGTCCAGCCGCTCGCCCTGCTGCAACATGGCTGCTTCCAGCCTTTGGCGCAGGTCGCGGGCAAAGGACTCGTCGACCACCACCACATTGGCCTCGCGCGCCAGCAACAAACTCAATGGGTCCAGGTTGCTGGAGCCCACCGTAGCCCAGCGGCCGTCCACCACCGCGACTTTGGCATGCAAAAAGCTGCGGGCATACTCGTAAATTTCCACTCCCTCAGCCAGCAAAGCGCCAAACACCGGCCGGGCTGCGTGGTACTGCATGAAGTACTCGTAGCGCCCCTGCAGCAGCAAGCGAACCTTCACACCCCGGCGTGCGGCACTGATCAGGGCCAGGCGCAATTTGGCGCCAGGCACAAAGTAGGCATTGGCGATGATGATTTCTGTATTGGCCTCAGCAATGGCCTGGCGATAGGCACGCTCAATGCGGGCGCGACGGCGCAAGTTGTCGCGCAGAACCAGGCTTGCCCGGGCATGGGGGTGAATACCTGGCCCCGTGGCCGGCAAAGTCTTCATGGGCAAAGTCAGGCCATTCGACATTGTTGACGACGAGCGCAGAGCCGCGTGCAAGGCTGTCCAGGCGGCGGCAAAGTCAAAGTGACGGGCATCTTTGGCCGCTTTCAGGCGCCACCAGAAACGGGCCATGGTCTCGGTCATATCGCGCACCAGTGGCCCTGTAACAGCCACCGCAAAGTCAAAGCGTGGTGCCTCCAGAACCCCATGGTTGGGGTCAAAAAAATCGTCCAGCAGATTGATGCCGCCGCAAAAACCAAGTTGGCCATCAACCACACACAGCTTGCGATGCAGGCGCCGCCAACGGCTGGGTACAAACCAGCCCAGCCCGCTCAGCCGTGAAAAAAGCCGCCATTGAACACCTGCATCGTCAAATTGCTGCCCCCACTCAGAGGGAAAGTCCGGCGTACCGGCACCATCAATCACCACGCGCACCGCCACGCCTCGTCGCGCTGCGCCCATCAGCGCCTGCGCCACGGCGATTCCGGAGGCATCAAAGTTGAAGATGTAGGTCTCCAAACGAACTTCTTGCAGGCTGCCGTTGATGGCGTCCACCAGCGCCGGGAAAAACTCGACACCGCCTTGCAGCAGTCGAAGCGTGTGACCGTCCCTGAACTGAGGCATGGCCTGTCTTTGAAGCCCTAGCGCGTCAGGCCGAATTCGGCAATCAGAGGCAGGTGATCGGACATGCGGCCCCAAATCGGGCCACTGGGAACGTGCAGCCCCAAGGGCGTCAGACCCCGCGCGTAGACGTAATCGAGTTGCACCAGGGGCATGCGGGAAGGAAAGGTGGGAAAGCGTGACCCCTGAAATGCGACCAGATTCACTTGTGCCAGCGCTTTTTGAACCGATTCTCCCCAGTCATTGAAGTCCCCTGCCACCACCACGGGTTCGTCCGCTGGTACCTCGCGCTCGATAAACCGCATCACCTGAGCCACTTGGCGCACCCTGCTGGCGCGAATCAAGCCCAGATGAACCACCACCACGTGCACCACCCGCTCTTCAAACTGAACGATGGAATGCAGCAAGCCGCGTTGCTCGAAACGGTGATCCGACATGTCCTCATGCTGATGGCCAGAGACCGGCCAGCGCGACAACATGGCGTTGCCGTGTTCGCCATGGCGGGTCACCGCGTTGGTGCGGTAAACCGCCTCATAACCCTCAGGCGCCAGAAAATCAGCTTGGGCCATATCGGGCCAATGCTTGAACTTTTTGGCAGCGCCATGGTGAATTTTTCGCACCTCCTGCAGGCAAACAATGTCCGCATCCAGTTGTTCAATGGCATGACCCAGGTTGTGAATTTCCAGCCGTTTGCGTGGGCCGATGCCCTGCACACCTTTGTGAATGTTGTACGTGGCAACGCGAAGAACGTGGGGGTGGGATGACATCATGCAAATCTGGGCACCATCAGTATCGCCTCTGCATTGGAGGGTGAGTAACATTTCTCTGCCGCATCGCGCCACGGCAACCACTGAAATGCGTTGTGCTCGCGCGGATTGAGGGTTATGACGGCGTCTGCCGGCACTCGCAGTCCAAACAGGTGCTCCGTATTGCGGCTAACACAGGGCGGGTACCGGTGCTGCCAGCGCGGGTAGATGTCATAGATGTTTTCAAGCTGCCAATCCTTCAAATGACTGGCCAGCATTGAACCAGGCCGGCAATCCAGCCCGGTTTCCTCCAGAACTTCACGGGCCGCAGTCTGATGGAACGCTTCATCCAGGTCATCCTTGCTGCCGGTCACGGATTGCCAGAAATCCACGTCACCCGGCTGCGAATCCGCCCGCCTGATAAGCAGAACGTCCCATGCCGGGGTGAAGATCACCACAAGGACAGACTGGGGAATTTTGAAGGGTTTGGACATGAAAAAGGGCGCTACGAGAGCGCCCTTTCATTGTGCACGAGGTGCAAGATCAAGCCGCCTTGGCGTGATCCTCGTTGCGCAACCGGATGTGCAATTCCTTGAGCTGCTTTTCATCTACCGGGCTCGGAGCCTGCGTTAGCAAGCATTGTGCCCGTTGGGTTTTGGGGAAGGCAATCACATCGCGGATGGACTCGGCACCCGTCATCAGGGTCACGATGCGATCCAGACCAAACGCCAATCCGCCGTGGGGCGGTGCACCATATTGCAGGGCATCCAGCAGGAAGCCAAATTTGAGTTGGGCTTCTTCCGGTGTGATCTTGAGTGCATCAAACACTTTTTGCTGCACGTCTGCGCGGTGGATACGCACGGAGCCGCCTCCCATTTCCCAACCGTTCAAGACCATGTCATAGCCCTTGGAAATGCATTTCTCAGGGGCGGTGACCATCCAGTCTTCATGGCCGTCTTTGGGTGCCGTGAAGGGATGGTGCGTGGCCGTGTAGCGCTGTGCTTCTTCGTCGTAGTCGAACATGGGGAAGTCCACCACCCACATCGGACGCCAGCCTTTTTCGAACAGGCCATTCTTTTTGCCAAATTCACTGTGGCCAATTTTGATGCGGAGGGCACCAATGGCGTCATTGACAATTTTTTCCTTGTCGGCGCCAAAGAAAATCAGATCGCCGTCCTGTGCGCCCGTGCGGGCCAGAACTTCGTTCACGGCTTTGTCGTGAATATTTTTGACGATGGGGCTTTGCAAACCCTCGCGGCCTTTGGCGAGGTCATTCACGCGGATGTAGGCCAAGCCTTTGGCGCCGTAAATTTTGACGAACTCGGTGTAGGCATCAATTTCACTGCGTGTAATGCCACCGCCTTCGACAGAACCGCCCGGCACTCGCAAGGCCACGACGCGCCCGTTTTTCATGTTGGCAGCGCCCGAAAACACCTTGAAGTCCACGTCCTTCATCAAATCAGTCACTTCGGTGAATTCAAGCTTCACACGCAGGTCCGGTTTGTCAGAGCCATAGCGGTGCATGGCTTCCTGATAAGTCATCACGGGGAATTCGCCCAGGTCCACGTTGATGGTGTTCTTGAACACGGTGGTGATCATGCCCTGGAACATGGCGCGGATTTCCTCCTCGTCCAGGAACGAGGTTTCGATGTCAATCTGAGTGAACTCAGGCTGGCGGTCCGCGCGCAAATCTTCATCGCGGAAGCATTTGGTGATCTGGTAATAGCGGTCAAAACCAGCCACCATCAGCAACTGCTTGAACAACTGTGGCGATTGCGGCAGCGCGAAAAACATGCCGTCATGCACGCGGCTGGGCACCAGATAGTCGCGCGCGCCTTCGGGCGTGGACTTCGTCAGCATGGGCGTCTCGATATCGACAAACCCATTGGCATCGAGGAACTTGCGAACCTCCATGGACACGCGATAACGCAGCATCAGGTTGTTCTGCATGTAAGGGCGGCGCAGATCCAGCACACGATGCGTCAGGCGGGTGGTTTCGCTGAGGTTGTCGTCATCCAACTGGAACGGAGGGGTAACCGACGGGTTGAGCACGGTGAGTTCGTGGCACAGAACTTCAATCTTGCCGCTCTTGAGGTTGTCGTTGACGGTGCCTTCCGGGCGGGCACGTACCACGCCTTTGACCTGCACACAAAACTCGTTGCGCAGACCTTCGGCGGTCTTGAACATATCGGCACGGTCGGGATCGCACACCACCTGGACATAGCCTTCGCGATCGCGCAAATCCACAAAAATCACGCCACCATGGTCGCGACGACGATTCACCCAACCACACAATGAAACGGTTTGACCCAACAGGGCGTCGGTCACCAGACCGCAATAGTGAGTGCGCATAGCCATAAAAAAAATACTTTCGAAAATTATTTCGCAGATTTGGAAATTGCGGGCAGCGGCGGCGCATCAGGCGCGACGGTTCCCATGGAAATCACATAAGTCAGGGCCTGATCCACGCTCATGTCGAGTTCAATCACTTCCGAGCGGGGCACCATCAAAAAGAAGCCACTGGTCGGGTTGGGCGTGGTGGGTACATAAACGCTCACCATCTCGGCGTTCAGGTGCCGGGCAACTTCACCACCCGGCGTGCCGGTTTGAAATGCAATGGTCCAGGAACCGGCCCGCGGATACTGGATCAACATGGCTTTTCTGAAGGCGTTTCCATTGCTGGAAAACAGCGTGTCCGAGACCTTTTTGACGCCCACATAAATGGACTTGAAAATCGGGATGTTGGTGAACAGGCGATCCCACTGGCGCAACATCCATCGGCCCGCCACGTTGGACACCAATGCCCCCGTGATCAGCAACGTGCCAAACACCAAGATGACACCCAGGCCATGAATGGCCCGCAGCTGGTCGATGAGCGGCCGGGTGCCCGTTGGCATGAAGGTCTCGACCCCGGACAACACACCCCCAAAAATGCCATCCAGAATGCCCACAAGCCACAACAGCACACTCACCGTGATGGTCAGCGGCAGCCAGACCAACAGCCCGGTAATCAGGTATTTTTTGAGAGGCATAGTGCGCGACCGAACCTAGTGACAGCCGCAGCCAGGCGCACAACTGCCGCCAGAAGCAGCCGGTGGTTTGCTGCTGGTACTTTCAGTGGGTTTGCTGTCCGACGGCGTTGCGGTGCTGGATTCCGTTTTGGTCTCCGACTTGGACTCACTGGTGCTTGATTCGGCTTTGGTCGTGGAACCTGAATCCGACTTGTCCACGGCGGGCGCACTGGTCGAGCCACCATTCTTGAAGTCGGTGGCGTACCAACCAGAGCCTTTGAGCTGAAAACCAGCGGCGGTCAATTGTTTCTTGAAAGCAGGCGCGCCGCAAACCGGGCAATCCGTCAGGACTGGATCCGACATTTTTTGTAAAACGTCTTTGGCGTGCCCGCAAGACTCGCATTTGTAAGCGTAAATAGGCATGGCGTTTGGCGATTAATCCGGGGGTTGGTTTGCAGGATGCAAAGCCCCCGATTATAAGGGTGCGGGTATTTAATTCGGCTCTAAAAAAGCCGAACCCGAATGACGACCTGAATCAGGATCAGGCCCAGGACAAAACCAATACCACCATAAACCAGGGCCTGCAACAACTTGTTGGTACGCCTTTGCTCGATCAACAACTCCTCCAGTTGTCGCTGTTGGTTGCCCGGTCGCTGTTTCAAAAAGTCATGCAGCAAGCGCGGCAACTCCGGTAACAGGGTTGCGTAGCGGGGCGCCTGATCCTTGAGCTGGTTGAGCAATTTCTGGGGGCCAACCTGCTCCAGCATCCACTTCTCCAGAAAGGGTTTGGCGCTGTGCCACAAGTCCAGGTCAGGGTCCAGATCACGCCCCAAACCTTCGATGTTGAGCAAGGTTTTTTGCAGCAGCACCAATTGGGGCTGGATTTCCACCTGGAACCTGCGCGACGTCTGAAACAGGCGCATCAGCACCAAGCCTAGCGAAATTTCCTTCAAGGGTCGGTCAAAGTAGGGCTCACAAACAGCCCGGATGGCGCTTTCAAGCTCGTCAACCCGCGTATTGGAAGGCACCCACCCGGACTCGATATGCAGCTCTGCCACCCGCTTGTAGTCCCGCCTGAAAAACGCTGTGAAATTCTGAGCCAGGTATTCCTTGTCCACCTCCGTCAGGGTGCCAACGATGCCAAAGTCCAAAGAGATATAGCGTCCGAAAGTGGCCGGGTCAACACTGACCTGGATATTGCCCGGGTGCATGTCAGCATGAAAAAAACCGTCCCGAAACACCTGGGTAAAGAACAGCGTGACGCCATCCCGTGCCAGCTTGGGAATGTCCACACCGGCTTCCCTCAACCGCGCCACCTGACTGATGGGAATACCCACCATGCGTTCCATCACGATCACCTCGGTGGTGCAGTAGTCCCAGTACATTTCGGGAATCAACACCAGATCCAGCCCTGCCATGTTGCGGCGCAATTGGGCGGCACTGGATGCTTCGCGTACCAGATCCAACTCGTCGTGCAGGTACTTGTCAAACTCAGCCACGACCTCTTTGGGTTTAAGGCGTTTGCCGTCGCTGGAGAGACCGTCCAGCCAGCCAGCCATCATGCGCATCAGGCTCAGGTCTTTTTCAATCGCGTCCAGCATGCCGGGGCGCAGCACCTTCACCGCCACATCGCGCTCCAGCCCCTGTTTGTCCACCAGCTTGGCGAAGTGGACCTGCGCGATGGAAGCGCTGGCAATGGGTTCCCGGTCAAAGGAGGAAAAAATCCTGTCCACCGGTTTGCCCAGCGCGCGCTCGATGATGGCGACGGCAACATCAGAACCAAACGGAGGTACACGGTCCTGCAAGCGGGCCAGTTCGTCCGCGATGTCGATGGGCATCAAATCGCGTCGGGTGGACAGCACCTGCCCAAATTTCACAAATATGGGGCCCAGTCGCTCCAGCGCCTCCCGCAGCCGTTGGCCGCGTGGTGCATCCAGATTGCGCCCGACCGACACAATTCGGGCCAGCACATGCAGCCAGGGCTTCTGGAAGCTTGTCAAAAACAACTCATCCAGACCATACCGCAGCACAATCCAGACGATAAAAGTTCCCCGGTAAAGGCGCGTCATGTGGGCTTTCCGCCCGTTGAATTTTTGCGAGCTGCCTTTCCGGTGAACTGACGCAGCGCATCTCCCAGTCCGCGAACCAGATTGCCCAGCGTATGGGCAGGCACGCCACCAATGATGCGGGCCAGGTCGTCCTCGATGTCCCAGCGCACATGGTCGACCAGCCAGTTGACTTCTGCAGCAAGCTGAACATCACCCTCAATGCGGACGTCGGGCTTGTCACCCCGCAAGACGGCCTGGGCGATTTCCAAGGGAGATTCCTGAATGACGACGGCGATCAGGTCGGGCACGGAATCGGGAGGCGCCAAATCCAGCAAGCCCGCCGGTGTTGCTACGAACTTGATAGCGAAGAAACGCCATTTCATAAGGACTACGCGGCCTTTTTGCCTTGCCAGGCGGTTGGTAGCCTCTTTTTCCTGTTGCAGAACATGGTTCAACAATAAAACGATGCGGCGCTGGGCCTCATCAATGGCCCAGGGGGGCGGCGTGAGATCTGGCAAGCTGCCAAGCTGGACCGTGCGGAGGAAACCCTCCAAAAGTTGAAACGGGGACTGTGTTGCCATAGCCCCCGATTATTCCCGTTTTAACCCACGGTCTTCGTCAACAGGCCTTATTGCAATGCCTGAACCCCAGCCACCAGCCAGCCGCTGCCGCCGTTCTTTGGTTTTGTCATATTCCATACCTCGCGGAACGGGCTGGCGCCCGACGACGGGTCTTCCTTGATCATGCCGGAGAACTCGACACTGGCCATGTAATCGTTGCCCAGGTCTTCAATGCCCAGCAACTTGCCGTCGATCATCACCACTTCGGTGTGATTGACCGGCCCGCCCGTATGAACCTCACGCTCGCTGAGTTGAGTCTGAATTTCCTTGAGCATGGAGTCGGTCATCATGATGCGAAGCGCGTTGATGTCCGAGCGGTCCCAAGCCGCCTGCAAGGTGACAAAGTTGGCCTTGGCCGCGCTCAAGAATCCTTCGGTATCAAAACCCGAAGGAATACCCCAACTTTGGGAACCCGCCAGGCCAGAGCCAATCATCGACCCCGACGACTGCAGTCCTGCATCCAGGGGCATGCCGGTGCTGCGCTCCCAGGGCCGGGCCGATGCGTCATTCCCCACATTTTCGGGACGGTAGGGCAAGGGCGTTGGCACAGGGGCCGATGACGGGCCCGCACCCTGAAACGCAAACGGGGTTGCATTTTGAACGCCACCCGCACTGCCTGCGGATTTGCGGCTGCGCATAAACCAGCCCACCACCATCATGATGGCCAAGGCCAACAAGCCAAACATCAGAATATTGCCGAAGGCTTCACCCAATCCCAATGAGTGAGCCAGCCATGCCAACCCCAAACCCGCAGCCAAACCGCCCAGCATGGCACCCCATGGCCGTTTGGGAGCAGCCACCGGAGGGGCCCCAGGTGCTGCAGCCGGCGCAGGCTTTGCAGCGTTCTGCACGGGTGTACCGGGCGTTGCAGGTGCTGCCTGCCGCGTCACGTTGCTGGACTGCTGCCCAATGGACTTGCCGCCGCCCAGGCGTCGGGCCGCATCGGCATTCATGCTGGACAACGTCAGCGTCATGGCAAGCATGATGGCTAAAAATTTCATGATGTCTCCAATCCTTTTTTGCGCCAATTGCGCCAAATTTAAAAACTCAATTCAACACTTGATTCCAACATGCAACGCCACCATTCCGCCAGTGAGGTTGTGGTAATCCACATGGCCGAAACGTGATTTTTGCATCAGGGCTTTGAGTTCATCCTGGCTGGGGTGCATGCGAATGGATTCCGCCAGGTAACGGTAACTGGCGTCATCGCCCGCCACCAGTTTGCCCAGTCGGGGCAACACCTTGAAGGAATACCAGTCGTAAGCCTTTTCAAGGGGTTTGGCCACTTTGGAAAACTCCAGCACCAGCAACTTGCCACCTGGCTTGAGAACGCGGTTCATTTCGGCCAGCGCGACGTCCTTGTGGGTCATGTTGCGCAGGCCAAAGGCAACGCTCACCACGTCAAAATGATTGTCAGGGAATGGCAGCTTTTCCGCGTCACACACCATCGTTGGCAAGGCCACGCCCGCATTCAGAAGCCGGTCACGGCCGGTGCGCAGCATGGCTTCGTTGATGTCCGTATGAAAGACCCGGCCCGTTTTCCCGACTTTTTTGGAAAACGCCAGCGCCAAGTCCCCAGTGCCACCGGCAATGTCCAGCACCTGGTAGCCTTCACGAACATCCGCCACCATCACGGTATAAGCCTTCCAGGCGCGGTGCAAGCCCATGGACATGAGATCGTTCATCACGTCGTATTTGGGTGCCACAGAGTCAAATACGCCGCGTACCCGGGTGGCCTTGGCCGCTTCGTCCACCGATTCAAATCCAAAATGTGTTGTCGTCATGAGACCGTATGCTAGTTGCGAAAATGGGGGCGAAGGCCCACACCCTTGAAATCGATGGGAAAATCGTCGTCTTTGAGATGAATGAACCCTGTAGTCCACGTCAGCATTCAATACTCAGCTATTGAATCAATAGCGGGAACCAAGCGACTTGGCGGGAATCGGATCAGTGGCTGGCGCAGGCGTGTGCCGCTTTTTCCACCATGGGGGCATCCCGGTCAGCCCCCGCTGCCGCAAGACGGGCGGTGTAATCGGCCCATAACTTGTCCTGTTGTGAACCCAGAAAGTACAGGTAATCCCAGGAAAAAATACCGGAGTCGTGGCCATCCGAAAACGAAGGCTGCACCGCATAGTTGCCCACGGGCTCCAGGCCTGCCAGAGTGACTTCACGTTTTCCGGTCTGCAGCACTTCCTGGCCCGGACCATGCCCCTGCACTTCAGCCGACGGCGAATAGACGCGCATCAATTCAAACGGAATCCTGAACTGCCTTCCGTCAGAAAAACTGATTTCCAGCACTTTGGATTGACTGTGAACCGTTATCGCCTGGGGTGTGGGTGCCCCGCTTTGCAAACCTGCCATGTGCTGTTACCTGCTGTTGATGGATGATTCCGGATTAGAACCTGAAGGACAGATTCAAGTGAATTTTCTCATTGCCGGCTTGGGCGCTGTTGGGGTTGTCCACCAGAGACACTGCACTGCCGCCCACCACACGCCCATAGTCCGCAGACAGGACGAGCCCTGAAGGTGAGGAAAAACGCAAACCCAAACCGATGCTACTGAGGCTATCGCTGGCAGGACTGACACGCGTGATGTTGGATCCGTTGGACGTTTTCCAGCCCGCGTCCAAAAACCCCAGTAGCCGAAGTCCCGGGGCAAGTTCACGCGTACTGATTTCCGTTGACGCAAACAGGCCCGTATCTCCTGTGATGCGTTGGTCTTCCCGCGAACCGCGAATGGTGGACGAACCGCCAAAACCAAATTGCTCCCCCGAGATCAACACGTCCGGGCTGTACTGAGCCTGCCCACGCAAACTCCAGAGCCATCCGCCGCCAAAACTGGTCAGGTAATTGCCGGTGGCCCGAATGGCTTTCCAACTGGCCGTCGTGGTCCCCGGCAGGTTGCCATCACTTGGTGCAATGCTGACCACCAGGTCGGTGCTGTAGCCCCACACCGCGGTATCGGACTCAACCCGGGCGTTGTACCCCAGGCTCATTGACCGGCTGCGCAGCTCAGGACCCACCGCTGTCGTCACACCGCCCGCAGTGATCGTGGGCGCGAAAAAGAGCTTGTCGTCCAGGCCCAGTGCAATGTAGCTGCGGTAACCCCCATCCGGAGGCAAATAGTGGTTGTAATTCAAACCAAAGGTCTGACCAGCCCCAGTGTTGGTGAATGTGCCGTTATTGCCGATGACGTCTGAACGGGTGAAGCTGGCGCCCAGCACACCACCCCATTGGTAAACGGGTACACGGTAGTTCAGGCCAATTTGCTTGACATCGCCAGGGCGTTCCAAAGAGGTTGTGAAAGCGCCAGTGAACTGATGATCCAGTCCAAAAACATTGGCATGACTACCTGCAAGGGTCAACCTGTCATTGCCTGTGGTACTGGTGCCAATATTGGCAAGACTCGCCGCGAAGTTCCACGGCTTTGACTCTTTCACCACCACCTTGACATCAATCTGGTCCGCTTCCTCGGCTTCCTTGAGGCCTACCTGCACCTGTTTGCCCTGGCTTTCATTGGCGATGGCTGTCTGGACGGAGAGCGTCCTGAAATTCGGCGCTGTACCCTCTGCCAATTCGGGGACGCTGGCCCGGATATTGGTCTCCGTGTAATAGGTATTGCCTTCGACCGTG
>CAVVSV010000013.1:0-7829 GCA_963750805.1 uncultured beta proteobacterium
CTGGAAGATGGCCGGTGGGGTACTGGTGGCTTCCTGGCTGTGGCGGTTGGCGGGACCGTTCTGAATTGCAGGCCCAGGTTCGCTACCCAATCAATTAAGAACCAAACCCTCAGCCTGACTGATTGAATTCCATGGAGAATTTCAAAACTTTAGAGCCACTTTGTCCGGCGCAGTCCCAAGTTTTCCCGGGGATTCACCGGATTTATCAAAGTTATCGACATCCAACCTTCACCCAATCGACTGCCTTCAAGCCACATGAACGCCGAGACCCGCTTTGCCGATGCCACCATTGCGCTTGAATATTTGTTCGAGCGGGAGCCGAACTCAGGTTGCAACGATGTTCCATTGATCCGGCACGGAAATACCCCTTAAATCAGCGTGCAAGTGCCGAATCAAGGCATGCGTTATAAAACACACTTCAACTCTGAAAGAAGCGTTTCATGTCAAAGGCATATTGGGTCAGTACCTATCGTTCCGTCAGCAATGCCGAGAAGCTTGCCGCCTACGCCAAGCTGGCGGGTCCAGCACTCACAGCCGGAGGGGCCCGGTTCCTGGCCCGCGGCGAGCCAGCTAAAACCTTTGAAAAGGGGCTACAGCAGCGAACGGTACTGATCGAATTTGATTCTGTAGAGCAGGCCGTCGCCGCACACGACAGCCCCGCATACCAAGCGGCCCTGCACGCGCTGGGCGATGGCGCTGAACGCGACATTCGAATCATTGAAGGTATTTGAACCGCACAGCGGCGCCATGTTTCGGCCCTCTTCAAATGCACGAAAATCAGGCTCTGTTCAATCCTTTAAAAATAACAAGCCATGACCGACACCCCAGAGCGCCCCGCCCTGCCCGACCACCTGTCGATCGACCCGCGCAGCCCCCACCATGTGGCGGCCGTGTTCTCGTATGACATTGGCATCCGCCTGAATGACAAAGAGCGTTTTGACGTGGAAGAGTATTGCGTGAGTGAGGGCTACATCAAAGTACCTGCCGGCAAGACGGTCGACCGCAAAGGCCGCCCGATGCTGATCAAGCTCAAGGGCAAGGTTGAGGTTTTTTACAAGTAACAAAGCAACTGTCTGAACAAGGACCGGGTTCAGGTTCGCACTGCGTTTTGCAAAGCACCCAGGCATTGAAAACAGACACTGCGCCACACGTCATCATCATTGGCGCGGGCATTGTGGGCGCGTCCATTGCCTTTTTTTTGAGCCGCAAAGGGGCCAGTGTCACCGTGCTGGATGCCACCACGCCGGCAGCGGGAGCGTCCGGGGCTTCTGACGGAGCCGTTTCTGTGGCCAGCAAAAAACCCGGGCCCATGATGACGCTGGCCCGGGACTCGCGCACCATCTACCGCCAATTGGTTGAGCAAGGTGTCTTGAACGACATCTACCACGCGCGTCCCACCTATCTGTTTGCCCGCACTGAAGAAGAAGTCGCGGTGATCGCCCAGCAAGGGGCGGACCTGATGGCGCTGGGTGAACGCATCATGCCGCTGACCCATGCGCAGCTGATGGAACGCGTGCCGGGACTTGGGCACCATGTGTTGTCGGGCATGAAAGTGCCGGACGACGGCCATGCCCTGGGCTATCGGGTGGTGGACCGTCTGCTTCAGGCATCGGGAGCCCGGGTGCTGCGTTTCACGCCGGTTGACGGACTGCTCATGTCTGCGAATCGGGTCACCGGTGTCAGGACCACGCAGGGGCCGTTGGTGGCGGATGCCGTGGTGGTAGCCGCAGGCTTGGGCTCCGCACCGCTGGCGGGGCTGGGAGACCTGTTGATTCCCCGCAAGGGCCAGCTCATCGTGACCGATCGCGCATCGACGTCTGGCAGTGCGTTGCCCGGGCCACTGATGTCGGCCAACTACCTGGCGGCCAAACGTCGCGTCGTTCTGGGACAGACAAGTACCAGCCTGGTGATTGACCCGCTGACCACGGGGCAATTCCTGATCGGCAGCAGCCGGGAAACCGGCTTTACAGACCGACAAACGGATATCGTCACCGTCTCCAGCCTGCTGCGTGAAGCGCTCGCCGTTTACCCGGCGTTGGCCGCCCGTCGCGTGATTCGCACCTTTGCCGGCATTCGCATTGGCACGCGTGACGGCTTGCCCATTGTTGGTCGGCACCCCACACTGCCCGGCCTGTTCATTGCCACAGGCATGGAGGGCGACGGCATTTGTCTGGCGCCGGTCATCGGCTCTGCCATGGCCAATATGCTGCTGGAAGCTCCCATGAGGGAGGACTTGTCAGCGCTGGATCCTGCCCGCCTGGGCGCATTGCCCGTCACCTGCCTGGTTTGACCTGAAGACTGGCTTGATTCCCCACACAACGTGGTGAATTCAATCTGCTATGCTTGAGCCAATTACATTCGTACAAATCAAATTGCCTGCTGACACACCTTCATTGCTGTTCTGGAACCGGATGCCTCTCGCGTTTCGCGAAGGCGAAACCATTGCAGCCGCATTGCTGCGTGCAGGCGTGAATCAATTGGGGGATTCCGCAAACGGACTGCAGGCGCGCTATTTTTGTGGCATCGGCAACTGCCAGGCTTGCCTGGTCAGCATCAATGGGGCCAGCCCTGTCGAGTCCTGTTTGACGCCTGCGCAGCGTGGCATGCAGCTCACACCAGCCTGGCAGACCAGTGAACCCATCGCGGCGACTTCAAGATGAATACCCCGGACGTGATGGTGGTTGGCGCAGGACCGGCTGGCCTGTCAGCCGCCACGGAATTGGCCCGCCGCGGTTTGACTTGTCGGCTGGTGGAACAGCGCGACCAAATTGGCGGCGCCATTTACCGCCAGCGCGCAGCCGGCAGCCGTGGCAGCGTAAACCGTCCATCCCTGCTCATGCCGGACCATCAGCGACGCCGGCGTGACACCTTGATGCATGACTTTGCGCAAGTCGGTGCGCTTGTCACGCCCATGATGCAATCCGTGCTGATTGGCGTGGACCGGGATGGCCGGTTTTTGATTGACAACCGGTCCAGGGGCCGGGTGGAGAGTGTTCAGACCAAGGCGGTGATCCTCGCGCTGGGTGCCGTCGAACAGGTCTTGCCTTTTGAAGGCTGGGAATTGCCGGGTGTGGTCACAGCCGGTGGCATGCAGGTTCAGTTCAAGGAAACCGGTGACGTGCCTCAAGGCCCGGTCATGTTGGCAGGCAGCGGGCCATTGCTGCTGGCGCTAGCCGCGCAATTGGCGGCGGCGGGCCATCCCCCCATCGCAGTGCTGGAGCGCGCCCAACCCGTTGCCAATGCATGGCGGCAAGGCGGCTCAGTGGTTGATGCACTGCGCAGTTGGCCTTACGTGCAAGAGGCCGCCTTGTATGCCAGCGAGTTGCTGCGCGCCAGGATTCCTTACCGAACTGGCTGGCGCGTCCTGTCTGCCCGCCAGCAAGAAGCAGGACTTGCGGTCGTCAGCCAGCACAGCAGTGGTTTGCAGCGCACAGATCATGTCAAACATTTGGTGGTCCATGATGGCTTGAGCCCCAACAACACCGGGTTGCCTTTGCCAAAACAAAGCGAAACAGGGTGCATCGTTCATGCAGGCGATTGCCGCGAGGCGCTGGGTGCAGCAGGCGCAGTTGCTGACGGCCAGCGTGCGGCACAACAGGTGGCCAGGTATTTGGGGCGGGCCTGTGCGGACCAAGGTCCGGATCACTCTGTGCAAGCAGCCCGGCGCACTCAGCATGCGCTTGGAAAACTCTTTCGGTCGGCACCCCCGTCACCCACTGCAAACACGGTGGTGTGCCGGTGCGAAGGTGTACGGCGCGCTGACTTTGACCGCTTGCAGGGAGCTGGCTCAGCCCGTGAATTACGCCTGGTCGGGCGTTTTGGCATGGGGCTTTGCCAGGGACGTTATTGCGCCCGCTCCGTCAGTGCCCTGGCCCATGAACGCGGTATTGAATTCGCCGCGGAGGCATTGAACGGCGAGTCACAGCGCTGGCCCTTGCGCCCGGTTTCACTGGCTGCGCTGGCTGCTTACACAGAAGAAGTTTCTTAACCACAGGCACGGAGTTGCCCTTTTACAGGAGATCAGTGATGAAGACAAATCTACAACGCCGTATCGTTTTGGGTGCAGTTGCCGTGGCCGCTGCACTCGCATCCGCCCCGGGCTGGACCCAGGACAAGGCGGACATGACCACCTGGGACCGCATTGCCAGCACCAAAACCCTGCGCATCGCCGCCGTGGCGGGCGGAGCGCCCAACTACCAGAAGGACCTGGCCACAGGCCAATGGAGCGGAATCATGATCGACTTGGCCAACAACCTGGCCACCAAGCTGGGGGCCAAGCTGGAGATCAATGAGACCACCTGGGGCAACGCGGTGCTGGACTTGCAGTCCAACAAAATCGATATCTTTTTTGGCTTGAATCCGACACCACAGCGGCTCAAGGTGATTGCCTTTTCACAGCCGCTGTACAACAACGCCTACAGCCTGGTGGCCAAAAAGGGCTACAGCCCCAAGACCTGGGATGAGATGGATTCGCCCAATGTGACCATTGCCGTCGATGTGGGTTCGTCCTACGACAACCTGGTGACGACCATGTACACCAAGGCCAAAATTCTGCGTTTCGAGAAGTCGGCCGATGCAACGCTGGCGGTACAAACGGGCCGTGCCGACGTGCAGCCGCTGGTGGTGACGCTATCGGCAGGCATTGTCAAAAAGAACCCGGGCATTGGCCATGTGGTGGTGCCAGAGCCTATCAAGGGAACGTCCACCAACGCCGGCTTGCGCATGGAAACCGACCAACGGTGGAAAACCTATGTGGACGGCTGGATTGCCGACTTGCGCAAGGCCAACGCCATCAACCCCATCGTGCTGGGCAACCTTGACAAGCTGATGAGCATCAAACGCGAGGAAATTCCGGCCATTGTGAACTTTTAGTCCTTTGGTCCCGTTTGAATTGAACCGAGTTTTGACCCCGGGGAGTTGGCTTGTACGAGTGGAATTTCGCTTACCTCTGGCAGTACCGCCAGCTTTTCGCCAGTGGCCTGATGTACACCGTGGGCTACAGCCTGATGTGCATTATTTTTGGCTTGGCGGTGGGGCTGATCGCCGGCATTGGTGGACTGGCTAAAAACGGATTCATCCGGCTTCCGCTGAAATGGTACGTGGAACTCTTTCGCGCCACGCCAGTGTTGGTGCTGATCATCTGGTTCTATTACGCGCTGCCTGTGCTCATAGGCGTCGCCATGACGGCGCAGGTGGCCGCCGTCTTGGCCTTGTCGCTGTATGGCGGTGCATTTTATTCAGAGATCATTCGCGGCGGCATTGTTTCGATTGATCCGGGCCAAAGCGACGCCGCCCGTGCCCTGGGCATGACGCGCTTTCAAGTGATGCGCCGCGTCGTGCTGCCCCAGGCCTTGCGCCGCATGACACCGCCCTTGATGAATCAATCCATCATGCAACTTAAAAACACCTCACTGCTGTCGGTGCTGGCGCTGCCCGATCTGGTTTACCAGGGTCAGGCCGTCGCGCACGAAACCTATCGGCCGCTGGAGGCCTACACCCTGATCGCGGTGATGTACATCGCCATTTTGTTGCCCGCCAGCAAATTGGTGCGAAAGCTTGAATCCAAACGCGCCGACTGACACCATGATTGACATCCTTGGATTGCAAAAAAGCTTTGGCGACCATGTGGTTCTCAAAGACATCAACATGCACATCGACAAAGGTGCGGTGGTGGCGCTGTTGGGGCCGTCGGGCTCGGGCAAGTCCACCCTGCTGCGCTGCATCAACCTGCTGACCATCCCCGATAAAGGAAGCATACGGGTGGGTGCCCACGAGATGACGTATTCAGGTGCCGCCACCCGCTTACCGAGTGACCGGGAGCAATCCCGTTTTCGGGCCAATACGGGCATGGTCTTTCAGCACTTCAACCTGTTTCCCCACATGACCGTGTTGCAAAACGTCATGGAGGGTCCGGTCACCGTATTGCGCACCCCCAAATCAGCAGCCAGGGAACAGGCGCATGCCCTGTTGGCCAAAGTGGGATTGCACGACAAAGCCGACCAGCATCCCGCACAACTGTCGGGCGGACAAAAGCAGCGCGTGGCCATTGCCCGGGCCCTGGCCATGCAGCCCCAGGTGATGTTGTTTGACGAGGTGACCTCGGCGCTGGACCCCGAACTGGTGGGCGAGGTGCTCGGCGTCATCCGCGATCTGGCCGTTGAGGGAATGACCATGATTCTGGTGACCCATGAGGTGTCGTTCGCGCGCGAAGTCGCCGATGAAGTGGTCTTCATGCGCGATGGTGTGGTGCTGGAAAGTGGACCGGCATCCAATGTCATCGACAGCCCGCAAAACAGTGCCACCCAACAATTTTTCTCCCGGTATCACGCAGGGATGATGGCCTGAAAGCGTGATGGGTTGGGGCTCAGAGCTTCAGCTTCAGCATTCCTTTGACGATCTCTTTCCAATGCGCCGCACTCACCGGGGTGATCGACAGGCGATTGCCCTTTTTCAGCAACACCATGTCGGCCAGGACAGGGTTGGCGCGCAGTTCCGGCAAATTCAGCAGCCGGGTCTTGTGGGTGGCCTGAACATCCACCAGCAGCCAGCGTGGCTCATCACAATTGGCCTTGGCATCAAAGTACGGTGATTTCGGATCAAACTGGGTGGGGTCGGGCAGGATGGTCGACGCGACGCGGGCAAGCCCGGCAATACCCGGCTCGGCACAACTGGAGTGGTAGAACAGAATGCCATCGCCCACCTTCATGTCGTCCCGCATGAAATTGCGGGCCTGGTAGTTGCGAACACCCACCCATGGCACGGTTTGCCCGGGCGCCGCCAGCGCGTCGTCAATCGAGCACTCGTTGGGCTCGGACTTCATCAACCAATAGTGAATCGGGCGAGGCTGGGTGGCAGGCATGCGATTTCTCCACAACATTGAACCGGCTTGAATCTTGTCACGTTTCGGGCTGTGACGTGTAAAAGACGGAATCCCCTTTGGCTGGGATAATTTGCCCATGTCCCAGGCTGAAAACCCTCCCCACGCCGCCCTCGTACCTCCGGTCCCCATCACCACCTTCTCACCAGATGCACGCCGCCGTGTGGCGCTCATCCTGATCTGGTTCATCCCCGGGCTGTGGGCCGTCAACTACATCGCAGCCCGGTTCGCCCGGGGTGTGGTGGAGCCGCACACCCTGGCATTGGGGCGATGGGCGCTGGCGGGCCTGATACTGACCGTGTTGTCGCGCAAGGAGTTGTGGCCACAACGACATGCCATTTTGAAGGTATGGCCGCAGTACATTGTGTTGGGCAGTCTGGGCATGCTCGTCTGCGGGGCCTGGGTGTACCTGGGGGCCAAAACCACCCAGGCCATGAACATCGCGCTGATCTATTCGGCGTCTCCCGTGCTGATTGCACTGGGTGCCGTTTGGTGGCTGCATGAACGCATGAACCGGATTCAGATTCTGGGGGTGGTGATTGCACTCACTGGCGTGTTGCACGTGATCGTCAAAGGGCAGTGGATGGCATTGACGCAGGTTCGTTGGGTGCCTGGCGACGCCTGGGTTGTCGCAGCCATGGTGTCCTGGGCGGGCTACGCCCTGCTGCAAAAAATATGGCCCAGTGCCTTGAGCGCCACGGCCCGCCTGGCCGCGATCTGCATGGGTGGCGTGGTGGTTCTGATACCCGTTGCCGCTTGGGAGTCCCTGCAAGCCGACACACCCGCCTGGAGCTGGACAGCCACTTGGTTGACTCTGGCCGTCGCGCTGGCACCGGGCCTTGGCGCCTATTGGATCTACGGTTGGGCCCAAAAAATATTGGGTGCCAGCCGCGTCGCTGTGTGTCTGTACCTGGGGCCCTTATACGCCGCCGTGGCGGCCTACTGGGTGCTG
>CAVVSV010000014.1:0-102600 GCA_963750805.1 uncultured beta proteobacterium
AGCTTTTGCCTTTGCCGTCACCCGTGTTGACGATGATGATGCCGCGGCGCTCACCTTCGGCTTTTTCATAGGGTTTGACGGTAGGTGGTGTTTCAACTTGCATGAGACTGCTTTCTTGAATGGGAGGACGCGTCGGTATTGGGCATGGCTACCCATTGCCCCGCCAGGGCGTGAATGGTGATGCGATTGTCAAACACGGCTTCCAACGCCCGGTGAGTGGTGGCATCGGCGCAAGGACCCTGATGGGTGACGCGCCCATCGGCCATGATGAGCATTTCATCCGCATGCAGGGCAAAGGAAATTTCATGCAGCACGCTGATCACGGTTTTCCCCTTGCCGACCAGGTCATGCACCAGCATCAACCAGTCGGCCTGATGCGGCGGGTCGAGATTGGCCAGGGGCTCGTCCATCAGCAAGACATCGGCCTCCACAGCCAGCGCACGGGCCAGCAACACGCGCTGGCGCTCTCCACCTGACAGTTGCCCCAGCGCCCTGCCCCGCCATGCCCAGGCCTGGGTGGATTTGAGCGCACGCTCCACGGCTGCATGGTCCGCTTCGCTGGGTGCAGCCAGCCAGGGCTGGTGCGGCAGGCGGCCCAGCATGGCCACATCCAGCACCGTCAAATCGTCACCCGTGGATTCGTTCTGGCCCAGCCAGGACAACTGCTGCGCGCGGGTGCGGCCGGGCAAATCGGCCAAGGATTGACCCAACAAGCTCACCGTGCCGCTGTGTGGCAACAGGTGGGCCAGCACCTTGAGCAGGGTAGACTTCCCCGCGCCATTGGGGCCAACGATGCTGGTCCACCGACCTGCGGGCAAGGACAGGGAAACGTCGTGCAAGATCTCGGCATTTCCCAGCCGGGTCCTGATGGAATGGGCCTTGATGGCGACTGGAATCGACGCGGAATTCACAGCCCTGCCCCACCTGATGGGCGCGTCGCCCGGCGCATCAACCACAACAAATAGCCACCGCCCAATACGGCGGTCAGCACGCCCACGGGCAACTCTTGCGGGGCGATGAGCCAGCGCGCCAGCGTGTCCGCCGCCATCAGCAGCGCTCCGCCCACCAAGCTGGAGAGAAACATCAAGCGGCCATGGGTGGTTTTGATGACCGAGCGCACCAGGTGCGGCGCGGCAAGGCCCACGAACGCGATCAGACCCGTTTGGGCGACCGCCGTGCCTGTGGCCAAGGCCAGAACCGCCACCAGCGCCGCGCGCATGGACGCCAAGGGCAGGCCCAGGCTCATGGCCGTCGCATCGCCCAGACTCAAACCGTCCAGCACGCGCCCCAGCAAGCCCGCCGCCACTGAACACACCCCCCACACCCCCGCCATCAGCAGGCAGGCCGTCCAGCCCACAAAACTTGTGGAACCCAGCATGAAGGCCTGCATGGCCTGCAATGAGTCTGGCGAAAACAGCAACACCAAATGCGTCATGGCCCCCAGCACCACACCCACCACGACTCCCGCCAACAACAAGCGCAGGGTATGCTGCACGCCCCGGGAGAGCGCCAGCGTGAGCAATACGGCCAGCACGGCGCCGGTGAAGGCCGCACCGGTGAGCCCCAGGCGCACCAGCACACTGCTGGAAAACACACTGACCGCTACGCCGCCGTTCATCATGCTGGCCCCGCCCGACGAGCCGCCCAGCATGCCCGCACCACCACCCATTGCCGCGAGTGCCAGCGCCACCCCCAACGAAGCACCGGACGCGCTGCCCAGCAGGTACGGGTCGGCCAGGGGATTGCGAAACAAGCCCTGCGCCACCGCTCCTGCCAGCCCCAAGAGGGCACCGGCCACCCAGGCCCCCAGCGTGCGCGGCAGGCGGATCTCCCACACGATCTGGTGGGCCATGGCGTACTGGGCAGGATCTTCCGCCGGGTTCAACAAGGGGTGAATCAGGTTCTCGAACCCGGTGCTGCCCACGCAAACGCCCAGCGCGATCAGCACCGCTGCACACAGCAGCAGCGGCCAGACCACGAAGGAGACGTGGCGCAGATTCAAGGTTTGGCCCCAAGCGCTTTTTCAGCGAGACATTGGGCCATGATCCTGGCGCCTTCTGCCATGCGGGGACCCGGGCGAACCAGCACGTTGGACTGCTCCACCGGGAAGATGCACACGCGTTGTTCACGCAAGGCGCGGATGCTGCTCCAGCCCGGCCTTTGTGCCATGCCTTCCACATTGCGCTGACCGATCATGATCAGGTCAGGGTTGGCCCGCACGATGAACTCGGGGTTAAGTTTGGGAAATGGGCCCAGCTTGGCGCCCACAATGTTTTTGACGCCCAGGCGCGTCAATGTCTCGCCGATAAACGACGTTTCGCCCGCGGCGTAGGGCCCCTGATTGACCTCAAAATAAACGCGCGTGTTTCGCACGCTGGCGGGCAAAGACTGGGCGGCGGCAGACACGCCGGCGTCAATCGCGCGCCAGATCTTTTGTGCATCACTGACTTCCAGCACCTGCCCGAGCTTGAGCAATACGCGCTGCACATCGGCATGGGTTTTGGGCTCCAGCGCCACCACTTTGACACCCAAGGCCTGAAGTCTTTCACCCGCCCGCGACGATGTGGCCATCAGCACCACATCAGGCCGCAAGGCCACGATAGCCTCGATGTTGGGGTCCAGCCCCCCACCCACTTTGGGCAGGGACTTGAGGCTGGCCGGAAAATCCGAGTACCGGTCCACCCCCACCAGGCGGCTGCACTGGCCGAGTTCACACACCGACTCCGTCAGCGAGGGCAGCAGACTGACAATGCGCTGCGGCGATTTGTCAAAGTTGACCACATTGCCCCGGTCGTCGGTCACCTGAAACCCGCAGGAGGCCGCAGACCCCAGCATGCCAGCCATTGCGGTGAACATCGCCGCCCATGAATGCCGGATCTTCATTTCGAATCTTTCACAACATCTTTCACGATATCTTTCACCTTCAAGGGCAATCCGGCCACCATCAGGGTCACGCGCTCGCAGGCAGCGGCCACCGCCTGATTCAAAACGCCCAACGCATCCACAAAGGCGCGAACCTGCTGGCCCATGGGGATGACACCCAACCCGATCTCATTGCCGACCAGCACAACCGGACCAGGCGCATTTTGAATTGCTACGATTAACGGAGCATACAATTCATAACCGGCGGGGACTTCAAGCACTTTTTCCTCTAAATATGTGGAGCTGCCCCCCTTTGGGTTCTCTGGGGGCATCAACAGGTTGGTGAGCCACAGGGTCAGGCAGTCCACAACGATCAGGGTGCCCGGCTGGCTCAGACGGTCAATGACTTCAGCCAGTTGAAGCGGCTCTTCGACGGTCTGCATGCCGGGTACACGAAGGGCACGATCACGCTGATGTCGGGAAATACGTTCGACCATCTCTGCGTCCCAGGGTTGGGCGGTTGCAATCAAGACCGCTTGGTGGTCAGTGGCAGTGTTCAACCAGTCTCGCGCTAAACATTCAGCCCGGCGCGATTTGCCACTCTTCTGGCCCCCCAGAATCAACTCACTCCGGGCGATGGGCAATGCCTGTAAATCAGCCATGCCGGTGGCTCCATGCCATGATGATGCGGTGCAGTTGCGCGACACCATCGGTCAGCGCTGCCGGGCCGGGCTGCAAAATGTCCGGCGACTTGATTTCAAACAACTGCTTGTTTTTGACAGCGTTGACGTCTTGCCAGCCAGAGCGCGCAGCCACTCTTTCGGGCCGGAACTTTTTGCCGCACCAGGACCCAATGATGATGTCGGGGTTCCGCCGAACGATTTGCGCCCCATCAGCAATGATGCGGTTTTTGCCCATGGGCTCCAACGCCAGTTCCGGGAAGCAATCATCGCCCCCGGCAATGCCCATCAATTCGGACACCCAGCGGATGGCGCTGATATGGGGCTCGTCCCACTCCTCAAAAAACACACGGGGCCGGCGAGGCAGCACTTGGGCCGCCTCTTCAATGGCTTGCAACTGGTGGCAAATCGACGCAATCAAGGTCTGCCCCAATTCCACCTTGCCCACCATGGCCGCCACCTGCGTCATCATGGCCAAAATGTCCATCACGCTGCGCTGGTTGAACACCGTCACCTGCACACCCTTGCGGATCAGCTCCGCAGCAATGTCAGCTTGAAGGTCCGAAAACCCAAAGACGCAATCCGGTTTCAGATCCAGAATTTTGTCAATTTTGGCGCTGAGATAGGCGCTGACGCGGGGCTTCTCTTGCCGTGCCCTGGGCGGACGAACCGTGTAGCCCGAAATGCCCACAATGCGGGCCTCTTCGCCCAACAGGTAGAGCCATTCCGTCGTTTCCTCCGTCAGGCAAACAATGCGCTGCGGGCCATTGGGTATAGCAAAGCGGACGGGGATAGGAGACGTGGTCATGCCAGACCGGAAGGTGGGCTGAACAAGGCTGCCGTAGCTTGCGGGTTCGACGCAAACCAGGCGTGAAAGTAACTGGCCTTGATGGACCCCTGCACCCACAGTGATTCGCCGGTGTCCGGTGCAGGTGACATGCCGGGCCTTGCAGTGCGGGCACTGGCCAGCAGGGGAGAAACGCACGTCGAATAATGGAAGGTGTGGCCCCGCAGCACCTGACCGTGCAGGTCGAGTTGCTGAGGTCCTAACGCGGCCAGGCGCTTTTGCATGGTGACCACCCCTGGCAGCAAACCCCATTGCGCATGGGTCGTGCCGTCCAGCGCCACCAGTTTGTCAAACAGGACCATCATGCCGCCGCATTCGGCCCACACGGGTTTGTGCTGGGCGACGTGCGTCGCCAGACTGGCCCGAAGCGATGTATTGAAAGCCAGGGGTTCGGCATGCAACTCGGGATATCCGCCAGGCAACCACACGGCATCGCATACGGGCAATGCAGCATCGGCCAGTGGGGAAAAGAAAACAAGCGTTGCGCCGAGGTCCCGCAAACAGTCCAGATTGGCCGCATAAATAAAGCAGAAGGCGGCGTCGCGCGCCACGGCGATGGTTTTGCCCGCTAATGGCAAGTCTGGTGCTTTTGTCGGCTTGTCGATGGTGTCGAAGTCAACATTCCAGCGCGACAGGTCATCCAGCGTCATTCGGCCCAGCGGTGTGTCCCTTAACGCGTCGGACGCCGCATCCAGACGCTGCAGGGCATCGCCCACTTCGCTGGCCACCGTCAACCCCAGGTGCCGCTCGGGCAGGCTCATGGCGGGGTTGCGCATGACGGCGCCCAGCCATTGCTGGGGCTCGCGCAGACTCACCTGAAGCATCTCGGCATGTCGCTCGCTGGCCACTTTGTTGGCCAGAACACCGGCCCAGCGCAAGCCATCGCGGTAGTGCTGCATGCCATAGGCCAGGGCCCCAAAGGTACCCGCCATGGAGCCCGCGTCAATTACCGCCAGCACGGGTAAACCAAAGCGCTGTGCCAAATCCGCCGCGCTGGGTTCGCCGTCAAACAAGCCCATCACCCCCTCGATGATGATGAGGTCGGCCTCCTTCGCTGCCCCGGCCAGACGGGCTCGGCAATCATCTTCGCCCGTCATCCACAAATCCATTTGATGCACTGGCCCGCCACTGGCCAACGTCAGCCAGAGGGGGTCCAAGAAATCAGGCCCGCACTTGAACACCCGCACCTTTCGCCCCTGGCGCGCGTGAAGTCGCGCCAGAGCGGATGCAACGGTCGTTTTCCCCTGACCGGAGGCGGGGGCGGCAATGAGAACGGCAGGGCAAGTGGTCATGGAAACAAAGGTTCAGGCCGACGGCAAAGGGTCAACGAGGCGACCAGGTCAAGGCCACATAGGCGCTGGCACCCTCCATGGCGTAACCATTGGCCGTCTGGTATTGCGTGTCGGTGACATTGTCAAGCTTGGCCGTCAGTTTCCAGTCTTTGGCCAGATAGGTGCTGGCACTCAGGTTCAGTAGCGCATAGCCTTCCAGGACCAACTTGTTGGGGTTGGCGTCATAGCGGGCACCGGAGAGCACCATATCCCCGGCCAGCGTCCAGTCGCCCAAGCGCGTGTCCATGCCGAGCGTGGCATGTTGAGCGGCACGTCGCGCCAAAAGGTTATTGTTGGACAAATCACGCGGATTCTGAATGTCCAGAGAAGCGTAAACATTGACCCTGCCCAACCTCTCCGCTGCGGCAAAGCTGACGCCCTCATAGAGGGCCAACCCCGTGTTGGCATAGCAGCCACGGCTGAGAACTGCTACTGGCGGCCCGCCATTGGCACAGGGCCCGTTGCCAGTCACGAAGTTGAGCAGATTGGTCAGGTTGTTGCGGTAAATTGATGCACTGAAGCTTGCCGTGCCCTGAGCGTATCGAAGGCTCACCTCCGTGTTGATTCCCGATTCGGGTTTGAGCGTGGCGATGCCATACTGGCTGAAGCGCTGGTACAGCGTGGGTACCTTGTAGGAGGTTCCAGTGCTGGCAGCAACGCGCCATGCCGGCGTCAATGCCAATGCATAGGCCACGGACCCTGTCGGGTTGGTGCCAAATTCGCTGTCGGTATCCTGGCGGGCATTGATCTGGACGGTGTGGGGGCCGCTGGTGAATCCATACCCCAAACCAACGCCGTTTTGTGACTTTTGGCGGTTGATAGCTGGAGGACCCTCGAGCTGGAAATCATCCTCGCGTTGCTCCAGCGTGGCGCTGAAGGCATGGGCACCCAGACGGTATTCGTTGAACCACAACATGGTGTTGATGCGTGTCTGGTTGTTGCTGCCACTCCCCAGTAAATACTCACCCTTGTCGATCCCTTGGTTCACGGCCAACCGGGTGGTGTATTGATCGGTCCACGTCGCGCTCCATTGCAAACCCAGACTTTGCTGGGTGTTGATGCTGCGGTAGTCGAGCGTCGGTCCCTGGTCATATTGCGCATCCACACGGCTTTGCATGGCAACCGCTTCAATGCGATGGCTCGGACTCGCCTTAAAACCCAGCTTGAGATTGGCGCTGCTGCTCTTGTAACCATCCAGGTCTGGGTTTTGCCCGGCAATGGGTCGAATGTTGTAACCGTCGCTGTTCGCGCCCGACAGCCCGAGTGAATAGTCAAATGCGTCGGCGGATCCGCTGGCCGCAACGTCCAGTGTCCTGGTATTGAAGCTGCCCGCACCCACTGTGATGGAGGGTGCAAAAACGCCCTCACCCTTTTTGGTGAAAATCTGAATGACACCGGCCACGGCATCTGAACCATAGACCGCGCTGGTCGGGCCTCGCACAATTTCAATGTGGTCAATTTGCGCCAATGGAATGGCCTGCCAGTTGGCGCCACCACTGATGCTTTGTGTGTCAAAGCGAACACCATCCACCAAAACCATGGTGTGGCGGGCCTCGCCGCCACGCGTGAACACGGACGTCGAATTGCCAACGCCACCATTGCGTGAAATCTCCAGGCCCGGCACCCTGGCCAACACGTCAGCCAGCGCCACTGCACCGCTGCGCTCGATGCGATCACGGTCAATGATGGTCACGTCGGCCACCACGTCGCCAATGGGCTGCTCGGTGCGGTTAGCGGTCACCACGACGGCTCTTAAAGTCGGCGTGGCATCGGGCGCAGGGGTTTGTGCCCAAGACGGAAATGAAGCGGCCAAAGCCAGCGGGAGTAAGCCAAGGCGCCCACGGAAATTACCAAAAGTCATTGTGGAATCAATCACCAAAATAAACCCTCACCGTCGTCCCCGACAGTGCATGGGCAATCACGGACGCAAGCCGGAAAAACCTGGCGCGCATCCACTTCGTTGGCCGGTATCCGGGCTGACGGAGCAACCTTCATCGCCTTCCCAGTGCTTGTTCAAGGCATCCAGTGGCTGATTGATGAAAGCGGGGGAGGTGTCAAAAACACCAACCCGTCCGTTTGACCGTTGCGGGGGCAGCGCAGGGGAGGTGGGCTGTTGTGAGCCGACCCTCCTGCTTCCCGTTGAACTGCGGCATGTGAACCACACCGCGAGCACCAACCTTCTGATTTTAGGCGCGAATTGAGTCGACGCGAATGTGAAACCCTACAATGAACGCCCTATGTCGAACTCGACCCAAATCGAACAAATTGCAGAACGCGTTGAGCGTTTGCTGGTGCGCCACCAGGAACTGCAACGTACCAATACTCTGTTGGCCGCCCAAGTGGAAAGTTTGGTACAGGAGAGGGATTCTCTGAAATCCCGGTTGGGCGCGGCGCGCGCCCGGGTTGACGCCCTGCTGGATCGACTGCCGCAGCCGCATCAGGACGTTCATCCCGTGGCTGCCACTTCTGCCAAGGGCCGTGCATGAAGCAACTTGAAGTTCAGATCATGGGGCAGAGCTATTTACTGGGCTGTCCTGATGGTGGCGAGACCCGCCTTTTGGACGCGGTGGAACGCGTCGACACGGCCATGTGCAAGATTCGCGACGCGGGCAAGGTCAGGGCCCGAGAGCGCATCGCCGTCCTGGCCTCATTGAACCTGGCTTTCGAACTGTCTGACCATTTGGTGGAGCCAGTCCCCGACGCTGTTCCATCAACTTTGGAGAAAGCTCCAGCCACTGAATCACCCGTGCAGGTGGCATCCCAAAACGCCTTCGCCGACGAGCGCAACACGGTTTTGACCTCATTGCTGGAACGTCTGGACAACGCGCTCAATGATGATGGCCGGCTTATTTAAGCGCCTACAATCTTCCCTGTCTGCAGTGCCTGCCGGGCTTTATATTTCCTTGTACCAATGCTCTTAGAGCAAGGGCTTGGAACATCGCCCCACAAGCGTGATCATCTCGCGTTAGATGAGCCCAATGTAGGGCTGACCTCGCCCACCTGAACCCTGGTTCAGGATGCCGGTCCGGTGGCATTTGCAGACACCTTTCACTCAAATCAAGTGCCAGTTTGGACCCGTTCCGTCATGGGCCACAGCAGTCCGTCAAATATGTACTTGCAAACCAAACCAGCAATCCGCAAAAAATGACCGCGGCAAAACAGACTGCCAGCAAACGCCCAAACCTTGGCCGGATTTCTTGATGAGGCGGTTTTGTTTGATTTTGGGACATGGTTCATTGTCAATGTTTAATCAGCTTGGCTCTTGATTTTGCGCTGGCGATGGTTGGCAAAAATCCATAAAAAAAGCCAGCTTGCAAGCTGGCTTTTTTGGTTTTACTTCATGGGGGCAAGCCCCCAAGTGAAGCGGCTGACTGGCGCTGGATTAGCGGGCCTTTTTGCCTTTGCCAGCGGGCGATACTGAAGCCACGGCAGCAGCGCCTTTTTCCATTGCGGATTCAATTGCGTTTTCAGCGGTCGTTGCAGCGGCCTTCAGATTCTTGGCAACAGGTGCAAATACTTCCTTGGCGGGATGGGCTTTTTCAACGGCATCCACTGTGCTGTGAAATTGACCGAAGCTCAATGAAGTGGCATCTTTGAGATTCTTGGCAAACATGGCCATGCCCGCTTCAGCTGAAGCTTTCATGATTTCAAACGCAGCCTGAGGATCCTTGATGCCTTTGATGGATTCCACAGTTTCCGTCAGCACAGCTTGGGCTTCTTTGGCCTGGCTTTGAGCGAGGTCAGCCCAAGCCTTCAGGTTTTCCTGGGCTGGCTTGATGGCATCTTGCATGGCGGCCTGATCAAACTTGGGCACCGATTCCGACATGGTCTTGGCGATGGCTTCGAAGGGGGTGTTTTTAAACATTTGGAGTCCTTTAATAAAATTGTTGCAGTGCAGCAATTATCGGTCAAGTTTGAACTTCGTGCACATTCAAATGCCGATTTTGTCCAGATTAGTGCAGCGCACCTAGTGCAGACACTGTCAACGCCAGATCTGACGCCATGGCGTTAGACAGGCAAATCCCGCATCAACTGTTCAAACGCTGCCGAAGGCAATGCGGGCGAACACAAAAATCCTTGGTAGGACTCGCAGTTCTGGCTGGCAAGGTAGTCCCGCTGCGCATCGTTTTCTACGCCCTCGGCAACCACCTTGAGCTTCAGTGCACGCGCCATGCCAATGGTCGCGCTGACGATAGCCCGATCACTTTCATCGGAAGGAAGGCCCGTCACAAACGATCGATCGATCTTGAGTTTGGAGATGGGAAACTTTTTCAAATAGGCCAGGCTCGAATACCCCGTTCCAAAGTCGTCAATGGAAAGAGCAATACCCAAATTGGCGAGCGCATGCAGGCGTTCCAGCGCTTCATTGGCATCCTGCACCAAAATGGATTCTGTCAGCTCCAGCTCCAACAAGGCGGGTGCCAACCCACCCTCCCGCAGGACACTCGCAACAAGTTCCACGAAATCAGATTGCTGAAACTGCAACGCAGAAACGTTGATGGACACGGTGACAGGTGTTCCCGCTTTTTCCCAGAGCGCTGCCTGCCGGACCGCCTCTTTCAACACCCAATTGCCTATGTTGACGATAAACCCCGACTCCTCGGCCAGCGGAATGAAGACTCCAGGGGACACATTTCCAAACTGCACGTCGTTCCACCGTATCAGCGCTTCGACACCAACCAGGGCACCGGACTTCAAGGAAATTTGCGCCTGGTAATGCAACCTGAACTGACCTTGATCCATGGCAATTCGCATCGCATGATCCATCTTCATGCGTGACAAAAGGTCCACATTCATCTGTGGCTGGTAGAAGCGGAAACTCCCGCGACCCCTGTCCTTGACCCGGTACATGGCGGTGTCAGCACAACGGATCAATTCGTCTAGGGTGTCGCCATCTTCTGGGTAAAGCGCGACGCCAATGCTGCACCCCAAAGAAAAATTCATCCCGGAAATTTGAAAAGATTGCGACATCGTGGTCAACATTCGCCGGGCTGCAATTTCGGCGCCATGCGCATCGGCATCCTGCACAAACGCAACAAATTCATCGCCGCCCAACCGGCTTAGTGTGTCCACTTCGCGCATGCAGCTCTTGATCCGCTCTGAAACTTCAATCAGGACTTTGTCACCAAAGGCATGACCCATGGAGTCGTTGATGTTTTTGAAACGATCCAGATCGATAAAGAATATTGCAAACTTGCTGCCATTGCGCTCTGCAATCCTCAGGCCGAAGTCCACCTGCTGTTTGAGCATGAGCCGGTTTGGCAGGCCTGTCAGCGCATCGGTGTACGCGAGTGTTTCAATGCGTTGTTGCGCGGCAAGCTTGTCCGTCATGTCCCTGAAGAAACAGATGGTCTGAAGCACGTTGCCCGCATCGTCTCGCAACTGCACCCAGGACACCTGCAGGGCACAACGGGACTGATCTCCCAATTGGCGCCAGATTTCACCCTCCCAGGCGCCGTTTTGAATCAGGTGTTGCTGGACACGGTTGAAAAAATCAGGATCACGGGCGTCCCGGAATATTTCTTGCGCATGCCGGCTCTTGAGTTCGTTGGGCAATCCCCCGGTCAAACGCTCGCAGGCCGGGTTTGAAGCGACGATCTGATAATTTGAATCGGTGATGAAAATCGCGTCCAGACTCGACTCGAAAACCTTGGCGGCCAGACGCAACCGCGATTCCGCATCAGCCTTTTGCGTGATGTCCCGGAATGAAAAAACCCGACCCGACGGCTGACCCCGGCTGAACTGCGGCAAAGTCACCCTCTCCAGCAGACGCCCTGAACGTAACAACATCAAGTCCGTCCCCTCCAGCAGGGGCATTTCGGCGATATGCAGCAGGCGTTTGGCATACTGGGCCGGGTCCATCACGCTGTTTGTCAAATGGTCATAAAGCGCGCGATCATCCCGGGTAATCAGCAAGTCTTCCGGCACACTCCACAACTCGGCAAACCGGCGGTTGTAGTTTCTGATCCCGCCATTCATGTCGCTGACCAAAATGCCATCGCCCGTGGATTCCAATGTGGCCCGCATTTCCGATAGCAGCGATTCAAGCTCGGTTTCAGTTCGCTTTTGCCGACGCAAATCTCGAATATCGACCAGGAACATGGGACGGCCAACCTCGAGCCAAACGCGACTCACCCGTCGCTCGACCGGGATCACCGTGCCGTCAAAACCATGGATGACGGTTTCTGACTGGATGAGTTCGTCAAACCCCGCCGCGACGTCATCCCAGAAAAATATGTCTTCCGGGGATCCCGTCAAATCGACGACCGGTTTGCCAATCAGTGCTGAGGCCGACATGCCAAGCAATTCGCAAGCCGCCCGATTGGCCGACACGATACACAGGCTCACAGGGTCTACCAGCCAGATTGCTTCCAGCAAGGCGTCGAGCAATGGCACACCAGGCGCCACCATCACGCAAGAACCCCCGGCGCTTCGGGCTCAGTGGCCCGCTCAAAAAAGTAGCACATGCGGCTTCTGGGCGACAGGTAAGTGAAGGCGTCAGGAGGCAGGCTGGAGGGCTTGAGACTGCGCCGTATGCCAACGGAAGGGGTACGCTCAAGGTCCAAAATAAGGGCCTGCTCTTTGGGAACATCAGGCTCATGGACGATCACCCGGGGCTTCAGGGGACGAGATGAATTGACGGATACCACGATAGCATACCGGCCATCGACCATCTGAACGACGGAACCCGGTGGATAAACCCCCATCATTCGGATAAAGGCACTCAGAGTTGGCGCATCAAAACGTGACTTGAGCTGAGAAAAAATGTGCTGCAGGGCCTCGTGCGGCGTCAGTGCCGCGGCAGTACGGCTGGGGTTGCACAGATTTTCATACCGGTTCACCAGCGCCAGGATTCTGGACGACTTGGCCAGATTGTCCCCTGTCAATCGCGCCGGGAATCCGCTGCCGTCCATCAGTTCGTGGTGCTGTGCGATGGACAACAGGGCACCTTCAGCCAGTCCCATTCGCTTGCAAAGCTTGAGACTCTCCTGAACATGCTCCTGATAAAGCTGATATTCCGAAGGCGAAAAGTTATCCTGCAGCCACCGTACACGGTCGGGCAACTGGCTTTTGCCGATGTCGTGCAGAAAGGCCGCCAACCCAAGGTCAATCATGTCAGGCTCAGGCAGTTTGACGGCTTTGCCCAACAACAATGAAATGATCGCGACGTTGACCGGGTGAAGCGCAGCACGCTCTCCCACGCCTTCCGACAGCAAGCGGATGGCAGAGTCTCCATCATCAAGCATGTCGCTCACGAAGCCGGTGACCAGGGCGGTGGACTGCTCCAGGGCAGCCAAGGGATTCAAACTGACCTGCTCAACCGTCTTGCGGTACTGCCGAAGCGCGCCACTGAAATGACGCTCGCAACGGGCAAGGCTCTCTTGCTGATATGCAATG
Source organism: uncultured beta proteobacterium (assembly GCA_963750805.1). Lineage (GTDB taxonomy): Bacteria > Pseudomonadota > Gammaproteobacteria > Burkholderiales > Burkholderiaceae_C > JANYCG01. The sequence goes on from CAVVSV010000014.1 coordinate 13,119, forward strand.
CGCTCAGCACGCAGATCCCTGGCAGCGGACCCGATCGAATCAGACACCTGGGGAATGTCTTGCGATAGATCGGTCTCCGTCTTATGCCCCGAGCCTGCAACGTCAGGCACATCTGCCAACTTCGAGGGATCGCCCCCCAATGATCCATCCAGAAGGACATCACTTTTGGCAGGAATGTATTTGACCCGACTCACATTCAGTGTGCGAATCGTTTCAATTTGCCGTTCCGTGGAAATTTTGAAATTTCCGGACGGAAAGGGATGCGACATCCAACCCAAACCAAGTTCGATGTACATTCCAACGCGGAGTTGCTCTACAGCAATCAAATGCTGTGGGTTCTCTGTCATACCGTTTGTAACGGCTGTTTCGGGGAATTCTTGACAAAAATCAACAAGTTTTTCCCAACTATTACAAATTGGCCAAAGATGAATCTGTTCGATTTTTTGACGCGCAGCCGTAAGGCTTGGTGATATGCCTTTCAAGGACACTCGATGATTGATTTGCACTATTGGCCCACACCCAACGGATGGAAACTCTCCATCATGCTGGAGGAATGTGACATGCCCTACCGGCTGCAACCGGTCAATATTGGCAAAGGTGAACAGTTCCAGCCCAGTTTCCTGAGCATCAGCCCCAACAACCGCATGCCGGCCCTGGTTGACGCCGACCCCACAGGTGGTGGCGAGCCCATCGCAATTTTTGAAAGCGGCGCTTGCCTTCTCTACCTCGCGGAGAAGTCAGGCAAATTCATGCCGTCAGATATGCGCGGTCGTTTCCAGGTGATTCAATGGTTGATGTGGCAAATGGGAGGCCTTGGGCCCATGGCCGGTCAAAACGGTCATTTCCTGCTCTACGCGCCAGAAAAGCTTGCCTATGCCATCGAGCGATATGGCAAGGAAGTAGACCGCCTGTATGGCGTTCTGGACACCCAGTTGGGCAAAACGGGGGCATTTGTTGCCGGGCCCGAGTACTCCATCGCGGACATGGCGATCTTCCCATGGGTACGAACCCACAAGGCACAACAGGTCGACCTGGGCAAATTTCCCCACATCAAGGGTTGGTATGACGAATTGTTCAAGCGCCCTGCCGTCAAGCGGGGGCTTGCTCTGGGCAAGGAATTGCGTGCTGACGCGTTAACTGATGAAGCACGCAAAGCCCTGTTCGGGCAGACAGCACAGAGTGTCAAATCCGGAGTCCATACAAATGATTGAGTTCTTTTTTGACTGCAGCAGCCCCTGGACTTATCTGGCGTTCCACAACATTCAGCCCTTGGCGGCTGAACTGAATGAACCCATCAGTTGGCGTCCCATTTTGGTCGGAGGCATATTCAACAGCGTCAACCCTAGTGTCTACGCCATGCGCGAAAACCCCGTCCCCGCCAAGATGGCCTACATGCTGAAAGACCTTCGGGACTGGGGTCGTCAGGCCGGGCTCAAGATCGTCATGCCGCCCAAGGTGTTCCCCGTTAACAGTGTGAAGGCCATGCGCGGCTGTATCTGGCTGGATACCTTAGACCGGGCCAATCCGGGCCAGCCTTCTCAAATGGTCAACTTTGCACGGGCGCTGTTTGAATCCTATTGGTCCCGTGAAGAAGACATTTCGCAGGACGCCGTGCTGGCCGACATTTGCGAGGCGACAGGCATCAACGTGAAGGCTTTTTTTGAAGGCATTGGTCGGCCCGCTATCAAAGATCAGCTCAAAGCCAATACCGAAGAAGTCATCCACCGAGGCGGCTTTGGATCACCGACCATGTTTGTGGGTAATGACATGTATTTCGGGAACGACAGGCTCGCCTTGCTGCGATCGGCCGTGATTCAGTCGCGCTGATTGTTGGTCGCTGTGCCTAGTTTGTATTGGGAGCCACTGTTCACCCAATACAGCGACAGCGCCATGTGCATGGGGTCGTCAATCAAAAGCAAAAGCAAAAAAACCCGCCGAAGCGGGTTTTCATGGCTGGCATCAAAACGACATCAGCCCATGTGCAAACCACCGTTGACCGAGAAGTCAGCACCCGTGGTGTAGCCGCCTTCTTCAGACGCCAGCCACGCAATGATGGAGGCGATTTCGCTGGGCTTGCCCAGGCGTTTCACAGGGATCGTTGCCACGATTTTGGCCAGCACGTCTTCGCGGATGGCGTTAACCATGTCGGTACCAATGTAGCCAGGGCTCACTGTGTTGACTGTCACTCCCTTGGTGGCCATTTCCTGTGCCAGCGCCATGGAGAATCCGTGCATACCGGCTTTGGCCGCCGAGTAGTTGGTTTGGCCGGCCTGGCCTTTTTCACCGTTGACGGAGGAGATATTGATGATGCGGCCCCAGCCTTTTTCAACCATGTCGGCCACCACTTGCTTGGTGACGTTGAACATGCTGTTCAGGTTGGTTTCGATCACGGCATCCCAGTCCTCGCGGGTCATTTTGAGGAACATGCGATCCTTGGTGATGCCGGCATTGTTCACCAGAACGTCGATGCTGCAGTGCTCTGCCTTGGTTTTGGTGAATGCTTCGACCGTGGATTCCCAACTGCCCACATTACCGACAGATGCATAAAAGGTGTAGCCCAAAGCGGCTTGTTCAGCGATCCATTTGACGTGGTCGCGGGTGGGGCCACAACCGGCGATCACTTTGAAGCCTTCTTTGTGAAGGCGTTGGCAGATGGCGGTACCGATGCCACCCATACCACCGGTAACGTATGCGACTTTTTGACTCATGATGTTTTCCTCTTTGGTTTTACTTGCTACAAATTTGATAGCCAACTATTAATATCCGACCGGGACTTAAGCCCATATTGATCCAAATAGTTGGCGGATTGGCGATTCAATCGGCGATTAGCGCTCAATGGTCAGGGCAACACCCATGCCACCGCCGATGCACAGAGAAGCAATGCCTTTTTTGGCATTGCGTTTGCCCATCTCGTGCAACAACGTGACCAAAATGCGGCAACCGGACGCACCAATCGGGTGGCCAATCGCGATGGCACCGCCATTCACGTTCACTTTGGAGGTGTCCCAGCCCATTTCCTGATTCACGGCACAAGCTTGAGCGGCGAAGGCTTCGTTGATTTCCAGAAGATCCAGGTCCGCAGCCCTCCAGCCCGCACGGGCGAGGGCTTTGGTGGAAGCCGGGACGGGGCCCATGCCCATGAAAGCGGGGTCCAGTCCGCTGGTCGCAAAGCTGGCGATACGGCCCAGCGGCGTCAGCCCCAGGGCAGCGGCTTTCTTGGCGGTCATCACCATCACGGCGGCGGCACCGTCGTTGATGCCAGACGCATTGCCAGCCGTCACACCACCCGCTTTGTCAAACGCGGGTCGCAGACCAGCAAGAGCCTCAGCATTGGTCTTTTTGTTGATGAACTCGTCAGCGGCAAAAACGATGGGATCGCCCTTTTTTTGCGCAATGCTGAACGGCATGATTTCGTCTTTGAACTTGCCGGCTTCCTGAGCTGCTGACGCCTTTTGCTGGCTGGCCAGCGCCAAGGCATCCTGCATCTCGCGGGTGATGCCATATTTCTTGGCAACGTTTTCGGCCGTGATGCCCATGTGGTACTGGTTATACACATCCCACAGGCCGTCAACGATCATGGAGTCGATCATCTTCCAGTCGCCCATGCGCTGGCCGTCGCGGCTACCCAGCAACACGTGGGGGCTGGCGCTCATGTTTTCCTGACCACCGGCAATCACGATCTCGCTGTCGCCATAGGCAACGGCCTGGGCAGCCAGCATGACGGCCTTCAGTCCTGAACCGCACACTGCGTTGATGGTCAGACCGGGTGTGCCCTGGTTGAGGCCGCTCTTGATGACAGACTGGCGGGCCGGGTTTTGGCCCGAACCGGCGGCCAGTACCTGCCCCATGATGACTTCACCCACCAGGTCGGCAGCCAAGCCACTGCGCTTGAGCACTTCAGCGACGATGGCCGCGCCCAATTCGGTGGCAGGCGTTTTGGCCAGGGTACCGCCAAATTTGCCGACCGCGGTGCGAGCCGCTGAAACGATAACGATGTCTTCCACTTTTTTGTCTCCTCAGTTAAAAATCAGATCAGGCCTTGGCCTTTACATAGCGGCCGGGTGCGGCCTCGATGGCCTTATATTTTGACTTGCCCGTGCCGCCGCCATAGGTTTTGGGCGCTGCAATTTGTTTGCCCGCCTGCGATTTGAGCCAGGCGGCCCAGTCCGTCCACCAGCTGCCGGGATGCTCTTTGGCGCTGGCGATCCAGTCTTCAGCTTTGGCCGGAAATTTGTCCGCCGGTCCAATCCAGTGGCTGCGCTTGTTTTTGGCAGGCGGGTTGATCACACCCGCAATATGGCCCGATGCACCCATCACAAACCGCTTCTTGCCCGGCAGGTGTTGGGTAGAGGCATAGGCGCCACCAATCGGCACGATGTGATCTTCACGCGAACCATAGATGTAAACCGGCAAAGTCAGTTTGCGGAAATCAATTTTTTCGCCACACACCGTGGCCTTGCCGGGCTTGACCAGCTTGTTCTCAAGGTAGGTGTTGCGCAAATACCAGGCGTAAAACGGGCCGGGCAAATTGGTGGAGTCGCTGTTCCAGTACAGCAAGTCAAACGGCGGTGGCGTTTCACCCTTGAGGTAGTTGCCCACCACATAGTTCCAGACCAGGTCGTTGGGTCGCAGGAATGAGAATGTCGATGACAAATCCCCGCCCTTCATCAGGCCGCCCTCACCCATTTCCTTTTCGCGGTATTTGACGAATGACTCGTCAATGAACACATCCAGAATGCCGGTGTCGGTGAAATCCAGCAAGGTCGTCAGCAAGGTTGCACTGGCCACGGGGTATTCGTCGCGAGCCGCCAGAACCGACAACGCGGTCGTCAAAATCGTGCCGCCCACACAGAATCCCAGGGCGTTGATGGTTGGGGCCCCTGTGATTTCCTGGGTCACGGCAATGGCCTTGATCGCCGCATGTTCGATGTAGTCATCCCAGGTTTTGTTGGCCAGAGACTGGTCCGGGTTGCGCCAGCTCACCACAAAGGTGCGATGGCCCTGCTCGACGGCGTAACGAATGAGCGAGTTCTCGGGCTGCAAATCCAGAATGTAGAACTTGTTGATGCAGGGTGGAACCAGCAAAAACGGCCGCTCGAAAACCTTGGCGGTCAACGGTTTGTATTCAATCAGCTGGAACAGTTCATTCTCAAACACCACAGCGCCTTCCGTGGTGGCAACGTTCCTGCCCACTTCAAACAGGCTCTCGTCCGTCATGGAAACATGGCCCTGTTGCATGTCATGCAGTAGGTTTTGGATGCCCTTGGCGATGCTTTCACCCTTGGTGTCCAGAGCTTTTTTCTGGGCTTCGGCATTGAAAGCCAGGAAGTTGCTGGGGGCCGACGCGGCAGTCAGCTGCTCCACGGCAAATTTGATGCGGGCACGAGTTTTGGGGTCGGCCTCTACCGCGTCTGCCATGCCCATCAAGGTGCGTGAGTTCAGCAGGTAAGTGGCGGCAGACAGCGCTGCAACCGGGTTGTTCGCCCATGACTCACCCGCAAAACGCTTGTCGCCCGAAATTGGCGCTCCCTGAAGACCCTGCGTCCACAGGCTCAGTGCGTCTTTGAGATACTGCTGTTGTAGGTCCTGCAACTTGTCGGCCGAAAAGTTGAGCGGTTTGGCGTCCAGGCCGGCACCATTTGGCATGGCGGCACCCTGAAACGACTGCAAGGCCTTCGTCCAGCTCTCGCCAAAGGTTTGTTGAAGTTGTTGGGCCGATAGGGCCCAGAAATCCGGATTCTGCTGAGTCACGTTGTCTCCTCACGACCTGAGCAACAACCCCGTGTTGTGCCGATCCATGTTTATTGGTAAAAACCCTAGTGTCTCAGTTTTCGCCTTCAGCAAACTGACAATTTCGTAATAAGCATATCCATGTACATCATTCCCATTGCCTGGCTTTACGTGGCCCTCATGATGGCCGTTGCTGAAGCCACCAGTGAAATCGGCACATTGCTGGGCGCAGTCATCACCTTTGTACTCTATGGTCTGGCCCCTGTGCTATTGGTGCTTTACCTGATGGGGGCGCCCGGCCGACGCAAAGCCAACAAGGCCCGGGAAGATGCCGCCTGGAAAAAAGCGCAGGAAAACAACTCATCGACGCAGCCGCCGGTGTCATCAGATACATCAACGCAGCCAGATGCAGGCCGCCATGCGGCCGCTGCCGCCGAGGGCGACGTTGTCGCGCCGATGCGAAAAGAACTTTGACGGGTTGCTCACCGTACACCATTGGCGGCTGCCATCGTTTCCATAAATCTGGGTGATGCCCATGGCCTTTAGCCGCAGCCTGGCCAGACCCTGTAAATCGGCCAGCCATTTGTCATCGTTGTGCAGGGTAAACATGGCCAGGGCCGACTGGTCATGCGCCACAAACGCATCACGGACTTCGTCGCCCACTTCAAACTTTTGGGGGCCGATGCAGGGGCCCAACCACACCAGGATTTTTTTTGCTACTAAATCAGAAGCAAACTTATCAACGCTGGCGGGGACTTGCGCCTCAAATTTCCAGAGACTTTCCTCCAGAACCCCCACACCGCCCTCCCCCAACAAGCCCCGCCAGCCCGCATGAGCAGCGCCCACGGCATCCCCTTGCCAATTGGTAAACAAAACCGGCAAACAATCCGCCACCATCACGGTACAGGCCAGACCGGGAACATGGGTCATGCAGGCATCGGCCTCAAACCCTTGCGATGTGGACGGCGTCAGGTGCACCACCTCACGGCCATGCACTTGCGACAAAAAGACCGGCTTGGCACCCAACGCTTCGGACAGCAGAGCCCGGTTTTGGGCAACGTCCATCGCGTGATCACCAACATGGCTGCCAAGGTTGAGCGAGTCGTAGGGCGCCTGCGACACGCCGCCATCGCGCGTGGTGCAGACGGCCCGAACCCTGTCAGGCACAGGCCATTGCGGAGTGATCCAGTCAGGGTTCACAAGGGGCACACCGTGTCAAAGCCTAAGGTTCAAAGTCCGGACAGTTGGCAGGCTTGGCCTGCTGGAACGCCTCCAGTGCCATGCAGGCGTCAAAGGCGCCCATGGTGCGCGGCAGCCCTTCAAAATTTGCGTTGAAGCGCTGGCCATTGAAGATTTGAGGGACCAGACAGCAATCCGCCAGTGTGGGCATATCGCCAAAGCAATAAACAGAAGGTGCCAGGCCGCGGCCGGCGCGCTGCACGTCCAGCGCTTGCAACTGTCGCTCAAAACTCTCCAGCCCGTCGCGAACCCAATGCCGGTACCAGGTGGTCTTGGCCTCCTCGGTCACTTTGAGTTCATGGGACAGGTATTTCAGCACCCGTACGTTGTTGATTGGGTGAATCTCGCAGGCGATGGACTGGGCCAACGCCCGAATCTGCGCCTTTTCCAGGGCATTGACCGCCACCATGGGCACGGCGGGGAACTTGTCATCCAGGTACTCGATGATGGCCATCGACTGGGTGAGCCGTTGGCCATCCACTTCCAGCAAAGGCACCAGCATGTCAGGCGAAAGCGCGGCAAAGGCCTGACCCTTGTGCTCTCCGCGCGCAATGTGAACGGGAACATACTCGTACTTCAGGCCCTTGAGCGCCATCGCAATGCGCACGCGGAACGAAGCACTGGAGCGGAAATAGTTGTAGAGCTTCATGGGTGAAAGGATAAACCGGAATTCGCCTCCATCATGAGGCGTGCTCTGTGCAAGGTCTCCACAGTTTGCACACAGGCCTTGGCCGCTTCGGTTCCCTTGACCACAAAATGGTCCTCAAAAAAGCGTTGGTGGTCGGCGGAATCATGGAAATTGTGGGGTGTCAGCACGACCGACAAAATGGGCACATCGGTGTCCAGTTGCACGTTCATCAGGCCGGTGACCACCGCGTCCGCCACGAACTCATGGCGGTATATGCCCCCGTTGACCACAAACCCGCAGGCGACGATCGCGGCATAGGCGTTGGAGCGCGCCAGCTTTTTGGCCAGCAACGGCAGTTCAAATGCGCCTGGCACTTCCAGCACATCAATCGCGTTGCGGGCGACCCCCAGCTTTTGCATTTCCGCCAGAAACGCGTCACGCCCCTGGTTGACGATCTCGCTGTGCCAGCAGGCGTGGATAAAGGCAAAGCGCAATGTGGCCGGCATCATGGCACTCCGGTGCGTGCGCGTGGCAAATGGCACGACCGGGGACGCAGACGAGTCCCGCACGGGCGCCTCATTGGCAGGCACAACGTGCATGGAACCGGGTTGGTTGGACGAACCGGACTGACTCATGGTGTTTCCTTAAAAAAACAAAACCAAAAATCAGGGCGCGCAAGCCTACGGCCACCCCTCTCCCGCAGGCTTGCAGGGGGCCGTTTCACTCGCGTTTCTCTTTCATCCGGACTGTGACCGTCGGCCCCGGAATTGATCTTCTGCCAATACGCAGAACATCGCACCGGATCTGCTGACCCCGGTCACGCTAAGGGATGACCGGGCGCTCGCGGGCTTGTGAACCCCCATTTTCATGAAGGATTACCTACCGCCGGTGGGGAATTTCGCCCCGCCCTGAGAACGCTGTCGCCTGCGGCTGCAGACGGCACCCCCAATTTTACGGCGAGGTTAGAGCGCTATCCCGGAGCGCTCCAGCAGATCACTGACCAGCTCCAGCCGCACCAGGGGGTTGTCCAAGGCCATCAGCCGCTGTTTTACAGGCGTTGGCATGGGCAACAAATCACACCAGCGGTTGGCCACCCAGCCGCAGTCGTCCAGGCGGTACGGTGGTTGCAGAGGCATTTGTTCCGGAGGCACTGCGCGCTCATTCAGCGTGTTGATCACATTGCCCAACGCTACAGCCACGGGTTTGAGGTCATCAGGAATAACCACGTTTTGGTCATCCGGAATTTGGGTCACGTCGGCCACCCATAACCCGTGCTTCAACTTGTTGCTGTGGCTGATCCGGAAACGCTGCGTGCCCGTACACCGAATCACCATCAGGCCCGGCTGGGGAGACGAGAAACTGTCAATTCGCGCCAGTGTACCCACCGTGTGAAACACCTCGACAGCAAACCCATCGCCAGGGGGCTGGGCATCCTTCGGATTGGCGGGTCTGCGTACTTCAGACCCTTCAGAGAGCGACACAACGCCAAAGGGAGCGCCTGTCTTGTGGCACTTGCCAATCATGTCGAGGTAACGCACCTCGAAGATTTGCAGGGGCAGCGAGCCACCCGGAAACAAGACGGTGCCCAACGGGAACAAGGGCAGGGACAAGAGTGTGAGTTCTTCAGCCATTGGTGAATCATCCCACGGAAGCGGGTTCTGCTATGGTTGCGGCAAACAATTCCCTGTCAAACCTGGTCACGATTCTGAGCACGTCATGAGAGCCGAACAAAACAACTTGATCACCCGCATTGGCCCCGGTACACCCTGCGGCCAATTGATGCGCCACTACTGGCAGCCCGTCGCGCTGGTGGACGAATTTGACCCGGCACTGGACCCCACCATGGCTCTGCGCCCGGTGAAAGCCGTTCGCATTTTGGGTCAGGATCTGGTGCTGTTCAAAGACGCTTCCGGTTCGTTTGGCCTGCTGGACCGCGACTGTCCGCACCGGGGCGCCGATCTGTCGTATGGACGGCTTGAAACTGCCGCCCAAGGCGGCGGCTTGCGATGCCCGTTTCACGGCTGGAAGTTCGCTGCCAATGGCCAATGCCTGGAGACCCCTGCCGAGCCCACAGGCAGCAAGCTTTGTGACCGAATCAAGCAGCGTAACTATCCGGTGATTGAGAAAAGCGGCATTTTGTTTGGCTGGTTTGGCCCCGAAGGAAGTACACCACCACCCTTCCCCGCGTTTGACTGTTTCGAAGCGCCCGACACCCACACCTTTGCCTTCAAAGGCCTGTGGAGTTGCAACTGGCTCCAGGCCTTTGAGGTCGGAATCGACCCGGCCCATCCCTCATTTCTGCACGTGTTTTTCAATGACGAGTCGCTGGACGACACCGGCGAAAACGCTGCCGGGCGGCAGTTCCGTGGCAGCAGCGCTGGCGACGTGGCGGGCGAGCGTTGGCCCATGACGCGCATCATGCGGGAGTTCAACCAGCCGGAGATCAGTTTCGAGCCCATGCCCTATGGCTTGCGGTTGACGGCATTGCGCAAAATCAACGCCGAACTCACCCACGTGCGCGTCACCAACGCCATCTTTCCGCATACCTTTGTGATCCCGCTGACCGAGACCATGACCATTACGCAAATGCACGTGCCGGTGGATGACACGCACACCTATTGGGTATCCATTTTCACCAGCTTTGCAGGCCCGGTGGACCAGTCCGCCATGCGCAACCAGCGTCTGCGGGCCAACCCCGCGCCCGATTACCTTCCTGTTTCCGGCCGCCACAACAACTGGGGCTTTAACGCGCTGGAGCAGCAAACGAGCACCTATCTGGGCATGGGCGAGGACGACATCAACGTGCATGACCAATGGGCCTGTGAAAGCATGGGCGCTATTGCCGACCGCACCCGTGAACACCTGGGCACCAGCGACAAAGTCATCATTGCCAACCGGCGCATGCTGGTCGCGGCGATAGAAACCGTGCAAGCCGGGGGCACACCGCCGGGTGTGGCCGATGCCAGTTTGATGGGTGCCATGAGCGGGCCGGATACTGTGGATGGCATCGCCCCGGCGGATGCCTGGCAGGCTTTTTGGCAAGACACAGCAGCGGCCAAACGCGCCAATTCACCTTGGCAAGCAGGTGAAGGCATCCCATGAGCTTTGCCAACCTCTGCGGCATTCATGACGGGGCTCGCCAGGCCGCGCTGGAACGCACTTCACGCCTGATTCAGGCCAGTGGCGTGGAGCAGGTGCGCTTTTCCTGGTGCGATCTGCACGGCATGCTGCGTGGCAAGACCCTTGTTGCTGCGACCGCCGCCAAAGCCATGATGTCCGGTGTCGGCATGGTCAGCACGCTCATGCTCAAAGACACCTCAGACCGCACCGCTTACAAAGTGTTTGAGGCGGGCGGCGTGGCAGATTTGCCCGGCTTTGAATGCGCCAGCAATTTGCTGCTGTTGGCCGACCCTGCAAGCTACCAGCAATTGCCCTGGACACCGCAGACAGGCTGGGTGCAGTGCCAGCCCTGGTTCTCCGACGGCACGCCCGTTGCGCTGGACACCCGCCGCATTCTGCAAGCCGCCTTGAAGCGCCTGGCCGACCAAGGTATGGGCCTGCAATGCGGTCTGGAGGTGGAGTTTCACATCTACCGGATCACAGAGGGTGGCCGCACCGAACAGCTTGATCCCGCTCTGGCCACCTGGCCAGGCTTGCCGCCCCAAGTGGCCATGATTCACCCCGGTTACCGCCTGCTCAGCGAAGAATTGGCAGACCTATGCGACGAGCCACTGCGCATCGTGCGGCAAACGGCGCAAGCCTTGGGGATGCCTCTGCTCTCCACCGAAATTGAACTCGGGCCCAGCCAGGTGGAAGCCGTGTTTGACGTGACCGATGCGCTGACCGCCGCTGACACCATGGTGTTATTTCGAAGCGCTGTGGCCCAGGCCCTGCGTCGCGCGGGTTACCACGCCAGCTTCATGTGCCGGCCGCCATTTCCCAATGTGATGTCCAGTGGGTGGCACCTGCACCAGTCTTTGGTAAATTTGGATTTTGGTCGCAACCTGTTCATGCGCGACGCGCCTGCCCCCGGCAGTACGCCCAGCGACGCAGAATTCACGCTCAGCGAGCTGGGTGAACACTACCTGGCGGGCCTGCTGGACCACGCCCGCGGCATGGCGGTGCTGACCACACCCACCATCAATGGGTTTGAGCGCTTCCGTCCCAACGCGTTGGCCCCCCAATCCATTTTGTGGGGCCGCGACAACCGGGGCGCGATGCTGCGCGTCATCGGTCAGGCGGGAGATGCCGCCACACGCATCGAAAACCGCATCGGCGAATCTGCCGCCAACCCCTACCTGTACATGGCGTCGCAAATTCATGCCGGGCTGGACGGTATCGTGCGCCAGCTCAAAGCGCCACCCGCCAGCGATTCACCCTATTCAGACACCAACGCCAGGCTCCCCGCTTCCATGGGCGAGGCATTGGCCGCATTCCAGCAAAACAGTGCCATGACCGATGGTTTCGGTGCGGACTTCATCAATTACTTTTGCCGCATCAAACAGGCCGAATTGCAGCGCTGGAGCCAGGCCGACGACAAAATGGACTGGCAACGGCGAGAATACTTCAGCCGCTTTTAATCGCTCCAATTTACCGGTTCCAAACCCATACTGCCCCATGTCTGCCATCCTCAACACCCAGCCCTTGGGCTTTCTCTGGCCCACCGTGGACCCCTTCCTGTTTTGCGCGTACCACGACGATGCTTATCCAAACGGCAATGGACGGATGGGTCCGGATGCCTCCCTGGCCGGGCGCGATATGGGCCAGGACTTTGCCGGCAAAGACGGCTGGCGCATGTACCACGGCATGGAGGTTCCAGGCTTCCCCTCGCACCCGCACCGGGGGTTTGAAACCGTGACCATCGTTCGCAAAGGCCTCATCGATCACTCAGATTCATTGGGTGCCACCGCCCGGTTTGGTGGCGGCGATGTGCAATGGCTTACCGCCGGTCGCGGCATCGTCCATTCGGAAATGTTCCCGCTGCTGAATCAGGCCGGCGGCAATCCGCTGGAGCTGTTCCAGATCTGGCTGAACCTGCCTGGCAAAAACAAAATGGTGGAACCCCACTTCACCATGTTCTGGTCAGAAAAAATTCCGCTTCGAATAGACGCTGATTCAGCGGGCCTGACCACAGAAGTGAGTTGTGTCGCCGGGAAAATAGGTCCCATGGCCACCGAGACGCCCCTGCACCCGCCCCCCGATTCATGGGCATCGCAACCCGACGCCAATGTGGCGATCTGGACGCTGAAAATGCAACCCGGTGCGACCTGGACCCTGCCCAAGGCCATGGGTGCAGGCGTTCGCCGACACCTGTATTTTTTCAAGGGGCACAACATCACCGTTGATGGCACGCCCGTCGGCGACCCTGCGGCGCTGGAGCTGAATGCAGCAGTCGATGTCACCCTGGTGAACGGCCCCGAAGTCGCAGAATTCTTGATGCTGCAGGGCAAACCCATCGCCGAACCCGTCGCGCAGTACGGCCCGTTCGTGATGAACACCCAAGCCGAAATTCACCAAGCCTTCGCTGACTACCGCCGCACCGAATTTGGCGGCTGGCCCTGGAAAGACACCGCGCCAGTGCACGGACAAGAAAAAGTCAGATTTGCCAAACACGCTGACGGGCGGGTTGAAACACTACCGAATTCATAGCAAACTATTGACTATCGGCGGGGACTTAATGCCAATTTGACGAATCCCGTCGCTACGCAGCGCCCCGAACAGGATAGTCGGCAACCCTGTTGTGCGAGACTTGCAAATCCAATTCACTGAAGGACCGAATCCATGATTCTCGAACTCGCCGACATCCGCATTCACCCCGGCCAGAACGCCGCTTTTGAAGAGGCCATCCAACGCGGCGTAGCCACTGTGGCGTCTAACGCCAAAGGCTTCCAAGGCTACAAGGTCAACCGGGGGATCGAGTCCCCGGAACGATATGTACTGCAAATTTTCTGGGATACGCTGGAAGACCACACGGTGGGGTTTCGCCAGGGGCCGCTGTTTGTGCAGTGGCGGGCGATTGTGGGGCCTTTTTTTGCGGCGGCTCCCACCGTGGAGCATTTTGAACTGGTTGCAAAGTCAACCAGCTGAAACAGACTCAAGTGGCCGGGCTGTTGTCTTCACTTTCAAGTCCGGCCACCAGTTTTTCAAGCAGACCCATCAACATGACGCGCTCTGCGGGATCCAGCGGACCGAGGATACGGTTCTGCACGTTCCCAACGGCCTGATTCATCTTGAGCGCCATCTTGGCTCCGAGAGGCGTGACCCACAGCAGCTTGCGGCGTCTGTCTTTTTTGTCTGGCTCGCGGCGCACCCATCCTTTGGTCTCCAGCCGGCCGATCACCGAACCTGAAGTTGCCGCATCAAAAGCCACCTGTTTGGCCAACGTAATCTGGTCTTCGCCGGGATGGTCCAGCAGCGCATTCAATATGGCAAACTGCACAGGGGTGACATCAAACCCGACAGTTTCTTCCATGAAACGCGCGACTGCCAACTGATGCGTGCGGCGAATCAGGTGCCCCGGCGCGTTACGGAAATCAAATGCTTTTGCCATAACCCTGATCTTAACTCGCACCCATGAGGGAAAGCCACAATCGTCATACCTTTAGCAGATTTATAAAATAAGAATGCTTACCATCAGGACGGGTCCCATCCCGATTTTCCCCGCCATGAACGCTCCATCGCCCAACTTGAGCACCGCTGAAATACGGCAGCGGTTGTACCAGGACATGTCACCTTTGAACATGACCCCGCTGTGGGAAGTTCTGCACGCACTGGTGCCACCACAACCTTCGTCCCCCTGCGCAGCGGCATTTTGGAAATACGGGCAGGTGCGCCCATTTTTGATGCGGGCCGGTGATGCCATCACCGCCGAAGAAGCGGTTCGCCGCGTGCTGATTCTGGAAAACCCGGCCCTGCGCGGCCAATCCAGCATCACGCAGTCGCTGTACGCCGGACTGCAACTCATCTTGCCCGGCGAGATTGCACCCAGCCACCGTCACACCCAAAGCGCTTTGCGCTTTATCGTCGAGGGCACAGGCGCATTCACGGCAGTCAACGGCGAGCGTGCCACCATGCAACCAGGCGACTTCATCATCACACCCAGCTGGACCTGGCATGACCACGGCAATGAGTCGACGGAACCCGTAGTCTGGCTGGATGGTCTGGACATCCCGATGATCCGCTTCCTGGATGCCGGATTCGCCCAGAACAGCTCTGACAAGGCGCAATCCATTACCCAAGCAGAGGGCAGCAGCTTTGCCCGGTATGGTCACAACATGGCACCCGTTCGGGGTGATGCCCCTTTTGGTGTCACGTCTCCGTTGTTCAGCTATCCCTATGCGCGCAGCCGCGAAGCCCTGCACACGCTGGAACGGCAAGCCCCGCAGGATGCATGGGACGGTTTCAAACTGCGTTACATCAACCCGTTGACTGGTGGATCACCCATGCCCACCATGGCCACGTTCATGCAGCGTTTGCCTGCTGGATTTAACGGCAAGCCTTACCGCCAAACTGATGGCGCTGTCTACAGCGTGGTCGAAGGTACGGGAACTGCTTACATTGACTCGCCGCAGGGTGCTTTGCGATTTGAATTTGAGCCGCGCGACCATTTTGTCGTGCCGTCGTGGCAGACTCTGCGACTTGAGTCTGCCGCAGGCTGCGTTTTGTTCAGCTATTCCGACCGCCCGGTGCATCAAGCACTGGGTCTACTTAGAGAAGAAAGAATGACATGAGTTTTGTTTTCAGCCCCACACCCACCGTCTCGGTTCCCGTCATTGGAAAAACGGAGCGTTTTCCAGTTCACCGCATCTACTGCGTAGGTCGCAACTATGAGGAACATGCCAAAGAGATGGGCTTCACCGGACGTGAACCTCCATTTTTCTTTCTGAAGCCGACTGACGCGTTGATTGTGGTCAATGCGGGTGAAACCGCTACCATGCCCTACCCCAGCTTGACCAAGAACCTGCATCATGAAATCGAGTTGGTTGTGGCCATTGGCACCGGTGGCAAAAACATCAAAGCTGCTGACGCCCTGAAACATATTTTTGGCTATGCCGTCGGTCTGGACATGACGCGCCGTGATTTGCAAAACGATATGAAGAAGCAGGGTCGCCCCTGGTGCATTGGTAAAGCCTTTGACGCATCAGCGCCCATTGGCCCCATCACCCCGGCCGACCAGGCAGGTGATGTGACCCAAGCCGAAATCTCCTTGCAGGTGAACGGCACGATGCGACAAACCAGCACCGTCGCCAAGCTGATCTGGAACATCGCCGAGACGATTGAGCATTTGTCAGCAGCCTGGGAGCTTCAGCCTGGCGACTTGATCTACACAGGAACGCCAGAAGGGGTTGCCGCTGTGGTGTCCGGCGACCTGATGGCTGGCACCGTTGCAGGCTTGGGCACTCTGTCAGTCAAAGTCGCCTGATTCTTGGGCGCGTACCCCTCGTGAGAAATATCAATGCTTGAGAAACTGGCAAAACTCAGCGCCATTCTGGCCGGGCTGCTGATGTCCACCATCACATTGCTGACCTGCCTCAGCATTCTGGGCCGTGAAGTTTTGGGCAAAACGGTCCCGGGGGATTTTGAACTTGTCGGTTTGGCCACGGGGGCCGCGGTGGGGCTTTTCATGCCCCTGTGTCAGCTACGCAATGGCAACATCATCGTGGACTTTTTCACTGCCAAGGCGCCACAAAAAGTGAATTCAGCGCTGGACAGGCTGGGTGCTTTGACGCTGTCTCTCAGTTTTGCCTTGTTAACCTGGCGCTCCGCGCTGGGGGGGCTCAACGCGTGGGACACTCACTCCGGAACCATGTTGCTGGGGGTTCCCGAGTGGATTGCCTACGCCACGATGGTGCCTGGATTTGCACTGACCGCCATCATTGCCTTGTCGCAATGCCTGTTCGGCTTTGGCAAACACGAGCGCCATGGGCACGCAGGAGCGGCTGCATGAGTGCAGTGTCCATCACGCTCACCCTGGTCGCCATGATGTTTGCGATGATGGCGATTCGCACGCCAATTGCCATCGCCATGCTGGTGTCGGGTTCTATCGGCTATGTCATGCAAACGGGATGGTCACCGTTCGCCAATTTCATGAATGGCATGGCATTTGGGCGGTTTGCCAGCTATGACCTGTCTGTGATTCCCTTGTTCATCCTGATGGGGCAATTTGCAACCCAAGGCGGAATCAGCAAAGCCCTGTTTGAATTCACTGCGGCAGTCACCGGGCGTATGCGGGGTGGTTTAGGCATGGCAGCCGTGATGGCCAGCGCCGCTTTTGGCGCGATCTGCGGCTCGTCTGTTGCGACGGCCGCCACCATCACTGGTGTGGCATTGCCTGAAATGAAACGGCACGGGTATTCCGGTCGACTGGCTACAGGCACGTTGGCGACGGCCGGGACCCTGGGCATCCTGATTCCACCTTCGGTGCCGCTGGTAATCTACGCCATTTTGACCGAGCAAAACATTGCCAAGTTGTTTCTGGCCGCCACGGTTCCGGGCATTATGGCGATGGTGGGGTACATGATCGTCATCGCTGTTTATGTGAGGATGGTGCCGGGTCACGCCCCCGAGGTTGACCCCAATCCGCCTCGCGTCAATACCAAACTGGCTCTTGGCTTGATGCCCATCGCCATTGTGTTCACGCTGGTTTTTGGAGGCATTTACGGCGGGTTTTTCTCCCCGACGGAAGGTGCAGCGGTGGGTGCCGCAACCGCCTGCCTCGCGGCTATCGCCAAACGCGAGATGACGTGGGCCAAATTCTTGAGCTGCTTCTACGCGACAGCGGAAAGCTCTGCCATGATTTTCCTGATTTTCATTGGCGCTGATGTGATGAATTCGGCGCTGGCCCTGACACAAATTCAGCATCACTTGGTGGATCTGATTGCCGGATGGCACCTCGCGCCGATCTGGGTCATGGTGGCCATTATTGCGCTTCACCTGTTTTTGGGTACGGTAACTGAAGAGCTCTCCATCATATTGCTGACGATCCCCATCTTTTTCCCGGTCATCATGAGTCTGGACTTTGGCATGCCCAAAGAGTCGCTTGCAATCTGGTTTGGGATATTGATTTTGATGGTGGTTTCTTTTGGCATGTTGGTACCCCCCATGGGCTTGAACGTGTACGTCGTAAACGGCATGTCGCCAGGCGTGCCGTTGTCGGAAACGTTTCGGGGGGTGTTGCCGTTTTTGGTTAGCGACTTCATCCGGATTGCGCTGATTTTGGCTTTCCCGGGCATCGCCTTGTGGCTGGTCAAGTTTCTCAATTAGTGCATTTGCGCGTCAGCCAGCGCTTCGACCCAAGGTATGGTTTTCACCGTTACCTGACCCACTGCATTGCGGTAATCTTGCACTGTTCGTTTACTCCCTTTGAAAGACTCCCATGATTCAACGTCGCACACTCCTTAAAACTGCTGGTGCTGCAGCCTTGGGCGCACCTGCCTTTGCAATGGCGCAGGCCGCCGTGACCCTGAAATTCCATACGTTCATGGCACCACAGTCCAACGTCTGGTTGAACATGCACAAGCCATGGATGGACAAGGTTGAAAAAGATTCTGGCGGACGGATCAAGTTTGAAGCCTACCCGGCCATGCAATTGGGCGGTACGCCCGTGCAGTTGTACGACCAGGTGCGCGACGGCGTGGTCGACGTGGTGTGGACGTTGCCGGGCAACACGGCGGGACGTTTTCCGCGCGTCGAGGTATTTGAATTGCCGTTCATCATGAACAATGCCGAGGCGACGTCCAAGGCCTATTGGGAATATGTTCAAACCCTCGCGGTTGATGAGTTCAAAGACACGCAAGTCATCGCGCTCCAAGTGCACGGGCCCGGCGTCATCCACACGGTTGACAAAGCCATCAAATCCGTCGACGACATGAAGGGCCAAAAGCTTCGCGCACCGACCCGTCAGGTGACGAAGCTGGTTGGCGCCTTGGGCGCTACGCCAGTCGGCATGCCTTTGCCCAGCATTCCAGATGCTTTGAGCAAAGGGACCATCAGCGGCTGCGTCATTCCTTGGGAAGTTGTGCCTTCTGTGAAAGTGCATGAGTTAACCAAGTTCTCCGCCGAATTCGACCCTGCGGGCGGCTCGCTCTACACCACCACCTTTGTGATGGCGATGAACAAGGCCAAGTACAACAGTCTGCCACCCGACCTGAAAAAAGTTATCGATGCCAACTCGGGTTTGGAGACCTCCGGATGGCTGGGCAAAACGCAGCAGGCTGGCGATGCTGCGGGACGCAAAGCTGCCACTGACCGCGGCAACACCATCTTTACCGTCAGCGCCGCGGAGGCGCAGGAGTTCCGTCGCAAATCGCGCAGCATTGAAGTTGAATGGGTGGAAGACATGAACAAAAAGGGCTTTGACGGACGTAAATTGCTGGACGGTGCCCGTGCCCTGATCGAAAAGCACGGTAAGTCACCTTCTGCCAAAAAGGCCTGATGGATTCACCCCTGTTGCACAACGGCAAA
Organism: uncultured beta proteobacterium; assembly: GCA_963750805.1. Taxonomy (GTDB): domain Bacteria; phylum Pseudomonadota; class Gammaproteobacteria; order Burkholderiales; family Burkholderiaceae_C; genus JANYCG01. The sequence goes on from CAVVSV010000014.1 coordinate 32,179, forward strand.
GGACTCCAACGGAGTCCTTTTTTTTGGTTCGAATTACACTGCCTTCATGTTACGCCTACCAATCAAACACTGCAGGAACTGCGGAACTGCCGTGGTTTACCGAATACCTGATGATGGTGACACCAAAGAACGTGCGGTCTGTCCCAACTGCCACACCGTGCACTATGAAAATCCCAACAATGTGGTGGGCACCGTTCCCTATCTTGGTGACAAGGTACTTTTGTGCAAACGCAATATTGAGCCGCGATGGGGCAAATGGACGCTGCCGGCGGGTTTCATGGAACTCAATGAAACGCTCGAACAGGGTGCCGCCCGCGAGACGGTTGAAGAGTCCGGCGCCCAGTTTGAAATGGAAGGTCTTTTCTCAGTATTGAGCGTGCCGCGCGCAGGCCAGGTGCACCTGTTCTATACAGCCCGTTTGCTTCATGACTCATTTGACCCAGGCCATGAAACCATTGAGGCGCGCATGTTCGCTGAAGATGAAATCCCATGGGACGAGATTGCTTTCAGAACGGTCAAGGAAACACTGGAGTGCTATTTTTCTGATCGTCGAACCGGCCAGCTGGGCATTCACACCCGCGATGTCGTGTGAAAAACGCAAAGCCACTCACCCTGCCCAAAAAGCTGCCAGGCCATAGCCTGATTTCAGGCCCTGGTGCCGTGCGCGACAAGCTTGCTGAGGCTATTTACGAGCTTGTATTGAAAGTTCCGACCAGCCAAGAAAAATCACTGGAAGCCTCCCCTACCCGCGCCAGGACACGTTCTTTGGCCATCGCCAGAGCAGCCTCCCGTCAGGCCAGCATGGTGGCCAGCTCCATGGCTTTACCCCCGGGTTTTCTGGGTTGGCTGACAGTCATCCCCGAATTGATCGCGGTCTGGAAACTACAGACTCAAATGGTTGCCGACATTGCGAGTGTGTACGGCAAGTCTTCGACCATGGGACGCGAGCAAATGGTGTACTGCCTGTTCAAACACGTTTCTGCGCAGCTTTCTCGCGATGTGGTGGTTCGTGTCGGCGAAAGGTTTCTGATTCAACGCACCAGCACGGCATTTCTTCAGGCCTTGGTCAAGCGGCTGGGCGTGACCGTCAGTCAGAGTCTGATCGGGAAAAGCATGTCACGCTTTTTACCCATCGTTGGCGCTTTTGGCGTCGGTGCTTATGCCTACTTTGATACCACCCAGGTTGCCAAAAATGCGATTGAGCTGTTTTCAAGGGACAACCTGGTCGAGGGCATGGAAACCTTCGAAGGGTGATGGCCCTTGCCAGCTAACTGAGTGCCACGCCGCGCTTCTTGAGTACACGCGGCAACACCAGCACCGCCAGGACGACGAGCAGCAATCCCAGCGACATGGGTCGCTGCAGAAACACCATCGGGCTTCCCTCTCCAATGGACATGGCATTGCGCAACTGGGCTTCAGCCAAGGGCCCGAGAATCATGCCAACCACGACCGGAGCCGTTGGGAAGTTGAAGCGACGCATCACCAGCCCGAGCACACCGATGGCATACAGCAGGAACAAGTCAAAGGCACTTTGTCGCATGCCATAGGCTCCCACAGTGGCGAAAATCAGGATACCGGCATACAACTGGGGCTTGGGTACCTTGAGCAGCTTCACCCAAAGGCCAATCATTGGCAAGTTCAGCACCAGCAACATCACATTGCCTATGTAGAGCGATGCAATCAATGCCCACACCAACGCAGAGGAACTGGTGAACAATTGCGGGCCTGGCTGGATGCCGTAGTTCTGGAAAGCCCCCAGCAAAATGGCCGTGGTGTTGGAGGTGGGAATGCCCAGCGTCAACAAAGGAATCAGTGCCGCAGTCACAGTGGCGTTGTTGGCCGCCTCGGGCCCGGCCACGCCTTCGATCGCACCCTTGGTGCCGAACTCGGCCTGGTTTGCACCTTTGGCCAGCTTTTTCTCGGTCGCGTAGCTCAAAAAAGTCGGTATCTCCGTTCCGCCAGCCGGGATGCAGCCAAATGGCGCCCCAATGGCAGTGCCACGCAACCATGCCGGGATGGATCGGCGCCAATCGCTTTTGGTCATGGTGACTCGGCTCATTTTGTTCTCGGACTCCACCACTTTGCCCTCGAACAACACGGCATGTAAAGCTTCAGCCACGGCAAACAGACCCACGGCGACCAGCACAATTTCTATGCCATCCAAAAGCTCCGGCACACCACCTGTGTAGCGAGCCTGGCCGGTGATCTGGTCCAAGCCAACCAGTCCGGCTGCCAGGCCAATAAAGAGGGCCGTCAGCCCGCGAACCGCACTCTGGCCCAGCACGGCACTCACCGTGGTGAAAGCCAGAAGCATCAGCATGAAGTATTCAGGGGGTCCCAATTTGACGGCGTATTCCGCCACGATGGGCGCAAACAGCGTCACTAAAATGGTGGCAATCGTGCCTGCCACAAACGAGCCAATGGCAGAAGTGGCCAGCGCTGCACCGGCACGCCCACTCTTGGCCATTTTGTTGCCTTCCATGGCCGTGACCATGCTGGCTGTTTCACCCGGTGTATTCAGCAATATCGACGTGGTCGAGCCACCGTACATCGCGCCGTAATAGATACCGGCAAAGAAAATCATGGAGGCTGTGGCATCCACTTTGGCGGTAATGGGCAGCAGCATGGCGACCGCCGTGGCCGGACCAATGCCGGGCAAAACGCCGATGGCCGTTCCCAAGGCGCAGCCGACAAAGGCCCACATCAAATTCACCGGGGTACCCGCCGTCGCAAACCCCTGCATCAACTGGTTCCAGATATCCATCACAGCCACCCACTTTGCGTCAAACCAGGCAAATTGATTGCCAGAAATTGCGTGAACATCCAGTACACGGGCGCGGCAATCAGGATTCCAGTCACCACGTCAGCCACCCATGACTTGGCACCAAGGTTGGTCTGACCTGCGGCCATGCGCAAGCCGCGAGCGGCCAAAACAAAGCTCAGGGCGCAGCTGAAAATGAAGCCAATCGTCGTGATCAATGCCGCATTGGCCAACAGGCCCGCAGACATCCATACAAAGCCTGGCCAATAGGGCTTTTCGCCATCGGCCTCTTCCATGTCGCGAAAGCCGCCGGAACGCGCTTCGTAGACCATGAAAGCGCCGCACAGCGTGAGCGCAGCCGATACCAGCCACGGCAAGAAATTAGGACCAACGCCTGCGTAACCCGCGGTGGAAGGGATGCTGATCGCGCCCGCTCCCAGCCCCAGGCCCAACAACACCACGCCACCACCCACCAGTGTTTGCAGCGATATGGATTTTTCTGATTGATGTGTCATGGTGAAGCACAAATGCGTTGGTGAAGTCTCAAGGGTCAAATCATGCCGGACTTGACCATGGTGGCCCGAAGTGAGGCGAAGTCGTCATCGACAAACTTCTCGAACTCGGCTCCAGTCAGCAAAGCCGGCGTCCAGCTGTTTTTTGTCATGGCCTCGGCCCATGCTTTGGACTTGGATGCCTTGACCAGCATGTCAACCAGGGCCTTGCGCTGCTCTGGCGTGATGCCAGGGGCACCGTACACGCCACGCCAATTGCCGATTTCGACATTGATACCGAGTTCTTTCAAGGTGGGAACCGCCACACCTTTAAGCCGAGTGCCCGAGGTAACCGCCAGGGCTTTCATCTTGCCGGTGTCGATGTACTCCGAAAATTCACTGTAACCACTGCCGCCCACCGTCACGTTGCCACCCAAAATGGCGGCAGTCGCTTCACCGCCCCCACGGAATGCCACGTAATTGATCTTGGCGGGGTCCACGCCCACTTCACGGGCAATCATGGCCGCTGCAATGTGCTCTGTGGAACCTCGTGAGCCACCGCCCCACTTCACGCTGCCCGGGTCTTTCTTGAGTTGCTCGATCACATCTTTCATGGTCTTGAAAGGTGAATTGGCAGGCAAGACAAAAACGTTGTACTCACTGGTCAGGCGCACCAGTGGAGTGGCAGCGCTGAGTGATACCGGTGGCTTTCCGGTGATGATGCCGCCGAGCATGACGGCGCCCATCACCATCAGTGCATTGGCGTCGCCCTTGCTGCCATTGACGAACTGGGCCAGCCCCAACGCACCGGCTGCACCGCCCTTGTTTTCATAGGTGACGGTGTCAGCCACTTTGGCGTCCTGCATGGCCTTGCCAAGTGCGCGACCGGTCGTATCCCAGCCGCCACCAGGGTTGGCGGGAATCATCATCTTGATGTTGGTCGACGCCATTGCCGACAAGGGCAAGGCACCTGCGGCGGCAGCGGCCACCATGGATTTCAAAAACGTATCGCGACGCATAGCGTTCTCCTTAGAGGTTGATCAACCCGGTGATGGTGCAGGCAGTGGCTGTCATTTGGCTGTCTGTTCCCGCAAGATTTGACTAGGGAAAGTACGGAGTTGCAGGATCAAGCTGCACTCTCCGTGCTAAGGTCTCAGGCATGAAACTGTTGTTGATTGAGGACGATAGGGCCATGTGCACGGCACTGTCCCGTTCGCTCAGCCGCCTGGGCTGGGTTGTGGAAGAGTGCGCAGATGGGAGACAGGCTCTGGACCAGTGGAGTGCGACCGAACCGGACGTGGTTCTGCTGGATCTGACGCTGCCAGGCATGGATGGATTGGCAGTACTGACACAGGCCCGACAAAGCGGGTTGACCACGCCTGTACTCATCCTGACTGCGCGCGGAACCGTGGGTGACAAGGTGTTGGGCCTCAACGCTGGAGCCGATGATTACCTGCCCAAACCCTTTGACCTGGACGAACTGGAAGCCCGTGTCAGGGCCCTGCGCCGCCGCAGTCCGGGTTCATCAATAGAATCCCCTCCAAGTCCCCGTCCCAATTCAATACTTAGCTATGATAAAGATAGTGGCGCAGTCTATTTCTCGGGGCAGGTTTTCGACCTGAGCCCACGCGAATTGGCCTTTTTGCGGCCCTTGCTGGCGCGGCCGGGTCACGCCGTCAGCAAAGAGCGGCTGTTTGAGTTGGTGTTTCCCCAAGCGGTTGAAGTGCAGTTTGAGGCCATTGAGGTCGTGGCCTACCGCCTACGCAAAAAGCTGGCGCCCACCGGGGCTCAACTGATGACATTGCGGGGTTTGGGTTACCTGTTGAAATTGGCCGGAGATGCATGAATGAGCATTGCCGCAAATACCCGTGCCAGTTCATTGCGGCGTTATCTGTTTTTGGGAATTCTGGTGCCGATCGGCCTTTTCATCATCGTGGACACCTTCAGCCTGTACCGTCAAGCTCTGAACGCTGTCAATACGGCTTATGACCGCACCCTGTTGGCTTCGGCCAAATCGATTGGCGAGCTCATAGAAGCTGAAGGCGACGCTGAAAACGCCCAGCTCAGTGCCACAGTGCCTTACGCCGCGCTGGAGGCTTTTGAGGCTGACAACCGAAGTCGCATGATTTACCGCATCTCCAGCAAAAGTGGCCAGTTGATCGACGGTTTTCCCGACCTTCCCAAATGGGAAGGGGAGCTGCCTGACCGCGGCCCCTACGCCGCGTTGGTGGACTTTTATGACAGCAGCTATCGGGGAGACCCTGTGCGGGTTGCTGTGCTTCTCCAACCCGTTGCCATGGGTAAAGCACGGGTCATGGCAGTGGTGCAAGTGGCCGAAACACTGGAGCTGAGGCGAACGCTGGCCCGCCAAATTCTCATTGACACCCTCTGGCGTCAACTGATCCTGGTCATTGTGATTTTGCTGGTGGTCGTGGTGGTGGTGCAGCGCGCCACACGACCTGTGCGCAGACTGAGTGAACAACTCAAGGCCCGCCCTGACGGCGACTTGACGCCATTGACCGCACCGGGTGCCCCGCTTGAACTCATTCCGTTGGTGGATGCCACCAACACCACCATGGCACGGCTGGCCCACTTGCTGGCCCATCAAAAACGGTTCGTCAGAGACGCCTCTCACCAACTCCGCACGCCTCTGGCGGTGCTGAAGGTGCAAGTTCAGTCGGCCTTGCGTGGCGATGTCGACGCCCCACAGGCCCTGCTTGAGATCAAGGAAACCGTAGACCGCGCCACCGTCTTGGCCAATCAGATGCTGGCGCTGGCCAAAGTTGAACAGTTGCGGCAACAGCCTGCCCTCGCACTTGTGAATTGGGCCTCGGTGCTGCGGGAAGTAGCACTGGACCTGTCGCCACTGATCGCCGCTAAAAACGTGGACTTTGAGATCACGACAACCGATGCCCTTTTATTGGCCCATGACTGGATGCTGCGGGAAATCTCGCGCAACTTGTTGCACAACGCCATTCGACACACCCCTCAGGGCAGCGCTCTCAGTGTGAGACTTTGGAGCGACGGGCGGCATGCTGCCCTGGTCGTCAGCGATAGTGGTCCTGGCATTCCAGATTCCCTCCGGGCCCGCTTGTTTCAGCCGTTCTCGGCCGGCGAGCAGCGATCCGGCTCCGGGCTGGGCCTGGCCATTTGCTTTGAGGTGGTCACGGCGCTCGGTGGCAGTATCAGCCTTGATTCGAGATGGGAGCATGGGCGAATCGTCGGATTGGATGCAACCGTGCGCCTTCCCCTGTCGTGAATTGCCATTGACGTAAGATTTGTCTGCCTTTGGCGCAACGCAATCCAGTTCTGTACCCATGGAAAAACTTCGAATTGATAAATGGCTTTGGGCCGCCCGCTTCTATAAAACCCGCACCCTGGCAAGCGACGAGATTGACAAAGGTCGAGTTCACCTCAATGGGGTGGCCGTCAAGCCGTCGAGGGAAGTCAAGGCAGGTGATCAGCTACAGGTTCGCACCGGGGTTATTTCCCGCACCGTGACCGTTTTGGGAGTCAGCGACAAGCGGGGCTCAGCCCCGGTGGCTGCGTTGCTGTTTGCAGAGACGCCTGACTCCATCGAGCGACGGGTTGCCGCCGCCGAGTCACGGCGACTCTCACCCGAACCCGCGCTGAGCCTGACCCAAGGACGCCCCACCAAACGCGAGCGGCGCGAAACGGATCAAGCCCGCAGTTGGGGCGACCGGTGGAGTGCATCGATCGACCCATGAAGCGCCATCCGCCCTTATGATGACGACTTGAATTTCCGATTAACTCACCAGGATCCATTCATGAAAATTAAACAACTCGCACTGTCCGTCGTGGTCGCTATTGCCAGCGCACTCGCGATGTCAGGTGCCGTGCAAGCCCAGCAATTCTTTCGCATCGGGACCGGTGGTACGGCAGGTACCTACTACCCCATCGGAGGGATGATTGCGAATGCAGTCTCGGTTCCCGGGAAAATTGTGGCCACGGCCCAGGCTTCCAACGGTTCGCTCGCCAATGTCAACGCCGTGGCAGGAGGCTCCATGGAGTCCGGGTTCAGCCAGTCGGACGTCGCCACGTGGGCCCAAAAAGGCACTGGCATTTTTGAGGGCAAAGCGAATATTCCCGACCTTCGTCTGATTGCCAATTTGTACCCGGAAACCGTGCATGTGGTTGTCAAGAAGGGTTCAGGCATCAAAACCATCGCCGACTTGAAAGGCAAACGGGTTGCCTTGGATGAACCCGGCTCCGGAACCTTGGTCAATGCCCGCCTGATTTTGGCGGCCTATGGCATCAAGGAAAGTGACATCAAGCCCGAGTACATCAAGCCCAATCAGGCCGGTGACAAGATGAAAGATGGCGCGCTCGATGCGTTTTTCTTCGTAGGCGGTGCACCGGCTGGCGCCATTTCCGAATTGGCGTCCAGCGGCGCGGGCATTGAGTTACTGCCGATTGACGGCGCTCAGGCTGAGGGTCTGCGCATGGCCAGCCCATTCTTTGCAAACGACAACATTCCTGCGGCAACTTACAAAGATGTCGCTGCCGTCAATACCTTGTCCGTCGGCGCCCAATGGGTAACAAGCGCCAAAGTGGATGCAGAAACCGTCTACCAGGTCACCAAAGCGCTGTACAGCGATGCAGCTCAAAAAACTTTGGCGGCAGGCCACGCCAAAGGCAAGCTCATCACGTTGAAAAACGCGGTGATGGGCGCCGGCATTCCCTTTCACCCCGGCGCTGAGCGGTTTTACAAAGAAGCGGGTGTTCTGAAGTAATACTGGTAATGTGAGGTTGAACAGACACGGGCGGCCCTGCCGCCCGTTCTCGTTGTACTTTCGATATTCGCAGTCAGACTTTGCCAAGGGAATTCAATGAGCGCTACTCTCCCTGCAACCCCATCAACAGAGTTGCCTGATGGCAAAAAGCTGCAGGAGCTTGAGGAAAAATTTGATCCTGAAATGCGGTTCAGGCCCACGGTTGCACCTGCAACTGCCATCGTCAAATGGTCACTGATCACCCTGTCATGCTTTCACTATTACACCGCCGGCTTTGGCCTGCTGCAGGAAACCACGCACCGCGGCATCCATATGGCGTTTGTGCTGAGCCTGATCTTTCTGGTGTTTGCAGGGAGCAAAACAGCGTCTGAGGCGCGATGGCACCACAAGTGGTCGACGCCCGGGGGCGTGCCCCTGGTGGACTGGCTGCTGGCAGGCTGCTGCGCAGTCAGTGTTCTCTACATCCCCTACGTATTTGACGGTCTGGCTTTTCGGATTGGCAATCCCAATAACGCCGATGTGGTGTTGGGCACCATTCTGTTCTTTACTTTGTTGGAGGCCACACGTCGGTCCATGGGTTGGCCACTGCCCATCATCGCGCTGTGTTTTACAGGGTACGCGCTGGCGGGGCCCCTGTTCCCCGGCTTGCTCAAGCATGCAGGGGCAAGTTGGAGCCAGATGATCAATCACCAGTACCTCACCAGCCAGGGCATCTATGGTGTGGCGGTGGGTGTGGTGGCAACCTATGTTTTCCACTTTGTCCTGTTTGGTGTGTTGGCAACACGGGTTGGGCTGGGCCAACTGTTTCTGGACATTGCAGCCAGCGTGGCGGGCCGGTACGCCGGTGGGCCTGCCAAGGTCAGCGTGTTTGGGTCTGCATTGTTCGGCATGCTGAGTGGCTCCTCCGTAGCCAATGCCGTTACGGTCGGTTCGCTGACCATTCCCGCCATGATTCGGGTTGGCTACAAAAAACACTTTGCAGCGGCGGTAGAAGCAGCGTCATCAACGGGCGGACAGATCACGCCACCCGTGTTGGGCGCGGCGGCTTTTCTGATGATTGAGTTCCTGAATCTGCCTTACCAGACCATCATCACGGCAGCGGTCATACCCGCGTTCATGCACTTTTTTGGCGTGTTCATGCAGGTTCATTTTGAAGCCAAGCGGTATGGTCTGAGGGGGCTGACCGACGAGGAAATGCCCAAACTGAAAGCCTCTTTCAAGATGCGCTGGCCGACGCTGATTCCCTTGTTGCTGTTAATCAGTATTCTGGTGTCGGGCCGAACGCCGTACCTGGCAGCTTTTGTGGGCATCTCGTCCTGCGCCATCGTCGGCATCTCCACGGATACCCAGGGAAACACGTTCAAAAACTGGGCAATGCTGGTGGGCATGCATGTTTTACTGATCGCCATTGCCTTTGGCGACTACGGCAATCTGAATTCAGCCGTGAAACTGGGCCTGTTTGCGATCGGCGTGGGCGCTGCCCTGATGCTTCAAAAGTTTGCCCATATCCGGGGCCGGATCGACCATGCCGCTTTGGTCGAGGCCTTTGAAACGGGTGCCAAATATGCGCTGGCCGTTGGGGCTGCTGCCGCGACTGTGGGTATTGTGATTGGGGTCGTCACATTGACTGGTGTAGGCTTCAAAATCAGCTTCATCATCACAGGCGCAGCCCAAAGTATTGCTGCTGGGCTATCTACGGTGATTCCGATGGCCATGGCCTCACCGCAGTCCCTCACCCTGCTTTGTGCGTTGGTGATGACGGGTGTTGTCTGCATCTTGATGGGCTGTGGCATCCCGACCACCGCCAACTACATCATCATGGTTACCGTGGCTGCCCCAACGCTGGTTCAACTGGGCGTGGAGCCGTTGGTTGCCCACTTCTTCGTCTTTTATTACGGGGTGCTGGCGGACATAACCCCACCCGTCGCATTGGCCGCCTATGCCGCTGCAGGCATGGCTGGCAGTGATCCGTTCAAAACGGGCAATACAGCCTTTCGACTGGGAATGGCCAAAGCACTCGTCCCCTTTGTATTCGTCTTTTCACCGTCGCTGCTGCTGGTCGCCAAAGGTTTCACCTGGTACGACTTTGTCGTCACCTTCGCGGGGTGCGTGCTGGGCATCACCATTTTGGCGGCAGCCCTGTCCAAATATTTCCTCGTCGAAATGAAGCGCTGGGAGCAATACCTGTGCTTCTGCGCGGCGCTGTTGATGATTGCGCCTGGGCTCACTGCCACGCTGGCCGGCGGTCTCTTGACGCTCCCCATGGTGATGCGGCATTTCTCGGCCTGGCGGTCACCCGAGCGCGCGATTTAGCGATCAAGGCTGCTTGTTGCTTCGCCATTCACTGTAAATCTTGTTGCCCTGCAACATGGCCTCGGCCTCACGCCGACGCGCCCGTTTGACAAAAAAGCGCCACACGTAGATCAAGGCAAAAGGCAACAGCATCAGCAAAACCAGCATCAAGGCCAGTTGCATGTGGGGTGACAGGGAATCCATGCGGAATGAGGTGTACGGGGCTGTTACACAATATTACGCAAGATTTTAGCGCCCTGGCCAATGGGCCTGGTCCCGGATCAACGCGGACTTGTCAGGCGGAGCCCGTATTCCAGGGCGGCGTCCAGCAGGGTTCCCAGTTGGCCGTTGGCATAGGTACTGAAAACAATCAAGTTAAATTCATCGTGCCCCAAGCGTTGCAAAGTGCAAGGCACATGGTGATGCCCGCTCAGGCGAAATTCATTGACGGGAAACTCTTCTTCCCGGAAATCCAGCGCAAACAGTTTGCCAAGTGACTCCAAGCACTTCGAACCTTGGATATGGATGCAACATCGCGCATGGCTCAGGTCAGTGACGGAACCCATGTCAGCGGGAATTGATTTTTGCAAAAATTCCGCCATGTCCCTGGAAACTTCGTCGCTAAATTGCGAGACAAGCATGTATTCCTCAGGGCCGGTGCGCATCACCATACCCGCGGCACTTCGGGCCATCAGTCCTGTCCTGGCTGGCAGGTCCACACCTAACGATGGCCCCAACTTCTCACAAAGCAACTGAATGCCGGCCGGCCAGGTGCTGACCAGCACGACGCTGTCCAAACGACGGGCCCGAACTTCAACTTCAATCGCTCCAGCTCGGGTAGGCCTGTCGCCCAGTGCATGCCCTTCAAAGGGGCTGTGAAATAGTGATGTATCAGCCACGATAGCGCTCCCCTTCTGGGTCCAGGAAACAGGGCGCCACGACCTTCAGGCGATATTGACGACCATGAACCGGCGATGCGGCAATGACTTCCTGCCCGACACGACTGGTGCCGCCCTGCAGCAGGCCCAAACCAATCGCCTTGCCCATGGATTTGCTGTAGGTGGTGGACGTGATGTGCCCACGGCCATGGCCCTCGATTTCGTCGTCGACAAAGAACAGGATGGCACCATTGGACGGTGAGGCACCTTCACCCGTGGACTCCAGCCCCACCAGAGTCGGTCGATCGTTTCGCACCAGGTGCTCGCTGCGCCGGAGCGCATCACCCCAGAATGGCTTGAGCGTGCTGGCCATTTTGCCCATGCCCATGTCGTCCAGCGTGGTGCGTCCGTCCATCTCGGAGCCCACCACATGGCCTTTTTCGATCCGAAGCGAACCCAGTGCCTCCAGGCCATAGGGTCGAAGATTCCAGGGTTTGCCGCGCTCGATCAGGTGCTCCCAGACTCGTCGGCCGAGGTGGGTGGGTGCATAGACCTCGTAGGCCATCTCACCTGAGAACGTCAGCCGGATGATGCGAACTTTGACTCCGTTCAGAGCGCCCGTGAGAGAGGTATCAAGCACACCCATGAATGGAAACGCCTCATTGCTGAAATCAATACCTGGAAAGGCTTCCGTCAACACGTCTCGCACTTCGGACCGGCAATACTCATGGCGGCCCACTGGTCTGACACTGAGGCCACAGTCACACGCAGCTCCGGCCAGACCACCTGCAGCAGAAACTCGAGGTGACTCATGACACGCGCCGCCTGCGCTGTCGTGGTGGTCATGAAGAATTCGGTCTCGCTGATTCGGCTGGTGGTGCCGTCGTCCATGACGATGCCATCCTCGCGCAGCATGAAGCCGTACCGGGCCTTGCCGACCGGCAGTTTGGCAAAACCGTTGACATAGACACGGTTCAGGAACTCGGCCGCGTCGGGGCCTTGCACATCGATCTTGCCCAGCGTGGACACGTCGGCGATGCCGACCTGTTCGCGCACGATCGCCATCTCGGCCTTGTAGGCCTCCGACAGACTGGCACCGTTGGTTCTGTACCACAGCGGTCGCTTCCAGTCCCCAGCTTCCATCATCTCGCCGCCGTGTTGGAGATGCCAGTCATGCATGGCGGTGCGCCGCACTGGCGCCAGATGGGAGCGCACGCTGCGCCCAGCCAGCGCACCGATGGTGACTGGCGTATACGGCGGCCGGAAGGTCGTCGTACCTACATCGGTAATTCCCAGCCCCCGTTTCGCGGCCATGATGGCCAGCGCATTCAGATTCGACGTCTTGCCCTGGTCGGTGCCCATGCCCAGGGTGGTGTATCGCTTGAGATGTTCCACCGACTGATAACCCTCGCGATGGGCCAGATCAATGTCGTCCACCGTCACGTCACTTTGAAAATCCACAAAAGATTTGTCGATGGACTTAGCGGAAAGGATGGGCCCGACAGGCACAAAACCAAGTGATAAGTCCCACGCTGAAGGTCCCGCCGGGGGGGGCAGCCCCAAAGACTGACCGCATGCGGAAGCCGCTTGCCGTGCAGCATCCCACCCACTTTGAATGGCATCTCCCAATGTCTGGGTGCCCATCATGCTACCGGCGCCAAAGTGCGCACGGTCAAACCCGCCGGGAACAAAACACGCAATATCGGACCGATACACCGGTTTGATACCCCGATGCGATGTCAAGTGCACGGTCGGCGTCCAGCCACCTGACATGGCGACCAGGTCCACAGTTTGATCCGTAAGACCCCCTGTCACTTTTCCCGAGGCCAGGTCATAGGTTGCCAGAGCGCAGGTCTTGACGCGGTGTGCACCACGCACATGAACAATGGCGGTTGAAGGTTTGACTTTGACACCGGCACCTCCAGCCAGCGCCAACAAGTCGGGCGACACTTGCGGTCGCACGTCCGCCAAAGTCACTTCTGCACCCGCTTTGGCCAAAGCGATGGCATCCAGATAGGCCGCATCGTTGTTGGTGCCAAAAACTGCTCGCCTTCCCGCCACCACACCATACCGGTTGACGTAAGTGCCCACCGCGCCGGACAGCATCACGCCCGGTCGGTCGTTGCCGGCAAACACCAGCGGGCGCTCTAGCGCACCACAGGCCATCACCAGAGTTTGGCCCGCAGGATATGCAGGCGCTGGCGCGGAACACCATGGGCTGCGTCGGCCAGGCCGGGTGCGGTGCGTTCGACCACGCCGACGGTGTTGCCGTCGTACAGGCCGAAGGCGGTGGCGCGTGTCAGCAGGCGCACTCGGCCGGTTGCCGCAGATCCGCGAGCATCTGGCCAGCCATTGCGCCTGGGCGCTGTCGACCGGCTGCGCCAGCAAGGAGCCACCCAGTTCGAAATCCTGCTCGACCAGCGTCACGTCCAACACCGGCCTGCGCCGCACCCAGCGCGGCACTCAGGCCTGCCGGGCCGGAGCCGATCACCAGCACATCGGTGAAAGCCGTGCTGCCAGTCGTAACGGTCCGGATCGGCCTGGTCGAGGCCACACCCAGACCGGCGGCCTTGCGGATGAAATGCTCGTAGAACATCCAGGCCTTGCGCGTCGGGCCCCATGAAGGTCTTGTAATAGAAACCGGCCACGAAAAATCGGCGACAACAGCGAGTTGATCGCCATCAGGTCGAAACCGACCGACGGCCAGGCATTCTGCGTGCGCGTTGCAGGCCGCATTGCAGTTCGAGCACGGTGGCCGCGATATTGGGTTCCTGCCGCGCGCCGCTGCCCACCGTCAGCAGGGCATTGGGCTCTTCGACGCCGGCGGCCATGATGCCGCGCGGGCGGTGGTACTTGAACGAACGCGCCACCAGATGAATGCCATGCGCCAGCAGCGTCGCGGCCACGGTGTCGCCGACAAAACCGGCCAGGGTCTGGCCGTCGTGAGTGGAACTGGACACGGCTGCGTCGCGGTCGATCCGCCCGCCGTCGGCCATCCGGAATGCACCGCCCGATGTCTGGGACTGCGCTCATGCCGCGGGCCTTTCACGCGCCGGCATCACGGCCAGGATGTCATGGCTGACGGTGTTGCGCGCACCACCAGCCAGCGCCGGCAGGCCAGCGTGTGTTGCCAGAACTCCAGGTGTTCGCCCTTGGGGTTGTCGCGCATGTAGACCGCCTCGACCCAGGCGTCATGGTGTTCGGCGCCCAGCGGCGGGTAGGTCTTGGTCGCGTCACCGAAATAGCTGAACTCGTCGTGGTCGCGTTCGCCGCAATAGGGGCAATGGATTCTCAGCATGCGTTGCGCTCCTATTGCAGATGGTTGTACGGGCCGTAACCGGCCTCGTCGATGTAGCGGCCCTTGGCAAAGCGGTCCATCGTGAAGCCGGCGTTGTAGTGCGTGCGGCTGGTCGTGCGCAATGGTGTGCGCAAAACACCAGCCCGACGCCGGCGTGGCCTTGAAGCCGCCATAACACCAGCCGCCGTTGAGGTACAGGCCGTCGCACCGGCGTGCGTGGTGATGATGGGGCTGCCGTCGGGCGTCATGTCCATGATGCCGCCCCAGTGGCGCAGCAGGCGCAGCCGCGACGCGAACGGAATCAGGCTGACCAGCCCCTGCGTGGTCTCGGCCACGTTGGGCAGATTGCCGCGCTGCGCGTAGCTGTTGTAGCGGTCCAGATGTGACCGCCGAACACCAGGCCGCCCTTGTCGGACTGCGAGACATAGAAATAGGTGGCCGACCACACCACCACATGGTGCACCACCGGCTTGATCGATTCGGTCACGAAGGCCTGCAGCACATGGCTTTCGATCGGCAGGCGCAGGCCGGCCTTTTGCGCCAGCACCGAGGTGTGGCCGGCCACCGCCACCGCCACCTTGCCGGCGCCGATGTCGCCGCGGCTGGTCTTGACGCCGACGATGCGCTCGCCGGCCCAGAGGTAGTCCAGCACCTCGCAGTTCTGGATGATGTCGACGCCCGAGCTGGTCGGCGGCGCGCGCATAGCCCCAGGCCACCGCATCGTGGCGCGCGGTGCCGGCATCGGGCTGCAACATGCCGCCGTAGATCGGGAACCGGGCCTGCGACGAGAAGTCCAGGTACGGCGCCTCCTTCTGCACCTCGTCGCGCGTCAGGATGTCGGCGCGGATGCCGTTCAGCCGCATGGTGTTGGCGCGGCGCACCAGGCCGTCGAGCGAGGCCTGCGAGCAGGCGGCGAACAGGTAGCCGCGCGGCGAGAACATCACGTTGTAGTTCAGGTCCTCCGACAGGTCGCGCCACAACGACATCGAATGCTCGTAGAACGCCGTGTTCTCCTGCATCATGTAGTTCGAGCGCACGATGGTGGTGTTGCGCCCGACATTGCCCGAGCCGATATAGCCCTTCTCGAGGATCGCCACGTTGCGGATGCCGTGGTTGCGCGCCAGGTAATAGGCCGTGGCCAGGCCGTGACCGCCGCCGCCGATGATGACGACGTCGTAGCGTCTTCTTCGGCTTGGGGTCGCGCCAGGCACGCTCCCAGCCCTGGTGGCCGCCCAGGGCGTTCTTGAACAGCGACCAGGCCGAATAGCGCTGGGCCATGCCTACATCCTCATGCGCAGGGCTTGCGGGTCGAACGGCGGCTCGATCTGCAGACGCGCGCGGCGCGGCGCTCGCCCAGGATCTCGATCTCCAGTCTGCATGCCGGGCTTGACCAGTTCGGTCGGAATATAGCCCTGCGCCAGCGACTGGTCGACGCCAGTGGCCATAACCGCCCGAGGTGACCCAGCCCACGACCTTGCCGTCGACCCAGATCGGCTCGTCGCCCATGACGTCGGTAGTCCGTCGCATCGACCACCATGCAGATGCGGGTGCGTCTTGGGGCCGTCGTGCTTTTCCTTGAGCGCCGCGGCCTTGCCGATGAAGTCGGGCTTGTCGAGTTTGACGAAGCGGTCCAGCCCGGCCTCGAACGGACCGTAGATCGGGCGGAACTCGCGGAACCAGGTGCCGAAGTGTTTCTCCAGCCGCAGGCACAACAAGGCGCGCATGCCGAAGTTCTTCAGGCCCAGGTCGGCGCCGGCGTCCAGGATGCTCTGGTACAGGCGGCGCTGGTATTCCGGGCGCGACCCAGATCTCGTAGCCCAGGTCACCGGTATAGGTGACGCGGTTCACCTTGGCGCGCACCGTGGCGACTTCCATCTCGCGGTAGTCCATGAACTTGAAGGCTGCGTTGGACACGTCGTCGTCGGTCAGGCGCTGCAGCAGTTCGCGCGACTTCGGCCCGGCGATCGACAGGCCGATCAGCTTCATGCCCAGCGGCTCGATCTGCACCGAACCATCCTTGGGCAGGTGCTGCTCGAACCAGCGCATGTGGTAGACCTGCGCCTGGCTGGAGCCCCACATCATGAAGCGGTCGTCGGCGGCCTTGGCGATCGTGAAGTCGCCGATGATCTTGCCCTGCGGATTGAGCATGGGCGTGAGCATGATGCGGCCCTGCCTGGGCATGGTGTTGGTCATCATGTGCAGCAGCCACGGCTCGGCGCCCGGGCCGGTGATCTCGTACTTGGCGAAGTTGGCGATCTCGGTCACGCCCACCGCCTCGCGCACCGCCTTGCACTCGGCCTTGATCGGCTCGAAGTCGTTGGAGCGGCGGAACGACACGATGTCCTTCGCCTCGGTGCCCTGCGGGCGCAAACCACAGCGGCGTCTCCATGCCCCAGGAGTCGCCCATCACCGCGCCCTGCGCGATCATGGTGTCGTACAGCGGCGTGGTCTGCAGCGGACGCGCCGCCGGCAGTTCCTCGTTCGGGAAGCGGATGCTGAAGCGGCGCGCATAGTTCTCGCGCACCTTGGCATTGGTATAGGTGCGGGTGGCCCAGTCGCCGTAACGCGCCACGTCCATGCCCCAGATGTCGAAACCCGGGTCGCCGTCGACCATCCAGTTCGACAAGGCCAGGCCGACGCCACCGCCCTGGCTGAAGCCGGCCATGACGCCGCAGGCCGACCAGAAGTTGGTGCGCCCGCGCACCGGCCCGACCAGCGGATTGCCGTCGGGCGCGAAGGTGAACGGGCCGTTGATGACGCGCTTGATGCCGACGTTCTCGAGCTTGGGGAAATGGCGGAACGCGACTTCCAGCGACGGCGCGATGCGGTCCAGGTCGGGCTGCAGCAGTTCCTGGCCGAAGCTCCACGGCGTCTCCTTGGGCGACCAGGGCACGCAGGCCTTCTCGTAGGCGCCCAGCACGATGCCCTTGCCTTCCTGGCGCAGGTAGCACTCGGCGCCGAAGTCGATGACGTGGCCGATTTCCTTGCCGGCCTGCTTGTTGTAGGCCACGACCTCGGGGATCGTCGTCGGTCACCAGGTACATGTGCTCCATCGCCAGCACCGGCAGCTCGATGCCGACCATGCGCCCGACCTCGCGCGCCCACAGGCCGCCGGCATTGACGACGTGCTCGCACTCGACCACGCCCTTGTTGGTGATGACGCGCCAGGTGCCGTCGGGCTTCTGCTCCAGGCCCTCGACCTTGGTCTGGACCTCGATCGTGGCGCCGCCGAGCCGTGGCCGCCTTGGCATAGGCGTAGGTGGTGCCGGACGGGTCGAGGTGGCCTTCGTTCGGGGTCGAGCAGGGCACCGATGAAGTGCTGCTCCTCGATGAACGGGAAGTAGTTCTTGGCCTCCGTGCACCGAGATGATTTCGGTCGCCATGCCCAGGTAACGCCCCTTGGCCACCGTGGTCTTGAGGAACTCCATGCGCTCGGGCGTGTCGGCCAGCATGATGCCGGCCGACAGGTGCAGGCCGCAGGACTGGCCGGAGATCTCTTCCAGCTCCTTGTACAGGCCCACGGTGTAGCTCTGCAGCATCGCGACGTTCGGGTCGCCGTTGAGCGTGTGAAAGCCCCCGGCCGCGTGCCAGGTCGAGCCGGACGTGAGCTGGTCGCGCTCGAGCAGCATGACGTCCTTCCAGCCCTTCTTGGTCAGGTGGTACAGGACCGAACATCCCACCACGCCACCGCCAATCACGACCACTTGTGCTGTTGTCTTCACGTTCTGGTTCCTTCAGATTTGCCGTGTCCGAGTCTGCGTTGTGCATGCGCTGCTGCGTGTCTGCGAACGCTGCGCCGTGCCTGATCGTCTGCGCGATGCAGGTCGCGATCAGAAGTCGGTCGGCGCGCCGCCTTCCTGCTTGCGCCGGGCGACAAAGGCATCGAGTTCTTCCTCGATCGCCGCGTCCATCGGCGGGCGCTCGTACGCCGCCAGCTCCTTCTGCCAGACGGCATTGGCCTTCTGGAACGCGGTCGGGCTGCCGGCCTCCTGCCAGGTCTCGAAATTGCGCCAGTCCGAGATGATGGGCGAATAGAACGCGTTCTCGAAGCGCTCCAGCGTGTGGGCGGTGCCGAAGTAGTGGCCACCCGGGCCGACTTCGCGCACCGCATCCAGGCCCAGCCCGGCCGGGCTGACATCGAGCGGCGTCAGGAACTCGGCCACCATCTGCAGCAGATCGACATCGACGATGAACTTCTCGAACGAAGCAGGTCAGCCCGCCTTCCATCCAGCCGGCCGAATGCATGATGAAGTTGCCGCCGCGCCTGGATCACGCGCCCACAGCGAGAACACCGACTCGTAGGCGGCCTGCGCATCGACCGTGTTGGCGGCGCAGACATTGGAGGTGCGGTACGGAATGCCGTACTTGCGGCACAGCTGCCCGCCGGCCAGCACCGCCTTCATGTACTCGGGCGTGCCGAAGGCGGGTGCGCCGGTCTTCATGTCGACGTTGGACGTGAAGCCGCCGTACACCACGGGCGCACCAGGGCGCACCATCTGGGTGAACGCGATGCCGGCCAGCGCCTCGGCGTTCTGCTGCGCCAGCGCACCGGCAATCGTCACCGGCGCCATCGCGCCGGCCAGCGTGAACGGCGTCAGCATGATGATCTGGTTGCGCGACGACATCTCGATGATGCCCTGCAGCATCGGCGTGTCCAGCCGCAGCGGCGACGAGCTGTTGATGATGGAGAACAGCGATGGCTCGCGCCTCCATCTGCTCGCGCGAGATGCCGCGCGCAATGCGCGCGATCTCCAGGCCGTCCTGGTTGCGCTCCTTGCCCAGCGAATAGACGTGGAACGGCTTGTCGGTCAGCTTGGCGATGTCGGACAGGCAATCGAGGTGGCGTACCGAGGCATGGATGTCGACCGGCTCGACCGGGTAGCCGCCGCTGGCAGTGCACGATGTCGTAGCGCTGCGCCAGCCGCACCATGTTGCGGAAGTCGACCTGGTTGCCGGCGCGCCGCCCGCCCTGCAGGTCCGAGCAGTTGGGCGGGCTGGCCACCTGGGCAAACACCAGGTTCTTGCCGCCGATCTGCACATTGCGCTCGGGGTTGCGCGCGTGCAGCGTGAACTCGGACGGGCAGGTCTTGATGGCCTGCAGGATCAGGTTGCGGTCGAACCGCACGCGCTCGCGAGCCCTCGCGCACATCGGCACCGGCCTTCTTGAGGATCGCGCGCGCGCCCGGGTGCATGAAGTCCATGCCCATCTCTTCGAGGATGGTCAGCGAGGCGTCGTGGATGGCCTCGAGTTCGTCCTCGGACACCACCGGCGTCGGCGGAAAGCGATGCTTCAGCTTGCGGTATTTAGCCGTCGATGGCGCCACCCGGACCGTGCCGCTTCCGCGACCCGCTCGTCGTCTGGGTGCTGCGGCTGGTGGGGGTACTTCATCGGTCATGTCAAATTATCTCCGGACAGAATCAAAATCACATTCAAAAACAATGTCTGCTCCGATTTTGGATGCTCTGTGATTGCACCACGTTCACTACAATTTAATTAATTGCCCGGCACACCCAATGACCTCAGCCCTCCCCCAGAAACGCAGCAGCGCGCCCAAACACCAAACGATCGCTGCCGAGCTGGCGCAATCCATTCTTGATGGTCAGTTGGGACCGGGTGAAAAGCTGCCGCCGCACCGAGTTTTGGCGCAACGTCTGGGCGTTACCACTGGCACCGTCAGCCGTGCCTATGCCACGCTGGAGAAACAAGGCCTGGCCGTGGCGCGTGTTGGGGACGGCACTTACGTGCGTAACCTCGATGTCTCGCTGACGCACGACCCTCAAATCCCCATTACCCCGCTCATTGACCTGGCTCACAACGTGGCCATCGCCACTGACGAGGTCAATGCACTTCGCGAGGTTTTTGAGCAGCTGTGTCTGGACCCTGGCCGCATGGCTGACGTGCTGAAGTACCAGCCCGAAACCGGTTCCAAACATCACCGGGTAGCCGGCGCAGGCTGGCTCAAGCGCTTTGGAACCACCGGTGCCTGGAACCGGGTCATGCTGACCCACGGTGCCCAGCATGGTCTGGCCGGTGTTTTGCGCACGATCGCACGGCCGGGCGACACGCTCCTGGCAGAGTCTTTGAGCTACCCGGGCATGTTGGCCCTGGCGCGCTCCCTGCGTTTGCAAGTGATTGGTCTGGAGATGGACGAGCAGGGCCTGTTGCCGGACGCCCTGGACAAAGCCGCCAAAACATTCAACACCAAGATGTTGTTTTGCTCACCCACGTTGCACAACCCGCTGACTACCACCATGTCCATGGCCCGGCGCGAAGCGATTGCCGCCGTCATCCGCAAGCGGGGATTGCTGCTGATGGAGGATGTGGTCCACGCCGCCGTGCTGGCCCAGCCGCCCGTGGCCATTTCTACCCTGGTTCCGGATCAGTCCTTCCTGATGTCCAGCATGAGCAAGGTGATGGCCCCCGGCTTGCGCGTGGGCTACCTGGAGGCTTCGCCCGAATGGCTGGACAAGGTGGCCGGCAGCATACGCGCTGACTGCTGGATGGTGGCGCCGCTCATGCCCGAGATCGTGACCCGATGGCTGGTCAGCGGCGAGGCCGAGCGCCTGATTGACCTGCAACGCCAGCGCATTGATGAGCGTCTGCACATCGCAGCCAACTGCCTGGCCGGCATTGACTACACCCACAGCGCGCACCACCCGCATTTATGGCTGCCGCTGCCCGAACCCTGGCGCGCCGGGCAATTTGCCACGGCGCTGCGTCAGGCCGGAGTGCTGGTGCGCACTGCCGACCAATTTGCCGTGGGGCGCACACGCGCCCCGATTGCAGTGCGGCTGAGCCTGAACACCGCCCACACCAACACCTTGCTCACGCAGGGTTTACAAACCGTGGCGCTGGTGCTGAACAACCCGCCCGCCGCCTCGCTGGACTCTTGAGCTAACTCCCGGCCGCTGCGTTGGGCCGGCCAATGGCCTCGGCCACAATCACCGCCTCCAGCAGACCGGTGTCGCTGACTGCGTTCGGCAGCCACTGCTTGCGCACGCTGAGTTTGACCTCCGGTTCCTGTGCCCCCATGGCGATCACGGCGTCGCGCGCGGCGTCTTGGGCCATCGCCGTTGCGGCCTCCAGGGCGGATGCCGCATCGGTGAATTGCCGAGTTCCCACTGTGGAATGAACCCGGAACAAGCCGCTGCCGTCCCCGTCCACTCGCACCGTGACCGATTGCGCGACCACACCCGTTGCCGCACCCACGGCATTGGCTACATCACAATGTTCGGGAAACACCATCTCGCAACCCAGCCGCCGCCCGACTTCCCCGTAATACACCTTGACGGGGCCACCCACCGCCACCACCGGCACAGATGGCTTCATGCTGAGGGTGGCCAGCCCGAACTGCGGTGCGCCGGAACATACGGCATTCAACAACTGGTTCTGAACGGGGCTCTCCGGCAAAGTCACGCCAAAGGCTGTTTCCAGAATGGCACGCCCGGTCAGGCGAACCGTTTCGCTCCAAACCTCACGCGCATAGGCTGAGGTGCGCTCGGGTGTCGGGAACTTCATATCGCGCAAGCGGGCGCCCAGTTGCGCAGCCATCAGCGCGGCCTCAGACGACCAGTTGGCCTGCAAGCCCAGCACGTGCGCGGCATCAGACGGCGTGAAACCACTGACCTGCACCAGCCCCTTGCGCTTGAGTGAGGCGATGGCACGCTGCGCCGTGATGGAGTTGCCAATTTTCCGATAAGGCTGGGGGCGGTCGATGACGACACGCAAAACATCCGCCTCGCGCTGAGACAACTCACCGGCGAGATGTGCTGCAGCCTCCCCTTGGCGTGCTCCAAACGGCAGCAGCACGAACCGGCCGTGCATGGAGCCACCGCCATCCACATCCGCCAAGTCCGATTCCAGCATTTTCAGCACCTCGGGGTAACGCTGCCCAATCAGGGCCACCGGTACCACTCGGTGCGGGCTGACCGTCAATTTGCCGTGGGCACCCAGCACTACCTCACTGTCCCCGCCCAGCCCGATGGTGCGTACATCAATCGCCCGCACCATGGTGCGCCAGCCGCCCACATCGGCACCGTCCTGAGTGACGCGGGGTCGGCCTTCGACCAACACACCCAGATCGGTGGTGGTGCCACCCATGTCCGACATGATGAAGCTGTTCAGCCCCGAGAGCCACTGCGCGCCCACCAGGCTGGCGGCGGGGCCGGACAGCACGGTTTCGATGGGCCGCGTGGCAACCGATTCAGCCAGCGCCAGCGTACCGTCGCCCTTGACGATCATCAGCGGGCAGTGAATGTGCAACTGCGTCATCGCACGGTTCACCGCCTCGATCAGCGTCGAGACGCGTGAAATCAGCCGCGCGTTGAGAGCAGCTGTCAGGGCGCGACGCGGTGCATCCAGCGACGACGACAACTCGGTCGACAGCGTGACCGGTTTACCGGTGCGGGCCACGATGAACTCCCGCGCAGCGATCTCATGAGCAGCGTTGCGAGTGGCAAACGTGGACGCCACCGCAAACGCGTCCACCTTGCTGGCAATGCGCCGCAGGGCGGCGTCCAGCGCGTCGGTGTCCAGCGGCGCAAGCGGCTCGCCATTGTGGTCATGCCCACCAGCGATCACCTCCACCGGCAAACCAGGGAAGGCCGTCGCAATGCCGGTGCGCGCCACCATGGCCGCGTCAAACCCGATCAGCACCACCCCCACCGCGCTGCCGTGCCCCTCCACGACCGCGTTAGTGGCCAGCGTGGTGGACACCGACACCATCGCAATGTCCTCCGGCTGCAAGCCCTGGGGCAAATTCGCGACTGCCAATGTGATGGCCTCAGTCACCCCAATTGCCAAATCGCCTTTTGTGGTGATGGCCTTGGCCGTGGCAATCACGCGGTGGCCTCTGGCCTCGATGATGGCGGCATCGGTGTAGGTGCCGCCGGTGTCAACGCCGATCAAGTAGGTGGCAGGTGGGTCGAGGCTGGGTTCGAGTGGGGTCATGGAGAAACGGGCTGGCGAATGAAAACAGGGATGGATTGTCTATCGGGATACCTACGCTTTCATGAAGAGAAAATCCCCAAGGGGGACTCGAGCGACAATTCAGAAATAAAATTTCCCCAAAGTCCTCATTCCTATTGAATAGTCAGCTACCATTTTCGTAGCATTGAGGCGAGCCACCTACAAATCCTTCACCAACCTCAACGCATCAAAAATGGCCGCGTGGGTGTTGCGAGCCGACACGGCATCGCCAATGCGGAACAGCTGGAAGCCCCCGGTTGTGCTCGCAGCCTGTGGCTGGCCGTCAATCAGTGCCGTGTAGTCCACCTCGCCCCGGTTGCTGGACTTGGGCTTCAGTTCAAAATAAAGCTCGTCGAGCGGGCGGGTTCCGTGGTTGACCACCACCTGGTCGATGCGGCGCTCTTTGTGTACACCGCCGTAGTCGCTGCCCACCTTGGCCAGAAGGGCACCACCCTCCTCTTTTTCCACCGACATCAACCTGAAAGTCACCGTGAAGGTCACGTCATGCTTTTGCAGGCTGCGCATGTAGGGCACGAGGTTCATGCCCATGACTTCGGGGGCGAAGGATCGGTCGGGCGTCATGATTTCCAGCTTGGCACCGGTGGCGGCAATCACGTCGGCGGCTTGCAGCGCAGCGTGGTCACCGGCATCGTCAAACAGCAGCACGTTGCGGCCCGGTTTCACGTCGCCACTCAGGATGTCCCAGGTGGACACCACCAGCTCATTGCCCTGGCTCAGCACCTCGGTGTGCGGCAGGCCCCCGGTGGCGATGATGACCACATCGGGCGACTCGGCCAGCACCGCAGCGGCATCGGCCAGGGTGTTGAAACGGAACTGAACTCCGCGCTCCTCACACCGTGCCATGCGCCAGTCGATGATGCTCATCATTTCGCGGCGGCGAGCGCTGACTGCGGTGAGGCGGATCTGGCCACCGGGCTTAGGAGCGGCTTCCAGCACCACCACGGTGTGCCCGCGCTCGGCGGCCACCCGTGCGGCCTCCAGCCCCGCAGGCCCGGCCCCTACCACCAGCACCTTGCGTTTGACCGTGGCCGGGGGGATGTCATGCGGCATGGTCAGCTCGCGCCCGGTGGCGGGGTTGTGAAGGCAATAGGCTTCACCGCCCTGGTAGATACGGTCCAGGCAAAAATTGCCGCCCACACAGGGGCGGATGGTGTCCTCTCGGCCCATCATGATCTTGCGAACGATGTGCGGGTCGGCCATATGGGCGCGGGTCATGCCGACCATGTCGAGCTTGCCCGATTCGATGGCGTGGCGCGCCGTGGTCACGTCCTGAATCTTGGCGCCGTGGAAGATGGGGATGGTGCCCAGACCACCCGCTCGGCCGGTCATTTGAGCTCTGATATCCCCTGCAAAATCCAGATGCGGCGCACTGCGCATGCCCTGCACAGGGATCACGTCGGTCAGGCCCGCGTCGGTGTCGATGTGCCCGCGGATGATGTTCAAAAAGTCCACCTTGCCGCTGGCCGCCAACCGGTTGCAGATTCCCAGGCCCTCAATCTTGGTCAGGCCGCCCGGCATACATTCATCGGCCGTGCCGCGCACACCGACAATGAACTCGGCACCCACCCGCGCGCGAATCGCGTCGAGCACCTCCAGCGTGAAACGCAAACGGTTGTCCAGCGAGCCACCATAAGGCGCGTCCAGCTCGTTGGTGGCGGGTGACCAGAACTGGTCCAGCAGATGGCCGTAGGCTTCGAGCTCGATGCCGTCCACCCCGGCTTCTTTCATGCGCTCCGCGGCGTCGGCATAGTCTTTGATGATGCGGGCAATGTCCCAGTCTTCCATCTTTTTGGGGAAGGACCGGTGCGAGGCCTCACGCTGGTGCGAGGGTGACACCACGGGCAACCAGTCGGCCTTGGACCAGCTGGTGCGCCGCCCCAGGTGGGTGAGCTGGATCATCACCGCCGCGCCGTGTTCGTGGCAGGCATCGGTGAGGTCTTTCATCCAGGGCACCACCTCGTCGCGGTAGGCCAGGATGTTGTTGAACACCGGCGGGCTGTCGCGCGAAACAGCTGCAGAGCCTGCCGTCATGGTCAGGGCAATACCGGCTTTGGCGCGCTCCACATGGTAGGCGCGGTAGCGCTCCTTGGGCATGCCATCCACGGGGTAGGCAGGTTCGTGCGAGGTGGTCATGATGCGATTCTTAAGCCGCAGGTGTTTGAGCTGAAAGGGTTGCAGCAGGGGGTCATTACTGCGAGGGGCTTGAACGTGAGTATTGGTGGACATGGCAGGTGCTTTCAATCAATACCACTGGTCGGTCATGGATGCCTTTTTGCGATCGACAAATTCTCGGACTGCCTCATCCACACCAGGGTCTATCGCAGGGGCTTCGTACTCGTTCAATGCGGCCTTCCAGCGTTTGTTGGCGCGCTGGGCGCTGTCTGTTTTGCCGTTCTCAGTCCAGGTCTCGAACGGCGTGTCGTCCGAGATGTGCGAGTCGTAAAACGCCGTGGTGTAGTTGGCCAGCGTGTGCTGGCTGCCCAGGAAATGGCCGCCGGGCACGACCTCGTGAAAGGCACTCATCGCCAGTGTGTTTTCGTCCACCGTCACGCCAGCCAGGTAGCTGTGCAGCGCGCCGCAAAAGTCGACGTCCATCATAAATTTTTCGTAACTCATGGACAGCAGGCCATCCAGAAAACCTGCCGAATGCAGGATGAAATTGGCACCACAATGCACGGCCGACAACATGGACATCACGCTCTCCTGCATGGCCTGGCCATCGGGCAGCTTGGAGGTGGTGAACGAGCCCGCACAACGCAGCGGCAGACCCAGGCGGCGTGCCAGTTGTCCAATCATCATGGAGCCAATGGCTGGCTCGGGCGTGCCAAAGGTGGGCGACCCGGAACGCAGCGACATGCTGGACAGGAAGTTGCCGTAAATCACCGGCGCGCCGGGGCGCTCCAGCTGGGTGATGGCGCAGCCCACCATGGTTTCTGCATGGGCCTGCGCAATGGCGCCCGCGTTGGTGACAGGCCCCATGGCCCCGCCCAGGATAAACGGCACGATCACCGCCGCCTGATTGGCACGGGCGTATGCGCGCGCGGCGGTGGTCATGGTGCCGTCCCACAGCAGGGGCGAGTTGACGTTGACGTTGCCCAGAATCACGCAGTTCTTGTCCACAAAGTCGTCACCGAACACCAGGCGGCTCATGGCGATGGAGTCTTCGGCACGGGCTGCCGACGTGATGGAGCCCATGTAGGGCTTGTCGGAATACTTCAGGTGGGCATAGACCATGTCCAGGTGCCGCTTGTTGACCGGGATGTCGGTGGGCTCACACACCGTTCCGCCCGAGTGGTGCAGCCAGGGGCAACTGTAGGCGAGCTTGACGAAATTCTGGAAGTCTTCCAGCGTGCCGTAGCGCCGCCCGCGGTCCAGGTCCATCACAAACGGCGAGCCATAGGCCGGGGCAAACACCACGTTGTTGCCGCCCATCTGCACCGAATGCGCCGGGTTGCGGGCATGCTGGGTAAATTCCCTGGGTGCAGTCTTGAGGATCTCCTGCAAATGGCCGGGCTCAAACTTCACCCGCATGCCGTCCACCTTGGCACCGGCCTTGCGAAACAGCGCCAGACATTCGTCGTCGTCGCGAATGTCCAGCCCCACCTCCGCCAGAATTTGGTCGGCGGCGCGCTCGATCTTTTGCAGGTTCTCCTCACCCATGATGTCGTAGGTGGGGATGTTGCGTTTGATGTAGGCCGGGCCGGTCTGTTTGGCGTTGGGGTCGCGCCGCTCGCGGCCACCGCGACGGCTGGGGCGATGTTTGGAGCTCTCAGGGTCACTCATGGGCGGTCGTCCTTGTTGTTCCAAGTGGGGCTTTGAATGTCGACTCGACGACATCGTAGCCGCTTGGCGCCGCCGACTTATGCCCTGAAAGCGACCTGCGATGCGTCTAAACGGGGCCTACCGATTGGTGCCGTCAACCTGCGCTTTCCATCTATTTAGCGCGCGCCTTCCAGCCCCGCTCGCACCGAAAAGTCGCCAAAGCCCGTCTCCTCGGGCTTGTCGAGTTGACCAAACTGGGCGTCGTGCAATTGGGACAATTCCATCAACGCCTCAATGACTTGCGGGCTGAAACCGGCGCGGGTGTTACCCATATCGTCACTGCCATTGAGTACCAACTTGTTCAGGTAGGTCGCACACTCCTTGAAACCCCAGGTCGCCCGGATGGCCGCCACCACCTTGGGGTGGTTGGGCCTGATCAAAGCGAAGGCATCGGACTTGCGCTGCTCGGGTGACTTGTCGGCCAAGCTCATCGGTTGCGTGGCTTCACCCGCATCCAGTGGAACCGGCTCTGTGTCTTCGGACGCATTGGCGTCAGGGGCGGAAAGGTCGGCAATGGCCTTGTTCCACAAGTCCCAGGAGATGTCGGACTGGTCATCAGTCACCTCCACCCCGCTCAAGGGCACTGGCGTGCTGGCAGGTGGCAGGGTCGGCTTGTTCGCCTTGTCGTGAAGACTATCTGGCATGACGGTTCCTCAGAGCCTGCACAAAGTTTACGCCTGTAGGTGGATACGAATCAAGTCATTCGAAACGCTACGCTTATAGTAGCAAACTATTGATATTTGACGGGGACTTCAGGCCCTTTTATTTTCAATGTCCGGCGATGGGTCGCGCCGGTACACTGGCGCCAATGTGCCCTCACACCCGTTCAAGTCACACCAGCACGCCTCTCACGTCTTTCTTCTGGTGTGGTGAGGCCATCCGCAGCCGCAGTGTGAGTCATGCCGTGCTGACCGGCAGGGTCAACCTGCCCGCGTTGCCATTGCGCATGGTGTCTGATTGCGACAGGGAAATTTCAGGGCGCCTGGGGCTTGAGGCGGGTGATGTCGAAGCCCTGTCGCTGGCGCGGGCACGAATGCGCTGGCCGGACTACAAACTTTGGGTTCAGGCGGCGGCTGACTGGATTGGCGACATGGGTTTTCCCAATCTGCTCGCCGATTGCGAGATCGCTCTCATGGCTTGCCGGGGTGCAAAGTACCACCACGACGCCTTGCAGTACGGAAACTCCGCGTTTTGCAATCTGTTTTTGAGTGACGACAAGGGCCTGGACCTGCACTTCCCGTTTGCCGGCCAGCGCATCCCGTTGACGCGGGGCACCGTGGTGATCTTTGACACGGCTCAGCCGCACGGGGTGATTACGCAAAGCGCCACCGGTTTTGAAGTGGCGGAATTTTCACCGGAGCGGGACTGCACTCTGCTATTTTTGACCTGGGAGTTGCCCATTGAAAACACCCATCTGGCGCACGCGCTGGGCATTGAATTCGATACCGAGGCTTTAGCTGCTTTGAGCTTGCGTGAAACTCAAGTCCAGTTGAATAGCAAGCCAGTCGTTGTGAACCCGGAGTCGGGCATTTGGCAATAAGCCGCCATGACGGCTAGCGCAGCGCTTCGGCCACATGGTCCCCAAACGCGCGGACCTTGGCCGAGTGCTTGCGAGCAGCGGGACTTACCAAATGGATGGGGATGGGCGCTACTTGCCAGTCCTCCATCAGGACTTGCACTTCCCCACTTTGCAGCAGTTCACTGAACAGCCAATCCGGCAAATACCCAATGCCCTGGCCGTCGAGAATGGACGCGCGCAGAACCTCTGAGCTATTGGTTTGAAGCGGACCGTTCACCCGCACGGATACCGAAGAGCCATCCGCCGTGCTGAACTCCCAGTTGTTCCTGGCGCGCAACTCGGTGTAGACGATGCATGGGTGCTCCAGCAGGTCTTGCGGAATGCGGGGCCACCGCTCTCTCTTGCCCAATTTCTTCAAATATTTCTTGCCAGCAACCAGCAAGCGGTGTGATGTTGCAATGCGCCGGGCAATCAAGGTGCTGTCTGCCAAAGTCCCAATGCGCACAGCCACATCAACCCCCTGCTCCACCAGGTCCACAAAGCCGTCGTCGAGTTTGAGGTCCAACCTGACGTCGGGGTGTTTTTGCATGAATGACTGCACGTGGGGCAGAAGCACACGCAACCCGTAACCCACCGAGGTAGCCACCCGCAAAGGGCCAGACAGGGTGCGCTCGCCGTCCAGCAGGTGGGCCTCTGCCTCACCAATTTCGCCCACCAGCCGGCGGACCTCTTCAAAGTAGCGAAGTCCATCGTCAGTCGGCGTGACCGCGCGCGTGGTGCGAGAGAGCAAACGAACACCCAGGTATTTTTCCAGCGCAGCCACCTGCTTGCTTACCGCACTTTGCGTGCTGCTGAGTTCGCGCGCTACCGCTGAAAAGCTTCCGGTTTCCACCACCCGCACGTAAGTCTGCATCGCCTGCAAGCGGTCCATGACAGCTCCTATTCATTCCAAACAGGAATGGATGTTAGTCAATTTTCCGGTCTATCGCACAAAAGAGAAGAAGTCGACACTTCAGGCCATCCACCAACCGTCTTGAAAGGACATGTGATGAAAACCGTAACCGTACCCTCCTATGACAACGTATCCCCTGCCAACCAGGCGATCTTTGACAACCTGAAAAAGGCGCTGGGTTTTGTGCCCAACCTGTATGCGACCTTCGCACATTCAGAAACAGCGTTGCCGACTTACCTCGCGCTGCAAAACGCCAGAAGCTCACTCTCGGCCAAAGCGAGAGAGGTGATCAATCTGGCGGTTAGCGAAGTCAACCAGTGCGCCTACTGCCTGGCCGCCCACACCGCCCTGGGACAGATGGTGGGATTCAGCCAGGAACAAATTCTGGCCATCCGTGGTGGTACCGCGCCGTTTGACGCCCGTCTTGATGTGCTGGCCCGCCTGGTGCGCAACGTCGCCATCACGCGGGGGCATGCGGACAAAGCCGTGCTTCAGGCCTTCTTCGAGGCCGGCTGGACAGAAGGCAATCTGGTCGATGTCATGTTGGTGATTGGTGACAAGACCGTCAGCAACTACCTGCACAGCACCACGGAAATTCCGGTGGACTTTCCCGCAGCTGTGGCTTTGTCCGACGCACGCGAGGCAGTGGCAGCGTGAGCACCGACCGCCGCCTTCTTCAGGGCATTGCAGTGGGCCTGGTGGCGGCCAGCATTGGTGCCCTGTACACCGTCTTCGCACGGTGGGGCATCGGCCACGGCATGGAAGCCACTGACATGACGTTTCTGCGCTTTGCGGTGGCGGGTATCGTTACCCTGCCAATACTCGCTCGCGCCGTGTTCAAAGACAGTGCGACCTTCCTGGCCCAATGGCGGGTCTGGATTGCCGTCTCCCTGTTGGCTGGGCCGCTGTTTGGACTGCTCATGTTCACCGCATTGCAGTGGGCGCCGGCCAGCCACGCGGCAGTATTCCCCTTCACCGCGATGAGTGTGATGGGGACAGTGATGTCCGCTATTTTTCTGGGCGATCGCCTGACTTTGCGCAAAATCAGCGGCATAGCCGTCGTCATTGCCGGACTGGTCATTCTGTCAGGCCTGGAACTTTCCACCATGGGCGGGAAAGCGCTTGTGGGTGATGCATTGTTTATCGCAGCGGGCACTTTGTGGGCAGGCTTTGGCATCGTGATGCGCAAAAACCAACTCAACCCCTTGATCGCTACTTCGGTGATTTCCTTCGCTGCCCTGGTCACTTATGTGCCGCTCTACGTGGCCCTGGTCGGTTTGGAACGCCTGCTCGCCACGACATCGACAGTTTTATGGACCGAACTCGTTGTCCAGGGCCTGATTGCGGGTGGTGGCACGCTCTATACCTATTCCAAAATGGTGGCACTTTTGGGCCCGGCTCGCGCCGCTGTGTTCCCGGCTCTGGCACCGGGCATTGCGGCTTTGCTGGCCTGGCCGGTACTGGACCATGTGCCTACCCCCGCCGAGTTAACCGGCCTTTTTGTCTCGGTCGCTGGCTTGCTTTGGACTGTCACAGGCGCGCCAGGCAGTTTGCGGTCATCTCCCCCCAGCAAATCCCCACATATGAAAGAGCAAACGACATGATCACCCTGCAGACCCAACTCGCCGACTACCAAGCCGGCTTCAAACAGCGTGCCGCGCCAGAGCGCGTGTCAATGATGGAAAACGCCACGGCGCAATTGCGAGCCACCGGCATCGAACAAAGCGCGTTGCCCCTGGGTGGCCAAATGCCCGACGTATCCCTCACTGACGCCGCGGGACATCCGGTGAATCTTCACGTGTTGCACGCCGGCAAACCCTTGGTCGTCATCTTCTACCGCGGCGGGTGGTGCCCGTATTGCAACCTCGAGCTGAGAGCCTGGCAAAGTTTGCTGCCGGAGCTGCATTCAAGTGGTGCCCAATTGGCTGCGATTTCGCCGCAACGACCCGACCATAGCCTGAGCACGGCGGAGAAAAATGAGCTGGCTTACCCGGTACTGAGCGACTCGAGCCTGGTCGTGGCTCATGCCTTTGGCATTGCGTTTGAATTGCCTGCGGAGTTGGTCGCGCTGTACGGCAAGGCAGCCAATGACCTTCCCACCCTCAATGGCAACGGCCAATGGGTTCTGCCCATTCCCGCCACTTATGTTTTTGACACATCGGGCAAAGTGATTTACCGCCATGTTGAGTCGGACTATCGCCAGCGTGCCGAGCCCTTGGAAATTCTCAAAATGCTGGGTGAAGCATTGTGAAACCCTGCGCGAAATGGCAAGCTCTGCGATCTGTAGCCCGAGGTGCCCCAGAATATTAAAGAAAAGCGGTTCAAGTCCCTTTCCTCATTAAATAGTTTGCTATATTTTTTGTAGTGGATACCATGGCACAAGGAGCCAACGAATTTGTTCAGGATGATGAACACCAGGGAACTGTTTGGCTTCCAGGTAATCAAGAGTCATAGTCGGACTTTGATTCCGACGCCACCAACAGGAGACAAACCTTGGCATTCAAACTTACACCTTCAAAAATTGCCGCATCCCTGGCACTTGGGTGCATTGCTGCGCTCACAGCGCTACCGGCAACTGCTCAATCGACCGCACCCGCGCCAGAAGTGTCTATCGCCCGGCTGGATTGCGGCACGCCCGTGCTCAACCTGGTCGCCCGCTTCAATGACACCTGGGCGTTCACCGACAACAAGGTGATGTTCACCTTCAGCTGCTACCTCATCAAGCGTGGCGACGAGTACATGCTGTGGGACACGGGCCACTCCATGAGCGCTGGAGCGCCTGCACCCAAGGTGAGCATCGTGGACCAGTTGGCGCAAATCAACGTGAAGCCCGAGCAGGTCAAGTACGTGGGCATCAGCCATTACCACGGCGATCACACGGGGCAGGTCGCCTCCTTCCCGGGCTCAACCATTCTGATCGGCAAGGGAGATTGGGACGCCATCTCTGCGCCCAAACCCAATCCGGGAGTCAATGCAGCTCCGTTTGCCCACTGGATCAGTGGGGGGGGCAAACTGGAAGCCGTATCCGGTGACAAGGATGTATTCGAGGACGGTTCGGTTGTGGTGATCAACACCCCTGGCCATACGCCAGGGCACCACAGCCTGCTGGTCAAACTCAAAGGCATGGGCAATGTCCTGCTGACAGGGGACGTCACCCACTTCCAGGAAAACTATGCAGTGAATGGCGTGCCCGGCTTCAATTTTCACCGGGGGGACTCGCTGGCGTCTCTGGACCGTTTCAGAACCGCCGCGGCCAATTTGAAGGCCACGGTGATCATTCAGCACGATGCGCGGGATGTGGGCAAGCTGCCAGCATGGCCGGGGTTTGTGAAGTAAATCAGCCCAAACGGTTTTTTAATTTTTTTGGCTCGGTGCACACGTTGCCACCACCAGATCCCGCAACCACCGGTGCGCGGGATCTGCCTGGTACCTCGGGTGCCACAGCAATGAGACCGTAAATTCGGGTGTGTCGACGGGAAGCGCAAAGGTGAACAGTCCGTCGCGCAAGTTTCCGGTGTGCCGCTCCGGGATGCTGGCTATCAGGTCATCGGCACGCGCCAATGCAACTGCGGTGGAGAACCCGCCGACGATGGTTGCAATGTCCCGAGTCAAATGAAGGGCCGCAAGTGCTTCTTCGATAGAGCCCAATTCAAGGCCTTTTCGTGAGATGCCAATATGGCGTCCACCGGCATATCGGGCGGGTGAGATCTTGCCCTTGCACAAGGCATGTCCCATCCTGACGACCCCCACTAAGCGGTCCCGAAACAAGGCTTGAGCACGCAATTCGGGCCCCATGGTGCCGGACACAACACCGGTTTCCAGATCAACCACGCCGTCCCGAAGTTGGCTGCTGTCCTTGTCCAGTTTGGGAACAAAACGCAACCGAACATGGGGCGCCACCTCAAACACGCGGGCGATCAGCGGCGGGCCAAAATTTTCAGCAAAGCCCTCGCTGGTGCGCAGCGTAAAGGTTCGAACCAGGCGCTTGAAGTCTGGCACTTTGGACGGCCGAAGGACGCCTTGGGCCTCCTGCACCAATTGACCCACCTTGTCCCGCAGCTCGAGCGCCATGGGCGTTGGGACAAGGCCGCGCCCTGCCCTGACCAACAAGGGATCACCCGTCGTCTCCCGCAAACGTGCCAGGGCGCGGCTCATGGCCGAAGGGCTGAGGTGCAAGCGTTGGGCTGCCCGGGTGACGTTGCGCTCGGCCAGCAAGACATCCAGGGTAACTAGCAGGTTGAGATCGGGCGTGACCATGGCATGACCTTAGCGCAGTTTGATTCAGGTATGGCGTCTGACGCACAAATAAAGTGCAAATGCGGCGCCTTCCGCTCTGTCTGCCTGAATCCTAAGCTTGCCTGACCTCCAACTTGGAGGTCACAACAAGAAGGAAATCAAATGAAATCTACCCTGAATCAATCGGATACGGGCCGTGCTGAAAATGCGCCGGAACCCCATCAAACTGTCTGGGCACTGGCGGGGCTTTCCCTGTCCGTGCTGTTGGCTTCGCTGGGCACCAGCATTGCCAATGTGGGCTTGCCGACCTTGGCGCTGGCGTTCCATGCGTCTTTTCAGCAAGTCCAGTGGGTAGTCCTTGCCTACCTGCTTGCCATGACCACGGTGATCGTGAGCGTTGGGCGCTTGGGCGATATCATGGGTCGCAAGCGCTTGCTGGTGGCCGGGATTCTGCTGTTTACCAGTGCGTCGGTTTTATGTGGTGCCGCATCGACGCTCTGGCTGCTCATTGCCGCGCGCGCCCTGCAAGGACTGGGTGCAGCCGCCATGATGGTGCTTGCCATGGCGATGGTCGGCGAGTCTGTTCCCAAAGCCAAAACTGGAAGTGCGCTGGGCGTGCTGGGAACCATGTCAGCCGCTGGCACGGCGATGGGGCCAACGCTTGGGGGCGGGCTGATCTCCGGTTTGGGTTGGACCTCGATGTTTTTCATCAACGTGCCACTGGGCATCCTGACACTTTATTTCGTTTTGCGTGGTTTGCCATCAGACCGCCAAGGATCAAAGCCTCAACCGTCCAGCTTCGACGGAACAGGCACCTTGTTACTCTCGATGACCCTGGCCGCCTATGCGCTGGCCATGACTTTGGGACGGGGCAATTTTGGCCGGATCAACATGGCATTGCTGGCTCTCGCATTCATTGGCGTTTGGCTTTTTATAAGGGTCGAGTCCCGGGCGACATCCCCTCTGATTCGCTTGAACCTGTTCCTTAATCGAACCCTCAGCACGGGCTTCGCCATGAGCACGCTGGTCACCACCGTCGTCATGGCAACCTTGGTGGTTGGTCCGTTTTACTTGTCGGGTGCTTTGGCGCTGGACTCACCGCAGGTGGGTTTGGCGATGTCATCGGGACCACTTGTCGCCGCGCTGACAGGCGCACCCGCGGGTCGCCTTGTCGACCGGTTTGGTGCCTACCGCATGACCCTCATCGGTCTCATCGGCATGCTGATCGGATCGTGCGCCTTGCCCATGATGACCAGGGAATTCGGAGTCGCGGGGTACATGATGCCGCTCATGGGTATGACCGCCGGGTATGCCATCTTCCAGGCAGCCAACAATACGGCGGTCATGGCGAACGTTCAAACGGACCAGCGAGGCGTTATCTCCGGCCTGCTCAACCTGTCGCGCAATGTGGGGCTCATTGCGGGTGCTTCGCTGATGGGGGCCGTGTTCGCCTTTGGGGCTGAAACCACCCATATATTGACTGCGTCACCGCAGGCCCTTGTTGCCGGCCTGCGGATGACATTCGCAGTCGCAACCGGGTTGATCGTCGTTGCACTTACCATCGCGGTTGCCAACCGGTCACGTGCCCGACCCAAAAGTCCCGTCAACAGTGAACAAGCCGACTCACAGACTTGAAACAGCATTCATGATTTGCAATGAAAACCATCAAGAAATTTCCTCGCAAAGTTGTTGAAACCCCCAACACATTCATCACCCTGCCCGACGGCACACGTTTGGCAGCCCGGATGTGGATGCCGGCCGATGCGCTCAAAAAGCCGGTGCCGGTGATTCTGGAATACCTGCCTTACCGCAAGCGGGACGGCACCATCGTGCGGGACGCGCTGACACACCCCTACATCGCGGGGCACGGCTATGCCTGCGTGCGGGTGGATATTCGGGGTAACGGGGATTCGGATGGCATCATGCTGGACGAGTACACCGAGCAGGAACTCAACGATGCCGAGGACGTGATTGCCTGGCTGGTGGCCCAGCCCTGGAGCACAGGCAAGGTGGGCATGATGGGCATCTCCTGGGGTGGCTTCAATGCACTTCAGGTGGCGGCGCGCAGGCCGGCAGGGCTGAAAGCCATCGTCACCCTGTGCTCCACCGATGACCGCTACACCGACGACATTCATTACAAGGGGGGGTGTCTGCTGGGCGAAAACCTGGGCTGGTCGGCCACCATGCTGGCCTATTCGTCCCGCGCGCCAGACCCGGCGCTGGTCGGAGACCACTGGAAGGCCATGTGGCTGGAGCGATTGAATGCCGAGCCGCTGCTAGCGATCCCCTGGCTGCAGCACCCGCACCGCGATGCCTACTGGAAACACGGCTCGGTTAATGAAGACATTGGCGCCATTGAGGCCGCCGTGCTGGCCGTGGGGGGCTGGAATGATGCGTACACCAATGCCGTGCCCCGGTTGGTGGCCACTGTGCAAAGCCCGGTAAAAGGCATCATCGGCCCCTGGGCTCACAAGTACCCGCACTTTGCCGTGCCCGAGCCACGCATTGGATTCCTGCAGGAAGCCTTGCGCTGGTGGGACCACTGGTTGAAAAACCTGGAAACGGGCGTACAGAACGACCCCGCGCACCGAACCTACATCATGGATTTGGGCAAACCCGGCGCTTCGGTTACGCACATTGGAGGACGTTGGGTCAGTGACAAGAAGTGGCCTGCCGACAAGCTTGAGTTGAAGCGCCTGCACCTCAACAAGCAGGGCTTGAGCGCCACACCGGAGCGTGCCGAAAAACAGGTGTTGTCGTCGCCCCAATACACCGGAGCCGATGCGGGCGAGTACTGCATCATCTGGCTGGGGCCTGAGTTCCCTGGGGACCAGCGGCGCGATGATTCAGGCTCGCTCACCTTTGACGGCGAACCGCTGGCGAAAGGGATCGATCTGGTGGGTGCACCCGTGCTACATCTGAAGATGAGTTCAGACAAGCCAGTGGCTGTGGCGGCCATCCGCCTGAACTCGGTGTGGCCGGATGGTGCTGTGTCACGCCTCACCTATGGCGTGGCCAATCTGTGCCATCGCGAGGGTCACGAGACGCCTCAACTTTTGGAGCCGGGCAAGGTTTACACCCTGCGCATCCAACTGGATGACGTGGCCTGCCACGTGCCCAAGGGCCATCGGCTGAGGGTGTCCATTTCGACCAGCTACTGGCCTTTGATCTGGCCCGCGCCGGAACCCGTCAACCTGACCGTGCACACGGGCGCCAGTTTTATCGACTTGCCCTTGCGTGCCAACAAGCGCAATGAAAAAGCGCCGCAATTTGCCCCTGCAGAAGCCGCGTCACCGGTAAAGCTGATTCCCGTTACAGCACCCTGGCACACACGTGAAGTCACCACCAATCAGGCCACAGGCGAAACCCGCATGAGCATCGTGGACGACTTTGGCCGCACCACCATTGCGGAACATGGCCTGACGACCTGGAGTTGTGAGCGCGAGAACTACAGCATCCTGCCGCACGACCCGCTATCGGCCCGGCAGGAATGCCACTGGTCCGAGGAAACCTCACGCGGTGACTGGAAAGTACGTACCGAGACGTATTCGAGCATGACAGCCAGCAAGACCCACTGGCATGTGAAGGGACGCCTGGAAGCTTACGAGGGAGACGCGCTGATCCTCACCCGGGAATGGGATCAAAAGGTGGTGCGCAAGCTGGTTTGAGCAATAAATGTGCCTCAAGTCCTCGTCAATAAACAATAGTTTGCTACGGATTAAATAGCAATCAATGACTCGGGAACAGGTTCACGCCTACTGAATCCGGCAGATCATTGCCTTCGATTCGAGGTGTGCAGCGCATGGCCGATGGGTCGTGCCATGGGGGCGTTTAATAGTTGGCACGACCGCCGGACAAATCAAAGGCAAAGCCGGTTGTGAAACTGCATTCCGGACTCACGATCCAGGCCACCATGGCCGCGATTTCTTCAATCCTGGCAAAACGCCCCATGGGAATTTTGGCTTTGGAGGCAGCAATATGCTCCGGTGTCATTTCCTTCAGCAAGTCGGTCTCCGTCATCACAGGCGCGATGCAATTCACCAGCACACCAGAGTCGGCAAGCTCCCGGGCAATCGACTTGGTGAAACCGACCACGCCGTGTTTGGCAGCGGCATAGGCGGCGATTCCTGGCACGCCTTCTTTACCGGCCGCCGAAGCAACATTCACGATGCGGCCATAGCCCGCTTCTCGCATGGCTGGAATCACTGTCTTGCAGCAGTTGAATACCCCCGTCAGATTGACCGCCAGCACCTTACCCCAGGCGTCTTCGGGATAGTCCCAAACGGGAAGCACGGGCCCGTTGATGCCCGCGTTATTCACAAAGATCTCGATATGGCCCACCTTCAAAACGGTTGCGGCGTAGGCCCTGGCAACGGCTTGCGCATCACTCACATCCACAGACTGCCTATCCACAGGCGTAAAACCGGCAGCTTTTTCGTCAAAGGCCTCAATATCGCGATCCCAGACGACCACGTTGCAGCCCTCGCTGGCCAGTCGCTTTGCAATCCCCAGTCCAATGCCACGGACTGCGCCTGTCACGATGGCCGTTTGCCCCTGGATGCCTCTTGCCGAAGATTTCATTTTTATTCCTCAAAATCTCACATTGTTTGCCACCATGGGTTGAGAGCGATATTCAATGGTCAGTTACCTTCAACTTTGGCAAGGCGAACCGAATCCCGGCGATCCCACAAGGTGGTGCCCAGGATGGCGGCCAGGATCAACGCCCCACCCGCATAAACCGTCTGGGGGGGCATTTCACCAAACACGAGCCAGGCCCAGAACGGGTTGAGAAATGTGTCCATCATGGAAATCAACACCATCTGGACTGCCGTCACATGACGGGCGCCACGGATATAAAACAGACCGGGAATCGCCAATTGAAAAGCACCCATTCCCAGAAGCAGGGCGTACTCTCCCAAAGTCACCGATTGAACCCCAAAGGCCAGATTGGAAAACAGAAAAACGGTGAGGCCTCCATAGATGTAGGCAGGCTCCATGGGTACGCCCCGGTGGCGTCGCAGTGCCGCACTTTGAATGGCGAAAGCTGCGGCCACACCCAGGGCCACCACAGTGCCCAACAGGCCGGTCTTAGAGGTGCTGGATTCACCCATGGCAATCAGAATGACACCCCCCATCGCCACCGCAATGGCCACCAGAAACATGCCGGACGTGCGCTCCCCCAGCCAGAGCCGCCCGACGATGGCCGCAAACAGTGCAGAGGTTGCGCCCAGGCTGGCCACCGCCGCAACGCTTGCCAGCTGAAGGGCAACGATGTACATCGACGTTCCAATGGAAAAAAACGCAGCAAACCAGAACATCGCCATGCGGTCAGGCGTGCGCATGATCTCCAGGGCTTTCCCCCGGTAACGAAAAAGCAACCACAGGCTGAGGACCAACGCCATGTTGAGACCGCGGTAGGCATTGATGGTCCACGCGTCCAGCCGTGGCACGGAACGCACAAAAACGCCGCTCAGGCTCCAGCCCACAGTGGCCAGGGCCACCATCAGAGCGCCCTTGGTCGAATTACGCAAGCGCAGCAGCCTGAAGCTCAGTTTGAGGCCGAGGCATTGCCCGATGCACCACGGCGGCCGCTGCCGCGCTTTAGGTTGGCACCCGCCGCAGCGCCACCCAGGCGGCTGAGCTCGCCACCCCACTGCGCCCGCGCACCGGTAGAGACATCACCCAGCGTGCTGACAATGGTGTCCAGCTCAGGGCTGGGTTGTTTGGTGTGGGCGTCCATTGCGTCACGCATGGCGCGCAAGTGCTTGGCGGACGTACCACAGCAGCCGCCAATGATGCGGGCGCCAGCATCCAGCGCCATGCAGGCATAAATGGCCATCAACTCGGGCGTACCGTTGTAGCAAATGGCTCCGTCCACGTACTGGGGAATGCCGCAATTGCCTTTGGCCACCAGCACCACATCCGGCCCCATGGCGGTTGCCAAGTTGTGAATACAAGCCACCACCTCGGAAGCGCCAACGCCGCAGTTGGTGCCACACGCGGCCAAGCGGGGCGTGAGGGACTTTTCGATGACCGAAAAATCGCTGGGCGAGATACCCATCATGGTGCGGCCATTGGTGTCAAAACTCAGCGTGCAGACGATGGGCAGCCCCGCGGTGGCGGCACCCGCCACAGCGGCCTCAACCTCCTCGCGTGATGACATGGTCTCGATCCACAAGACGTCAACGCCACCCGCAGCCAGACTGCGCGCCTGTTCTGCAAACGCCTCCTTGGCCAACTCAAAGGTCAGCGGGCCAATAGGCTCCATGATTTCGCCGGTGGGTCCCATGCTGCCCGCCACGGCCACATCCCGGCCACTGGCGTCTGCCACCTCGCGCGCCAGCCGTGCTGCCGCCATGTTGAGTTCAGCCACGCGACTCTCGGCTTTGTGCAGCTTGAGGCGGTACGCGGTGCCACCAAAGCTGTTGGTCAGGATGATGTCGGCGCCGGCGTCCACAAAACTGCGGTGCAGGTTGGCAATGCGGTCCGGGTGCTCGGTATTCCACAGCTCAGGCGCGTCACCGGACATCAGGCCAACGTCAAACAGATTGCTGCCGGTTGCACCGTCGGCCAGAAGCCAGGGGCGGGTGGCAAGCAGTTGTGTGAATCGATTGGCGGGGGAGGATGAAGGGGTAGTCGTGGATGAAGTCGTCATAGGGGCATGGGTGGTGTCTCGGCACACCCTACATGTATCTGGTCAGGCGTCACCACCACCCAGTTGTCATGGGCTGTCACGGGAAAGCCATGTTCGGCCTGTGCGGCGCCGTGGGTCAATTTCATGGCGCTGATGGTCTGCAGGGCCTGGTCTGAACGGGAAACAAACAAACGAACGGCGCCCTGCGCCACATCCGGCCCCCTGAACAACATGGGGCCATCACTGTGAGGCGTGTCTCCCGCCACCAGAATCGGTTTCTTCCAGGGGTGGATATAGGTGTGGATGGCAGCCTGCTTGCCTTCGTACCAGGGCATGGGCGCCCACAGCGTGTGGGTCAACTCATGGTGCAACAGGTCAGCAGGTTCATAGCGCTTGTCAGCAATGAGTTTGCGAGCCGTTGTGACATTGCCGGTGTCGCGGTTTTTGAGCAGCAGCGAGACGCCAATCACGTTTTCTGGCTTCACGTTGTAGCCGTATTTGGGATCAGCAAGCACCATGCGAACCAGTTCTTCACTGGCAGCGCTGACCACAAACACCTCGATGCCGTGATTCGCCAATGCGTTGTACAACTCCTGTTGGCCCTTGAACATCTGGGGCGGGTCCACCGGCATGGAATTCAGTTGATCACCCACATAGGCCATGGCCGGGATGGGTTGACCAAATTCCAGCATGTCATCCAGGTAGCCCTTCAGCTCTTTGAGCGTGAATCCGGCAAAAATCTGTGAGGCCCAGGGGTAACCAACCTGGTCATCAATTTCGCCCAGGCGCAGGTAATAACTGTTCAGGCTCTCCTGATGCATGGCGCTGTCTCGGAAAGGAATCAGCTTCAGGGCCGGGCTCATGGTGTCCCGCGTCAACACACCCTTCATCTCCATGAAGGGCAACAAGGCACCCACCAAGTCGTGCCGGTAGGACGTGTTGTCCGCGTCAAAAATGGCGAAAGCACCCTTGTGGGCATGCTTGCGAATCAATGCATTGAGCGCAGTGGCGGCGTCAACAGGCCAATGTTGCAGGCCTGCCCAGTCCGATCGTGTTGTGTTTGGCATTCCCATCAGCGCTGTTGATTTTGGTAGTCAGGGTGTACAAAAGCAGGAGCGGTGGATCGTTGCAAGGGCGCCAGCCCCCGGATCGCATCGGCCATTTTTTCAGCCATCATGATGGTGGGCACATTGAGGTTGCCACTGACCACATCCGGCATGATCGACGCATCCACAACGCGCAGGTTCGACGTACCGTGGACACGGCCCGCAGCGTCTGTCACAGCCATCTCGTCGGTGCCCATGCGGCAGCTGCACGACGGGTGATAGGCAGTCTCTGCATTGGCGCGGATGTGGGCATCAATTTCGGCATCGGATTGCACGGCGGGCCCCGGGGACAGTTCCTCGCCCCGGTATTTGTCGAAGGCAGTCTGGGCAAAAACTTCGCGGGTCAAACGGATGGCGGAACGCATTTCCTTGCGGTCCTGTTCGGTGCTCATGTAATTGAAGAGCAGCGTGGGTGCGTCCAGCGGATTAGCAGTGCGCAACCTGACATGGCCTCGGCTGGTGGGCCGCATCGGGCCGACATGGGCCTGGAAACCGTGCCCGGTCGCCGGCGCCTTGCCGTCATATCGCACCGCCATGGGCAGGAAGTGATACTGCAGGTCAGGGTGCTTGACCCCCGCTTCACTGCGAATGAAACCGCCCGACTCAAAGTGGTTAGTGGCCCCCAGCCCGGTGCCAAACAAAATCCACTCCAATCCTATCTTGAGCTTGACCAGCGGGTTCATGGCCGAATAAAGCGTGATGGGCTCCTTGCAGGCGTACTGGACGTAAGTCTCCAGATGGTCCTGCAAGTTTTCACCCACGCCCTTGAGGGCAGATTTGACGTCAATGCCCAGGGCCTGCAACTGGTCAGGATTACCCACGCCAGAGAGTTGCAGCAGTTGGGGAGAGTTGACGGCACCACCACACAAGATGACTTCGCGCTTGGCACGCAACGTTGCCAACTGGCCTTGGTGCAAAACCTCAACCCCTACCGCGCGTG
Organism: uncultured beta proteobacterium; assembly: GCA_963750805.1. GTDB lineage: Bacteria > Pseudomonadota > Gammaproteobacteria > Burkholderiales > Burkholderiaceae_C > JANYCG01. The sequence continues at coordinate 74,851 of CAVVSV010000014.1, forward strand.
GATTGCCGTTTGGCCCTTCAAACAGCACCCGTGTGGTCAGGCTGTGGGTTTGCAACGTGAGGTTACCGCGCTTCAGGGCCGGACGCAGATAAGCCACGGCGGTACTCCAGCGGCGGCCCTTGTGGACCGTCATATCCATGGCACCAAAGCCTTCCTGCTGCTGGCCATTCATGTCCGGGGTAAATGGGTAACCGGCCTGCTGTCCCGCCTCAACGAAGGCTTTGTACAAGGGATTGATGCAGGCACCGGTGCTCACCCTTAAAGGTCCGCAATCACCCCGGTAGGCATCGCCGCCCTTGACGCGCGTTTCCGACTTACGGAAATAGGGCAGGCAATCGGCATAAGACCAATTCTCAAGGCCTGGTCGCTGCGACCAACCGTCATAGTCAAGCGCGTTGCCCCGGATGTACACCATGCCATTGATGGATGAAGAGCCGCCAATGACTTTGCCTCTGGGGCAGTGAATTCGGCGCTGGTCCATGAACGGCTCAGGCTCGGACTCGTACATCCACGTGTAACGCGGGTTGGCCATGGGATAAGCAAAACCCGAGGGCATGTGAATGAACAGATTGCGGTCCATCCCGCCAGCTTCCAGCAGCAACACCTGTATATCCGGGTCTTCTGTGAGTCGATTGGCCAGCACACTACCCGCCGAACCAGCCCCCACAATGATGTAGTCGTACGAATCTTTTGCCATGCGAATCAAGTTTTGACTAACTTAACGATAGCTGGTGGCAACGTCACCCAATTCGACATACACGGTTTTGAGCTGGGTGTAATGGTCCATCGCCACCATGCTGTTTTCGGACCCAATGCCTGACTCACCCACACCGCCAAATGGCATTTCGATCGGCGTGATGTTGTAGTTGTTGATCCAGCAAATGCCCGCCCTCAAACGGGCAGCAACCCGGTGCCCACGCGCGAGATCTCGTGTAAACACACCAGCCGCCAGGCCAAAGCGTGTGGCATTCGCGCGAGCAATGACTTCGGCTTCATCGTCAAACACCAGCATGGCCAGCACCGGACCAAAAATTTCTTCGCGCACGATGCGCATGTCGTCGCGACAATCCGAAAAGATTGTGGGGGCCACAAAGTTGCCATCCGGCAGACCCGCCACCTCAACACGGTGCCCGCCCGCACTCAAAGTGGCACCTTCGGCAACACCGCTGGAGATGTAGTCCATCACCTTATCACTGTGAGCTTTTGATATCAACGCGCCGACTTCGGTGTCTGGATTCATGGGGTCTCCCACACGCATCAAGGCTGTTCTCTCCTTAAGGCGAGCCAGGAATCGGTCAATCAAACCTCGCTGCACAAAAACACGGGTGCAGTTGGTACAGACTTCACCCTGCGTGTAGAAGTTGCCCATCATGGCCGCCGTGACGGCCTGCTCCAGGTCGGCATCGTCAAATACAACCAGCGGTGATTTGCCGCCCAGCTCCATGGTGACCCGTTTGAGAGTGCCCGCAGCTGTCTGCATGACTTTTTTACCCGTTTGCACGGAACCCGTTACTGACACCTTGGCCACTCCGGGGTGTGCCGCGAGCATCGCGCCCGTTGCGCCCCGACCCTGCAGCACGTTGAAGACACCGGGAGGAACCCCCGCTTCGAGGTAGATCTCGGCGAGCTTGACGGCCGTCACTGGAGTAAGCTCCGAAGGTTTGAAAATCATGGCGTTACCCGCAGCCAGTGCTGGTGCCGATTTCCAGCAGGCAATCTGCAGCGGGTAATTCCACGCGCCAATGCCAACGCACACGCCCAAGGGCTCCCGGCGCGTGTAAGCAAATGCGTTTTTCAGGGGGTACTGCGCGCCGGCCAAGGTGGCCGCCGCGCCGGCAAAGTACTCGATGCAGTCGGCCCCACTGTGCACATCGACAACCAGTGCTTCCTGCAGGGGTTTGCCACAATCCTGAACTTCCAATGCTGCCAGTTCGGCATTGCGTGCTCTGAGCAATTGGGCAGCACGATTCAAAATGCGGCCACGTTCGGCGCCCGTCATGGCAGACCAGACCTCAAAACCTTTTTGCGCCGATTCTACGGCGGCCTCAACATCGTCAGCACTTCCTTCAAAGACGGCAGCAAAAGCCAATCCATTGGCAGGATTGAGTGTCTCAAACCGCTCACCACCACCATCGATGGCCTTTCCATTCACAAAGCTCTTGATGCTTGTTTCAATCATTGGACCTACCGTTTGAGTTTGAAATGGCGATGTTCCCGCCGCGATGAAGCCTAACCCGCGGAACTTTCCCGGCGTGCTGCACGTCGGCCCCGATTGCCGGCCTGGGACGCGATCACCGCTCGCTCTGGCAGCGTGACCACGTCACGAAGGCGATCAAACGGATCACTGAGGTGGGGAATCGCCATGGCCTCGACAAAAAACTCCTGGAAGCGCGGCTCGACGGCCGTTTCGATTTTCTCCACCCGTCGCACCAGTTGTTCGATTTCGCGACGCGATCTCTGGTCCAGAAGTGCAATTCGAGCTCCGGTCCCTGCTGCATTTCCTGCGGAACTGACCTGATCCAGCGCGCAGTCGGGAATCATGCCCAGCACCATGGCGTATTTGACGTCAATGTGGCTGCCAAAGGCACCGGCCAGGCGAATACGATCGACTTTGTCCACGCCCATTCGCTCCATCAGCAAACGCACGCCCGCGTACAGTGCCGCCTTGCCAAGCTGAATGGCACGCACGTCGTTCTGCATGATCTTCAAAGCCGGTGCATCGCCCGTTGCCTTGAAAAGTTCATAGGAAAAGGTACGGCCATCAGCCTCTATGCGGGGGTTGCGTTCGGCCATGTCCCCATTGATCACACCGTCATGCCGGATGATGCCAGCAAGGTACATCTCTGCCAGCACCTCAATGATGCCGGAGCCACAAACCCCAGTGACGCCCGACGCTGCAACCGCTTCTGAAAAGCCAGGGTCGTCAGACCACAGGTCACAGCCGATGACTTTGAAATCTGGGCTCCAGCGTTTGTGGGTCAATGCGAACCCTTTCGATGGCACCAGGGGCTGCCCGCTGCCCGCAACTGATTTGAGCGCCTTCAAAAGCCGGGCCGGTAGGGCTTGAACATGCCAGCAAACGCTGGTTGTTGCCCAACACGATTTCTGCGTTGGTCCCCACATCAACCAGCAGCGTGATCTTGTCTGACAAATCAGGCCGCTCCGCCAGGATGACTCCCGCCGTATCAGCTCCAACATGGCCGGCAATGCAGGGCAATACGTAAATGCGCGCATTGCGGTGAATGGCGAAATCAATCTCAACCGCCCACAGCGTGATAGCACGGTCCGTCGCCAATGCGAACGGTGCACCACCCAACTCGACCGGGTTGATGCCCAGCAGCAAGTGGTGCATGATGGGATTGCCGACAAAGGTGGCTTCCAGAATGTCCTGCGGCACGATGCCTGCCTGCCGGGAAACATCCAGGGCCAGCTCGTTCAACGCTGCACGCACAGCCGCCGTCATTTCCTTCTCGCCACCCGGATTCATCATCACGTAAGACACCCGGCTCATCAGGTCTTCGCCGAACCGGATCTGCGGGTTCATGACGCCCGCTGAAGCAATCACTTCGCCGGAGGCAAGGTGGCACAGGTGGGCTGCAATGGTGGTCGAGCCGACATCGATGGCCAATACCGTAGGTGTGTTCGCGAAAACCCGGCCAGACCGCGACGATCTGGTTGCCGCCGTGCACCGCCACCGTCACCTTCCAGTGGCCCTCGCGCAGGGCCTTCTGCAGCTGCTGAAGCACGAGCACATCGCATTTCAGGTCGGTCAGCCGCCACTCGAACTCCAGCGCATCTTCGAGTCGGCGCAAGTCGCCCGACGGGTCGTGCATGTCGGGCTGCTGCACCTCGACAAAGTGCAGCCGAATCACCGGGTCGATCTCAATGTCATGCGCCTCGGCCTCCTTGCGCACCACCTGGCGGTGCACCTGGCTGCTGGAAGGCACATCGATGACCACGTCGCCCAGCAGCTGGGTCGAGCAGGACAAACGGCGACCTGCCGGCATCGCTTCAATGGATTGAGACACGCAATACTCGTGCTCCACCTCTGAAAAGGAGAGAGGTTCTGAGCCTTTGACACCACTCCATGCTTGGCGAACTCACCTTCAGACACCAGCACCTGGCAACGCCCGCAGATGCCACGCCCGCCGCAGACGGAATCGATGTCCACGCCCAAGGAACGAGCAGCCTGCAACACCGGTGTTCCGACCGGGAAGCGACCACGTCGGCCTGATGGCGTGAAGACGACCAGTGCGTCTTTGGCGCCTACCATCGCCGCCCTCCGATGGCAAAACGAGGTTCCACAATCACTGCGAAATTATTCACGGCGTCGACGGCTCCCGCCTTCGCGGCGACCCCGTCCCATTTCGCCGTCGGCACCCATGGTGGGCGCCTCGCGGAACTTGCGGATCCAGCGCATGCAATCCGGGTCATGGCCCATCATCACGTCGGCCGCCATGCAGGCCTTGACCACCTCGGCATGCAGCGGATTGGTGATGGCCGAGGTCATGCCCGAGGCGATGGCCATGGTCAGGAAGCCGGCATTGATGCCGTTGCGTTCGGGCAGGCCAAAGCTGACGTTGGACGCGCCACAGGTGGTGTTGACCTTGAGTTCGGTGCGCAGACGGTGCACCAGACGCATCACCTGCACGCCGGCCTGGTTGATCGCGCCTATCGGCATCACCAGCGGGTCGACCACGATGTCGCTGGCCGGAATGCCGTAGTCGGCAGCACGTTCGACGATCTTCTTGGCAACGGCGAAACGCACGTCCGGGTCCTGCGAAATGCCGGTCTCGTCGTTGGAGATGGCCACCACGGCAGCGCCGTATTTCTCCACCAGCGGCAGCACGGTCTCCAGCCGGTCTTCTTCGCCGGTGACCGAGTTGACCAGGGCTTGCCCTTGTAGACCGCCAGGCCGGCTTCGAGTGCAGCGACGATGGACGAGTCGATCGACAGCGGCACATCGGTGACCGACTGCACCAGCTCGATGGCCTTGGCCAGCAGAGCAGGCTCGTCGGCCAGCGGAATGCCGGCATTGACGTCGAGCATGTGGGCACCGGCCTCGACCTGCGCCAGCGCGTCGGCGATCACGCGGCTGTAGTCGCCGGCCAGCATCTCGGCGGCCAGGATCTTGCGCCCGGTCGGGTTGATGCGCTCGCCGATGATGACGAAGGGGCGGTCGAAGCCAATCACGACCTCACGGGTGGCGGAGCTGATGACGGTATCGGTCACGTTGTTTCCTTTTCAATTTGCCTGGTTTTGTCGCGGTCCGGATGCCAGGGCACTCTTCCCTGCAGCACACCGGATTTCTGGATGATCTCGGCCACGGTCTCTTCCTGCCGGTAGGCCATCACGTGGACGCCTGAGACGCCCTTGATCTCGCGCATTTCCTGGATCAGTTCGATGCAGATCTGGCGGCCTTCGAGCGCCGGCTTCTCGGCGCCGGCCATGCGCTTGATGACCGCGTCGGGAATATGGATGCCCGGCACGTTGGTGCGCATCCACTCGGCCGCCTTGGCAGAACGCAGCGGCCCGACACCGACCAGGATGAAGACCTTGCCAAGCAGGCCCAGGTCCTCGACCTGCTGACATGTAGGCGCGCAGGCGCGGCACGTCGTAGCAGTACTGCGTCTGCACGAACTGCGCGCCAGCCGCCACCTTCTTGGCCAGCCGGTCGGCACGCCATTCGAAGGGCAGACCGAACGGGTTGGCGGCCGCACCCAGAAACACGCGCGGCGCGAAAGGTGATCTTGCGCCCGCTCTGGAACTGGTGGTTGTCGCGCATGTTGCGCGCCATTTCGAGCAGCGACATGCAGTCGAGGTCGAACACCGGCTTGGCCTGCGGGTGGTCGCCCGACTGCACGCCGTCGCCGGTCAGGCACAAGATGTTGGCAACGCCCATGGCCGCACCGCCCAGGATGTCGCCCTGGATCGCGATCCGGTTCTTGTCGCGGCAGGAAATCTGCATGACGGGCGCATAGCCCATGCGCGCCAGCAAGGCACAGACGGCCAGGCTGGACATGTGGCAGTTCGCCCCGCTGCCGTCGGTGGCATTGATGGCATCGACATAGCCGTCGAAGATGCGTGCGCGCCGGAACACATCTTCCGGGTCGGCCGAATCCGGCGGATCGAGTTCGGACGTGACCGCGAAAGTACCGCTGCGCAGCACGCGCTCGAGCCGCCCGGGCGAAGTGTGCCCGGGCAGGATGGGCAGTGGATAACCGGGGACCGGTTCGTCTTCGAAGTTCATGGCTTGTGCAGTCGCATCACTGAGGCGTTTTTCACGCGCTACTTTGAGCCAAGACGAGCGCCCTTCCAGACGCCGGTCGACGGCCATTTGCACCACCCGAATGGCAGCCTTGCCCTCGTCCATGCGTTCACTGCCCTCAAAGGCCTCGACCCAGACGCATCGCATATCGGGTTTGACTTCGCAGTTGCCGTTGGCCCGTACGCCGCCACAAGGGCCATTACGCAAAGTTCTTGGGGCAGTTCATCGAACACGACATGCCGGTCGAACTCAGCGCACATTGGCCACACATCTTGCAGTCGAATAAAAAGCCTTTGACCGTCTTTTCAAGGGCGGCGACGGGCTTTTCCAGACGCTCGTAGCCGATTCGCTTCCACAGCGGATGCAAGGCAATGAAAGCCCGCTCAAAGCCGTTGTAAAACAACTCCAGTCCGCCAGCATGACGCACCGACCAGCGACGTACGGCATACATCAGCCTTCTCCGGCATTCGCGGACGCAGGCGCAACAGGTGACGCCGCGAGCGTTTCGTCTACACCGTGGGCGCGAATCAAACGCAGCAGATCATCGTCTGAATAACGGGCCTCAATCAAGGCAGCTTCTGCAGCGGCTTCGGCCTGAATATCATCACCACAACGACGCGGTTCACTGCGTTTCCAGTCGGCCAGATAGTCCACTGAGCTGGCCTTTCCAGCCCGCATGGCAGCCCTGTCGACGGCCTCCTGAAACCGGTGTGACAGCTGCACCTTGCCCGTCTCCCGTCCCAGCTTCACAACGACTTGTGCCGGGATATCCCGCCAGGAAATCACAATCAGTTTTGCCATTGAACAACTCCATGACCTGCACCCTCAAGGCTGTGCTGCAACTCACCATAACCCGTCAACCGGTATTCAAACTCGAGCCCCAATCGCGCAGCAGCTCGCTGACCGTCTTCAATGCCACCGGGACTTTCAAGCTGCGCCAGATAAATCAGTTTGCGGTAGTTGCCAAAGTAGACGCTCAACAACTCGGGATGGCGATCCAGACCCAAACCCTGAATAATCAAGCGGTCAAAATGCCGCAACAAAAAATCGGTCAGATAAAAGGTGCCCGGCTCAGCATCGGCCATTGCTTCAAACGCGGCACTCCCCGCGTAAAACTCATAACAATGTGCACCCGGTATACGCTCCACGCCTTCTTCGGCCAGCACTTTGTCCAACATGCCTCCGGTGCCGCAATCCGCGTAGGCCACAAACATCGAGGCAAAACGCCCTGAATTGGCGCGTATTTTTTCCCGGACCGCAGCCGGGATTTTTTCGGGCCGGTTGTGCCAGTCTGCTGGAAGGCATTGAACTTCCATGTGTGGCCAGTTGTTCAATGCTTTAAGGGCAACAATTTCATGTGCCAAGGCACCGCAGGCGATGACCAAAATACCTTCGCCTGCGCTCATGGTGGACTCAACTCAATTCGCCAATCGCGCTCAAGCGGCGGCTGCGGCCCGACGGGCTGCGATCAGGGTCTTGGCAGTTTCAACGGCAATGCCCGCATCCCGGCAGTAAGCATCGGCACCGACCGCCTTCCCAAACTCCTCATTCAAGGGAGCTCCGCCGACCAGAACAATGTAATCATTGCGCAAACCCTTCTCTTTCAGGGTGTCAATGACAACTTTCATGTAGGGCATGGTGGTCGTCAGCAAGGCGGACAGCCCCAAAATGTCGGGTTTGTGTTCTTCCAGTGCCGCAAGGTATTTTTCGACGGGATTGTTGATACCCAGGTCGATAACTTCAAACCCTGCACCTTCCATCATCATGCCAACCAGATTTTTGCCAATGTCGTGAATGTCACCTTTGACGGTGCCGATGACCATTTTTCCGATTGGCTCAACGCCGGTTTCGGCCAACAAGGGGCGCAGGATTTCCATGCCGCCCTTCATGGCGTTTGCGGCCAACAAAACTTCCGGCACAAACAGGATGCCATCGCGAAAATCCACGCCCACAATTCGCATGCCTTCAACCAATGCATCATTCAATACCCGATCAGCCGACCATCCCCGACCCAGGAGAATGTTGGTGGCCTCAATGACCTCATCCCGCAAACCGTTATACAGGTCGTCGTGGACTTGTTCTGTCAGATCTTCATCGTTCAGGGTGCTCAGGTCCAGGTCATCATCAAAATCGTCGGCCATGGATAACTCCTTGCTTTAAATATCGAGCCAGCCCAAATGGAAATTTGGGCGCTTTTCTCCCGCAAAATGGTACGGGCGCACCCCTAGCATAGCTGACAGAATAGCGACTTGGCGTTGTCGCGGGACGACAGTTCTCGGATACCCCGACAGAAGCACAAATACATAAATTGAGACCCGCGTCGCCCGCATCGAAGCCCCGGTCGCTCTCACATAATTCTGCAACCCTGCTTTTCATAAACTGCCTCTACAAAACGCTACATTGCGTTGCAGAATCAGACCTTTTTCACTATTCCAACTGGAGATCAATTTCCATGCACGTTCCCCTTGAAGGCAAGCCCCACTATGTTTTGAACGCCACGTGCGACAGCCGTTTGGGGACGGTCGCTGCCGTTTCAGGTTTTCTGGCGTCCCGCCAGTGTTACATCACCGAAATGCAGCAGTTTGACGATGTCCTCAGCGGGCGTTTTTTTGTGCGTGTGAATTTCTTTGGCGAACCCGGGAAGACGCCTTCATTGGCGGACCTGAGAGAGCAATTTCAATCTGTATCGACCCGAGAGCAAATGGAATGGGCGATCTACGATGGGGAAAAGAAACCCCGCGTACTGATCATGGTCTCCAAGTTTGACCATTGCCTGGACGATTTGTTGTATCGCACCCGAACTGGTGAACTCAAAATGGAAATCACCGCAGTCGTCTCCAACCATCCTGACCTGCGCCCTTTGGTTGAGTCACAAAAAATACCGTACATCCACTTGCCAGTGACGCCCGACACCAAGGCACAGCAAGAGATACGCTTGATGGAAATTGTGGAGGAAACATCGAGTGATCTGGTCATTCTGGCCCGGTACATGCAGGTGTTGTCTGACGATTTGTGCCGGCAGTTGCGTGGCCGCGCCATGAACATTCACCATTCGCTTCTGCCCGGATTCAAAGGGGCAAAACCCTATCACCAGGCGCATGAGAGGGGTGTGAAATTGACCGGGGCCACCGCCCATTATGTAACGGCGGACCTGGATGAAGGTCCGATCATTGAGCAAATCGTTGAGCGGGTAGACCACACCTACACACCGGACATGCTGGCGGCCGCTGGACGTGACTCAGAATGCCGCGCCTTGGCCTCCGCCGTGAAATTCCATATTGAGCATCGCGTATTTCTGAACGGTAGCAGAACCGTCGTATTTAGGTAGCCAGCGAACCCAGCGCCGAATTGCGACTGTTTTGTCGCTCCGCGCTGGGCGTATGACCAAACATATTGCGATAACACTTGGAAAAGTGCGGCGGCGATTGAAAGCCACAGGCGACGGCAATTTCCATCACTGACATGGCAGTTTGCAACAACAGGCTTCTTGCGCGGCGAAGCCTCATGTCCAAATAGTACTTGGTGGGTACTTCGCCCACATAGCGTTTGAAAAGCCGCTCTATCTGACGTCTTGAAACACCAACCAGTGTCGCGATTTCATCAAGAGATAGGGGCTCTTCAATATTCGCTTCCATCAAGGCAGCGGCTTCAATCAGGTTTTCATGAAACAACCCCACGCGGGCTTGCAAAGGCACGTGCTGGCGGTCAGCATCATTGCGAATACGGTCCAAAATGAACTGCTCGGAAATCATGGGAGCAATGCCGCTTCCCAAATGATCCTTGATAATTTTCAGCATCAGATCCAGAGGCGCGATGCCGCCTGAGCAGGTGTAGCGATCACGATCGATGGCAAACAACTGATCAGAAAATATGACCCTTGGAAACTGTTCCTGCAAAGCCGACATATTTTCCCAATGGATGACTGCCTTGTACTTGTCCAGCAAACCCGCCTTCGCCAAAGCATATCCACCTGTGCACAGGGAACCCAAGGCTACCTTGCGTTGGGCCAATTGCCTCAGCACCACCAAGAGATCGCTGGTCACCGACTTCTCTACATTCACACCGCCACAAACAAATAGAATATTGGGTATCCCCATATCCTTGATCGATACCGTTGGGGACAGTGTCAATCCCGAACTGGCCTGGACCGGGATGCCATCAAGACTGACCAGGTGCCACTCGTAAACTTCCTGTCCGGCAACCCGATTGGCCATGCGGAGCGCTTCTACCGCGCTGGAAAGCGCAATCAGTGAATAGTTGGCAAGGGTAAGGAAGGCAAAGCGCTGTTTGGAGAGCGCCTTTTTGAGTGCTGCTGGCGCTTCAGCCATGGCAATGGCCCCAAACGATGAAATTCGAGCCGGCAGGCCGGCAAACTCCAGAAAGATTCATGGTCTGGTCGCAAAAGGGATAGAAAACCATTAATTTATCTCTGAAATATAACCGCAATTTTGTTTCCAGAGCGACACCCATAGTCTGCGGACCGAGTCCTTATATTGAAGATGCAATTCCTCAAATTGCCGCCTTTGAAGTGCAAGCCATTGAGCCTAGACTGGCGCCTTGGGTCACATCGCAATCTGAAAGAAATGACATGACAAGCATCCCCCTGAACGTTGGATTTATCGGTCTGGGCGCACTGGGTGAAGGCCTGTGCAACAGCCTGGTGAAAGCAGGCTTCCCGGTAACCGTCACCGACCTGAACAAAAGCGCGGCCACCAAATTGCTGGCATCCGGTGCCACCTGGTCGGATGATGTTGCCGGTGTTTGTGAGGGCAGCGACGTGGTCATTACGGTACTGCCGTCACCGGCCGTCTCACGCAAAGTGGTCGAAGGCCCGGGGGGTGTTTTTGAAAACCTGCGGTCCGGCGGGGTTTGGATTGAGATGAGCACCACCGACTTTGAAGACTTGCAGCGACTTTCTGGCGCAGCTGCGGCGCGAGGAATTTCCGTGTTGGAGTGTCCCGTCACCGGGGGTGTGCATCTGGCCAATTCCGGCGAAATCACTGTGCTGGTAGGAGGCGATGAAACAACATACAAACGGGTAGAGGGCCTTCTGGCCACCATGGGCGGTGAAATCATTTACATGGGCAAGCTGGGCAATGCGTCAGTGGTCAAAGTGGTGACCAACATGCTGGCTTTCATTCACTTGATAGCCGCCGGCGAAGCCATGATGCTTCCTGCCAAATATGGCGTCGACCCGGACGCAACGTACCGTGCCATTCGTGCCAGTTCAGGAAACAGTTTTGTGCATGAAACAGAATCCAAACTGATCCTCAGTGGCAGCTACAACGTCAAATTCAACATGGACCTGGCCTGCAAAGACCTCGGCCTGGTCAACAGCATCGCCGAGAAGCTGGGAGTGCCGCTGGAGCTTGGAAGTCATGCCCAGCAGATATACCGGCGCGCGCGGGGCCTCATGGGGGGAGATGCCCAGTCGCCTGAAGTCGTGCGCATGCTTGAAAAGGCCTGCGGACTTGAGTTGCGCGCTGAGGGCTACCCGACAGAGTTGGTGGCGGAATCGGAAGCAAACCGCCATGACTAGCGCCCTCACGCACCTGGACTGGATCAGCCGGTCCCGCAATGTCAAGTTCGAAACCGGGCTGTTCATTGATGGTCGCCATGTTCCCGCCAAAAGCGGAGCCACCTTTGATTGCGTTAATCCGGCAACGGGTCGGGTGCTGGCCCAAATGGCGAAGGGCGATGCAAACGACATTGACGCCGCCGTGGCCAATGCAACAAAGGCTTGGGACGACCGCAGCTGGCGTGGGCTTGCGCCTCGCGCGCGAATGCAAGTCCTGTTCAAGTTTGCCGACCTGATCGAGCTGCATGCCGAAGAACTGGCGTTGCTGGAGACGCTGGACATGGGCAAACCCATCAGCGATGTTCTCAATATCGACTTGCCCGAAGTCACCAAAACCATTCGGTACTTTGCCGAATGCATTGACAAGGTGGAAGGCGCGGTTACCCACACATCGGCTGACGCCTTGCACATGATCCTGCACGAACCACTGGGCGTGATAGGCGCCATCACGCCCTGGAACTATCCCATGCTGATGGCCGTGTGGAAGCTAGCTCCAGCGCTGGCAGCGGGAAACTGTGTGGTGCTTAAACCAGCCGAACAGGCACCTTTGTCCTGCTTAAAGCTGGCACAACTCTTCATGGAAGCAGGGGGTCCGGCCGGCGTGTTCAATGTCGTCAACGGGCTGGGGCCGGAGGCGGGCAAGGCGTTGGCGCTTCACCCCGATGTGATCAAGCTCACATTCACAGGCTCCACAGCCGTGGGCAAGCTGTTGATGGGCTACGCGGGTCAGTCCAACATGAAACGTGTGGCGCTGGAAACGGGGGGCAAGAGCCCGCAGATTTTTCTGCCGGACCTTTACGATCTGGACGCGGCTGTCGAACGCGCTGTTGGCGGCATTTATGACAATGCCGGACAGGTATGTAACGCGGGTTCGCGCCTGCTGGTGCACCGAGCCATTCACGACGAGTTTGTGAAACGGTTTTGCGCGCGCGCGGCGCTCGCCTACCAAGCCGGTGATCCGTTGGACCCAGCCACGACCCTGGGGCCCCTGGCCAGCCACGCCCGGCAGGCTGAGGTGCTGGCGCGCATTGCACGTGGCCAAGCTGAAGGCGCGCACTGTGTGTTGGGCGGAGGTGCGGCGAACCAACTTGAGAGCCCGTCCAAAGGTGCCTTTGTCAGCCCTACCTTGATGGTGGCGGCCACCAACCAAATGAGCATTGCAAGGGAAGAAATATTTGGCCCCGTGGCCACCGTGATTCCGTTTGATTCCGATGCACAAGCCATCGCGTTGGCCAATGACTCGGTCTACGGACTGGCCGCCTCTGTGTGGACCGGTGATCTCAAAAAAGCACACCACTTTGTGAGGGAACTCGAAGCAGGCGTCGTCTGGGTCAACTGCTTTGGCGACGGCGACATGACGCAACCCTTTGGTGGCTACAAACAAAGCGGCAATTCGCGCGACAAACACATGATGAGCCTGATGTCATACACGCAGACCAAGTCGGCATGGTTCAACGTAGGGTGACCGCTCACCCTTTGCAATTCAAGGCACGATGGCCAGCTTGCCAAAGTGCGCTTTATGTTTGAAGTCTTGCTGTGCTTGAACCAAGTTTTTCAGTGTGTAAGTGGCCGACAACAAAGGTTTGAGTTGCCCGGACTCCACCAGGGATACGATCTGTTTTGATTCTTCCTGGGTGCCCATCGTGGAACCCAAAAGCGTAAAATGCTTCAAGTACACCTTGCGCCAATCCAGCGTGACCATGGGCCCGGCAATCGCGCCTGCAGTCACATAGCGCCCCCCCATACAAAGGCCCTCAAGTAACTGCGGCACCTGAGCACCGCCCACGATGTCGGCGACCACAGAAATAGCACCTGCTGCCATGAACTTTTTGAGGGAGTTCGATAAATCAGTGTCATCCCGGTACACAAAGTCATCCACGCCCAAAGCTGTCAGGTACTGCTCTTTGCCACGTCCAATGACGGCGACCACCCTGGCACCGCGAACCCGGGCCAATTGAACCAGCGCAGACCCCACGCCCCCAGAAGCGCCTGTAATCAATACGGTTTCGCCTGCCTTCAAATCCGCCCTGTTCAGCATGTGCAGGGCAGTCATATAGGAGGTCATGAAAGTTGCCAGCTCGGCATCGCCCAGCGCCGAGTCAACTGTGTGTGCGTTTTGCTGGGGGACACACGCGTACTCGGCAAAGCCGCCGTCCCGCTCGCTGCCAATGTAGCTGGCATTGAACAAACTGGTGACCGCATTTCCGCCCAGCCCAGCGTAGCCAGACTCGTCATAAAGCGTCGGGTTGACCATGACCCGATCGCCCATTCGCGATGCATCGACACCATAGCCCAACGCAACAATTTCTCCCACGATGTCAGCGCCTTGAATGCGGGGAAACTGGAATGCGATGCCTTGCCAGGCAGACTGCTCTTCGGCGCCGTACGCACCCTCGCGAGTCCAGACGTCTGTGTTGTTGACTCCGCAAGCCGCTACTTTGACCAGCACCTCGCCGACACCGGGTTTGGGCACGGGATAGTCGACGCGGTATTGCAACTTGTCAACACCACCGTACCCGGTGAGCAGCATCGCGCGCATCGAATGTTTCAAGGGGCGAACTCTGGTGAATTGATCGGCATCGACACCCCTTCATGACCGCGGCTTGACATTCTCCGGGTCGTACAAAGAACGGTATCCTACGGCTTCGACCTTGACGGGATAGACATCTGCAAAATACTGGATTTGCAACTCGCGCCCCACTTCGCAATACGCACGAGGCAGGTAAGCCAGGGCGATGTTTTTGCCGATGCTCGGGCCAAACGCGATGCTGGTGGTGTAGGAACGGCGACCCAAAGCGTCGATCAACGTTGCCCCGGTCAACGGGTCCATCACCGGCAAGTTGCCCAACGGATAACGTGCTACGCCGGAGCTGTCCAGGTTGCTGGTCATGACCAAGGTGCAGAGCGTGGCGGGTTGATGGTCGCGCTCGCGAAATTTCAAATGCGCCGCTTTGCCGTGGAAATCGGCAGCCTTCACCTTGGGTCGGGCCAGGTCGCATTCAAACAGGTTGTATTCGGTCAACAGATCGGCGTTCTGCAGACGCAGGCTCTTCTCCATGCGCCGGCTGTTCGCATAGGTTTCCACGCCCACAGGTGTAACGCCCAGAGCGTGCAAGGCATCCCACAAAGCGAGGCCGTCCTCGTATTTGAAGTGCAATTCCCAGCCCTGCTCGCCCACATAAGAGATGCGGAAAGCCAGCACTGGCACGCCCTTGAGGGTGAGGTTACGAAGCGCAGCAAACGGAAAATTCTCATGCGACCAGGCCTCGGGTTCGTCTGCGATCTTCTGGATCGTGCCGCGGGCATTGGGGCCCCACACGCCGAGGCAGCCGTATAACGTGGTGGTGTCGGTCACGGTGACATTGGCACCCCGGTCCTGGGCCATGCGGCGTATCCAGGTCAGGTCGCGGTGCCCGGCGTCCGCACCGTCGACCACGCGGTAGTGGTCCTGGCCCAGACGCAGCACCGTCAGGTCGGCGCGCACACCGCCGGTGGCTTCCAGGAAGTGGGTGTAGACGCCCTTGCCCACCGGCGTGTCACCGCCCACCTTGGCCACGCAGATGTACTCCAGCAGGTCGGCGGCATCCGGGCCCACCACGTCGATCTCGGCAAAGTGCGAGACGTTGATCATGCCCACGTCTTGCGACATCTTCAGGTGCTCGGCATTCGACACGCGCCAGAAGTGGCGGTTGTCCCACTCGTTGGATCGCACCGGCACCTTGTCGCCGTAGACTTCCAGCAGGTGTTCGTTGCTGGCATATCCATGCGCGCGCTCCCAGCCGGAGAGCTCCATGAAATGGGCGCCGAGCGCCTTTTCGCGCTCGTAAAACGGGCTCTTGAAGATGCCGCGCCCGGCGCTGTAGGGCTCGCGGGTGTGCACCGGCGGGTTGTAGATCTTGAACGCTCCCTCGTAGCAGCGGTCTTGGATGTATTGCTCGTCCTGCTGGTATGGATAGGTGCGGGCCACGTCGATACGGGCATGGTCCAGATGGGTGGTGCCATCGGTCATCCAGTCCGCCACCAATTTGCCAACGCCAGGCGCGTCCTTCACCCACACGGCTTCGGCATACCAAAGGCCGCGCACTTTGGACGACTCGCCAATCGAAGGGTTACCGTCGGTGGTGACCTGCAACAAGCCGTTGAAAGAATGCTTCTCGTCATAGCCCAACTCGGCCAGGATGGGGGTCAGTTCTATGGCCCGCTCCAGCGGCGCCATGATTTGCTCCAGTTCAAGGTCGCGCTGCGAAGGAGACAGACGGGCCTGCTCTTTCTCCAGCAAATCCCGCGGGTGGCACATGCGCGGGTTTTTTTCCTCGTAGTACCCCCACTCGATCTGACCGCCTTCAGGAGTTTTGGGGTCCCCGGTGTCCCGCAAGTAGGCGGAATTGCCCTGGTCGCGCAGCAGCGGGTAGCCAATGTCCTTGCCGGTACCTGCAAATTTCAGATAAGGTTTGAAGAAAGTCAGCGGATGGTCCACCGGCATGATGGGCAAGTCTTCCCCGGCCATGCCGGCAATCAGGCGACCCCACAACCCGGCGCACACGACCACATGGTCGGCGGCAATGTAGCCTTTGGTTGTTTCCACGCCCTGAATGCGTCCGTTTTCAATGCGCAGCCCTGTGCACGCCGTGTTGGCATACGCCACCAGTTTGCCAGAGGCCACGGCGGCGTCCACCAGTTCGCCCGCCACCATCTGCGAGCGCGGTTTGACCAGGCCCGCATCCGGGTCCCACAAAGCACCCTGGATCAGGCTTTCTTCCAGCAGCGGAAACCTGGCCTTGGCCTCAGCCGGGGAAATCAGTTCCACCCGGTTGCCAAAGGCCTTGCCCGAGGCCACGCGGCGATGCAGTTCCTGCATGCGCTCGTCGTCACCCACGCGCGCCACCTCCAGACCGCCAATACGCTCATAACGACCCATCTTGTCGTAAAAATCGATGCTGTACTTGGTGGTGAAAATCGTCATCTGATCGTGCATCGTGTTGAAGCAGAAGTCAGACGCATGGGCGGTGGAGCCTACATCGGTGGGTATCGCAGATTTATCGATGCCGACCAGGTTGTCCCAGCCGCGTTCAATTAAGTGGTGCACCACCGAGGCACCCACGATGCCGCCTTGGCCAATGATGACAACCTTGGCTCGTTCAGGGAAAGAGGCCATTGATGCTAGCTCCTATGGAAATTGATACGACCTGGGGAGTGTGCCAAAAACGTGCACGCCACAAGCGGTGGTGGGTTGGCAACGGGAGAAAGTGTATTCAGCCCACCAAGGGGGGGCTCTCCAATTGCGACGGGCGCTTCTTCATTTACGTCGGTCGAAGGGCCAGGAGGCGTCGCTCAAGCCAGCATATCGAAGTCTGACTCACCCACCTTGTCGCGCAAAGTCGCTGCTAGCGCTGCACGGGTCCTGCGCTGTTCGGCATCCGGCATCAACGCGGCGGCCGCTTCAGCCAAAGTAGCGACCATATTGGCGCGCTGGGCATGACTTTCAAACACAAACAGTCGCATGTGGGTCCAAGGCGCATCAGGGGTCGCATCAACCAGCGTCATGAAGTTGGTCAGAGAGCCCCGGGCGCGAGCCTCAGCATCGATGGGTTCCACCTGGCTGTGCAAATAGGCGGAGTAGGCGGCCAACTGGCCCGGCTTGGCGCGCCAGTAGATGGCCCTGGCGCAAGCTTGTGACGTGGCATCCATCAGTCAATTCGTGCACCGGAAAACCGGATCGCCTCGCCCCATTTTTTGATTTCGGATTGTTCGTAGGCGGCCAGTGCCTCCGAACCCAAGAAACGCGGCACCGCTCCGGCGCTGGCAAAGCGCTGGGCCGTGTCCGGCGACTCCAGTACTTTGGCCAAAGCCGCCTGTAGCCTGGTGGCAATCGCGGGTGGCAAGCCCTTGGGGGCGTACAGCGCAATCCAGCCTGGCGTATCAAAGTCTTTCAACCCCAGGCTGGCCGCACTTTCAGAGATGGTGGGCACGCCTGGCAACACGTCGCTGCGCGCCAGACCGGCAATGCCCAGCGCCTTGACCTTGCCTGCGCGAATTTGCGGCCCGCTGGACGCGATGGAATCGAACATCAGTGGCACCTGGTTGCCCATCACGTCCTGCAAAGCAGGGGCAGAGCCCCGGTAGGGAATGTGGGTGATGAAGGTGCCGGTGCGGCTTTTCAGCAACTCCATGGCCAGATGATTGGTCACGCCGTTGCCGCCCGATGCGTAATTAAGTTGTCCGGGCCGCGCCTTGGCATACGCCACCAACTCAGCCACCGTGTTGAATGGCGCCGATGGATGTGCCACCAACACAATCCCAACGCTGGCCACATGCGCCACCGGGGTGAAATCCACTGCACTGTAGGGACGCTTGGCATACAACAGGGGCGCAATGGCCTGGGTGGACGTGCTTCCCACCAGCAGCGTGTAACCATCCGGTGCGGCTTGCAAAAGGCTCTGGCTGCCCAGCACGCCGCCCGCGCCCGGCTTGTTGTCGATGACAAATTGCTGACCCAACTGGGTTGAAAGGCCTTGCGCCAACACGCGCGCAAACACGTCTGTACCACCGCCAGCCGGAAAACCAACGACGATTTTCACGGGTTTGGACGGATAGTCGGCACCCGTCTGCGCGTAAACAGGCATCTGCAGCATCGCTATGCCAAGTGCGGTGGCGAGCCCGGCCAATCCCAGGAACTGGCGACGTTTCGAATTGGCTTGATGGCTGCTGAGTTCACAGCGTTTCTGTTGAAAGGCGTGCATGATGGACATGGTGAATTATTCTTTCGGTGGGTGTAGCAATGTTTGAGCATTATGGCGAACGGGCTGGCATCAAGATCTGATTTGCAATACTTCAAAATACATAGCAAACTATTGAATATTGGCGGGGACTTGAGGCATTTTTAATGATGAGGATACACAGATGACTGTACAAAGGGGCCGGGTGATTTTGCTGGCGGGTGCCACGGGCCTGGTTGGCCGGGAGGTCCTTCGCCTGCTGTTGGCCGATGACCGAGTGACGGCTGTGTACTGCCTGGGACGGCGGCCACCCCAAGTTCCACACGCCAAGTCGGTATTTATGGCTGTGGATTTCAGTGCCCTTCCCGCCCTGCCCAAAGCGGACGAATGCTTTATCGCATTGGGCACCACCATCAAGGTCGCAGGCAGTCAGGCCGCTTTTCGGGCGTTTGATCTGGACGCCGTCGTCAGTCTTGCGCTCGCGGCCAAACGCGCCGGCGTCAAAAAAATGGGCGTTGTCAGCGCCATGGGCGCCAACACCCAATCCCGCGTGTTTTACAACCGCATCAAGGGTGAAATGGAGATCAACCTGGCCCGCATGGGTTTCAAAAGCCTAGTGATCGCGCGCCCCTCCTTGATCGACGGGGACAGGGCCGCTTTGAATCAAGCCGGGCGTACGGGAGAAGGATTGGGGCTGGTGATGGCGCGTGGCTTGCGACCGTTCATCCCGGCAAATTACAGGTCCATTCTGGCAACCGACGTGGCAAAAGCGCTGGTTGACGCGGTGAATGTGGGCGCCCCGGGGGTGGAAACTCTGATGTCGGGAGCGATGCAAGGGCGCTGAATGGCAAATTGAATTGTTGGCACTGAAGAACTTTCTTCAAAATTCGCTATTTTTTTTGTAGCTAACTATTGAATAATTGCGGGGACTTCAGCCACTTTTTATCTATTTTTCCCGTCATGATGCACCGCAAAAGCCTGCATGTGAAACGCCGCATGTTCAGGTGCATACCGGCTCTCCCGGCCGATCGGACAAGCCCGTCGCGCCAGACAACCGCCGGACATGCAGTCGTTACCTGACGGGGTATGCAAATGTCTTGCGCAGGCATTGAGTTGAAAACCGCTCCCGGTATAGGCATCAACCGGGCAGACACTCAGACAGGGCTGGCCATCGCAGGTCAGGCAGATATGTTGGCTGGGGAAATTGGGAACAGGCAACGGCGGGCTGATTGAAGCCAGATCACCCGGCATCAATTCAGGCAATGCCAATGCAAACCGGTAGGCATGCCACAGTCCGTGTTCAGGGTGGATGCGTAACATCAGTGGACTGGCCTGCAAAGGTTCTGCGCGGGTGGCCCATTGCTGAAAGGGATGGTAGGGCGGGCCGTCAAAAGGATACAGCGCGACACCTCCCCACTGGCTGGCCAATTCATCTCCAATCGCCCGACTCCAGCGGTCCAGCGGATCGGCAACGTCATCCTGCAGATATTCCTGATACTGTCCCGACGCCTTGAAATACGGCCAGAACTCTGAAGCCGCCACGCCGACCATCCACACGACGGCGGCAGGTTGTCCCAGAGGCAGCGCGGGAATCGCATCGGCTTCGCTAGGCATCCACCCGCCCCGCAATCGAAGTCCATGGGCCGATAGGGCCGCTTGCAGATTGGCGCGAGACGGTACAGTCACAGGCACTCAATCCATCTTGACCACGGGCGGTCCACTGGCGGTGGCGGTGACCAGCGCTTCAAAGAACATATTGCCGTCGATGTCGTTGTTGACGTTGTTGTCCTTTTGACTGAAGGTGACGTCAACCTGCGCTGCACCCGCCTGCAACGCCCGGTCGCGGGCCTCAGCACCCGACAAATCCTGGGCCAGTTGAATGGCGGGTGCAAGACGCTCAAAGTCTCGCGGCCCGCCCGGTGTGAATACCCGGAACACGCCTTTGACGGGTTGCGACACCGTCATATGCAC
This sequence comes from uncultured beta proteobacterium, assembly GCA_963750805.1. Classification (GTDB taxonomy): domain Bacteria; phylum Pseudomonadota; class Gammaproteobacteria; order Burkholderiales; family Burkholderiaceae_C; genus JANYCG01. The sequence continues at coordinate 95,384 of CAVVSV010000014.1, forward strand.
CCGTTGCGACACTTGCCCCAGCACGGCGCCGACCGCATTGGCCACGTCGGCAAAGGGCGGCATGACCAGCCGCACACCCAGGCCTTGCGCCACTTTGGGGTAATAACTGGCGGCGGGCGCACCCACAGCCACCAGCGGCAAGTCAGCCGAAAACTGAAGATTGAACACACTGGTTTGACGTGCGCCATTTGAACCATCCGCCACAGGGCGATGGTGCAGCGCCATCTGGGTGAGCAGCGCAGCCATCTTGCTGGCATTGCCTTCATTCATCTGTCCGGCATCATTCAGGCCGGCTTCAATCAGCTTCTGGCAAATGGTGTCGATGACCTTGTCCACCACCTGCTGAGCCGGTCCCACGGCATCGCCCATGACCCATGTGCCCAGGCCGTACATATGCCGCATCTGGCGCGCCCAGATGCGTGCGCCAAATAAGGCAGCTTCCTGGCTCCAGTGGCTGGACATGCCCAGCACGTGGGCCGCGTCGCTGGGGGTGAAGCCGCTGTAGATCGCCAGACCCTTTCGCTCCAGCCGCGCCAGCGCGCGCGACAAATTGCGGTCTTCGATGTTGGAGCGCTCCAGGTCAATCGGGCCCCGGCCCAGCTTGTCCCAAGCCCGCAACTCGTCCTCGGGCAGGCGCGCCAGCATGGCTTCATCGGCATGAAGGCGCTGCGCAAACCGGATCTGGCTGCCATGCGGCGACTCGGTCTGCTGGCGCTCCAGCACAGCCAGTACCTGGGGATGCTGATGGGCCAACAAACTCAAAGGCACAACGCGGCGCGGGCCAATCGCCAGGCCATCGCCGCCCTGAAAACGCACTTCGCTGTCACCGCCCAGGCCGATGGCATAGACCTTGACGGCTTCGATCATGGGCCGCCACTGGCCGATCATGGCACCGTCAAAACTCAGCTCGGGCTGGCCATTGCGCACCACGGCAATGTCGGTGGTGGTGCCGCCCATGTCGGCCACAATGGCGTTTTGCAAGCCACTCAGGGCACAGGCACCCAGCACGCTGGCGGCCGGGCCGGACAGCACCGTGCCCACCGGCCGCTGCAAGGCGCTGGCCACGTTGATGAGCGAGCCGTCGCCCTTGACCATCATCAGCGGCGCGTCGATATGGCGGGCGTGCAGCGTCTGCTTGACCGAATCAATCAAGGCTGTGACATGCGAGATCATTCGGGCATTCAACGCCACCGTCATGGCGCGGCGTGGTGCCCCCAGGCTGCTGGCCAACTCGTGCCCGCAGGTGACGGGTTTGTCGCACAGGGCCTTGACCCATGCCCGCAATTGCAATTCATGTTCGGGGTTGCGCACCCCGAAGCTGGCAGAGATGGCAAAGGCCGAAACGCGGGGCGCGTGGTGGAGGATGGCGGCGCGCGATGCAGCTTCATCCAGCGGCACGACTGGAAACCCACCCGCATCATGTCCACCAGGGAGCGCGACGATGGCCTCCTGGCCCAACAATTCGATGAGGCCACTGGCCTTGACCTGGGGTGGGTCATAACCAGCCAGTAAGACACAAACGGGAGAACCTTTGCCCTCGACCACCGAGTTGGTCGTCAGCGTGGTGGACAACGACACCAAGCCGACGCGGGTCAGCCAATCGGCGGGGAGTTTGTCTAGCGACGCGCCAATGCCAATGGACAGGTCAAACCGGGTGGTCAGGCTCTTGGCGGAGGCGACAATTTTTTTGTCCGAATCCAGCAGGACGGCATCGGTGAAGGTGCCGCCCGTGTCTATTCCCAGGAAATAGGTCATTCCCGATAATTCAAAGAATCAGGACCCGGCCTCACAGAGCCAACTAAACAGGTAATGGGCGAAGCTGCGTCGCACCGTCAACTCAAAGTGGGTCGAGGCCTCCAAGCACAACACAGTGGCACTGGCTTTGGCAATATGGGTCTGGGCCAGCGAGCCAGCGCGAAATACGCGGGGGTGCAGGTCCAACGGGCAACCGCGCGATAGCAGGTCAGCCGCCGCTGGGCCTTGCACCGTCAAGGTGGTATTGCCATCACCCACCCGCACCAGGGCGCTGTGCTGGCCGTGCAGGGCTGCGTGCAAGGCAGACTCAAGCTCTTCGCATTGGCCATCCTTGAGTTTGAGAAGCCACTCATCGGGGCCAAGCCAAAGCAGCTGCCGGCTGGTGCTCAGGCTGGCCGCGTTGGCATGCACTGGCAAGCTCAGACCGGTCACATCCCGCACAGCTTGTGTGAATCGCGTGTCCGCCGCATTGCCACGGATATTGAGCATCTGCACAATGGGGATTTCCGACAACGAACACGACCTGCCATTGACCACAAGCATTCGCGGGCCCGAAAGATCCATGCCCGCCAGTGGGCTTTGCATCACAACATCAGGCATGGAGACGTTTTCCTTCCGGGTCATAGAACACAGGGCTGCACACCGTGGCGTTGACGTACCGACCATCGACCAGTGACGCGGCAATTTTTTGCCCCATGCGGCTGGTACCAGAGCGAACCACCGCCATGGCGATGGAGCGTTTGAGTGTCGGGCTGTAGTAGCTGGACGTGACGTGGCCAATCATGGGCACAGGTGGCGGATTGGTGGGCGCTTTCTCGGTGAGCTGAGTTCCCTCCGGCAGCACCAGGCTGGGCTCGTCGGTCAGCAGGCCAACGAGTTGTTTGCGGTCGGCACCCGCCGTGTGGCTGCGAGTCAGGGAGCGGCGGCCCAGAAAGTCTTTACTCTTGGCCACCATGCCACCCATACCCAGATCAAACGGGGTGATGGAGCCATCGGTGTCCTGACCCACAATGATGTAGCCCTTCTCGGCCCGCAAGACGTGCATGGCCTCGGTGCCATAAGGCGTGAGGTTGAGGTCACCACCGGCGTTCATCAGTGCCTTCCAGACCGAAGCCCCCGAGTTGGACGGCACATTGATCTCGAATGACATTTCACCTGAGAAGCTGATGCGCATGATGCGGCCTTTGACACTACCGGTCTCGCCCGCTACAGTGGCTTCGCGCCAGCTCATGAAGGGGAAGGCTTCATTGGATAAATCCACGTCAGAGCACACCCGGCTGACCAGGGTTCGGCTGTCAGGCCCGACCACGGCAAAGGTAGACCACTGGTCGGTCACCGAAGTCATGTAGACCTGCATCTCAGGCCACTCGGTCTGCACCCAGCGCTCCATCCAGCCCAGCACACGGGCCGCACCGCCGGTGGTGGTGGTCATCAGAAAGTGATTCTCGGCCAGACGCGCAGTGACACCGTCATCAAACACCATGCCGTTTTCGTCCAGCATCAGGCCATAGCGGCATTTGCCCACCTCCAGCTTGAGCCAGGGGTTGGTGTACATCCAGTTCAACAGTTTGGCCGCGTCCGGCCCCTGAATGTCAATCTTGCCCAGCGTAGACGCGTCGAGCATGCCCACGCCATTACGCACCGCCAGCACTTCACGGTTCACGGCCTGGTGAAGGTCTTCATTTCCTTTGGGGAAGTACCAGGGGCGCTTCCACTGGCCCACATCTTCAAACAGGGCACCGGCCGCCACGTGGTGAAGGTGCGGGCTGGTGTGCCGTGCCGGGTCGAACAAATCACCGCGCTCCAGGCCTGCGAATGTGCCGAAGGTGATCGGCAAATAATTGGGACGGAAGGTGGTGGTGCCCACCTGGTCAATGGGTTTGCCCAAGGCACGGGCGGCTAGCGCCATGCCGTTGATGTTGCCCAGCTTGCCCTGATCAGTGCCAAAACCCAGTGCGGTGTAGCGCTTGATGTGTTCGATGGACTCAAAGCCCTCGCGAATGGCGAGTTCAATGTCGCTGGCCCCCACGTCATTCTGGTAGTCCACAAAGGCTTTGGTGCGACGTGACACGGGCACACCGGTTTCGGCAATCCAGAACGCGCTGATGGGCTCCATGGCTGGCTCGACAACGCGATAGACCTGACTTTGAACCTGCGAGGTTGACTGCCCTGCCCGCTCGGCTGCTTGGGTGCCTGCAAGGTTCGCATCCGCCAAGGTTTGGGTTAGCGACCAAGTGGCATTGCACGCGCCCACGCTGAACTGGTTAGGCATGGCAGCGCCAGGCATGAAACAGGCTTGGGCATTGTTCCATTGGGCCTTGCCGCCTGAATGCGAATACAGGTGAATGGCAGGGTTCCAGCCACCCGCCATGCCAATGGCATCACAAGGCAAGGTGCGTTGCTCACCAGTGGCCTTGCCCGCCACCATCTGGCATACCGTGAGGCCACTGACCACCATGCCGCCTTTGGCAGCCAAGGGTACAAAGCCGCGCAGGACTTCAACGCCGGGGATTTTTGCGGGTTGGCCTTGGCGGACGTCCACCACCGTGACCTGCGCACCGGCCTTTTTGAGGACGGCCGCATCGGCGTAGGCGCTGTCGTTGTTGGTGGTCAGCACAATTTTCTTGCCCACCAAGACGCCGTACAGCTGCGCGTAGTCAGCCATCGCTGAAGACAGCATCACACCGGGCAAGTCGTTGTTGCCAAACACCATGGGGCGCTCGTGGGCACCCGTGGCAAGCACCACCTGGTCGGCCCGCACGCGCCACAAGCACTCCCGAAAACCCTTGCGGTCACTCAATGGCAGATGGTCCGAAAGAGATTCGCGAATTGTCAAGAAGTTGTGGTCCTGGTAGCCAAACACCACGCCACGGCGGATGATTTTGACCTCGGGCATGGCTGCCAATTCGGCCTCGGCAGAGCGTACCCAGTCACCCGCTGATTGACCGTCAATCGTGCCCGCAAGTCGGTGCGCAGACCCACCCAGCGCAGGAGCCAGATCGGACACAATCACGCGTGCGCCCTTGCGGCCTGCAGCCAGTGCAGCAGCCAAACCGGCTACCCCGCCACCAACAACCAACACATCACAGTGAAGGTTTTGGTGCACGTAGCGCGCAGTGTCTTCTTCAATGGGCGACGCACCCAAGCCGCCGGCCTTGCGAATGAAACGCTCGTACAACATCCAGGCCTTGGCGGGCCACATGAAAGTCTTGTAGTAGAAGCCTGCGGGGAATAGCGGCGTGAACCAGCGGTTGATGCTGAACAAATGCTTGCCGGGGCTGGGCCAGGGGTTCACGCTCTCGGCATTCAACGTGTCATACAACTCCACCTCGGGCATTTTTGCGTTGGGAATGGTGTGCGCACCACTCTCCAGCTGGGCCAGGGCGGATGGCTCTTCGATGCCAGAGGTGATGATGCCGCGGGGCCGGTGGTATTTCCAGGACCGCGCCACAACCTGTTCACCCGAGGCCAGCAAGGCTGACGCCAGCGTGTCACCTGCAAATCCGTTGAAACTTCGGCCATTGAATTTGAATGAAACCTGGCGCGAACGGTTCAGCCGTGCGCCCATGTCAGGAATACGGGAACCACTCACTGGGCACCTCCGGCAGCTTGGCCAGACGCTGCCTCAGCGTCGGGGTTTTCACCCGGCTTGTAGAACTTGCTGAACGCATAACTCACGGTGTGGCGCTCTGCGTTAAACCAACGACGGCAACCCTGCGAATGCAACCACTGCTCGCGGTGCAGACCCTTGGGGTTCTTGCGCATGAAGAGGTAGTCACCCCACTGCTCATCAGTTAGTGCATCGGTATCAAGTGGGCGGGCAATATGGGCCTCGCCACCACAACTGAATTCGCTCTCGGCTCGCGGGCCACACCAGGGACAGGTAATTTTTAGCATAACTATTCTTCAAATCACTTCAATGCGCCACACCAGCGGCACCGTGTTCATCAATGAGGTGGCCCGAGGTGAACCGGTTGATCGTGAACGCCGCGTTCAGGGCGTGGGGTTCGTCTTGCGCCATGGTGTGTGCCATGACCCAGCCCGAACCGGGTGTGGCCTTAAAGCCCCCGGTGCCCCACCCGCAGTTGAAGTAGAGCCCTTTGATGTGTGTCTTGGAAATAATGGGGCAGGCATCTGGAGCCACGTCCACAATGCCGCCCCACTGGCGGTTCATGCGAACGCGCCTGAAGATTGGAAACAACTCGCAAATGGCTTGCAGGGTGTGCTCGATCACCGGGAAGCTGCCGCGCTGACCGTAGCCCAGGTAGCTGTCAATGCCCGCACCAATCACCAGGTCGCCCTTGTCAGACTGGCTGACATAAGCGTGAATCGCATTGGACATGACCACGGTGTGCAAAATGGGCTTGAGTGGCTCGGACACCAGCGCCTGCAAGGGGTGACTTTCCAGCGGCAGGCGAATGCCCGCCATGTCAGCAATCACCGTGCTGTGACCGGCAGAAACCACGCCAATTTTTTTGCTCTTGATCACGCCTTTGGTGGTCTCGACGCCCACCACCTGATCACCTTCACGCTGAATGCCGATGACCTCGCAGTTTTGCAAAATGTCCACGCCCAAGCGGTCCGCTGCGCGGGCAAAACCCCAGGCGATGGCGTCGTGCCGCGCCACTCCCGCACGGGGCTGAAATGATGCCCCCATGACGGGGTAGCGCAAGGAATCCGACGTGTTCATGATCGGCACCATCTCCTTGATTTGCGCGGGCGTGAGAACCATGCCGTCCACGCCATTGAGACGGTTGGCATTCACGCGACGGTTGATATCGCGCATGTCTTGCAGGGAATGGCCGACATTCATCACACCGCGCTGGCTGAACATGGTGTTGTAGTTCAGGTCTTGCGACAAGCCTTCCCAAAGTTGCAGGGCTTTCTCGTACAAGTGCGTGGCGTCATCCCACAAATAATTGGAGCGGACGATGGTGGTGTTTCGTGCCGTGTTGCCACCCCCCAACCACCCGCGCTCAACCACAGCTATATTGCGCATGCCATGTTCTTTGGCCAGGTAATAGGCTGTTGCCAACCCATGACCGCCGCCACCTACAATGATCGCGTCATAACTGCCCTTGGGCGGTGGGCTGCGCCACTGCTTTTGCCAATTCTCGTGGTATGAAATGGCATTGCGTGCTAGCGAAAAAATGGAGAAATGACTCACTTCAAACCTTGTCTAAACATGTTTTGTTTCGAACGAAATCAGCATTCGATGACATTGACTGCCAATCCGCCGCGACTCGTTTCTTTGTATTTTGTCATCATGTCACGGCCGGTATCGCGCATGGTTTTGATCACCTGGTCGAGTGATACGAAATGCGTTCCATTGCCCCGCAAAGCCATTCGCGCCGCATTGAGCGCCTTTACCGAGCCCATCGCGTTGCGCTCGATACAGGGAATCTGCACGCGCCCCCCAACAGGGTCACGAGTGAAACCCAAGTTGTGCTAGCAATACATTG
>CAVVSV010000015.1:0-78734 GCA_963750805.1 uncultured beta proteobacterium
AAGGTGGGCGCGGTTTTGTTCAATGTGAAGCGCGATGAGCTTGAGCTGTTTGCTCAAGGACTCAAACTCGGCGGTAATGCGCTGAATGAGCTGGTCAACGCTCTGAATCTGGGGCTTTGCCGCGGTCTTGGTTAAAGCGTTAGCCATGCGCCGCCCTGCGGAAAGTGTAATGCGTGATCATGTTCGCAGGGCCAGAGCTTGAATGCCAGTTTTGAAACAGAAAATATTTTCTTGTAAAAATTATAATGGAAAAATGTTTGCAAAAAATGCCCAAAATTTCTATAATTTGCGGCTGTCATCTTACTCAACAAGGCTTTCATGAGCACATTGAATTTCCCCGCCGGCCGGCCCATTGATCTGGCCTGCCTGGGCCGGCTGGCCGTTGATTTTTACGCGCAGCAATTTGGCAGTCATCTGGAAGACGCGCGCAGCATGGCCATGTACCTGGGGGGCAGCTCGGCGAACCTGGCCTTTGGTGTGGCCCGTCTGGGGCTGAAAAGCGCGATGATTTCGCGCGTGGGCAATGAACAGATGGGGCGTTTCCTGACCGAGTCCCTGCAGGCAGAAGGCTGCGACACCAGCCAAGTGCAAATCGACCCCCAGCGGCTGACTGGTCTGGTTCTTTTGGGCCTGAAAGACGGGGATACGTTTCCCCTGCTGTTTGTGCGGGAAAACTGTGCCGACATGGCTGTCGATGCGGCGCTGATTGATGCGTCTTTCATCGCGAAATGCCGTGCGCTGGCCATCACTGGCACCCACCTGTCCACACCGGGAACCCGTGCCGCGTCACTGACGGCCTTGCGCTACGCCAAGCAACATGGCGTGATCCGGGTGCTGGACATTGATTACCGCCCGGTGCTTTGGGGCTTGACCTCGCGGGGTGCGGGCGACAACCGCTATGTGGCGGACGCGCACGTCACCCAGCAGTTGCAAGAGGTGTTGCCGGAATTTGACTTGCTAGTGGGTACGGAAGAAGAATTTTTCATCGCTGGTGGCGTGGCCAATGACATCGTGGCCAGCCTGCGTGCGGTGAGGGCCGTCAGCCCCGCCACTCTGGTGGTCAAGCGCGGCGCCATGGGCTGCTGCGTGATTGAAGGTGACATCCCTGCGGACATCAATGACGCGCCGACCTTCCCGGGTGAGCGGGTGGAAGTGCTCAATGTGCTGGGTGCGGGCGATGCATTTTTGTCCGGTCTGATGGCCAGTCTGTTGCAGGGCAAGGGTTGGGCCGACTCGACCCGCCTGGCCAATGCCTGCGGTGCGATCGTGGTGTCGCGCCATGCCTGTTCGGCGGCGATGCCGACGCCTGCCGAGTTGACCCACTGGTTTGGCGGCAGCCGCAATCCCAAGGTGGATGCCGACCAGCAACTGGCGCATTTGCACCGCACCACGGCCGCCCGCACCGCCTGGAGCGAGTTGTGTGTGATGGCGTTTGACCACCGCAGCCAGTTCTTTGACATGGCGCGTGAATCGGGAGCCAGTGAGTCCCGCATACCGGCTCTCAAGAAGTTGCTGGTCCAAGCCACCGAGCAGGTGGAGAGAAGCCACCAACTGCAAGGCCACGCAGGTGTGCTGATCGACGGTGGTGATTACGGGTCAGAGGCCCTGGCCAGTGCCACGGGGCGCGGTTGGTGGGTGGGCCGTCCGGTGGAGTTGCCAGGTTCACGCCCCTTGCGTTTTGACGGCACCCGGTCGGTTGGCAGCGCACTGATTCATTGGCCGACCGAGCAGGTGGTGAAGTGTCTGGTGCACTACCACCCGGATGATGCGTTCGAGCTGCGACTGGCGCAGGAACAAAAGGTGCTTGAATTGTGGGAGGCCACGCGGGAAAGCGGCAACGAGTTGCTGCTGGAGATCATTTGCCCCAAGGCATTGACACCCACCGGTACGGAAGATGCGGCCGTGCTGCGCGCCGTGAAACGGTTTTACAACATTGGCATCAAGCCCGAATGGTGGAAGCTGGCTCCTATGAAGAGCGAGGGTTGGTCTGAACTGGAAGCGCTGGTGAATGAGCGCGACCCACAGTGCCGGGGTGCCGTCATCCTGGGACTGAATCAGCCGCTGCAGCATCTGGCTGATAGTTTTTCATTGGCCAGCAACTCCATTGTCAAGGGCTTCATGGTGGGTCGCACGCTGTGGGCCGATGCGTCCTTGCAATGGTTTAAAAATGAAATCGACGATGCGACTTTTGTGGCCGACGTCGCAGAAAATTATGCGACGCTGGTTGAAGCCTGGCAAGGCCGCAAAGTTTCTGGCAAGTCTTCACAGAGAGCATCATTATGAAAACCCAAAAACTCACCATGTCGCAAGCACTGGTGCGTCACCTGGCGGCTTTGCAGGTCGAAATGAACGATGGCTCGCTGTTGCCCTACTGCGCGGGCGTCTTCAGCATTTTTGGTCATGGCAATGTGGCCGGGTTGGGCGAAGCCCTGTGGGCCCAACGCAGCAGTCTGCCCACCCATCGTGCCCACAACGAGCAGGGCATGGCACACGCGGCGATTGCATTTGCCAAGGCCAATTTTCGCCAGCGCATCATGGCAGTCAGCACCAGTATTGGGCCGGGTGCTACCAATTTGCTGACAGCGGCAGCTCTGGCCCACGTCAACCGTTTGCCCGTGTTGCTGATGCCGGGTGACACCTTCACGTCCCGTGCGCCCGACCCGGTGTTGCAGCAGCTGGAGGATTTTGGGCAGGGTGACGTGAGCGTCAACGATGCCTTTCGACCCGTCACGCGCTACTTTGACCGCATCACGGCGCCCGAGCAAATTCTGCATGCCTTGCCCCGCGCCATTCAGGTCATGACAGACCCCGCATCCTGTGGACCAGTCTGCCTGGCGTTGCCGCAAGATGTGCAAACCCACGCCTTTGATTGCCCCGAAGAATTTTTGCATCCTGGTGTGATCCGTTTTCGCCGCCCGCCGGCCGATGCGGGGGAGTTGGCGCAGGCCGTGGCCTTGCTCAAGGGTGCCAGGCAGCCGCTCATCGTGGCTGGGGGCGGCGTGCTGTACAGCCAGGCGTGGGAGGCCTTGCAGGCCTTTGCCCAGGCCCACGGCATTCCCGTCGTCGAGTCGCATGGCGGCAAAAGCAGCCTGCCATGGGACCATCCGCTGAATCTGGGTGCAATTGGCGTGACGGGGGCGCCATCTGCCAATGCCATGGCCCGCGAGGCGGATGTGGTGCTGGCTGTTGGCACGCGCTTGCAGGATTTCACGACTGGCTCACACAGCCTGTTTGCGGGTGCCCGGTTGCTGAGTCTCAACGTGCAGGCTATGGACGCGGCCAAGTGGCATGGTGCCAGTTTGGTGGCTGACGCGCGGGTGGGCCTGCAGCAATTGACGACTGCCTTGGCGGGATGGCGTGCCGATGCCGAATGGACTACTCGTGCTCATGATATGGCGGCGGGTTGGGTAACCCGCGTGACCGAGCTCACCACGGCCGTGCCTCAAGGCGTATTGCCCTACGACGCAGAAGTGATCGGTGCGGTGCGCGATTCGCTCAATGCACAGGGTGGCGACAGTGGCAAGCACGATGTGGCCGTCTGCGCCGCCGGCACCTTGCCGGCCGAACTGCACAAGTTATGGCGTGCCGGTGCGCCAGGCAACTATCACATGGAATACGGCTATTCATGCATGGGCTACGAGATCGCGGGTGGCTTGGGCGTGAAGATGGCACGGCCCCGGCAGGAGGTGATCGTCATGGTGGGCGATGGCTCCTACATGATGATGAACTCCGAGATCGCCACCTCGGTGATGCTGGGCCAGAAGCTCATCATTGTCGTGTTGGACAACCGGGGCTACGGATGCATCCAGCGATTGCAGCTGGCCAGTGGCAGCCCGCGGTTCAATAACCTGCTGGATGACTGCGTGCCCGAGGGCGGCCAGCCTAGCCAGATCGACTTTGCCATGCATGCACGCAGCATGGGTGCCGAGGCTGTTCACGTGGCCGATGTGGCCAGCCTGAAGGCCGCGATGGTGACTGCGCGTGCCGCCACCAGGACCCAGGTAATCGTGATTGACACCACCCACACGCGCACCACCGATGATGGCGGCTGCTGGTGGGAGGTGGCGATTCCCGAAGTGTCGGAACGCGTGGAAGTCAACGCCGCGTTTGAGAGCTACACCAGCGCCAAAAAGACACAGCGCCTTTGAAACATTGACTCTTAAAAAATTTAGGAAAACAACATGACCTGGAACGTACGTGTCGGCATCAATCCCATCAGCTGGATGAACGACGACTTGCCCTCGCTGGGGGAGAAACCCCGCTGGAAACTGCTCTCAGTGAGGGCAAGGAAATTGGCTACGTCGGCTTTGAGCTGGGCAACAAATTTCCCAAGGATGGTCCCGGCCTGAAAGCCAAGCTGGACGAGTTTGGCCTGGCCTGCGTGTCGGGCTGGTACTCAGGTTTTCTGGCCGAGGTCGCATCGGGTCAGTCGGATGCCGATGCCGTCGCCGCCGAGATCGAACGCTGCAAGGCGCACATGAGCCGTTTGCAATACAACGGTGTGAAGGTCGTCGTGTACGGCGAGTGCGCGGGCACCATTCAGGGCAATATCGACACCCCCTTGGGGAAACGCCCTCGCTTCAACTCGGATACCTTGTGGAAATCCTATGGCGAGCGCTTGAACTCCTTTGGAAATCATCTCAAGACCACTTATGGCATCACGTTGGCCTACCACCACCACATGGGCGCGTATGTGGAGTCCCCCGCTGACATCGACCACCTGATGGCGGTGACCGAGGCGCAATCTGTGAGCCTGCTGTTCGACACGGGGCACGCGTATTTTGGGGGCGCCTTCGACCCCAATGTTCTGCTCAAAAAACACATCAGCCGTGTGGTGCATGTGCACTGCAAAGATGTCCGGCCCACGGTGATTGCGCAATCGCGCAACGATGGCTGGAGTTTCTTGAATGGCGTGATCAACGGCACCTTCACCGTACCGGGCGATGGTGTGATTGACTTCGACGCCGTGCTGACCACACTCAAACACGCGGGCTACGAAGGCTGGCTGGTGGTGGAGGCCGAGCAGGACCCGGCCGTGGCCCCCAGCTATGAATACGCCAAAAAGGGTTACGACACCCTGCGCGCCATCGTGACAAAGCTGGAGAGCTGATATGGTCAGTCCCCTTCTTGCCAAAGCCGCCCCCGTTGGCCGTGAAATCGTCAATGTCACGCCCGAGCGCGCGGGCTGGACCCATGTGGGTTTTCGCGCCGTGCGTTTGAAAGCGGGTGAATCCGAGACGGTTCACACGGAGGATCGCGAGTTGTGCCTGGTGGTGCTTACCGGCACCGTCAGCGTCACCATCGATGGTGAAACCCATGCCCACCTGGGCAAGCGAACCAGTGTGTTTGAAACAGTGTCCCCTGCGGCCGTCTATGTGCCCGCGGGCAAGACGGTGCTGGTGCTGGCTGAGTCTGATGCGGAAGTCGGCCTGTGCACAGCGCCGGCTGGAAACACGCCGATGAAGGTTCGTGTCATCGACCCCACCACCATGCGCCGCAGCGTGCGCGGCCAGGGCACCAACACACGCTATGTGTGCGATATCTTGCCCCATGACGACCCGACAGCGGCCCATCTGCTGGTGGTGGAGGTGCTCACACCGGCCAGTCACTCCAGCAGCTACCCGCCGCACAAACACGACCTGGAGCAGCCGCCGGTCGAAACGCAACTGGAAGAAACCTACTACCACCGCTTGAATCCGCCCCAGGGTTTTGCCTTCCAGCGGGTTTACACCGACGACCGCAGCCTGGACGAAGCCTGTGCCGTGGAAGACCACGACGTGGTGATGGTGCCACGGGGTTACCACCCGGTGGTGGCGCCGCATGGCTATGACCTGTATTACCTGAATGTGATGGCCGGCCCGAACCGATTCTGGGTGTTCAAGAACGACCCGGCGCACGAATGGATGATCAAACCCGCCTGAAGCGGTGGGCTGTCCGGTTTACCTGAACAGCTTTTCCATCTGCAACAGGGTCAAAACCCCCATCACAGCAAATATGCCGGCGGCGATGGAGTGCACCAGCTTCATGGGGATTTTGGCGGCGAACTTGTTGCCCACAAACACGGCAGGCACGTCGGCAATCAGCATGCCCAGGGTGGTGCCTGCCACCACCATCAACGGCGCAGAGTAGTGGGCGGCCAGCGCAATGGTGGCGATTTGGGTCTTGTCACCCATCTCGGCCAGAAAAAAGGTGATGAAGGTCGCCCCGAAAACCCCCAGGTGTTTGGCAACCTGGGTTTCTTCTTCCTCAATCTTGTCCGGGATCAGGGTCCAGATCGCCATGCCAATGAATGACAGGCCCAGGGCCCAGCGCATCACTTCAGGGCTGATCACCGAGGTAATCCACGCGCCCAACGCACCGGCCAGGCCGTGATTGATCAGGGTGGCCGCCAGAATGCCGGCGATGATGGGCAAAGGCTTCTTGAAACGTGCGGCCAGAATGAAGGCAAGGAGTTGGGTTTTGTCGCCGATTTCGGCAAGGGCAACCACCCCGGTTGAAACGAAGAGAGATTCCATGGTGTGTATTTGATGCGGGACTGGATTATGACGAGACAAATCCATTTGCAAGGACCTTGCGCAGGTAAGCCACAAACACCGTGACGGCGCGCGGTACGTGGGCGGTATAAGGCCGAATCGCGTAGAGCTGGTCAGCGAAGGCACCTACGGGATTCCAGTCCGGCAGCACCTCCACCAGCTTGGACGCGCCCAGTGAGGGGGGAAGGCTGAAGTCCGGCAACAAGGCCAGCCCCAGCCCCGCGATGGCGGCGTCACGAAGGGCCTCGCTGTTATTGGCGGAGAGGGCGCCCGATACGGGCACCGTGACCCGCTCCGTGCCCCGCTCAAACGTCCAGGCCGGTGTGTCCTGGGTGCGCGGGTAGTGCAGGCAACTGTGCTGTTGCATTTCATGCGGCGAGAGGGGTGTACCACGCTTGCGCAAATAGCTGCGGCTGGCCACCAGCACGGAACGTGTGGGACACAGAGTCCATGCCACGTGGGTGTCCGGTGGGGTGGCCGTATGACGAATGGCCAGATCAAAGCCCTCGGTGGCCAGCGACGACAGCCGGTCTGACAACTCCAACTCCAGACGCACCTCGGGATAGTCGCGCAAAAAATCAGCCAACCGGGGCACCAACTGTTGGCGCGCAAAGGCCACCGGTGCTGTCACCCGCAGCAGGCCTTGCGGGTTGTCAGCCAGATCGCGCACCTGGGCAAAACTTTGCGCAATCTGCTCAAACGGTGCGCGGGTGTCGTCCACCAGCCGCTGTCCGGCCTCGGTAAGACGGACACTGCGCGTGGTGCGGCGCACCAGCGGCACGCCTGCCGTGCGCTCCAGATCCGCCATTCGTTGGCTCATTGCTGCCTTGCTCACCCCCAGGCGGGCGGCCGCTGCGGTGTAGCTGCCCTGCTGGGCCAGTACGCTCAACCAATGCAGGTGGCTCCACAACTCGTTGATTTTTTGCTCTTGCATGCTTGTATTGTTCATTATTTCGAACAATCATTTCATTGGTATGGCCTTGTTGGGGCGGGAGCGTGTGCCTACACTCTGGGTTTACGCTACACCACCACCCGCACTACAACCAAGAGACACCATGACCACAGACAACACAGAAATTGCCCAATACATTCAGGGTGCGCGCGCCGTTGGCAGCAGCATCCGCACCCAGGCCGTCTACAACCCCGCCACCGGCGCGGTGACCCGCCAGGTCCGCCTGGGCAATGCCCAGGATGTGGCGGCTGCGGTGGCCTCTGCGCAAGCAGCCTTTCCCGCTTGGGCTGACACCCCGCCGATTCGCCGTGCCCGCGTGCTGTTCAAATTTTTGGAGCTGCTGAACCTGCACAAGGACGACCTGGCCCACATCATCACGTCCGAGCATGGCAAAGTGTTCACCGATGCGCAGGGCGAGGTCTCGCGCGGCATAGATATCGTCGAGTTTTCCTGCGGCATTCCCCAGTTGCTCAAGGGCGACTTCACCGATCAGGTGTCTACCGGCATCGACAACTGGACACTGCGCCAGCCCCTGGGCGTGGTGGCTGGCATCACACCGTTCAACTTCCCCGTGATGGTGCCCATGTGGATGTTCCCGGTGGCGATTGCGGCGGGTAATACCTTTGTGCTCAAGCCCAGCCCGATTGACCCCAGTGCCAGCCTGTTCATTGCCGATTTGCTCAAGCAGGCCGGTTTGCCGGATGGCGTGTTCAACGTGGTTCAGGGCGACAAGGAAGCGGTAGACGCGTTGCTAGTTCACCCGGATGTGAAAGCCGTGAGTTTTGTGGGCTCCACACCCATTGCCAATTACATCTATGAAACCGGCGCGCACCACGGCAAACGCGTGCAGGCCCTGGGCGGCGCGAAAAACCACATGGTGGTGATGCCCGATGCCGACATTGACCAGACCGTGGACGCACTGATTGGCGCCGGTTTCGGCTCAGCCGGTGAGCGCTGCATGGCGATCAGCGTGGCGGTGCTGGTGGGCGATGTGGCCGACAAGGTCATCCCCAAGCTGTTGGCGCGCACCAAGACGCTCAAGGTGCTCAATGGCACCAACCTGGCGGCCGAAATGGGCCCCATCGTGACACCGGCGGCCCACGCCCGCATCACGGGTTACATCGAGCTGGGCGTGAAGGAAGGCGCGCAATTGCTGGCCGATGGCCGCGTGTTTGACGCCACGACGGCGGGTGAAGGGTGTGGCCAGGGCTTCTGGATGGGCGGCACGTTGTTCGACCATGTCACGCCGGACATGCGCATTTACAAGGAAGAAATTTTTGGTCCGGTGCTGAGCTGCGTGCGCGTGCCTGACTTTGCGACGGCCGTGCAACTCATCAACGACCACGAATTCGGCAACGGTGTGAGCTGCTTCACCCGCGACGGCAATGTGGCCCGAGAGTTCAGCCGGCGCATCCAGGTGGGTATGGTCGGCATCAACGTGCCGATTCCCGTGCCCATGGCCTGGCACGGTTTTGGTGGCTGGAAGAAAAGCCTGTTTGGCGACATGCATGCCTACGGCGAAGAAGGCGTGCGCTTCTACACCAAGCAAAAATCCATCATGCAACGCTGGCCCGAGAGCATCGGCAAGGGCGCTGAGTTTGTGATGCCTACCGCCAAATAGGGCACACCCCCCGGCTTCGCGCACTGCGTGTCGCTGCGCTTTCCCCCTTGCAGGGGGCGATACCAGTGGCCCGGCGGAGCCGGTTCCACGGTATCTCTGGAAGAATTCCCGCCCTTTCAACAGACGGGCGGCATCATCGGTTTGCTCTTCAGCTCAGGATCACACTGCTCAAGCGTCTGCGGTAGGTGGCCACTGTGGGGTCGGCGGGGGGGATTTGGCCATCGGCTACCTTCACGGCAGGCGGTTCGATGATGTCCAGGATGGCGATGAAGGTCTTGCGGGCCTGGTCGCTGTTCCAGGTTTTGTCGCGCATCAGAATTTCCAGCAACTCGTCCATGGCGGCGGTCCATTGCTGGGCAGCCATCAGCACCTGGGCTTTGCCGAAGCGGGCCTCAAAATCACGCTTGTTGGTGGCAATCTTGGCGTCAAAACTGCCGACTGTCCCCGTCAGGTCTTCATTGTTAGCTACTGAATCGATAGCGTCCATCCATCGCTGCAGGGAATCGAACTTGCGCACCAAACCTGTTTTGGCAATCACCGGGGCAAAGTTCACTTTGGCCTGGTCGACATCGGCGTCACGGCCGGTCAGCAGCAAAAACTTGATGTAGTCGAAACGCGCTGTTTCGTCGTCCGGGTTTTTCAGAACGGCCTGATGCAGGGCTTCGCGCATGGCGTCGGGGTCATCCGCGGAGGGAGCGTCTGAGAGTTCAACACCCGTCACCTCGGCTTCCAGCACATCGCCCTCAGGCACGTGTTTGTCCAGAAACGCCTTGATTTGCCCTTCCGGCAAGGCCCCGGTGAAGCCGTCCACCGGCTTGCCGCCCATCATCAGGACACAGGTGGGGATGCTGCGGATGCCAAAGGCCTGGCTCAACTCCTGCTCCTGGTCCGAATCAATCTTGACCAGTTTGAAGCGCCCGGCATATTCGGTCTCAATGCGCTCCAGCAGGGGACCAATCACCTTGCACGGGCCACACCAGGGCGCCCAGAAGTCGACCAGCACGGGCATCTGCATCGACGCGGCAACCACCTCGTCATCAAAATTTTCAACGGTAACGTTCATCATGTGGGGAATCTCAAGTAAGCAGGTCGGGGTGAAAAAGTAAAATTAAAGCCTATGAAAACTATTCAAATCGGCGTCGTCATGGGTTCCCGGTCCGACTGGGACACCATGCAGCATGCAGTGCAGATTCTCCAACACTTCGGAATTCATCACGAAGCCCGGGTGGTCTCGGCCCACCGCATGCCGGACGACATGTTCGCTTACGCGGAATCCGCTGCGGGCCGCGGCCTCAAAGCCATCATCGCGGGTGCGGGGGGCGCAGCCCATTTGCCGGGCATGCTGGCCGCCAAAACCACGGTGCCCGTGCTGGGTGTGCCGGTTGCCACCAAACACCTGCATGGCGTGGATTCCCTGCACAGTATTGTTCAAATGCCCAAGGGTATTCCCGTCGCCACGTTTGCCATTGGCGATGCAGGTGCTGCCAATGCTGCGCTGTTTGCCGTGGCTATGCTGGCCAATGAAGATGCCGAGCTGCGCACACGGCTGGAGGCTTTCCGCGCTGCGCAAACGCAAACCGCCCGCGACATGACGGTGCCGCCTGCGCTATGAAGACGTTGACGAAAGCAGTGCGCAAGCCAAAGGCCCTGCCCCCGATCCTTCCGGGCCTGGCTGGCAACGGCCAGCCGGTGACGCTGGGCGTGATGGGCGGCGGTCAGCTGGGCCGCATGTTCGTTCACGCCGCGCAGGCCATGGGCTATGGCACGGCGGTGCTGGACCCGGACGCCGGCAGCCCGGCGGGGCTGGTCAGCCACCATCATGTTCAAACGCCTTACCTGGACCCTCAAGGTCTCGACGCGCTGGCAGACGTCAGCGCTGCCATCACCACCGAATTCGAGAACGTGCCTGCCGCCGCCCTGCTGGCGCTGGCGGAAAAACGTCCGGTGGCTCCTGCTGCGGCGGCGGTCAGCATCGCGCAGGACCGCGCCGCCGAGAAAGCGCATTTCGTACGCTGTGGTGTGCCCTGCGCACCCTACGCAGTGATTGAAACCTTGGCGCAATTGCAAGCCGTCCCTTCGGATTTGTTGCCCGGCATCCTTAAAACCTCGCGCATGGGCTACGACGGCAAAGGTCAGATTCGCGTCAATAGCCGCGCTGCCTTGGCGGCTGGGTGGGCAGAACTCAAGGGCGTGCCCTGTGTGCTGGAGAAGATGCTGGCGCTGCAATCGGAGTGCTCGGTCATCGTGGCGCGCGGCCAGGACGGACAGTGCGTCAATTTGCCGGTGCAGCTCAACACCCACCGCGAAGGAATTCTCGCCTTCACCGAGGTTTACAAAGGAAATGTGCCACTAGTCCTTGCTAAACGGGCGATTGTTGCTGCACTTTCGATAGCAAATGAATTGCAGTATGTGGGTGTGTTGTGCGTCGAATTCTTCGTCCTGCAAGACGGTTCCAAAGACCAGAAGGCCATCGGCAGCCTTGTGGTGAACGAGATCGCTCCCCGTCCGCACAACAGCGGCCACTACAGCCAGAATGCCTGTGACGTGTCCCAGTTTGAGCTGCAGGTGCGCACCCTGGCGGGCCTGCCGCTCACGCAGCCGCGCCAGCACAGCCCGGCCATCATGCTTAACCTGCTGGGCGACATCTGGCCAGCGGGCGGCGCGCAGAGCCCGCTGTGGAACAAGGTGCTGGCGCTGCCCGGCACCCATCTGCACCTGTATGGCAAAAGCAAAGCCAGCAAGGGCCGCAAGATGGGGCATCTGAACATTACGGGCACCACTTTGGCCGATGTGCGGGCTACGGCAGCCCGAGCGGCCAAAATTTTGGGCATCAAGGCGTTTTCGCAGTTGGCGGTCGCTGTTCCCTCACCGGTCAAGGCCGCTCGGTGATCCTGCCTGGCAACGCGCCTGCATCCATCGCGGAAGCGGCCCGCGCCGTCAGGCGGGGCGACCTGGTGGGTTTGCCCACCGAAACGGTGTACGGGCTGGCCGCTGATGCCGACAACCCTGCGGCCGTTGCCAAAATCTTCGCTGCCAAAGGACGCCCCAGCGATCACCCGCTGATTGTTCATGTGGCCGATGCCAGTGGCGTGGCTTGCTTCGCGAGCGAGGTGCCCGATTTTGCCCAAGCCCTGATGGCCGCGTTTTGGCCCGGCCCGCTGACGCTGATCCTGCCGCGTAAAGTCGGTGTGGCCGCCACTTCGGCGGGGGGGCAGAATTCGATTGGGCTTCGCTGCCCGTCGCACCCGGTGGCGCAGGCGCTGCTGAAGGCCTTGATAGCGAATGGCGCCGACAAACTACAGCCCGTTTGGGGCCTGGCCGCCCCCAGCGCCAACCAGTTTGGCCGTGTCAGCCCGACCACGGCCGCGCACGTGGCGGGTGAATTTGGCGAAGAGTTGCTGATTCTGGACGGCGGCGCATGTGAAGTGGGCATCGAATCCACCATCATCGATTGCACCCGTGGCGTGCCGGTGTTGTTGCGTCCTGGCGGCATCAGCCGCGCGCAGATTGAAGCGGTGTGCAAGCAGTCAGTGCTATCCAATGAAGAGCTGACAAGTGATATCCCACAAGGACCCCGGGCCTCCGGAACACTTGAATCCCACTACGCACCCAACGCCAAGGTGCGCCTGATGGATGCCAAGGCGCTGCAGGCAGCGCTCGATTTGCTGGGCAACGACATGGATGTCAAGGCTGACAAGGCTTTAGCGTCACAGCCTGTTATTGCGATCTATTCCCGCGTCATCTTGCGCACGCCCTCAAGCCGTGTTTTGCGCCGACGCATGCCCGATGACGCCACAGCCACCGCGCAGCAACTGTTTGCCGTGTTACGGGATTTTGATGCGCTAGGCGTCAAGCTGATCTGGGTGGAGACACCCCAGGACGACCCCGAGTGGGATGGCGTGCGGGACCGGCTGACGCGGGCATCCGCCGCCTGAGAGGGGCTCAACCGCCTGTGTTGCGAGCTGATGCGGTCGGCCCGCGATAGCGCAGTTTCATCCCCAAAATCGCCAGGGCCAGCGCCAGGGTGATGCCATTGGCGATCACGATGGGCCAGGCACTGAGTTGCAGGCCGTAAATGAACCAGAGCGCGACACCCATGGTGAAGGCGGCGTACATGCCCAGCGAGATTCCGCTCACGTCACGCGTCTTGAAGGTTTGCCAGACTTGTGGCAAAAAACTGGCGGTGGTGATGGTGGCCGCGATGTAGCCCAGCAGGTCGTTCGAGATCATGGGAGCATTGTCCCAGACCTTGACGATTCGTGTTGCAGTGCACCAAATTAATTGTCTTTCATCGTCCAGTCCAGCAAGGCGTCAATCGCCGGCCGCGCCGCGCCGGCGTTGGCGTGGTTGATGATCATCACCATCACATATTGGTGGCCATTGGGCGCGTGCACGTACCCGGCCATGGCCACCACGTCGCGCAAAGTGCCGGTCTTCATGTGGGCGCTGCCCTGTGCTTTGGAGCGGTTGCGGCGCAGCGTGCCGTCCACCCCGATGATGGGAAGCGAGGACATCAGCTCGGGGCTGAGGGGTGAGGCAAAGGCTGTTTGCAACAGTCGCGCCAGACCCTGCGCCGTGATGCGCTCGGTGCGCGACAGGCCAGAGCCGTTGTCCAGCAGGGGCACATCGTCCACACTGACGGTGTTTTTCCACCAGCGCTGCACCACCTCCCTTGACCCCGCCAGCGTACCGGCACCGCCTGCGCCCCCCGCCTTGGATTGAAGGCTCAGGGACAGGAACAACTGCTGCGCCATCACGTTGTTGCTGAACTTGTTGATGTCGCGAATCACCTCGGTCAAAGTCGGCGAGTTGACCTCAAACGCGGGCTTCAGGGATGCAGGTACACGGCCCTCACGCACCGCACCTGCCAGCTTGCCTCCCATGTCGCGCCACAGGC
This sequence comes from uncultured beta proteobacterium, assembly GCA_963750805.1. Classification (GTDB taxonomy): domain Bacteria; phylum Pseudomonadota; class Gammaproteobacteria; order Burkholderiales; family Burkholderiaceae_C; genus JANYCG01. The sequence goes on from CAVVSV010000015.1 coordinate 14,004, forward strand.
CTTCCACTGCGCGAACTGCATAGGTTTTGGGGTCGCCATAGGCCACAGACCAGACCTTTTCGCCGCAACTCGCGGGGTAAGTGCCGTTGAAGCGGATGGCACCCAGATCCGAAAAATCGCCTTTCAGCGTGGCCTGGTAGTCGCCACACTCTCCGGCCGACAAGGGCACGCTGGCCTGCATCACCACACCAGCCAGGGGCGGCTCAAATTGCACCTGGGCGGTCGTGGCCGTGCGGTCTGGCACAAAGGTCATCACGACTGACTTGAAATTGATCAGGAGGGCATCGGGCGTAGCGTTGTAGGGGCGCAGACCTTCGCCATCAAAGCTGGCCGGGTCCACCTCCACCGTCTCAAAAGCACTGCGGTCCAGCACGATGTCTCCCGCAATCGACTTCACGCCCAGCCCCTGCAAGCGACGTAGCAGCAGCCACAGCCGCTCAGCCACCAGTTTGGCGTCGCCTTGGCCCTTGATGTACAGGTTGCCAAACAGCGTGCCATCGCGTACAGCGCCTTCCACATACACCGGCGTGGACCAGCTGAAAGCCGGACCCAGCAAGTCCAAAGCGGCGTAAGTGGTCACCAGCTTCATGACGGACGCAGGGTTGACCGGCATGTTGGCGCGGTAGCTCAGGCGGGCCGGCGTCTTGCCCTGGGCATCAATGACCATTGCCGTGACGGCCTCGCGCGGCACTTTGGCGCGCGCCAGTGCGGCGTCGACTTCAGGGGGCAGGCTCTGGGCGTGGACCGCGCCGAACAAAGTGGTGGCCAGCGCCAGAAGGCAAAGTTTGCGGGCCAAGGCGGCAAAAAAATTGTTGGTCAACGGCATGGTGGCCAGTCTACCGCCCTGCGCCAAGCGTGGGCCCGTCGTGCCGTCGATAATCGCACCATGCGTTTCTTCAAAGCCCTGTCGCCCAGAGCGGTAGGCATCTCTGCCGCCATCGTCACCGTCATCATCTGGACGGGCTTCATCATCATCGCCCGCGCCTCGGCCGACCCTTCACGCGGTGCGACCCTCACCCCGTTTGACATCGCGTTGGCCCGGATTCTCGGCGCCGGGGCGATCCTGTTGCCTTGGGGCTGGTGGCTGGTGCGGCGCGACCGGGCACGGGCACGGGCGCTGGACACCAAGCAGAACGCTTTGCCGCTCACACGCGTAGAGTCTCGGGAATCATCCCTGCTGGGCCTGTCTCCCCTGTCGCTCAAAGTCACGGCAACAGTCGGGCTGTTTGGTGGCCTCCTCTACGCCCTGCTCGCCTACAGTGGTTTTGTGTTCGCCCCGGCGGCCCACGCCTCGGTGCTGATGCCGGGCAGTCTGCCCTTGTGGACGGCCTTGCTGGCGGTGCTGTTCCTGAAGGAGCACCTCACTCCGGCAAGACTTGCGGGGCTGGCCTTCATCGTCGCCGGTGACCTGATGGTGGGCGGCGCCAGCCTGCTGCGCGCGTTTGATGGCGGTACCGTTTGGAAAGGCGATGTGCTCTTCATGACGGCGGCACTGTGCTGGTCGGCGTATGGCGTGCTGGCCCGGCGCAATTCGCTGGATGCCGTGCGCGCCACCATCGCCATCACGGCGTTTGCCTTCGTCATTTACGTGCCGGCGTATCTGCTGTTGATTGCCGTGAACGGCGTCACCAGCCATTTTTTCACCGCGCCGCTGCACGATGTGTTGTTCCAGGCGCTGTTTCAGGGTGTCGGCTCAGTGGTGATCTCGGGCATCACCTTCACCAAGATGATTCAGTACTTTGGCCCGGTGCGCACCACCATGTTCACCGCTATCGTGCCGGGCTCGTCGGCGCTAGGGGCCGCTTACTTTTTGGGCGAGCCGTTGTCGTGGAATTTATGGGCCGGACTGGGGCTGGTGACCTGCGGGATTTTGTTCGGGGTGCAGGCGGTGAAGCCCTTGGTGCCTAAAAAAGTAGCGCTCACGGCATGAACCTGCTTGCCTTTGACACCAGCACGGATACCCTGTCCATCGCCGTTCAACGTGGCGAGGGGGAATCGGCGCAAATTTGGCATCACGCTGGCCCGGGTGGCGCGCAAGCCTCCACCGCACTGATTCCGGCCATTCAGCAACTGATGGGCGAGGCCAGTTTGCAGCTTGACCAACTCGACGCCATCGCTTTCGGTCGGGGGCCGGGCTCTTTCACCGGGCTGCGCACGGCGTGTTCGGTGGCACAGGGTCTGGCGTTTGGGGCAGGCGTGCCGGTGCTGCCGGTGGACACCTTGATGGCCGTGGCGGAAGAGGCACGCTTTTTGGCGCTTGAATCAGGCCTTTTGGAGGCGACGTCGCACTTTGATGTGTTGGCCCTGCTGGATGCCCGCATGGATGAGGTGTACGCGGCGCACTACCAATTTAAGAGCAAACTATTTACTATTGACGGGGACTATCGGCTCATTCGGCCTGAAGATGTGGCGTTGTGGCCGCTGCTGGTGGCGGGTCGCAACGGTGCTGTGGTCGTGGCGGGCAACGCGCTGTCGGTCTATGGCGAGCGCCTTGCCATTGGCGAATTGCCCTACATCCCTGCCTTTCCCACGGCCAGTGCCTTGTTGCGCCTGACGCCTGCTTTGCTGGCTGCGGGGCAGGCGGTCCCTGCGGAGCAAGCCTTGCCGACCTATATTCGCGATAAAGTGGCGCGAACCACGCAGGAGCGACTGGCCGACAAGGCGGCCGCGCTGACGTGAACCCAATCTGACTTCTTCCCATCCCGCGTGAATGCATGAGTGCCGTCCTTAAATCCGTCGACGCCCGGTTCGAGCCCTTCCAACCCGATCTGTTGGACACCGTGGTTCAAGTGGAACAGCGCGCCTACGCGCACCCTTGGTCGCGCGCCAATTTCACGGATGCCCTTCGATCGGGTTACCAGGCCCAGTTGCTGATGGCCGATGATGTGTTGCTGGGCTATTTTGTGGCCATGAAAGGCGTCGACGAGGTGCACTTGCTCAACATCACCGTGGCACCGGAACACCAACGCCAGGGCTGGGCGATGGTGATGCTGGACGCATTGGCCATCTGGGCGCGCGGGCAGTCGGCCCAGTGGTTGTGGCTGGAAGTGCGGGTGGGCAATGAGCGGGCCATGCACGTTTACCAAAGCCATGGTTATCGCCGCGTGGGTGTGCGCAAGGCCTACTACCCCAGCGGCCATGGACAGCGGGAAGACGCGGTCGTCATGAGCTTGAAACTGTGACACAAACGCTGGCGAACAAGCCATGACCATCGATCTGGACGACCGTCAACGCGCCATGCTGCAGGAGATGGGTGTGCGCGTCTGGTTGCCCAGATCCGAGGTGATCAGCATTGAACCAGCACTTGCCAAATTGATGCCAGTCACGCCAAAGTCAGCCCGACCGGGGGAAGTAATTGCTACTGAAAGGATAGCTGATAAATCATTGGCTCCGGGGACTCCAGACCAAACTCATGGTGAAAGTCAGCGGCCCCTGGTGCTTGGGCAGACGTGGAGCGATTTGCAATCGGCGGTGACCAGTTGTCGCGCCTGCAAACTGTGCGAGGGACGTACCCATACAGTGTTTGGAGTGGGCCCGGCGGGCCCCGATGCCCAGGCGGCACCCAAGGCAGACTGGCTGATCGTCGGCGAGGCGCCGGGTGAAAACGAAGACCGCATCGGCGAGCCATTTGTCGGTCAGGCTGGGCAGTTGCTGGACAACATGCTCAAGGCCATGGGTGCCAGCCGGCAAACCAACACCTACATCCTGAACGTGGTCAAGTGCCGCCCTCCCGGCAATCGCAACCCCGAGTTGGCGGAAATTGCCCAGTGCGAGCCCTTTTTACGTCGCCAGATCGAGCTGCTTCAGCCGAAGGTGATTCTGGCGATGGGCCGATTTGCAGTGAACGCCCTGCTGCAGGCCAGCATTTCCGACGTGGCCAAGTTGCCTTTGGGCAAGTTGCGTGGCCAGGTGCACGGTTATGACTGTGCGGGTGTCACCCTGCCGGTGATCGCCACCTACCACCCGGCCTATTTGCTGCGCAACTTGCCGGAAAAAGCAAAAGCCTGGGCTGATTTGTGTCTGGCCATGGACACGATGAAGCGGCTGGCTTGATGCGTTAGCGGGCGCGCGTAGGCAGCAGCACGGAGCCAATCGCCGCCACCATGAGCAACACGGCCGCCCAGTCCTGCCAGTGCAGGACCTCACCCAGCCACCACGCGCCACTGAACACGCCCAGTATGGGAATGAACATCACACTCAAGGTGGAAGCCACCGGCGGCAATGACCGTGCCAGCGAAAACCACACGGCGTGGGCAAAGCCAAAAATCAGCACCGCGTTGTAAACGATGGCGATGACTGTGTCGCGCGGCGGCATGGTCCACTGCTCGCGCTCAAACAGTGTGGCGCACACGGACATCACCACCGTGGTCAGCACGGTCATCCAGAAAGAAATTGTCAGTGTTTGCAGGGGTAGTGTTGTGCGTCGCAAAAGTTGGGTTCCCAGCGCCCAGGTGGCCGCAGCAAACAGCGCCAGCACCACGCCCACCGGCCGGCCCGACAAGTTGGCCAGCTCATGCCAGAGCAGCAAAACCACTCCCAGTGCAGCGGCCGCCACGCCACCCCAGGCGCGGGGTGCCAGACGTGCGCCAAACACCAGTGCTCCCAGCACGGCCGAAAAAATCGGCATGCTGTAGCCCAGAATGGCCGCCCGCCCACTGCTCAGGTTCTTGACCGCCAGAATGATCAACCCCTGCCACACGATCATGTTGGTCAGCGCCAACCACGAGATTTCGCGCCAATGCGCCCGTGGCACATGAAACGGCACCTTCAGCATTTTCAGGCCCAATGCCAGCACTGGCAGCCCCAAAATGAGCGAGAGGGACCGAAACGAAAGGGCGGGGTAGTGGTTCACCCCCAGCTTCATCACGGGCCAGTTCAAGCCCCACACCAGGGTCAGGCATATCAGCAGAAAAAGTTGGCGGCGAGTCAGTGCATGCATGCACGGATTGTCCCTGTTTGCGAGCCGTGCATGATTCTTACAATGGCTCCATGAACTTCATCGCCATGTTGAGCGCCGCAGAGCGCCAAAACGCCTCCATGCTGTGTGTGGGCCTGGACCCCGAACCCACCCGCTTCCCGGGTGCTTACAAAGGTGACGCCAGCAAAATTTACGACTTTTGCGCGGCCATTGTGGATGCCACGGCCGATCTGGTGATCGCCTTCAAACCCCAAATTGCCTATTTTGCGGCGCACCGCGCTGAAGCCCAGCTGGAGCGCCTGATGGAACACATGCGCCGCACCTCGCCCAGGGTGCCCATCATTCTGGATGCCAAACGCGGCGACATCGGCAGCACCGCAGACCAGTACGCGATTGAGGCCTTTGAGCGCTACGGGGCCGATGCAGTGACCCTGTCGCCTTTCATGGGTTTTGACTCGGTGGCACCCTACCTGAATCCCAAGAAATATCCAGACAAAGGCGCATTTTTGCTGTGCCGAACTTCCAACCCCGGTGGAGACGATTTGCAGAGCCAGCGCTTCTCCAGTGTGCCAGGTGACCCCCTGATGTACGAACACATTGCCCATCTGGCACAAGGCCCCTGGAACCTGAATGGTCAACTCGGCCTGGTGGTCGGCGCTACCTACCCCGCGGAAATAGAGCGGGTTCGAGCAATTGCACCCCATTTGCCGCTGCTGATTCCGGGTGTGGGCGCGCAGGGCGGTGATGCGGTGGCCACCGTGAAAGCTGGCTGGCGTGGTCAGGATGGCGACACCACCGCTCCCATCGTGGTGAACTCATCGCGGGGCATTATTTACGCGTCGTCGGGCGATGATTTTGCAAAGGCGGCGCGCGCTGAAGCCATGAAAATGCGCGATGTGTTGCAGGCGGCGAAACGCTGAGTCCAACCAAGGAATACACCCCATGACCATTGACCGTTTTGCCACCAAAGCCAGCACCTACGAGCAAAACCCAAACCGGGTTGATAACGTTGCAAATATCGCCGATGGCATCGTGAACGCCGTCCAACTCGACAAGTCGATGCACCTGATCGATTTCGGCGCGGGAACGGGCCTGCTGCTGGAGAGAATCGCGCCGCACGTTGGCAAAATCACGGCGGTGGACGTCTCGAGTTCAATGATTGCGCAGCTTGAGGCCAAGCGTGAAAAATTGGGCTGCGAGCTCGGCATTGCCCAGACCGATCTGGAGACATCGGATTTAAGCGGCGAATTTGACGGCATCATTTCGTCCATGACCATGCACCACATCCGCAACATTGACGCCATGTTTGGCAAATTCCACGCGCTGGTGAAAAAGGGCGGCTTTATCGCCATTTCCGACCTGGATTCTGAAGATGGCAGTTTCCACACGGAAGACGCCGGCGTTTTTCACAATGGATTTGACCGCGACGAGTTTGCGAAGGCCGCCATGGCCACCGGTTTTGAGAAGGTTCAGGTGTCCCCCGTCAGCGTGGTGAGCAAGCCCCATCGGGACTTTTCTGTTTTTCTGCTCACCGCCATCCGGTAGATGGTGCGATCACTTCACCACGCCGCGGTTTAACCAGCGTCCACCCAGCATCACTGTCACCAGTGCAGCGACCACCAGCGCGATGCCGGCCCACTGCCAGGGTGTGATGACCTCACCGAGTGCCAGCATGCCTGCTGCGAGGCCCACCACGGGCACCCCCAGGCTGAACGGTGCCACCCGGTTGGCGGGGTGGCGTTTGAGCAGGCCGGTCCACAGGGCGTAGGCAGTGATGGTGGCCACCCACCCCAGGTAGGCGGCGGCCAGCCAGGTGGTCCAGGGCAGAGCGCTCCAGGCGGCTCCTGAAAGCCAGCGGGCGCTTCCGTCATCAAACAGCCAGGTCAGCCCAATGAAAGGCAGGATGGGCGTCAAGCCGCTCCACACCACAAAGGCCACGGCGTCGTAGCTTGGGCTGGACTGCTGCGCCTTGCGCGCCACAATGTTGGAGGCCGCCCACATGGCCGCAGCACACAAATTCAGGACAAAACCCCAAAAAGTGGTGATTGTTCCCGCCCCTGAGGCATTGTTAGCTACGAAATTCATAGTAAAGCACAACAAACCCAGCGCGGCCAGCGCGAGTCCGGCGATTTGCTGGCGGTTCATCCGTTCGTGCAGCATCACAAATCCAAACAATGCGGTGAAGAAAACCTGCATCTGCATCAGCACCGAGGCCAGTGAGGCCGTCATGCCGACTTTGAGTGCACTGAACAAAAACCCGAACTGGCCCACGCCCTGAAACAAGCCGTACAACACCACCCACTTCCACGGCATCTTGGGCGCCCGGATGAAAAAAATCAGCGGCAGCACCGCAAACGCATAACGCGCCGCGCCCAACTGAAATGGCGTGACATCGCGCAGTGCAAACTTCATGGCCACGAAGTTCAGGCCCCAGATCACCACCACGGCCAGGGCAGCGGCCAAATCGCGACCGGAAAGGTGAGTAGGGGAGGTGTTGGCGCTCATCGCCCGATTATTCCTGACGGTCTTTAAGGAATGCCGCTTTGCGCAAAATCAAACTTGGCACACCCCGGGGGATGGCAAATGCCTTCAAAGGCGCAAAATTGGCGTGTGAGCACCAAGGTGCTTCAGTGTGAATCTGCTAACCTTTGCGCATTGTTTTTAAATCTCTGAAAGGGCCATCATGTCGAGTTCAAGTCAATCCGGTGTCGCGTCGCAATCCCAATTGGTGACTGATATCAAGTCGGTGATTTCCGAGGCCGAAGAAATGCTCAGCGCCACCGCGGACCAGGTGGGCGAAAAAGCCGTCAAATTGCGTGAGCGCATCAAAATCCGCCTGGCCGATGCCAAAGTGCGTCTGGTGGAGGCCGAGGCCGTCTTGCTCGCCAAAACCAAAGCGGCTGCGCGCGCGACGGATGACTATGTGCACGAGTCCCCCTGGACGGCGATTGGCATTGCGGCCAGCGTGGGCCTGCTGGTGGGCCTGATCATCGGTCGTCGCTGAGTCACGGGCAAGCAGCGCTCATGAATGGTGTGCCGGGCCGCCCCGGCCTCTTTGCCGCCCTGAAGAACACCACCGCCACATTGCTGGGGATGGCGCAAACCCGCCTGGAGCTGGCCGGCGTGGAATTGCAGCTGGAGAAAATCCGGCTGATGCGCCAGATGGGGCTGGCCTTCAGCATTGTTCTGAGTGCCGCCTTTGGCGTGTTGCTGTGTGTGGCCTTGGTCACCCTGCTGTTTTGGGAGCATCGCGTTGCCGTGGTGGCGGGTTTTGCCGGCTTGTTCATGGTGTTGGCCTGGCGGTTGTACGCCGCACTGGGCCGCAGCATGGAGGCGTCAGAAGCGCTGTTTTCCGGCAGTATCTCGGAGTTGCAGAAGGACCTGAATCAGCTCAGAAAAGTGGTTGAGTCAAAGGGTAGCGAGCAGGGTGACGCATTGTGAGTAACAGCATTGCCGATCTGCGATTGAAGCGTGGACAACTGGTTGAACGCATGGCGCATCAGCGGGCGGATTTGTCCCGTGATCTGGCCCCGGTGCAATCCGCATTGGCCACGGTAGACCGGGCACGTGTGGCGGTGCATTCAGGCATTTCCTACCTGAAGCAACATCCCTTGGCACTGATTGCAGGCGTCGCCGGCCTGGCTGTATTGCGACCCCGTCGCATGTTGTACTTTGCAGGGCAAGGGCTGGTGTTGTGGCGCAATTGGCGCAATCTGAGAGCCCTGGTGCCGGAACCCCTGATGCGCGGCTTGAAGAACCGGTTGGCGAGCCGCTTCGGACGATGATTGAATAAGTAAATGTCGCGGCCTTACCTCAACACAACTCGGATAGGACGGGGTGGCCATTCAATGATGTTTGGGCAAACATGACGAACGATGTGAAACACCCCTTGAAACTCACCTTTGCAGCCAACTTGATTGGTGCCTTGTTCGTCGGCAGTGTCGGCATGGGTTTGTCACCGGCTGTGTGGGCACAGACGGTTGCACCTCAAAACTCAGTGGCTGCCACCGTCAATGGCGTTGCGATCTCCCAGCAAACCCTGGCGGCTGCCGTGGCCAATTTTGTGGCACAGGGTGCCAAAGACTCGCCTCAGCTGCACGATCAGGTTTTGATAGAACTCATCGCGCGCGAAGCGCTGGTGGGCGAAGGTCAGCGCCTCGGTTTGGACAAATCGGCAGCCTATTTACAGCGCCTTGAAGATGCCCGCCGCACGCTGTTGATGGACGCGACCTGGGCTGATTACCTCGCCAAAAACCCCATTACCGAGCAGGAAGAACGCGCCGATTACGAGCGCCAAAAAAAGGCATTGGGCGGTGGCGACAGCACGCCCCAGTTTTTGGTGAGTCACATTGTGCTGGCTGACGAGGCACAAGCCAAAGTCGCGCTGGAGCGTGCGCGTAAGGGCGAGGCGTTCGACAAACTGGCGTCCAGCCTGTCAATAGATGCAACGACAAAAGCCAAAGGGGGTCAGATTGGCTGGCTGCTGCCCAGCGATGTCTTGCCAGCGATTGGCACGGTCATCACGGGGCTGAGCAAGGGAGCCGTGGCTGCCACCCCGATCCAGACCCCCGCGGGCTGGCAGGTGGTGAAGGTGGACGACGTTCGACCTTTCAAGATACCCACTTACGAGGAGTCGCGTCCCCAGCTCAAGGTGGCCGTGCAAAACAATCGGCGCAAGCAATTCATTGAAGAGTTGCTGAAAAAGGCCGAGATCAAACGGCCCTGAGCGCGGCTTTATTCATGCGGACCCTTCAGATCCTGAAGGGCCGACGCCACCAACTTGGCCACCAAGTCCGCATCGCCCAAAGCATTCGCGAGCAGCAGGCAGAGCTTGGTCAAAAAGACTTCTGAGTGATCCGGGCCGGCCTGGTCGATGGCTTGTGCGAGCGTGTCGTACACCGCTTCGAGTTGGGCAATGTTCAAAGCGGTCATGAGTTGATTCCGTGTTCAGACTGGCCCAATGCGCGCGCTATGGCCACCTTCAGGGCGGAAGGTGTGAGTGCCAACCAGCGCGCACTCACGTGCTGGTCCGGGCGAAACAGGTAGGCAGCCAACTTATCCGATGCGACTGTCGTGACCCCGTATTTTTTGGCGACAACCTCATGGGTGTTCTGGCGGACTTGAATCGATATTCCGGTTGATTGAAGGTCGGCGACTGCTGTCATGATTTCAGGGTGGTGGAGGGGCATCTTGCCAAACACCAACAACAAAAAGCCAGCCGGGAAATCATCCATCAGGTAGTAATCTTCGCCCAGCTTGACATTGGCCATGGGTTCACCGTTGGCTGGGCCTGCGGTGAACAGCGCGTTGTCATCCTGCGGGCAATTCAACGGCGAATCAATGTAAGCGTGCGGCCGTGAAGTGCGCCAGTGGTAAAGCGGACGCACAAATTCCTGCGTGAGTGACAGCGACAGGACCGCATCGCGCAGCAACCTGAAACCCCGAGTGGGTGGTGTCATGAATCGTGTGCTTTTGCCAGCCTCTTCCACGATTTCGCGCGCTGCGGCGACGCGTTCGTATGAATAGGTGGACAGCAAGGAATCAGACGCCACGCCATTGACCACGCTGGCCAATTTCCAAGCCAGATTTTGACCATCCTGAAAACCCGTGTTCGCGCCGCGCACGCCAAAAATGGGCAGCATATGGGCGGCGTCACCAGCAAACAAAAAGCGCCCGTGTCGGTAGTCGGGCAACGTCAAGGCGCGGGCCGAATACACGGAAGACCAGTCCATCTCCCAGGGTGTCCCGCCATACCCAATCATGTCCAGCTGGGCATTGATGCGGGTGCGCAGGGACTCAGGGGCCAGCGCTTCCTCCGGCGTCTCGCCGGCTGGCAACTGGTAATCAATGCGCCAGATGCCCAGCGGCTCCCGATGCATCAACACCGTGTTGCGCGGGTTCCAGGGCGGGTCAAAAAAAGCAAGACGTTCGGTGGGCAGGGGCAGGTCGATGCGGATATCGGCAATCACAAAGCGGCCTTCGTAGGAGCTGCCTTGGAGCTTCAGGTTGAGCAGGCTTCGCACGGCTGAGCGCGCACCATCACACACCACAACGTGATCGGCAATTTGCGCATATGGGCCCTCAGGCGTGTCAATTTCAATCCTTGCCGCACCCGTCGTCATGCCCGTGTCCGGCACTGCCGTTACCTTGTTCCCCCAACGCATGTCGATGAGCGGCTGCGCCAGTACGCAGTCGACCAACGCTTCCTCCAGAAACTGCTGCTGCAGGTTGATCATGGGAAAGAAGCGGTCGTCCTCGCTGTAGGGGGCCTCCATGCGAAATACGCGCTGCTCCCGGTAAAACGAGTTGCCAAAGCGCCAAGGCAGACCCTGTGCGGTGACGGCTTTGTCAGCACCGACTTGCTGCAATATTTCCATGGATCGGCGTGTGAACACGATGGCCCGGCTGCCTTCACACACCTGCTGTTCAGACTCCAGCAGCACGCACGGAACCCCAAAGCGCGCCAGCTCCAGGGCCGTGGCCATGCCGATAGGCCCGGCACCGACGATCACGACTTTGGCCTGAGCGGGCTGGGTCGGTCGTTCTGCGGCCGGGTAAACCTTGTAGTTGAAATAAAGCGACGGACGGGGCAGTTTGGTGGCTTGGTGCATCTTCGTGGCGTCAAAGCGAGTGCACCACTGTATAGCGGTTGGGTCCAGCTAACCCTTTGCGATCTCTATCGACGACACACATTGAAATTGAACGCTGAATTGGACAGGCTGGGATCGCGGTCCAACAAAATGGGGGTAGTGGTCAAGCGAATGGGCGCCAGAGATTGCCCGGCAAATCCAGCCTCTCCCGCATCCATCACCAACGACGCCCCGGACTGTGCCAGCACCACTTTGCCTTCGCGCACCATCAAATAAACGCCGGAAGTTCCGCTGGGCGGCTCGGTACTGCCAAACAGTTGCGGCAGATTGACATCAATGACTTCCGGCGCAGGCGTCTCTAGCGAGTTGAAAAATTCAGGCGTTGCGTCGAGCAGTCGGGCCGCACCCTGTGCACCCGGCAATTTGGCACTTTGCCCGGCATCCATCAGGACTTCGCGACCATCGGCGCCAGCCAATGTCACCTGCCCCTTGCGTGTCGAGACAAACAGGGATTGATCGCAGCGGGCATCCTTCACGTCGCCGGGTGAAGGATCGTCGGGCGCGTCAGCACCCCCGCAACTCAGGTCAAACACGGTGCCACGTATTCCGATCGTGGCTGTTGTGGTTTGAAACTTGACCTGGCCGGGGGCTGCCTTGGCCACCAGCCCAGTCGCCACCCGAAGCCCTCCGGTGATCAGGCGAAACAGCATGGAACCCCGGGCGGGCTGCTCGGGCTCGTAAGCGTACTGCGCCAAAGCCAGTTGCGTGCCACTATTGAGCGTGATGCGGGTGTCATCCCGAAAGGCCAGCACGGCGTGGCTGCCACTGGCGGTGCTGACCCGGTCGCTGGCGTAAACAGGTGCGCCTTGGGCCAGTTGCAACTCCCGCGATTCGCGTTCTACACGAACAGAGCCACTGGCCTGCACCAGCCGGGCGATGACGGGCGCGCTGCTGTTCAGCCGGTTGCTCAATGCCGCAGCAGGGGCTACCGCGCAATCATCCTCACAAAGGCGCGCGGTGTAGTCGGTTCCACGAATGCCTATCGTGGCCACTTTGATGTTGAGTTTGTAGGCATCGACATTGCCCCGTTTGCCGATAGACCCTGTGATGGCGCGTAGTCCGCCTTTGAGCAGGCTGATCACCAGGCTGTCGGATTCGGGTGCTTCAGAGAGGTAACTGTAGGCCTGGACCACCACCCGTGAATCAGGGCGCAAAGCCGTTTCACCACCATCCGTGAAGCGCAACCGCACGGTGCTGTTGCGGGTGGTGGACAGCACATCGCCCACCTGCAGCGCAGACCCCCGTGCCAAAATGCCCTGTCGCCCATCGGTGCGGGTCACATAGGCGGTGCCTTCCACCGACGTAGCGGTGGCAGCGCGGACCGATGGCGCAGCCTCACGGGCCACAGGCGCGACATCAGATTGGGCTATTGCGGCCATCCCATGCATAACCAATGCGATCATCGCCATGACACGTGGCCAGCGTCCCTTGGGTCGAAACCCCCAACATATTGCGTTCAATGTCATGGACACACCTCCAGGTCGGGTTCACGTTCTACGACAGACTTGCTCTTGTCTTCGGCAACCTTGCTCAAATCAATGGTCAGCTCTGCAACGGTCAACAGCCTGCTTTCTGCCACCAACACAGGGTTGGCTGTCACCAAGGTCTGAATCAGCGACGCAGGCTGGTTCAACAACGTTGGTGCCGCAGCCAGTGCGTTGACTGACAAAAGCAGCGATTGAGCCTGCTGTGAAAAGACCCACCCTGCAACGTTGGACAAATTCACGTTGGTAAAGCTGCCCGAGCTGGCGGCGAAATTCATGAAGCTGTAGCTGGACCCGGCTGGTGGCGTGTAGCCGTTATAGGGCATAACGTTCAAGGTTCCAGCGAGGCTTGCAGAACCCGTGACATTGATCCAGTCGTACTCCGTTCCCTGGGTCAGGCCACCCAATTCGATGTTGAGCACGCTGGCTGAGTTCATTACCAGGTTTCCGCTGATGGTGATAGCCCCCGGCGAAAAGCCCGGTGCCAGCACACCAGATCCCACGGTCACATTGCCGTTGACGGTGCCGCTACCTTTGATGACGCCGCCATTCATGGTGATTTCGCCCGTCACACTGCCACCTGAAAGCACCAGTGCACTGCCGGGTTGCTGGGTCAGTCCATTGGTGAATTGCACATTGCTGCCCGCAGTGGCCACCAGAACACCCGCGTTGGTGAGCGGCTGGGCAAAGGTTAGCCCGCTGCCCATATTGATCGTGCCAGTGTTGGTTATCGCGTTGGGAATGGTCGTGCCTGCCAGGTTGAGTGTGGCAGTGTTGGCCAGCGGCCCGGTGTTGGTCCAGTTCACTGCATTGCCTGAGGGAAGATTCATGTTGCCGCTGCCTGACATGCTGAGTGACCCGCTGCCCGCAAAATTGCCACCCGAGAGTCCAAACGTGCCAGCTACATCCAATGTTCCCAGGTTATTGAGCGTACCGCCTTCCAGGTAAAGTCCAACGCCGTCGGGCAACAGTGCCGACCCCGACAAGGTCAGGCTGCCAGACTTCACGGTGAGCGAGCCGTTGGGCAGGGTCAAGTTGTTAAAGCCAAAGTTCAGACCGTCGATCACCCGGTCACCGTTGCCTGCAAAGTTGAACGTGCCGCCGCCCGAGAAATTGACGGAACCCTGTCCGGCAATGGTGCCGCCAATCCAGCTCAGTTGGCCTGCCGGATTGCTCATATCCAGTTGTGCACCAATCGGCAGATTCAGCAGACCATCCAGTTGCTGCGCCACCGGCCCGGCAACGGTCACCAAGCCGCTGACGTTGAAGGTGCCGGAGTTGTACAAGTTGCCGCCAATCGTGGTGTTTGTCAGATTGGCAGTAGCACCGGTCAGGTTGGTGAAGTCACCTGGAAGCATCAAGTTGCTTCCAGCTGTCACAGTGCCGGCGTTGGTGAACGCGGCTGCGCCGCCCGTTGCAAAGGCTACGGTACCTGAAGCCACAACCAGTGCCGAGCCTGCAGCCACGCTGGCCCCTGCAGCAGGCAAATTCAGCACGCCATTGTTGATGTTCCAGGTGCCACCACTGATGACCTGGGCGCCACTGTCATTGAAATTGACAGTCGCGCCAGCTACCACAACGGGCATGTTGGACGCAAATGCATTGGCGAAGCTGACTGCGCCTGAATTGAATTGCGCAATCCCATTGCCTCCTACAGTGATCGGCCCACCCGTGAAGCTGGCTCCGGGCGCAAAGATGATGTCGCCGGACAGGGTGCTATACCTTTGTGCAACAGCCTGGCTGGAGGAAGTAAGCGTCAAATTGCCGACAGACTGTGTGATGTTGAGGGCAGCAATTGGAGTCAGGTTGATGGCAGGATCCAGCGTAGAGCCATAGGTCAGGTCAATTGATTGGCCAATGGCAGTGAAAGCATTGTTGTCGCTGCGGTAAATTGATCCGCCCGCATTCAGTTGCAGGTTGCCCGCGGCCGATAAGGCGGTGTTGGAGCCATTGCTGCCCCCGTCATTGATCTTCAAATCCATGACGCCTGCAGCAGCCAGCACGATGGCACCGGACGTGGTGCTGGTCACATTGCTGGTGGAGGTGATGCCAATGTCTCGCCCGGCGTTCACGCTGATGGCGGCCACGTTGTCTGCCAGCCCGGCGATGCTGGTCTGCACATTGCCGTTCAGGGTGATGTCGCTGGCCCCACTGGTGGCCAGGGTGATGAGTCCCGTGCCCGAGGTGATGGAGCTCACCACCAGGTGGCTGCCCGTGCCGGTGGTGGCCAGCGAGATAGGGCCACTGCCACTGGTCAGTGGCCCCATCGACATGGTGGCCCCCGAATGGGCGGTGATGCTGGTGCCAGCGCTCAAGGAGCCAACGCTCAAAGCACCCGTGCCGCTTTGAAGGTCAATGGCACCCAGTGTGGCGGTGGCCGTGTTCACGGTCATTCCGCTGGCCGCCGTCAAGTTCACATCCCCGGTGCTGGCGGTGATGGCTCCCCCCAGGTTGCCAAGTGTGCTGCCCGCCGATACGTTGATCACCTTGGCTGCCAGACTCACGGCATTGCCATCACCGCGGTAAATGGCACCCCCCGCTGTCAGTTGCAGGTTGCCTGCGGCTGCCAGGTCGGTGTTGGAGCCATTGCTGCCCCCGTCATTGATCTTCAAATCCATGACGCCTGCAGCAGCCAGCACGATGGCACCGGACGTGGTGCTGGTCACATTGCTGGTGGAGGTGATGCCAATGTCTCGCCCGGCGTTCACGCTGATGGCGGCCACGTTGTCTGCCAGCCCGCTGGCACTGGTCAGCAAAGAACCATTCAGCACAATGTCAAATGCACCCACGGTAACCAGTCGAATGGCCCCACTAGTTGTCAAGCTGCCGATATTGAAATGGCCAAGGCTACGCATTAAATCCAGGCTACCTGTCGGGTTGAACGTGCCGCCAGTCTGGTTGAAGTCACTGGTCACGGCGATGCTGCCGCTGCCACCAAAGCTTCCGGACGACAAATTGACGACCGGCGCAGTGAAACCCCCATTGGCGACCAATGCCCCGCCCGTGATCGTGAGAGTCGTGCCACTGTTCATGGTCAACGTGCCGAGGGTGGTCAAGTTTCCGCTGGCAAGCACCAGGTTCTCATCAGATATCAAGTCCAGCAGGCTGTAGCTGCCGCCTGTGATGGTGATGGTCTGGTTGCCAGCAACATTCAACTGCACCCGCTGACCGGCCGTTGGCGCTGCGCCGGTACTCCAGTTGCTGCCTATGGACCAGTCGCCACTGGTGCCGATCCAACAGTCGTCTACCGCACAACCGCTGCCTTGGGCTAACGTGAAACCAGTTGCTCCATAAGCTGGGACCAACCCGGTGAATCCTGTGCCATTCAGTGTTGCAAAACTTCCGCTTTGCGATGCATAAGTCATAACTCCCAGGTTCTGGTTGGCAACCGGGATGAAACCGTTGATCGCTGTCAAGTTGACTGTGCCGTCCAGCGTCGCGTTTCCGCTCACGGCGAGTCTGTCAAATTGACCCACAGCATTGCCTTCAACTTGCAAATCAAGAAGCCCGCCGGCTGTTTGCGTAAAGTTGCCGGTAATGTCCATGGTGCCGGTTGCATCAGCGCCACCACCATCAGGGCGGATGATCCCCGTATTGACCAATGCTCCGCCCGTCACATCGTAAGTGCCACTTCCTGCGAGCACCCCACTGTTTGTGAACCCTCCAGACTTGCTGAATACTGCGCCACCACCAGCGACGCGGATTGTGCCGTTTTGCGTGAGACTTCCACTGATATTTAGCGTGCCGCCGTTGACGGTGACGATGCCCGAGGCGGCGTTGTTGAAGGCGACACTGACATCGGCGACGGTGGCGGTGGTCTTGTTCAGGGTGCCCGTGTTGTTGAAGGCATTGGTGCCGGAGTTGTTCAGCAGCGGGGCGGTTTGTGTACCGTCCAGGCTGAACGTGCCCGAGTTGTTGATCGTTCCGGTGTTGAATCGCACGATGTTGGCGGCAGTCATCGAGGTGCTGCCCTGGGCGTTCCAGACCTTGGACAGGGTGATGTCACCTACCGAGACCACGCCCGTGGTGGTGAGTTGGCCCGTGCCGCTGAGCACGCCGTTGGTCAAAGTGGCGGTGGCAGCCGAGATGTTGGAGCTGCCCCCCAGCGTGCCAGCGGTCATGGACAGGCCGTTGACAAAGTTGGTGGTCCCCAGATTGAAATTGGCCGTACCGCTGCTCAGCAGGAAGCTGCCGGTGGTGGCGATGCCCAGCGTGCTGCCGGCGTTGAAGTCGACCGTGCCGCTGGAGACCTGCAAGAGGCCCGCGCCCGCCACGCCACTGCCCGTGCCAAAGCTGCGTGTGCTGGCCAGGTTCAGTGTGGCCCCGCTGGCCACCGTGTAGTTGCCCGCATCGGTGCCGGTTCCACTCAAGCCCAGCGTGCCGCCGTTGACGGTGACGATGCCCGTGGCGGCGTTGTTGAAGGCGACACTGACATCGGCGACGGTGGCGGTGGTCTTGTTCAGGGTGCCCGTGTTGTTGAAGGCATTGGTGCCGGAGTTGTTCAGCAGCGGGGCGGTTTGTGTACCGTCCAGGCTGAACGTGCCCGAGTTGTTGATCGTTCCGGTGTTGAATCGCACGATGTTGGCGGCAGTCATCGAGGTGCTGCCCTGGGCGTTCCAGACCTTGGACAGGGTGATGTCACCTACCGAGACCACGCCCGTGGTGGTGAGTTGGCCCGTGCCGCTGAGCACGCCGTTGGTCAAAGTGGCGGTGGCAGCCGAGATGTTGGAGCTGCCCCCCAGCGTGCCAGCGGTCATGGACAGGCCGTTGACAAAGTTGGTGGTCCCCAGATTGAAATTGGCCGTACCGCTGCTCAGCAGGAAGCTGCCGGTGGTGGCGATGCCCAGCGTGCTGCCGGCGTTGAAGTCGACCGTGCCGCTGGAGACCTGCAAGAGGCCCGCGCCCGCCACGCCACTGCCCGTGCCAAAGCTGCGTGTGCTGGCCAGGTTCAGTGTGGCCCCGCTGGCCACCGTGTAGTTGCCCGCATCGGTGCCGGTTCCACTCAAGCCCAGCGTGCCGCCGTTGACGGTGACGATGCCCGTGGCGGCGTTGTTGAAGGCGACACTGACATCGGCGACGGTGGCGGTGGTCTTGTTCAGGGTGCCCGTGTTGTTGAAGGCATTGGTGCCGGAGTTGTTCAGCAGCGGGGCGGTTTGTGTACCGTCCAGGCTGAACGTGCCCGAGTTGTTGATCGTTCCGGTGTTGAATCGCACGATGTTGGCGGCAGTCATCGAGGTGCTGCCCTGGGCGTTCCAGACCTTGGACAGGGTGATGTCACCTACCGAGACCACGCCCGTGGTGGTGAGTTGGCCCGTGCCGCTGAGTGAACCTGATGTAAAACTTGCCGTGGCCAAAGTCAGATTTCCCAAACCTCCCAGAGTGCCTGCGGTTTGGGTGTAAACGCCACCTACGTTCGACAAACCATTGAGTGTCAGTGTGCCACCCGACTGCAAAGTCAAATTTGCGCCAAACACCGCATCGCTGGACACCAGCAACGTGCCGCCAGAGGCGACTGTGACACTTTCCGTGGTAGTCAATTTGTTGACTGAAATGGCCGATGTGATGGTCACCACCGGATTGGCATTGGGTCCCCTGTCAATGATGATTGTGTCGGTTGCCCCTGGAACCACGCCCGCGCTCCAGTTGGAGGCCACGTTGAAGTTTCCACTGGAGTCGGTATTCCAGACGTTGACCCCGGTGAAGGCGAGACCGCGCTGTAGGTATGCATTTTTTGAATCAACACCCAACGCGAACGGCTCCAAGCCATTGGGCGGAACTACCGTGGCAAATGTGCCGCTGAGCGCGCCACCTGCGCTCACGATATGGAAAACGTCGCCCAGGGCTGCGACAAATCCGCCTGTCTCAAGCACATTCACAGTACCACCCAATGTCACATTGCCAGTGACGTGAATCGCATCGTAGCCCGACGCGATGCCCCGGGCGTAACCTGCCATCTCGATGTTGATGACGCTGGTACCGCTCAATGTCAAGTTGCCGGTGATGGTGGAAAAGCCCGGGCTGGCTCCGGGGTTCAAAATGCCGTTATTGGTGAGGGTTCCTGTGCCGATACTGATGTTGCCGCCATTCAGGAGGGTGCCGTTGTTGGTGAAGGACAGGTTGGTGCGCGAAAAGACGGCACCCGACGATACAAAGATGGTGCCAGCATTGGTTGAAAAACTGGCATTTGTGGACAGGGTGCCCGCTGAAACGCCGACGGTGCCATTGTTGACGAACGAATTGATGGCGATGGTGGTTGTCTGGCCAACGCCACTGGCAATGATGCTGCCGTTGTTGACGATGGTTGCGGCGCTGCTCTGGTTGAAACTGGTGTAGCCGGAGATGGTGATGCCCGAGGCGATCGTCAATGTGTTGGCTGCGCCATACCCGGCGTAGATGTTGCCACCGGACGTGATGAGGGTGGCGCTGCCGGGGGTGCTCAAACTGACCGCACCTGCGGTGTCAAAGCCCCACTGCGTGCTGCCCTTGTTGACCGTGACGCCGTTGGCCAGGGTCAGGCCATTGAGCATGCGCAGGAAGCCGCCCGTGTGAGTCATATTGCTGCCAATCGTCACGCCGTCAAGGTAACCTGTACCGACGACATTCAGGGCTGTGGTGTCTCCGCTAATGAGGGTGCCACCAATGATGACGCCATTGCTGAGCGAAGTCAGGCCGCCCGTCTTGAAGATACCCCCTGCGCCGATGTCCAGCGTGTTACCCGTGCCGATGGTGAAGTTACCTGTGATGTTGATGCTGGTGCCCGCCGCGCGCGTGAGCGTGCCTAATGTAGTGATGTTGGCGTTGCCGTCCAGATTCAAAATCGCGCTGCCAGAAAGGTTGAGTGAGCCTGTATTGGAGAGATTGGTGCCGCTGAGCGTCAGCGTGCCCCCACTTGCGCTGATGGTGCCGCTGCTGCTCCAACTGGTCGGTGTCACATTGAAAGTGCCAGACGTCACACTCAACAGACCGACGTTTGTGAAGCTGTTGAGGTTGATCGTGGAGGTCTGGCCGACGCCATTGATGATGATGCTGCCGTTGTTGACGATGGTTGCGGCGCTGCTCTGGTTGAAACTGGTGTAGCCGGAGATGGTGATGCCCGAGGCGATCGTCAATGTGTTGGCTGCGCCATACCCGGCGTAGATGTTGCCACCGGACGTGATGAGGGTGGCGCTGCCGGGGGTGCTCAAACTGACCGCACCTGCGGTGTCAAAGCCCCACTGCGTGCTGCCCTTGTTGACCGTGACGCCGTTGGCCAGGGTCAGGCCATTGAGCATGCGCAGGAAGCCGCCCGTGTGAGTCAGATTGCTGCCAATCGTCACGCCGTCAAGGTAACCTGTACCGACGACATTCAGGGCTGTGGTGTCTCCGCTAATGAGGGTGCCACCAATGATGACGCCATTGCTGAGCGAAGTCAGGCCGCCCGTCTTGAAGATACCCCCTGCGCCGATGTCCAGCGTGTTACCCGTGCCGATGGTGAAGTTACCTGTGATGTTGATGCTGGTGCCCGCCGCGCGCGTGAGCGTGCCTAATGTAGTGATGTTGGCGTTGCCGTCCAGATTCAAAATCGCGCTGCCAGAAAGGTTGAGTGAGCCTGTATTGGAGAGATTGGTGCCGCTGAGCGTCAGCGTGCCCCCACTTGCGCTGATGGTGCCGCTGCTGCTCCAACTGGTCGGTGTCACATTGAAAGTGCCAGACGTCACACTCAACAGACCGACGTTTGTGAAGCTGTTGAGGTTGATCGTGGAGGTCTGGCCGACGCCATTGATGATGATGCTGCCGTTGTTGACGATGGTTGCGGCGCTGCTCTGGTTGAAACTGGTGTAGCCGGAGATGGTGATGCCCGAGGCGATCGTCAATGTGTTGGCTGCGCCATACCCGGCGTAGATGTTGCCACCGGACGTGATGAGGGTGGCGCTGCCGGGGGTGCTCAAACTGACCGCACCTGCGGTGTCAAAGCCCCACTGCGTGCTGCCCTTGTTGACCGTGACGCCGTTGGCCAGGGTCAGGCCATTGAGCATGCGCAGGAAGCCGCCCGTGTGAGTCAGGTTGCTGCCAATGGTGACAGCATTGAGATACAAGGTTCCCGTAACGCTGAGCGCAGTGCCGTCGCTGCTGATGAGTGTCCCGCCAGTGATGGTCGCATTGCTGAGCAACGACAGACCTGCCGCGCCCAGGGTACCGTTGACCGCAATATCAAAAACGTTCCCGACGTTGTTGAGCGTCCCTGTCAGGTTGACCGTGCCGCCAAGGCTATTGATTGCCCCAATCCCAACCGTGGTGAAGTTGCCATCCAGGTTCAGCGTACCCCCACTGGCGTTGATGTTGCCGGTGTTGCTCCAGGAGGCCGTGCCGCTGGCGGCCTGGCCCAGATTGACCGTGCCAGCGCTGACATTGAAAACGCCCGTGGCACCGATGTTCATCGTGCCCACATTCCAGGTGCGCCCGGCCACACCAGCGGTGACCGTGCCATTGAGCGCGATGGTGTCCCCCGCGTAGTAGCCCAGGTAACTGGTGCCCGTGGTGCTGCCCGAGATCGTGATGCCGCTGCCGATGGTCAGGGTCTGGGCGGTGTTGACGCCCCGCAGGTAGCTGGTCCCTGTGCTGCCAAAGACGATGTTGCCCGTGCCGGTGATGCTTTGCGTGGACTGGGAATCAAAGGCAGCATTGTTCAGCGTGATGGTGACGCCGTTCAGGTCCAACCCGCCGCTGTAATACGTCGTGCTGTTGACCTGCAGGTTGGTGCCCAGCTTCACACCCACAAGTTCCCCGCTGGAGCTGGTCAGACTGAAACCCGCGTTGGCGGTCAGCTCATTGCCCGCACCCCCGCCGGTGACAGCGTCATTGGCGCCGCCAGAGGCGATGTTCAAGCTGGTCAGCCCCAGGGTGCTGAGGTTCAACAGCCCCGCCTGCAGGTTCAGGTTGCCGGTGATCTGCACCACGCCCGTGCCGCTTTGGTTGATATGACCCGTCTCAATGCCCGTGCGTGTGAAGTTGCCATCCAGGTTCAGCGTACCCCCACTGGCGTTGATGTTGCCGGTGTTGCTCCAGGAGGCCGTGCCGCTGGCGGCCTGGCCCAGATTGACCGTGCCAGCGCTGACATTGAAAACGCCCGTGGCACCGATGTTCATCGTGCCCACATTCCAGGTGCGCCCGGCCACACCAGCGGTGACCGTGCCATTGAGCGCGATGGTGTCCCCCGCGTAGTAGCCCAGGTAACTGGTGCCCGTGGTGCTGCCCGAGATCGTGATGCCGCTGCCGATGGTCAGGGTCTGGGCGGTGTTGACGCCCCGCAGGTAGCTGGTCCCTGTGCTGCCAAAGACGATGTTGCCCGTGCCGGTGATGCTTTGCGTGGACTGGGAATCAAAGGCAGCATTGTTCAGCGTGATGGTGACGCCGTTCAGGTCCAACCCGCCGCTGTAATACGTCGTGCTGTTGACCTGCAGGTTGGTGCCCAGCTTCACACCCACAAGTTCCCCGCTGGAGCTGGTCAGACTGAAACCCGCGTTGGCGGTCAGCTCATTGCCCGCACCCCCGCCGGTGACAGCGTCATTGGCGCCGCCAGAGGCGATGTTCAAGCTGGTCAGCCCCAGGGTGCTGAGGTTCAACAGCCCCGCCTGCAGGTTCAGGTTGCCGGTGATCTGCACCACGCCCGTGCCGCTTTGGTTGATATGACCCGTCTCAATGCCCGTGCGTGTGAAGTTGCCATCCAGGTTCAGCGTACCCCCACTGGCGTTGATGTTGCCGGTGTTGCTCCAGGAGGCCGTGCCGCTGGCGGCCTGGCCCAGATTGACCGTGCCAGCGCTGACATTGAAAACGCCCGTGGCACCGATGTTCATCGTGCCCACATTCCAGGTGCGCCCGGCCACACCAGCGGTGACCGTGCCATTGAGCGCGATGGTGTCCCCCGCGTAGTAGCCCAGGTAACTGGTGCCCGTGGTGCTGCCCGAGATCGTGATGCCGCTGCCGATGGTCAGGGTCTGGGCGGTGTTGACGCCCCGCAGGTAGCTGGTCCCTGTGCTGCCAAAGACGATGTTGCCCGTGCCGGTGATGCTTTGCGTGGACTGGGAATCAAAGGCAGCATTGTTCAGCGTGATGGTGACGCCGTTCAGGTCCAACCCGCCGCTGTAATACGTCGTGCTGTTGACCTGCAGGTTGGTGCCCAGCTTCACACCCACAAGTTCCCCGCTGGAGCTGGTCAGACTGAAACCCGCGTTGGCGGTCAGCTCATTGCCCGCACCCCCGCCGGTGACAGCGTCATTGGCGCCGCCAGAGGCGATGTTCAAGCTGGTCAGCCCCAGGGTGCTGAGGTTCAACAGCCCCGCCTGCAGGTTCAGGTTGCCGGTGATCTGCACCACGCCCGTGCCGCTTTGGTTGATATGACCCGTCTCAATGCCCGTGCGTGTGAAGTTGCCATCCAGGTTCAGCGTACCCCCACTGGCGTTGATGTTGCCGGTGTTGCTCCAGGAGGCCGTGCCGCTGGCGGCCTGGCCCAGATTGACCGTGCCAGCGCTGACATTGAAAACGCCCGTGGCACCGATGTTCATCGTGCCCACATTCCAGGTGCGCCCGGCCACACCAGCGGTGACCGTGCCATTGAGCGCGATGGTGTCCCCCGCGTAGTAGCCCAGGTAACTGGTGCCCGTGGTGCTGCCCGAGATCGTGATGCCGCTGCCGATGGTCAGGGTCTGGGCGGTGTTGACGCCCCGCAGGTAGCTGGTCCCTGTGCTGCCAAAGACGATGTTGCCCGTGCCGGTGATGCTTTGCGTGGACTGGGAATCAAAGGCAGCATTGTTCAGCGTGATGGTGACGCCGTTCAGTGTGAGGCCGCCCGTGTAGTTGGTGGTTCCGTTGACATTCAGATTGGTTGCCAAAACAACCTGGTTCAACGTGCCACTGGTGGTATTGAGCGTGGTTCCATTGCCACTGGAGATCGTCCCTCCCTTGAGTGCCAATGTGGCTGAAGAAGTGAGCGTGGCAGCCCCGCCACCGGTTGCATCTGAATTCGCGTTCAATACCAGATTGAGCTTGCCCGTCCCTGTGGCACTGATGCTGGCGCTGATGTTGATGTTGTTGTGCGCCGACATCGTCAGTGAAACGTCACTGGCGCTGTTGGTGGTGATGGCACTGGACAGCGTGATGTCACCCGCCTGTGCGCCGCCTGCCGACGTGGTGATGGTCACATTGATGCCGGCATTCAGTGCGGCTTGAATGGTGGCCGTCGTGATGATGGCGGAATCAGCTGTGGTGGTGAAGTCAGGGTTGCCCGTGACATTGGTATCGCTGCCTGTCGCCTGAACAATCACGTTGTTGGGATCCAGCAACCACAGGCCCGCTTTGCCTTTGTGGCCATCGGCATACGTCCCTGCGGATGCGTCTGCAATCCAGCCGTCGGCGATGTTGAGCATGCGTTTGCCCGACGTTTCGATGCTGCCCCCATCGCCCCCCAGGGCGCCCCCTTTTGCCCCAATGCGCCCATATATTTGCGCAGTGTCATTGGCCCACACCACCACCAGGCCGCCATTGCCGCGCAAATCAGCATTGGCGTAAAGAGTGGCAGTTTTGGCGATGTAGGTGATGTTGCTGGTGATGATGTTGGGGTTGAGCCCCTGCCAGCCACCGCCGACCATGATGGTGCCGCCGCCATTGGGCCCACTCGCATCCAGAACCGCCTCGTCGCCAACAACCACACGCCCCCGTGCGCTGACCCGGATGGTGCCGCCCACGCCGTAGCCTGCGCCTGAAGGCACAGGTGATGGCGAGGGTGAGGTTGGCCCGGCAGGTAGTGCGGGCACAAAAGGCTCAGGCCGGCCTGGGCTGTTCGCAGGGACAAGAGGCACCGACAAAGAATTGGCATCCACTGGTGCAGGAGCGGGCGTCACCGGGTCGATGGGGCCTGGTAACGCGTTGGCCTGCAAAACCTGCGGGCTGGCAATGTCCCCGCTGGGACCAATGGGTGCGGGGACGATTTCCAGGTTGGTTGTGCCACTATCCGGGCTGCGGGTCAGGGCATTTTTTGCTATGCTTTGAGTAGCTAACAATTGATTATTGACGGGGACTTGCGGCTTGTTTTGTTCGGGAAATGTCAGGGGCGGCAGGATGGTCGGTTCCAGGACGGACCGCACGCTCAAAACACCCTGGACCAGCACTTCGCCTCCGCCATTGAGTCCTAAGGTGTTGCTGGCCAAAATGTCAATCTCGCCCCCGGTGGTGCCCGCTGCACCCGTGGCTTCAATCACGCTGCTGGGGGTCAGCTCCACTTTTCGGGTGGCCCGCAACACCACTTTGCCGTTTTCGCCAACCGTGGCCGAGTTGGCCTGGATGCGCCCGGAATTGCGAACCAGCGCGCCATAGATTGAGATATGGCGCGCCATCAGCGTGCCCAAATTCACCGCTTCCTCATCGGTGTTGGTGATCTCGACCCGGATGGCAGGCTTGTCGATGTCGGCGACCTCCACAGTTCGCCCGGCAGCCAGCAAAATCTTGCCGTCGGGTGCATTGATCAGCCCCGAGTTGTCGATGCGCGGAGCAATCAGCAAAATTTCGCCACCCACCGCGCTGCGAAGTGTGCCTTCGTTTTTGATGCCACCCGCGCCAGGCGTCTCGGTAAAACGCAGGCGCTGGTTCAGGAAGTCTTCATTGGACAAACGCAGGGTGGACGCCACCAGCCCCGCCACATCGACCTGCGAACCTGCACCGAACACGATGCCGTTGGGGTTGATCAGAAATACCCGGCCATTGGACTGCAGGGTGCCCAGAATGGTCGAAGGGTCGACCCCCACCACGCGATTGAGCACCTGGCTGGCCGCACTTTGCTGCACAAAGCGGGTCAGCTCGCCGCGCCCGATGTTGAACTGTTGCCAGTTGATGATGGTGCCTGGGGTATTGGTGACCGTCAGTGTGTTGCCGTTTTGCACCAGGGTGGCTTGGCCATTGATAACCTGGGGTGCCTGCGGGTTGGCGATCAGGCTGCTGGCACCCATGGCCGTGAGCAGCGCCAACATCGGGTGCGGTTTGAAATGTTTTGGAACTTGCATCATTCATTCCCTTCGCATGACGGTGCTTGCTTGCCCATGAACTTGCGACTACTTGAACAGCCAGACCACACTGGCTTGCAGGCGCTGGTGCCCGGTTTGCGTACCACTGTTGCCCAAAACACCGTGGGTGGCAAAGCCCCAATCCAGGCGCAGACTCATCTGCCGGGCGTAATTGGCTCGCAAACCCAGCCCTGCGCCTGAAATGTTTTGCTCTGCAATTTCTCCCGGAGCCGGCTGGTTGCGCGAGACGTTCGCCGATTCCACAAACACCAGCGGCGTGAAGCGCCACTGGTCCACATCCACCGGCGGGGCCCAGACTTCCAGACCCAGGCGCCACCCCTGATCGCCGGCAATTTCGCGTTCTCCAAAGCCACGCACACTGTCGGTGCCGCCCACGCCAAATTGCTCGCTGGCAATCAGCAAATCCCGGCTGGACTGGCCCGACAAACCCAGCCGCACCGCCCACAATGAGGCCAGCCGCTGGGTCAATTGCAGGTTGTACTTGAGTGTCCTGAATTGCGCATCCGCCCCGGCGCGGCCACCTGGCAAGTTGTAGTCAGCCGTGTTGCCGTTGCGCCCGCCGGGCAGGTTGGCCACGTAGTTAGCGCCAAAGCTCAGGTCGCGTGTGTCGTCGCGCCAGGTGGCGTTGTAGCCCAGTGTCAATGGGCGGGTGGCGAGGTCAGGCACCAGGCTGGCACCACCCAGGGTGACGCTGTTGCCCATCATGCGCTGCTCCAGGCCCACGCTGAGCTTGTGGTTGAAATCCGCCGAGCTATCCAGATTGTGGGTGTACCGCAGACCAAACGTCGTGCCACTGCCGCTGATTGCCAGATCCGGCCCGCCTCCTGCTTGTGCAATCTTCCCCGAATCGACACTCGACTGGCTGGCATTGATGTCCAGCGCCCCGCCCCACGCGTAAAGCGGAATACGGTATCCCAAGCCCAGCACCGACACCTGCTGCCAATGGCCCGGGCTGGACATGATCTGCACAGACAGCGCATGGTCGCGGTTGAACAGATTGGCATGCTGGTACACCAGGCCCAACCGGTACTCGCCCGTCGCGGGCGTCCCTGTGTTGTCGAGCAAAGCCAGCCAACGCTGGGGGTCTTCGCCCACCACCTTCACAGCCACGTCCACATCCTGGTTGTTCGCGGCACGCTTGAATGTGACACTGGTGACTTTGGCGCCCGCCTCATTGGCCAGCGCCAGATTTCGATTGAGTTCCCCGGTATTGACCACTTCTCCTTCCACGAGGGCGGGCAGGGCGTGGCGTAGATTGGCTCCGTCATAAAAGGGATTGGCCTCCACCGTCACGTTGCCCAATTTGCCTTGCACGACTTGCAGCGTAACAACGCCGGAGTCCAGTTCCTGCTCGGGAACTTCCACCTTCACCGAGCCGTATCCAGCGTTGACATAGGCTTGCTCCAGCGCTTCTACCGCTCTTTGAATCGTTTCAAAATCACTGGAGGACCCGACATGCTGGGCAACAATGGTTTCCACCCGCTTGGGGTGCAGCAGGGTGTTGCCCAGGACCTTGTAGCCGGTGATGCTGAATTGGGTTTGAGCTTCACACAAAACGGGCGACAACACCAAAGCCAGCAGCGGTATGCTGCGAATCACAAGGGCAACCAGAAAACCAAAAAGCTTCATGGGGCGGCATTCAGACCGGCAACAGCAGAGTTGCAATTTTAGGTGGCCCGCCTCCGGCGCGCTGTGGAGAATTACCCGGTTGTCAAACTACCTTGAACAAGGCCGACATTTGCTGTGCGGTTTTTCACAGTAATCGCTTCAAATACCGCCCGGTGTGGCTGGCCGGGTTGGCCGCCAAATCTTCCGGTGTTCCGACACCCACCACCTGGCCGCCACCGGAACCGCCCTCGGGTCCCATGTCAATCAGCCAGTCTGCGGTTTTGATCACGTCCAGGTTGTGCTCAATCACCACAATGGTGTTGCCCGCATCCCGCAACTGATGAAGCACCTTGAGAAGCAAGTCGATGTCTGCAAAGTGCAGACCCGTGGTGGGCTCGTCCAGGATATAAAGCGTGCGGCCGGTGTCGCGTTTGCTCAGCTCCAGGGCCAGCTTCACGCGCTGCGCTTCGCCGCCAGACAGGGTGGTGGCAGCTTGCCCCAGGCGGATGTAGGACAGGCCCACGTCCAGCAAGGTGTGCAGCTTGCGCGCCAGGGTCGGCACGGCGCTCAGGAAAGCGTAGGCGGCTTCCACCGTCATGTCCAGAATCTGCGCAATGTTTTTGCCCTTGTATTGCACTTCCAGCGTTTCGCGGTTGTAACGCATGCCTTTGCAGACGTCGCAGGGTACGTAAACGTCGGGCAGAAAGTGCATTTCCACTTTGACCATGCCGTCACCCTGGCAGGCTTCGCAGCGGCCCCCGGCCACGTTGAAACTGAAGCGCCCGGGGCCGTAACCACGCTCCCGCGCGGTAGGCATTTCCGCCATCAGTTCCCGGATGGGGGTGAACAGGCCGGTGTAGGTGGCGGGGTTGCTGCGCGGTGTGCGGCCGATGGGCGACTGGTCCACATTGATGACCTTGTCGAAGTGTTCAATGCCTTCAATCGCTTCATGCGCCGCAGGCTCCTCATGGGCCCGGTACAGCGTGCGCGCCACAGCTGCGTACAAGGTGTCGTTCACCAGGGTGGACTTGCCCGAGCCGGAGACACCGGTCACGCAGGTGAACAGGCCCACGGGGACTTCAATACTCACGTTTTTCAGGTTGTGACCGGTAGCCCCAATTACCCGCAGCGCCTGCAACTCGCCCAGACTCGCCTGGTGCGCGGCTTCGCGCTCAGCGCGGCGCGCGGCGGCCGGGCTTTGCGGGAAGCGACTGGATTTGTATTTGTCGGGTGACTCGGTGGATTTCACTGCCGGCAGCCAGGCTGTGCGGTGTTTGGGTACGGCGATCTTGAGGGTCTGCGCCAAATACTTGCCCGTGAGTGAATCGGGGTTGTCGCGCACTTGCGCAAACGTGCCCTGCGCCATCACCCGCCCACCGTGCACACCTGCGCCCGGCCCCATGTCAATGACGTGGTCGGCGGCACGAATCATGTCTTCGTCATGCTCCACCACGATGACACTGTTGCCAATGTCGCGCAGGTGCTGCAGGGTGGCGATCAGGCGGTCGTTGTCACGCTGGTGCAGGCCGATACTGGGCTCGTCCAGTACATACATCACACCGGTGAGCCCAGAGCCAATTTGCGAGGCCAGGCGGATGCGCTGCGACTCGCCGCCGCTCAAGGTTTCGGCGCTGCGGTCCAGACTCAAATAGCTCAAACCCACGTCATTCAAAAACTTCAGGCGAAGGCTGATTTCCCGTACCACCTTGGCAGCGATGTCGCCCTTCGCGCCAGGGAGGGTCAGCGCGTTGAAGTAGGTGAAACAATCACGCAGGGTTGCGTGGCTGACCTCAAAGATCGCCTTGGCACCCGGGCCTTCACCCAGCTTGACATGGCGCGCCTCCTTGCGAAGTCGTGAGCCGCCACATTCGGTGCAGGCTTGGGTGCTGCGGTAGCGTGACAGGTCTTCACGCACCAGGGCGGAATCCGTCTCGCGGTAGCGCCGCTGCATGTTGGGAATGATGCCTTCGAAAGGGTGTTTCTTGGTAAGCTTTTTGCCTTGGGACTGGCCAGAATCCATCACGTAGCTGAACTTGATTTCTTCCTCGCCCGAACCATGCAGCACGGCATGCTGTATCTCGGTGGGTAGTGCTTCAAACGCCAGCTCCAGGTCAAACTTGTAGTGTTTGGCCAGGCTCTCCAGCATCGAAAAATAATAGCCATTGCGCCGGTCCCACCCTTTGATGGCTCCGCTGGCCAGACTCAAACTGGGGAAGGCCACCACACGCGTGGGGTCGAAAAATTCCTGATGCCCTAAGCCATCACAGGCCGGGCAGGCCCCAACCGGGGAGTTGAAAGAAAACAGACGCGGTTCCAACTCTTGAATGGAATAGCTGCACACCGGGCAGGCGAATTTGGCATTGAACAGGTGTTCCAGGGGTTGAATTGGCTTCAAGTCCCCGTCAGTATTGGATAGTTTGCTATCAATTTTGGATTCTGTGCGGACATCCATCTCCAGCGCAATGGCGCGGCCGTCCGCCAAGCGAAGTGCGGCCTCGAAGCTTTCGGCCAGGCGCTGCTTGAGATTGTCAAATTCTGTGCGGGCTGAGCCATGCTCGTCCTGAGCCGTTCCTTCGGCTGCCTCTGGGTGAACCGGTGCATGGCGAACCTTGATACGGTCCACCACCACATCAATGTCGTGCTTTTCGGTTTTTTTCAGCTTGGGCAGATTGTCGAATTCGCAGGATTCCCCATCCACGCGGAACCGCACATACCCTTGGGCCTGCATGTCTGCGAACACATCCAGAAACTCGCCCTTCTTCTCGCGCGCCAGGGGTGCCAGAATCATCAGCCGGGTGTTGTCAGGCAGGGCCAGCACGGCGTCCACCATCTGGCTGACCGTTTGGGCTTGCAAGGGCAGGTTGTGGTCGGGGCAATGCGGCGTGCCGGCGCGGGCAAACAGCAGGCGCAGGTAATCGTGAATTTCCGTGACCGTGCCCACGGTCGAGCGGGGGTTGTGGCTGGTCGCTTTTTGCTCGATGGAAATGGCCGGCGACAGACCTTCGATCACGTCCACATCGGGCTTGTCCATCAATTGCAAAAACTGCCGCGCGTAGGTGGACAGGCTCTCCACGTAACGGCGTTGACCTTCGGCATACAGCGTGTCGAAGGCGAGTGACGATTTGCCGGAGCCGCTCAAACCCGTGATCACCACCAGCCGGTTGCGGGGGATGTCCAGGTCGATGTTTTTCAGGTTGTGGGTGCGCGCCCCGCGAATGCTGATGTTTTGCTGCTGCAAAGCCACGGCCAAGTATTTGCCGTTGAGTTCAGCTTCGAGATCCTTGCCATCACGTTCGGGTGGCTCTGCATTCAGGTGAAGACCGTCGGTGGGTGAGTTCAAAGTGGCGGTGCTCAGAAATGGGTAACCCTCAATGATAGTGACTGACGGGGTGAAAGGGTACCCGTCCGCGAATGGGGGACAATTCAGCTTGTTTCCCCAAAGCCAGCCCGTGAATTTTGGGCGCATTCCCCGTGTCTCTCTCACCCTCTGTTCCCGCCGCCGTGCCAGTCGCTACCTCCGAAGGGACGCCGTCCACCGCAATGACCGCTTCGGAGCGCCGTGCCAGCGCCTCTTTGGCCACGATTTTTGCGCTGCGCATGCTGGGCCTGTTTCTGGTGTTACCGGTGTTTGCGCTGGAAGCCCGCAAATACCCCGGAGGAGATGACCCATCGCTGATTGGGCTCGCCCTGGGCATCTACGGGTTGACGCAGGGGTTGCTTCAAATCCCGTTTGGCCTGGCGTCAGACCGTTTGGGGCGAAAACGGGTCATCGTGGCCGGCTTGTTGATCTTTGCCGTCGGCAGTTTTGTGGCGGCGGCGTCGCACTCACTGGCCGGTTTGGCATTGGGGCGTTCGTTGCAAGGTGCCGGCGCTATTTCTGCCGCCGTGACCGCCCTGTTGGCCGATCAGACGCGTGACGAGGTAAGAACCAAGTCCATGGCGCTGGTGGGCGCCAGCATTGGCTTGATGTTTGCCTTGTCGCTGGTTATCGCTCCCGTCCTTGTTGCCCAAATCGGATTGGGCGGACTGTTTGCCTTGACCGGTTCGCTGGCTCTGGCTGGTATTGCGATCGTTCTGTGGTGGGTACCCGCAGAGCCCCCGAAACACAAGGACACGCCGCGTGGCAGTCTGATCGAGGTGCTGCGGCACCCGGCCCTGCTCCGGCTGGACATAGGCGTTTTCATCCTTCATGCGGTTCAGTTGTCCATGTGGATGGCAGTTCCAGCCATGCTGGTGGCTGCCGGACTGGACAAGGCGCAGCATTGGGAGGTTTACTTGCCGGCGGTTTTGGGGTCCTTTCTTGTGATGGGATTGACATTGTTCAGACTTGAGAAAAAGGGCTACTTGCGCGCCGTGTTTCTGTCGGCCATTGGGCTGATTGCCTCGGTGCAGGTGGGACTTTTGTGGGCGGCTTCCAAGCCGCCCACGATTGGCGCACTGGCCGTATTGCTGTTCGTGTTTTTTTGTGGCTTCAACGTGCTGGAAGCCAGCCAGCCCAGCCTGGCCTCCCGGGTAGCGCCGGCGCATTCCCGGGGCGCTGCCCTGGGGGTTTACAACACCTCACAGTCCCTCGGATTTTTTGTCGGTGGCGTTTGCGGAGGCTGGCTGGTCAAACATGAAGGCGCGCAGGGGCTTTTTGCGGTGTCTCTGGTCGCCATGCTGGTTTGGTTGGCGGTGGCCTGGCCCATGGTGGCGCCGGGCCGGGCGGCGACAAAGGCGGGATAATCAAATCCAAAGTCAGAGTTTATTCAGGAGATCCCTATGGCATCCGTCAACAAAGTCATCATCGTCGGCAACCTGGGCCGTGACCCGGAAGTGCGCTCTTTCCCCAGCGGCGACCGCGTTGCCAACGTCACCATTGCCACCACCGACAAATGGAAAGACAAGCAATCCAACGAAATGCGTGAAGCCACCGAATGGCACCGTGTGGTGTTCAATGGCCGCCTGGCTGAAATTGTTGAACAGTACTTGCGAAAAGGCTCACAGGTGTACGTGGAAGGCTCTCTGCGCACCCGCAAGTGGACCGACAAAGATGGTCAGGAAAAGTACACCACCGAAATCCGGGCCGACCAGATGCAGATGCTGGGCGGCCGCCAGGGCATGGGCGGCCCTTCCGGTGAAGATGAAGGCGGTGGCGGCAGTTACGACAGCGCGCCGCGCCGTCCGGCTCCGGCTTCGCGCCCGGCGCCCCAGGCACCCCGTCAGGCGCCAGCCCCGGTCAAATCAGCCAGCGGATTTGATGACATGGATGACGACATTCCGTTTTGACCTGTCATTCTTTTTCCCCCGAATTTTTGGAGTATCACTGCCATGACAACGTCCGCTGCCGGTCTGCCCCCCTTTCACCTGGCTTTTCCGGTCAACAATCTCGCTGAGGCCCGCAAGTTTTATGGCGAACTGCTGGGTTGCCCGGAAGGGCGCAGCTCGGACGAGTGGATTGACTTCAATTTCTATGGTCACCAGATCGTGGCCCACCTGGTGGCGGGTGAAAAAGCGAAGCGCCCCACCAATGCCGTGGATGGCCATGACGTACCCGTGCCGCATTTCGGCGTGGTGTTGCCGATGGCACAGTGGCAGACACTGGCCGACAAGCTGACAGCAGCGGGCACCGAATTCATCATCAAGCCCTATGTCCGCTTCAAGGGCGAAGTGGGCGAGCAGGCCACCATGTTTTTTCTGGACCCCAGCGGCACGGCGCTGGAGTTCAAGTCGTTTGCCGATCTGGGTTCGCTGTTCGCGAAGTAGCGCTTTGAGGGCTTGAACCCTCGGCAACACGCTCTGCGGCCCGTTCTGCATATTTGTTGAAACGCCAGGCTGTGCCATCCATGCTGATGCGGCGCCACACCTGGCGCTTTTCAACCGGGCGCAAGTCCACCCAGTGCTGAACCTCGGCAAAGCTTCTGCCGCAGCCCTTGCACTGCTCGTCCCCTTGGCTGGTGGAGCAGATGGCTATGCAGGGCGTGTCGGGGGTGCTGTGGTACCAGGCCAGCCATGCGTCATAGGCGGCCTTGGGAAACGTGAACTCATCCGCTTCCACTTCGCGGTAAAAAACCAGCAGGGCATACACCTCGGCCAAAGCGCGGATTTCGGGGCCCAGCGAAAAGCCATCCGCCGGGGGTTTGCGCTCCCGCCAGTAGTTGATGGCCGACTCGATGTCGGTGATGTGAATGCCTGCCATGGGGGTTGAGTAGGGGGCGAATCATAGCCTTTCGAAATCCGTACGGATTGCAAGGTTGACTTACATTGTGTTTCAATCCAGTCACGAAGGGGAGTAGCTCCCTCTTGTTGCAGCACAGGGAGGTGGTCTGGAAACAGGTTGCCGTTGCAGCGAGTATCAGCAAGTCGTCAATACGAAGCACTACAACGATGTAAACCGCTTCCGGCTTGTTGGGCACATATCGCATGATTTCATGCCGAGCGAGACCTTCGATTGTTGCCCTTTGCGGGTTCAGTCGAAGTGCGCTTGCAACACATTCGTTACAGGTGATTCCCAAACTGTTCTCACCAGGGGTTGTTGATCGAAACGACTCGGAGAACGTTTATGGAATTCATGTCCGCCCCCTGGTGGTCAGCCCTGCTGGCCATTGTCCTGATTGACCTCGTACTCGCTGGCGACAACGCCATCGTGATTGCACTGGCGGCGCGCCATTTGCCCGACAAGCTCAAGCGAAAAGCCATTGTTTGGGGCACGGTCGGCGCCATTGCCGTGCGCTCAGTGATGACCCTGGCCGTCGTCTGGCTGCTGAAGATTCCCGGACTCATGCTTCTGGGAGGGATGGGATTGATCTGGATCGCCTACAAACTGCTCGCGGATGAAGGCGAAAGTGCACACGACGGGCCGGTCACCACCACATTTTGGGGTGCCATGAAAACAATTGTGGTCGCTGACGCCTTGATGGGTGTTGACAATGTGCTGGGTGTGGCGGGTGCCGCCCATGGCGCCATGGACCTTGTCATCATCGGCCTTCTGATCAGTGTGCCGATCGTCGTGCTGGGCAGTTCCGTGGTGCTGAAACTGGTGGAGCGATTTCCGGTGATCATTCAGCTGGGAGCCGCTGTGCTGGCCTTCACGGCAGCCAGCATGATCGTCAAAGAGCCTTTGCTTGACACGGTGTTTGACCCGCCTGAACTGGTGAACACCGTTGCGCGCTGGAGCACCTACGCTGTGGCAGTAGCGGGCGTCCTGATTGGAGG
This sequence comes from uncultured beta proteobacterium, assembly GCA_963750805.1. Taxonomy (GTDB): domain Bacteria; phylum Pseudomonadota; class Gammaproteobacteria; order Burkholderiales; family Burkholderiaceae_C; genus JANYCG01. Next base: position 48,910 of record CAVVSV010000015.1, read on the forward strand.
CTGGTGGGCTGGCAAACGCCAAGCCAACCAGGCCGACAGTACTTCGCGCGCCGGACAAACAGTCTGAGCCGCAGCTCATTTTCTTTTCCGATTTTTTTTATCTTCCGAGGAGCTCACCATGGACAAAATCATTGTGTACGTTGACGATGCAGCCCAAGCGCTGCAACATCTGGCACCCATGAACGGCGGAGACCGGGTTTCTGGCATAGGCAAAGATCGACCCTGCACCCAGTGGATATTGGTATCCTGCCCACCACGCATGACCCGGCACGTCAGCCGCTGGGTGAGTTACAGCGCGCGTGAAAACTGGCGTCAAAAGTGGAGCGACAACTTGTTTGCGCAAATTGCACCCCTGCTCAGGGCACGCGGGGACTCTGTGGTGACCCTGGTCGCCAAAGACCCGCTGATTGAACTGACGGAGCGGCTCCGCAAACAGCACGTCGGGGCCCGGGTACTGGACGCTCGGCGCCTGCGGTTTGGCCAGGATTTGCAGCCGGTGACGGCTGATCAACCGGTGGAAGGCAACAGCCGCTGGTCTGTACCTGGGGCGTTGGCCGGAATGGGCGCTCTGCTGGTGCTGGCCGCGGATTGAGTGCTGGTGCCCGGTTTTTATCGAAAGCGGGTACGGCGGTGAGTGCTATTCTCCGGGCATGAAACTCATTGCGAAATGGCTGCTTAGTGCAGCCGCCCTGCTGGCAGTCGCCCATTTTTACAACGGGGTGGAAGTGACCAGCTTTGGTTCCGCCCTGATTGCCGCGTTTGTCATCGGGCTGTTCAACACGGTGCTGCGACCGGTGCTGGTGGTGCTGACCCTGCCAGTCACACTGATCACGCTCGGCCTGTTCATGTTTGTCATCAATGCGCTGATGTTCTGGGCTGCAGCGGGTGTGCTGGACGGTTTCCATGTGCGCGGCTTTGGTGCTGCGCTGGTTGGCTCCCTGCTTTATTCGCTGCTGGGCATGGTGATTGAATCAGCGCTCGGCAGCCTGTTCCTTAAGAAGGACTGAGTTCTGGCGTGCACGGGTGTCGATGATGGAGGCTTCAATGTGGTCCATCGAGCCGCGCCGCGCCTGATCCCTGGCGACCTCCTGTGCCGCTTTGAAGCGGTCATTGGCACCTGCAAAATCAAGGTGGGCGACTTGAACCTCGGCCTCTGCCCGAATCGCGCGCAGCGTCTGACCTTGTGCCGCATAGGCGCTGGACAAGGCCTGCCAGGCCAAGGCGTCGCGTGGGTGGCTTGCCACCCAGGTTTGCAGTTGCTGGGCCGCCAGTGCCGCTTGCGCGGAGGTGCCTGAGCGGATCATGCCCTGGGCGCTCAGCATGAGTTCGGGTCGGCGAACGCCACCAGCGCCGCCGTCTGACACCTTGTTGCCTTCCATCAATGCCACAGCGGTCCGTGCGTCATTGGCAGCCAGTGCTATTTCGGCGGCGAGCAATGTGACCTGCCGGATGGCGGGGGCATCTTGTCGCGTCAGTTCGGTCAGTTGACGCATCAGAGGGGGCAGCGCAGCGAATTCCCGTAATTTGACGCCCGCCAACACGGCGCCATACAGGGTGGCCACTTGGCGGGGCCGATCAAGTTTGATGAATTCTGATCCGCTGGCGTGTGCGGCCCACTTACGCAAATCATCAACGCCCGAATTGGAAAGCACATTGGCCCTGGCCGAAATCATGAAGTGCTCCAGGACGGGGGGCGTGGCGGGCAGTGTTGTTTTGCCAAGCTGTGCGCGTGTCTGCATGTCCGCGATACGCTCGGTCGTCAACGGGTGGCTGCGCAAATACGGGTAGTTGCCGTTGTCATTGAGGCGTGAGGCGTTTTGCAATTTGTCGAACATGGTGACAAAGCCCTGGGCCTCAAACCCGGCTTGGGTCATGACGCCAAAACCAACGCGGTCTGCCTCGCGTTCCATGTCCCGAGAGAAATTGAGCTGGCTTTGCGCCGCCACAGCTTGCCCACCGGCGATCAGGGCATTGGCGGTATCGGCACTTTTGCTGGCTGCCAATGCGCCCAGGATCATGGCGCCAATCACCCAAGGTGTTTGCGCATTTTGTTTGGATATCAGGCGTGAGATATGGCGCTGTGTGACGTGGCTCAGTTCGTGGCCCAGCACGGAAGCCAGTTCATCGCGGCTGGTGACCACGGAAAGCAACCCTAAATGCAGTCCCAAATAGCCACCCGGCAAGGCGAAGGCGTTCACTGTCCTGTCGCGGCCCATCATCACTTCAAACGCAAAACGCTCATCCAGTTCGGGGGACAACTCGCCACGCAGGCGCGCTGCCGCCAGCAAGGGTTGCCAGATGCCTTGGACGTACTCAACCAGCACCGGGTCGTCAATGAAATCGGGGTCGCGGTAAATCTCCCGTGCGATGCGGTCGCCCATGCGCCGCTCGGCGCTGAGCGTCAGATCGCTGCCATCGCCCAGGTTGGGCAATTGGGCGCTGCTGTTGGCGGCAGGCAGCCCTCCAGACGGTGCCTGCGCCATGAGCGGAATGCCTGACCAAGCCCAAATTGCTACCAAAAGTGTAGCTAATAATATCCGTCTCACGGGGACTTTGGGGCTGAATGACTGTTGAATAGGGCTCAAAGTGATTCTCGGGACGTAAAAACGAAAGCACCGCCAAGTCGATGGCTTGTGCGAGTCAGTGTCGCATGATGCCGCATGGTTCCATGGCATTGCACAGACACGCGTCAAGCTCAGGTAAAGTTTGTGTCATGAACCCAACTTCCCAAACGCTCACTCACTTCGATGCCCAAGGCCAGGCCCACATGGTGGACGTGGCTGCCAAGGCCAGTACCCATCGCATTGCCATCGCCGTGGGCCGAATCGACATGCTGCCGGCCACACTGGCGCTGATTGAAGCAGGTACAGCCAAAAAAGGTGATGTGCTGGGCATTGCGCGCATTGCCGGCATTCAGGCGGCCAAAAAAACCAGCGACCTGATTCCCTTATGCCATCCGTTGGCTTTGACTCGGGTTGCTATTGAATTTGAAGCAAACAATTCAACAGTGACTGGGACTACAGGCATTATTTGCACTGCAACTGTGGAAACAGTCGGTCCTACGGGTGTAGAGATGGAAGCTTTGACCGCTGTACAGGTGGCCTTGCTCACCATCTACGATATGTGCAAGGCGGTGGACCGTGGCATGACGATCAACGATGTGAAAGTTCGCGAGAAGCATGGGGGCAAGTCGGGGAGTTTTGTAAACGGCTGATGCAAGTCCGATCAAAGAACACAGTCACCCCGGGTTTTTCAGAATCCATTTCGCGTAATCGGCCGGAAACGCGGCCTGAAGCCGCAGCAGGAAATATTTGGCCTCCTGGTCATGGCCCAACAACATAGCGCTTTCGATCAGCTTGATGGCAACCTTGGCCTCCGGAGAAAAATGCAAAAGCTCGTGGGCAATCTCGTTCAGATGTGAAGCGTTGTCTTGGGTGACAGCCGTTGTCGTCAACTCGGCAAACTTGATCTGATTTTGGAACAGCCATGAATCCTTGACCTTGTCGAAAGTGTCCTCGCGGTAGGCAGCATCGCGCATTTTGGGAATCATGTAAATCTGGCTGATGCGGTGATAGTCCCAACTTGCGTAGCCAATGCATGCTATGAATACAAAAGCAAACATACCAATAGTCACGCGGACTTGAGGCCAATATTTACCCCAATCAGGTTGCCAGAGAAGGGCTATGCACAAGCCGAAGGCAATTTGAAAAGGCCCGTACCACAGCGGGTACTCCACCATGCTGTGCAACAGAATGACTGCCATCACGCCCCATGCCATCTGCCGCGTGGCGTCTTGCTCCCGCCATGGTCTGGCGCGAAAAATCAACCACAGCCCGGTGCCGCAAATTAGTAGTGAAGCTGGCACACCCAGTTCAACGGCGAGATGCAAAGGCAGGTTGTGGGCATTGTCCAGAATGTCGCAAAACCGTTCGCCCGGGTACAGGGTGACAAAGTGGGCATAGTCCAGATTGCCCCAGCCCCAACCCAGCCAGGGTTTTTGCGCGATGAGGTGGAGGACGTTGCTCCAAAGGACGAGGCGGCTGGCGCACTGGAGTGGTTTTTCTTTCATCCGGCCGAGGATGCCGCTGTCACCAAACCCCATTCCAGCCAAAAGTGGCAGGACAAGGGATGCCAGAAAGTAGGCGACAACAGCGACAACCAACAGACTGCGAATGGTTTTGTGATTCAGCAAGCGCCAAACACCAAACAGGCAAACCACCAGAGCAAGTTGCAGGGTACCCGTGCGTGACGCCGAGGCTGAGTTGGCCGTCCCCAATATTGCTGCAGCAACGAGCAGTGTCGGCGTGGACATCATCGGTGGCATAGGTCCCGTGCTGAGTTGGTCGCCAGATTTCTGCCCCGCTTGGCTGGATTCGCGCCCGTCCGCGAACCAGATCAGTGCAGCAAGCCCAATGTTGATCAACGATGCAAAGAGATTGCGCTGGCGCAGATTGCCATAGGCCATGCCTACTTCGGTACTGTTAACCCAGGGGCTGAATACCGCTGCTTCACCGAAGTACTGCAGAAGGCCAAACAATGCATTGAAAAGTGCAGCGGCCATCCAGGCCAAGGCAATAGCCGGTGTGTTGATCCTGGCACCGAATTGTATTTGCCAGCAACTCCACGCAGCCACAAATGCGCAACCACAAAACCACGAAAAAATAAGCGGATTGACGGCTGGAGAGGGACCTGGCGCAAAGGGGTTGAGCCACGGCAGCAAAAAAAGAAAAAAGACCAAAGAAAATGGCATTTAACAGGACAACCTGTTCTCAGCGGATCTTGTCACACCCGCGTTTGGAGAAACTACAGCTGACCCGGTAATCTGCCTGGGCTTTCTTTGTTTCGCCCATCTTTTCATAGGCCTGCGCGCGGCCGTATACATAGCGGGGACTCAACGATTTGCCAAGGGTCTGGGCCAGATCAATCGCTGCGGTGAATCCGTCGATGGCGTTCTTCCAGTCGTCTTTGTTGAAATACGCAGCGCCCAGATTGCCATACGCCTCAGGGAAATTCTTGTTCAAGGCAATGGCTTGTTTGAAATCCTTAACGGCTTGATCAGCATTGCCAAAGTTGAGCCATTCCGTGCCCCGGTTGTAATAGATCCGGTAAGCACCCGGAACGTCCTGGCGATCTTTGACCAGCTTTTCAGCATCGTCCCAAATAAACACAGGCTGCGAAAGCGTCATCAACCTCTCCATGGACACCAGAAACATGACCCCCGCAACCGGAATCAGGACCATACCCGCCACCCGCCCGTTAACTCGTGAAAGAACAACGGGAACTGCACAAAACGCACCCACCGCCCACAGGTAACTTCGGTAAAGCACAAAGACTTCCTGTGCACGCACTGACGACATCTCGGTAAAAAACATGAGCCATGGGAACACCATGGCGAAGCCCAACAGCCCGCGTTGTCCCCTTTGCCGCAGCAACCAGACTGCAACTGTTCCCCACGCTAGAAAACCGAGCCCTGCCAACAAGTAGGTTGAAAAAATTGCGGGTGCAAATGGCTCCCGCATGTCAATGGACATCCACACCGGGTTGGGGAATATCCACAAAAAAACGTACTTGAAAAAAAGCCAGCACTGCGTCAGCATGCTGAGTGGGTAAGCCAATTCACCTTCATTGGCCAGCATGGAGGCTGCGTCAATTTCGTAGACCGATCCCAGCAAGCCTTTTCGGGTCAACACCACGGATACGGCAATCAGCGCGAGTGACGCAAAAATGGCCCAACGTTCTTTCATCTTGGCCAACCAGTCCGCGTGAATCAACACGGTCAGCGCCAGCAAAGCGGGCAGCAACATGATGGCGTGTTCTTTGCAGAAAACCGCCAGGTAATACAGGGGCACAGTGAGCCAAAGCCACACCAAGCGTTGTCGCGCACTGCCGTGAACATAAGCCAGCATGGTCAGCAAGCTGAACAAGGTTGCCATCACTGTGGTGCGTTGAACGAGGTAGCCAGCGGCATAGGTTGCGACGGGGTTGAGCGCAAAGAGAAGCGCCGCAAAAAAAGCGATCCAGGGGGACGACATGGCCTTGTCCAAAGGCTGGCGATGGCTGCCAATGCCCACAACTTTCATCATCGCGTAGAGAAAAAAATACAGCGCCACCACGACGGTCGCATGCAGCAGCAAACCTCCGAGGCGGAAGTTGATCAAATCTAGGCCGAACCACGCCTTGGTCCAGGCCAGAGTGGCATAGGGGAGGGATCGCAACTCCAAAAAGTTGAATCGGTAGGACGACACGGGCTGAGTCCCCATGTCGTCCAACATGAAGAAGTACATGTCGTCGAAGATGATCGGATTCCAAAGGAACTGCCCGTAGAGCGCGCCGATGGCCGATACCAGCAGCACACAGGCCACCCCAATTTTTCGTTGGATAGGGTTCAATTGGGTGTGATCTCCGCTTACGCTGTGGAAGTCCAAAATGAAACAGGCCGCACTGAGGCGGCCTGTGAATCAGTCAGGTCTGTACCGGACTGACCTGGTCAATGCACAAATCAATTGTTCTTGTTGATAAGTTCAATGGCTGTTGCGTTGGTGACTGTGGTTGTGTTCGCCCAAGTCACATTGGACGTTCCTACATTTGGAGTGAAAGTAATAGTCTGTCCGTCAACGCCAGTACCAACACCGGTGGCAAATGTAACGGTAATGATGCCACCAGTTGCGCCGCCAACTGTACCAGAGGCAAGTTCCTTAGTTGCGGTGAATGCTGGGATACCGCTAGATCCTGTAACACAACCCGTCAAAGTACCACCAGCTTCTTGCGCACACAGGCCAACTGCGGTCTTAAGCGAGGCCACGGATGACAAAGCTGCGCCAACTTTGGCCTTAATGATGTAGTTCTGGTATGCAGGCAGAGCCACAGCAGCCAGAATACCGATGATCGCAACAACGATCATCAACTCGATCAGGGTAAAACCCTTTTGCAGAGAACGTTTCATAGAAAAACTCCTTGGTGAATTAAAAAAACCGACTAGGCAAGGACTTACCGCAGATTCCGTGCCAGCTATTTACAGGGTGAAATACGATTGCCGGGTATCTGAAGCTAGCAAAAATGGCGGAAAAGTTTAATCTCGAATGATCAACGCAAAACGAAATGACATTTTTGTCACTCGACTCTATTTGATGCAAACCTGCCGCACCATCTTGATGTCGGTCAGCCCCATCATGATTTTTTCCATGCCATCCATTTTCAGGGTACGCATGCCGCCTTCGACTGAAGCTGCAAAAATCTCGGCGACCCGCGCACGTTCCTGAATCAGCTTTTTGACGTCGTCATCGGCGATCAGCAACTCATGCAGACCAATCCGACCTTTGTACCCGGTCTTGTTGCACTTGTCGCAACCGACGTGGCGGAAAAACCGGAGTTCACCGTTTTGTCCATAGACGTTTCTCCAACTGTCTACCAATTTCCGGGTTTCTCCGTCGTAGTCCAGTTTCCAGGCTGCTGAGTGTTTGAGCTCTTCGGAGTACTCAGCAGCAAACAAGCGCAATTCTTCTGGGTCAGGTACATAAGACTCCTTGCAATCACAAAGCTTTTTGGCAAGACGCTGGGCCAGAATGCCCAACAAGGCATCGGCAAAGTTGAAAGGGTCCATGCCCATGTCGAGCAGTCGGGTAATGGACTCGGGGGCCGAGTTGGTATGCAGTGTAGAGAACACCAAGTGACCGGTCAGCGATGCTTCCACGCCCATGGAGACGGTTTCCTTGTCGCGCGACTCTCCCACCATGATGATGTCGGGGTCAGCCCGCAAAAAAGCCCTCATTACCAGTGCAAAGTCGATGCCAGCCTTCTTGTTGATCTGAACTTGTCGCAAGCCCTTTTGGGTGATTTCAACCGGGTCTTCTGCTGTCCAGATTTTGGTATCTGGCGTGTTCAGGTGCTTCAATATGGAGTGAAGCGTCGTGGTCTTACCGGAGCCGGTAGGTCCACACACATAGAACAATCCGTAGGGCTTTTCAATGGTGCTGACAACACGTTGTTTGTTATGTGGCGTCAGCCCCAACTTGTCCAGCGGAATGGGTTCACCAGCCGCCAGGATACGCATCACCACATCCTCAACGCCACCCGCAGAAGGAATGGTTGCAACCCGAAGTTCAATGTCCAGTGGGCCATATCTTTTGAACTTGATCTTGCCGTCCTGTGGCTTGCGACGCTCGGAAATATCAAGGTCACACATGATTTTCAGGCGAGTCACCATCGCCTGTCTAAAATGTGACGGCACTTCGATATAGGGCATCAAAGTACCGTCAATCCGAAAGCGAATGCCAGTCTTGAGTTTGCCTGGCATTGGCTCAATGTGAATATCGGAAACCTTTTGGTTGTAGGCGTCAATGATTACCTTGTTGACGAATTTCACCAGTTCATTGTCTGCCGCTGCGGAGGCGAGCGAGTCATCATTGGAGCCATCGTCAATGGGCGCGCCGTCCATATCTGCGAGCATCTCATCGATGGATCCACCCTCGACGCCTGCGCCAAACACCTGCCCCAGCGTTTCCTGAAACTCTGCCTGGGTTGTGACTCTGTAGGAAAACTTGGTGATCTTGGAGAAAACCTGCGGCACGATACGTGAGCCACGCACCGCCTCAGGATCAACACACATGATGACCAGGCCTTCAGGGGACTCCTCCAGGGGAAGCCAGCCATGCTCAACGACAAAATCCCGTTTAAGTGGGCCGTGAAGCATTTCCGAGCGAATCCGACCAGCCGAAAATGGCTCGTAAGGAACCCCAAAAAACTTGGACAGCGACGGTCCAATTTGGGAAGGGCGCACCTTGTAGTTGGCCATCAGCGTGTATTCAACAGTTTGGCCAGCTTCACGGGCCTCCTGAACGCATTTCTGGAGCTCGTCGGACGTGATGAATCCTTCAGATATCAGTCCATCGTATTTGGTCGCAACTTTTTTCTGACCGTCGTCTGCCTTTTGAACGCGTTGGCGAATGGCCGTCCCTAAAGTCTTGCAGAGCTGTGAAACGCCCTCGACTTCAAGGTCACTGAAGGGCTGATTTCCCTTGTTATTGATAACCTGAAGTACACCGTGGAGGGTGTCACCCTCCATGATGGGCGCAACCAGCATTTCCCGAGTGCGGTAACCTGAGCGCTTGTCAACTTCCTTCAGGAAAGTCAGCGATGGATGAATCCTCTTGAGCGCTTCATCATCGTAAACATCTGAAAGATTGAGCAGTTTTTTGCTATAGGCCGCATAACCGGCAATGCTTTGAGGAGAAATAGGAAGTTTGAGATCGCGACTGCTGTTGAGTCCTGTCTTGATTTTCGAAACAATGGCCGTTTTGTCGTCGTTGACCGCGTAAAGCGTCAACCGGTCTGCATTGAAGAGCCGGCAAATGTCCTGGCTGGCCTCGAGCATGATTTGCTCAACATTGTCAGTCTCATGAATTCTTGCCGTGACTTGCTGGAGTTGGCGATAGAACAGCGCTTCAAATGTCATGCCGCGCTTGTCTGCGGGGAGTTTTTGAGAGTCCAAAAACGCTTGGTCCGGCTGCTTTTCTGCGCCTGGCGGTTTCATCACGGCATTCATAGCTCAAATTCCTGGCCAGCGCGAAGCCAGCGAATGTCGTGCGTCACATTGGGGCCTGTAATGGCTGTTTCATCAAACTTTTGAATTTCCGCCATGATCAGCGCGGTTTCGGCGGGCTTGGTATGAGTGATGTAAATGGGATACCTGTTTTCACGCGATATGAAGTCCAGCTCGTTGGCCAGGACCACGGGCGACAAGTGAAGGCTCAGCTTGGCCAAATCTTTTTCTCGATTGCTGAATGCGGTTTCAATTACCAGCATCGCGACATTGAGTTCATTCACTCGGTTCCAAAATGCAGGATTACGCTCGGTATCGCCAGTGAAGACCCAGCAACCTGTGCCCGCCGTGACTGCATAACCGACAGCCGGGACGGTATGAACAGCGGGCAAAACTTCGATCAGCTTGCCTTTGAGTTCGAGGGTCTGGCCAGTTTTGATTTCGTGAAACGAAATAAACGGTGCCTCGGGCGTAGGAATCCGGCTGAAATCCGGCCAGATGACATTATTGAAGATATGGGCACGCAGCGCAGCAATGGTTCCAGCCAGCGCATGAATCTGAATAGGGGACGTTCGTCGCGAAGCAATTGCATCCACCATCAAAGGCAATGCGGCGACATGGTCTAGATGAGAGTGCGTCAAAAAAACCTGATTGATGCCACTCATTTCATCAAGTGTCAGATCTCCAACGCCTGTGCCCGCATCAATCAAAACGTCGCCGTCAATTAGAAAAGACGTGGTTCTGCAGTCTTTGGCAATGGCACCTGAACAACCCAGAACGCGAACCTTCATCTCGATTCCCTATTTCGTTTCAAAGTTTGTTGCGCCGTCCCACTCAGGATCAAACGGCAACATTCGCATAGAGGCTACACGTTCCAGGTACAACTGGTAAAGGTACTTTTTGGCGTTCGTGCGGGTTAAGTTGATGAGCAGCACATCGGATTGATCCCAGTCTTGCTGCCGATAGGCCTTGATGAACGCAGACCAAGTCTTCAGTTCGGATGCAGATTCCGGCTCCAGTTCGCTGGTCAATGCCCTTGGGTAGAAAATTGCGACTGCTTGTTCCTTCCCCTTGACCCGAACCTTATCAAGTTCCTGCCAAGCAAATTCCGGTGCCAATTTTCTCGTGGATTCTGACACCACGATGTCAACACCGTACGCTTTTGAAAGCCCCTCAAGCCGTGAACCCAAATTCACTGCATCGCCAATTACCGTGTAACTGCGCCGGATGTTGGATCCCATGTCACCCACGCACATACTGCCAGTGTTGAGCCCTATGCCAATGCCAATTTCGGGAATGCCTTTGGCTCGGTGATCCTTGTTGATGGCACTGATTTCACGCGCCATTTCCATCGCCGCTTTCACCGCCAAGCTGGCGTGCTCAGAGGTTTCAACGGGTGCCCCCCAGAAGGCCATGACGCAATCACCCATGTACTTGTCAATGGTTCCCCTGTTCGCCCGAATCAAATTGGTCAATCGAGAAAACACGCCGTTGAGCAATTCCTGCAATTGGATGGGCTCCATTTGCTCGGACATTTTGGTGAACCCGCGCATGTCGCAAAACATCACGGTGAGCTCTTTATTGCTGGCCTTCATGCTGTAGCTGTCTGGGTCTTTGACCATCTCGTCCACCAATTCTGGCGGAACATAAGTCCCAAAAAGGTTGGCCAACTCGCGTTTTGAGCGACTTTCAACAAAGTAGCCGTAGCTCATATTCAGTGCAAATGCCGCCACCGCCATGGTCAGCGATGATGCGAGTGGCAATACAAGCCCAAATGACAGATACATCCAGAAATTGAAAGCCACCAGAACAAACACCACACCTGCACTGAGCATCATGGCTCTAGACGCTGATAACAAGGGCAGGGCAATTGCCAATGTGAAACCAGCCAGCACAAGCATCACGACGTCATACCCTACAGCGTAGTCCGGTTTGACCAATACTTTTCCGTCCAGAAGACCGGAAATTACATTGGCGTGAGTTTCAACCCCCGGGTAAGTTTCTCCCACTGGCGTGACTCGCAAATCAACCAAACCTGGCGCGGTGGTACCCAGTAGTACGATCTTGTCTTTGAGAGCACCCGGTGCAACCCGTTTAGCCAGAACATCAGCAGCAGATATATATTTGAAAGACCCGGAATTGGCGCCCCCATAGCCGCGAAATGGCACCAAGGCGGATACCCTGTCATCCACTGGAATGGCCAGGGTCTTCTGCTCACCAAGTTTCAAAAGAATACTTTCCAACCCCTGGTAGTTGCGGCTCAGAAACCGCTCTTTGGGAAAGCCGGGCGACACAGTTGGCATGCCGATAACGGCCCGAAACATGGCTAAGGACAATGACTCGTAGTACTGACCTTTGTACTCTGCGATCAAGGGTAGCGACCTGACCACGCCATCTGTTTCTGTGATCGAATTGAAAAACCCCGCCAGAGGTGCCGCCTTGGCAAGCTGTGGAATATTGGACCCGTAACCGTTCCAGGACGTGAACCGAATGGGGCGACCCTGGACGGATTCCTTGGGCATGACGGTAGTAGGTAGCACCCCCGACGAACGGCCATCCCTATCGCTGGTGAGGTAGTACCCCATGACCACTGGCTTCTTTTCAAGGGCTTTTGCAAACGTGGCATCGTAATCAAGCGAGCTCTGTAAATTCTGAAGCCGTTCGGCAAATCCAGGCTGATCACGAAGCTCGTTTTTAGCCAATTCGTTGAGCCGCTTCAGGCCGGAGCTATCGTCTGCTTCGGCAAAGACAACGTCAAAGCCAAGCAACGCAATCTTTTGATTGTCAAAAAGCTCACTGGTCAGGTCGCCCATTTTGTTGCGACCCCAAGGCCACCGGCCAACTTCAGCCAGGCTTTTTTCGTCAATGTCCACAATGACGATTCGCTCATCCAGAGTTTGGGGCATCGTGGCGCGCAGGCGCGCATCGTAAATGATGTCATCCAGACGCTGAAGGACGCCAATGTGGACAATGCCAACCGCATGCAAACTTGCAAACAGCAAGGGAAGCAACGTAATGGCGATGCGGGGCCAGTGTTTCAGAAGCGATTTCATGAAGGCCCTGCAAAAATAAGCTTGAGTGCTCTGTCGGTGAGCCCAGCTCGGTCCGCTTATTGCCTAGACAAGGACGAACTGCATTTGCGTACCTGCCAGTTCGATTAAATCGCCATTCTTAAGTGCAACGGGATCAACCCCAATGGGTGCACCGTTCAAAGTCGGGTTGCCCGCTCCCTCCACATGATGAACCACAAAGCCATGCTGGCGTCGGGTAATTGCTGCCACCGCCACACCAGGCTTTCCTACCGTTGTAACCACTTTTGTGAGCGGAACTTCCCGACCGGAAGCAGCGCCGGACAAGACTTTGATCGAAGCTTTTGAACCGGTTGCCATGACTGGCTCGGGTGCAGAATAGGCGGGCATTGAAGGCACGGGTGCGGGTGCTGCGGGCGCTGCCATGCCCGCCAACATTCCCGGTTTGACCATCATCGTTTTCTCGAAGCCTTGTTCAGCCGCTTCGTTGACGTACTTGATTTTGTATTTGCCGACTTCTATAACGTCCGCGTTCTGTAGCAACTGTTTTTTGGCAGCCTTGCCATTGACGTAAGTGCCGTTGGTACTGTTCAAATCTTCCAGATAGACCTCGCTACCGGTCATTTGCAAAACCGCGTGCTCGCCACTCACGGCAAGATTGTCGATCACGATATCGTTATAGGGACGACGCCCAAGGGTGGTTCTGTCCTTGGTAAGTTGGACTTCCTTGATGACAACACCGTCAATCGACACGATCATTTTCGGCATGACCGACTCCTGTTCCTGAAATTTTTGATTTGAAAACTCATAAAACTGCTATTTTCCAAGCAATCTGGATATTAAACCGCGTTTTTCACCCTCTGCTCCAGCCTGAACCATCAAGACCGTGATGTTATCGCGACCCCCATGTTCATTCGCGGCCGCGACAAGACGTTCGGCTTTTTGATCCAATGAAATATCGGTCGCCAGAATACCCGCTATCTCTGCATCATCCACCATGTCCGACAACCCGTCAGAGCACATCACATACAGGTCACCAGGTTCTACCTGATGTTCATTGAGCTCCAGCATAACAGCGTCTTCCACCCCCAATGCCCGGGTTACCAAGTTCTTGTACGTGGAGGTCGCCGCTTGTTCAGGCGTAATCATGCCTGCATCGATCTGCTCTTGCAGCAGCGAATGGTCTTTGGTAATTTGCTCAAACTCGCCATGGCGCAACCGGTAGCACCTCGAATCTCCGATGTGGCCCAACATCAAGTTGGCGTCCTGAAATACCGCCACAATCAAAGTGGTGCCCATACCTGAATAGTGGGCATTGGAGTTCGCTGCATTGAAAATTGAGCGATTGGCGTTGTCGACACAAATCTCAAGGGCACGCCTTACTTCTTTTGTCTTGGCATTCCGGCCGGCCTCCGAGAGCCATCGTGCCATTTCGGACTTGATGAAGGCTGTTGCCATTCCACTGGCAATTTCACCAGCGTTATAGCCCCCCATTCCGTCAGCCAACACGCCCAATCGCGTCGCTTCATCAAAAGACGCAGCGTCTTCATTGTTGTCTCTGGCCCGGCCAGGGTCTGTTTTTGAGCAAAACGTATAAATCATTGCGTCTTCTGTCTAAATCTCAATATCCGTGCCACTATCACCCTTGCTGGGTTGAGACTTGGGAGCTTGATGGTCATTGGTCTGACGAACGACTGTTTTGTCAAATTGATCGGTACCAGGCAACGAATTGATAACGGTTGCCTGAAAATCCACTGGCTTTGACTCTTTCGGAGAGGACGGTGCAATAGCCATCGTTTTTTCATTTTGGCCAGTAGCCGGAGAGGTTGATGGCATGACTGACGAACTGCCTGAGTGATCAAACCCCAAGTCACCTGACATGCTCCCCATGACCTCACGCAGATCAGCAGCAAATTGATCACCATCCTGATAACGGGTTTCGGGCCTTTTGCTCAGCGCCAACGCGACCAGATTTGCCAAACCTTCTGGCAATTCCTTTCGAACGATTCGGATGTCGGGCGCTTCTTCATTCGCAATCTTGAACATCAACTCCGCCATGGAATCTCCGCGAAACGGAAGTACGCCAGCCAGCATCTGGAACAGCATGACACCCAGTGAGTAAAGGTCGGAGCGGCCATCGACTTTCTTGCCAGCCAACTGCTCTGGTGACATAAAACTTGGAGTTCCCAAAACCATCCCGGTTTTTGTCTTGCTGGAGTCGGTGATCCGCGCAATACCAAAATCGGTAACTTTCACGGTGTCGGTCGCGCCGTCAAACATGATGTTGGCAGGCTTGATGTCACGGTGAACGACATTTTGCTTGTGTGCATAGGCGAGCGCTTCTGCCACTCTCGCAACGATAGACAAAACTTTGGGCACCGGTAGCAACTGACCGTCTTTGCAGGCGTCGGCCAAATCTTTTCCCTTCAGAAATTCCATGGCAATGTAAGCCAAGTCGTGCTCTTCGCCGGCATCGAAAATAGTGACGATATTTTGGTGTTGCAATCGACCTGCGGTTTCTGCCTCCCGGAAAAACCGTTCGCGGGCATCCGCCAATTCGTCGCCCTCAAATTCCTGGCTCAGTGCCATGGTTTTGATGGCCACAACACGACCAATTTTTGGATCCTTGCCCAAATAGACGACGCCCATGGCGCCTTTGCCCAGCTCCTTTTCAACCTGGTACCGCCCCAACATCGGTTTTTCGACAGCGCCTCCGTCCAGCAACATCGTTCCACCCGGATGCGCGCCGCCACCACCCAGCATGACTGTTTCAGAAAGATTTTTGGCGCGATTGAGTTTGGCCTTGATGTCCTTGTAGTTTGCATTGAACGCGGCCATGTGTTCATAGACGGCCTGTGCCTTGTTGAACTGGCGCTTGCGCTCAAAATCCAGAGCCAGGCTGTAAAGGTTGCCCATCACGGCTTCGTTCATGGGAACTCTGCGGAAGCGGTCAAAGGCCATGTCCAATTGCCCCTGTCCCTGCAAGGCCAGACCCATCATCCGGCTGGTTTCAGCGGACTCCTCATCAGCCTTGATTTTTCCAGCTTCAGTCATCAGGAATCGCTTGGTGGTGAGGCCCAGGTGACCCAACACCAGCAGCATCGCAGGGAAGACCAACTTGAGCCACATGGCAGCGCCAGAAAGCAAGCCAAATTCGGCGCCGAGCAAGATCACGAACAGGCCCAGAGTGACACCTGCTGCCATACCGGCCGACAAACGGGGAAGCGCCACAATCAAATACGCGGCTACGATGAGGAAAAGTGCAAAGGTCGCCCAAATGCCCCAGCCAGGTTGAACAAGGAAGTGTTCACTGAGAATGCTGGAGGTAATGTGCGCAATGGTCTCGGCAGGCGACAGGCCCGGATACCCTGGCACCGGAAACTGAACACCAACGCCGGCGGCCGTCGCGCCAATGATGACAATCTTGTCGGCATACTTGGACGCAGGTATTTTCCCGTTCAGCACGTCATAAAAAGAATCCACTGCAAATGCCGGTTTGCCATCCTTGCCTTTGTAAAACTGGGGCAGCATCAACGCCGATTCGTCAGTTTTGATCCGCAATTTCCCGATTTGCACCGATTCACCCGAGTTGAGCTTGATGTCACTGGACAAAAGGTTCAGGCTTTTCACGGCCGTCAACAGCGCCATCGAAGGCACCGCTTTTCCGTAGTAGTTCACCAAAAGAGGTTCCTGGCGTACTGCGCCATCGACATCTTGAAACTGATTGAGGTGGGCGATGCCCGCCGCAGCGTTGCCAAGTATTTCAATGGGTTGTTGCCCCTTGGTTGCCGGAACAGAGAAACCCGAGGCTTCATCCAGCGCGCTTTTGAGTGCATAGGCGGGAAGTGGGTTGTCGGGCTTTCCCTGCGGCTCACCCAATGTGAATACGGATGGCAGCAAGACGTTGCCCGCATTTTTCATGCTGTTGGCAAGAATGGCATCGGTGTCCAAAGCAATTTCCGCTTCGCTGATCACTTTGGCCAGCTGTTCATTGGTGCCGGATTGGACGCCACTACCCTCAATGGTTGACCCGGCGGCAGGCGGACTTCCAATGACTTCTTTCATTTTTCGAATGAACGTCAAACCGCGGTCTACCTGTGGTTCAAAGAAAAAAGCCGTGTGGACGATTGTTTTTGCCTTGGCGGCTACCAGCTGATCGATCAACTTCGCATGAATATCACGCGGCCATGGCCAGCGGCCAATGTTGGAGATGCTTTGGTCATCAATCGCAATGACAGCGATTCGGTCTGAAGGTTGCCGACCACTGCTGGTGCTGGCGAAGTCATAGAAGCGACGCTCCAACGATCCGATGAAATCAGTGGCTGAATGCAATGCAACAACTGCAACCACGATTAAAACGCCAGCGAACCAATCGGAACGCCAAAACTGACTCTGCCTGGATGAAGATGAAGTAGCCACGTCCTGCCCGTAATGAAGTTGGTCTCTTTGCCTGATGGGTATCAGTCAACAACACCTTGAAAAAGTTGTTTTACAAGGTGTTTCCAAAAAACGTCACGTTAGCAGACACGGCCCCCCGCGACAAGTGACTTGTTGAAATCGGCTTGTCGTTTTTTTGCGAAAAATTCGTGAGAAATTTGGCAACAGTCAGCTGGAGGCTGACGATGGGGGCGATCGTTTCTGCATGATCTTGCCGACTGCAATCACAAAGGCCGCGCCGATCGCAGCCGCAAGATAAAACTGCATTGAATGGCTTGGAAACCAGTCCCTCAGTATTTTGTCGCTCACCATGGCCTCGCCAGCGACCCATCCGATCAAGCCTGCACCCACCGTCACGATGATGGGAAAGCGCTCCATCAACTTGATCATGAGTGTGCTGCCAAAAATCACGATGGGTATGGCAATGGCCAAACCGATGACCAGCAGGGTGACATTGCCGCCGGCCGCCGCTGCGACGCCAATCACGTTATCCAGACTCATCACAAGATCCGCAATCAGGATGGTGCGAATGGCGGCCATCAAGGTGCCGCTGTGTTTTTCTTCACCTTCGCCGCCATCGTCATCACTGAGCAATTGCACACCGATCCACAGCAGCAACAAGCCGCCCACAATTTGAAGATAGGGCAACTCCAGCAACTTTGCGGCAACCACTGTCAGCCCGATTCTCAAAATTACCGCCGCAGCAGTTCCCCAGAAAATGGCTTTCTTTTGCTGGTCTGGCGGCAATGAACGGGCAGCCAAGGCGATGACCACAGCGTTGTCGCCCGACAAAATGATGTTGATCCAGATTATTTTGAGCAGACCAATCCAGAATTCGGCACCTTGAATTTGTTGAAGTATGTCCATGGGGTGTCTCCGTTGACTTGAGGTGTTGAATGCAAAAGGCGCCCACAACAAGCTGTTCTGGGCGCCTTTGGGTTGGGCGATAGTCTAGCGGCACGCAAGCCGCAACCGAGTCGGTAATACTGCTTACATCAACAAGGTTCTGCTCAAAGTTGGGCTTTGAGCAAATGTCCCAACTCTGAAGGGTTGCGTGTCACGATAAAGCCGCATTCTTCCATGATCGCCAATTTGGCATCTGCCGTGTCGGCACCCCCTGAAATCAGCGCACCAGCATGGCCCATGCGCTTGCCGGCAGGGGCGGTCACCCCGGCAATAAAACCAACGATGGGTTTCTTCATGTTCGCTTTGCACCAGCGGGCGGCATCGGCTTCATCGGGGCCGCCAATTTCACCAATCATGATGACGGCATCGGTGTCGGGATCGTCATTGAAGGCTTTCATCACGTCGATGTGCTTCAGACCGTTGATCGGGTCCCCGCCAATGCCGACTGCCGTTGACTGGCCCAAGCCCACTTCGGTCAACATCGCGACGGCTTCATAGGTCAGCGTTCCTGAACGACTCACGACGCCAATGCGGCCTTTGCGGTGAATGTGGCCGGGCATGATGCCGATTTTGATTTCGTCTGGCGTGATGATGCCCGGGCAATTGGGCCCCAGCAACAATGTCTTTTTGCCGCCAGCGGCTTCTTTGGCCCGCATGCGGTTGCGAACTTCCAGCATGTCCTTGACGGGAATGCCTTCGGTAATGCAGATGGCCAGGTCCAGGTCGGCCTCAACGGCTTCCCAGATGGCTGCCGCTGCGCCAGCGGGTGGCACATAAATTACGGAGACCGTGGCGCCGGTTTGGGATGCCGCTTCCTTGACGGAGGCAAAGATCGGGATATTGAAGATGGACTCGCCCGCCTTTTTGGGGTTCACGCCCGCGACAAAGCAATTTTTGCCGTTGGCGTATTCCTGACATTTTTCAGTATGGAATTGACCGGTCTTGCCGGTAATGCCCTGGGTGATGACGCGTGTGTCTTTATTGATGTAAATCGACATGTTGGTTCTCCGGGCTTACTTGACGGCGGCCACAATTTTGGTAGCCGCTTCGGCCATGGTGTCAGCGGAAATGATGGGCAGGCCACTTTCAGCCAGCAGCTTCTTGCCCAACTCATCATTGGTGCCTTTCATGCGCACGACCAGCGGCACTGACAAGTTCACGGCTTTGCAGGCCGTGATCACGCCGGTGGCAATGGTGTCGCACTTCATGATGCCGCCGAAAATGTTGACCAAAATGCCTTTGACATTCTTGTTCTTCAGCATGATCTTGAAGGCTTCGGTGACCTTCTCGGCCGTGGCGCCGCCGCCTACGTCCAGAAAGTTGGCCGGCTCGCCGCCGAACAGCTTGATGGTGTCCATGGTGGCCATGGCCAGACCCGCACCATTCACCAGGCAGCCAATGTTGCCGTCCAGGCTGATGTAGGCCAAGTCGAACTTGCTGGCTTCCACTTCAGCTGGATCTTCTTCGTCCAGATCGCGGTATGCGACGATTTCGGGATGGCGGAACAGCGCGTTGGCGTCGAAGTTGAACTTGGCGTCCAGCGCCTTGATGTTGCCGTTGCCTTCCAGAATCAGCGGGTTGATTTCCACCAGCGAGGCGTCGGTGTCCATGTACACCTTGTAGAGCTTTTGCATCACGTCAACGGCTTGCGCGGTCGAGCCAGAGGGTACGCCAATTGCATCGGCCAGCTTTTTGCCCTGGGCATCGGTCAGGCCGGTGGCCGGATCAACGATTTCAGTGATGATTTTTTCAGGTGTGTCGTGAGCGACACCTTCAATGTCCATGCCGCCCTCGGAAGAGACAATGAAAGCCACGCGCTGGGTGGCGCGGTCCGTCACAGCCGACACGTAATATTCTTTTTTGATGTCCGCACCGTCTTCAATCAGCAGGCGGCGAACTTTTTGACCTTCGGGGCCGGTCTGGTGGGTGACCAGTTGCATGCCCAAAATTTCACCGGCGAGCTTTTTCACCTCATCAATGGAGCGGGCCAGCTTGACGCCACCGCCCTTGCCGCGACCACCGGCGTGGATCTGGGCTTTGACAACCCATACCGGGCCACCGAGTTTTTGGGCAGCTTCCACCGCCTCTTGAACGGTGAACGCCGGAATGCCGCGAGGCACCGGGACACCAGCTTGACGCAAGATTTCCTTGCCTTGGTACTCGTGAATCTTCATGAGGTCTCTCTCAGGAATGGGTGGGAAGAACTGTGCAGACTTGGAATGTATCATGCTGCAACGCACCAATCTTTAAGGCAACTTACAGTCCAGGGTGTCAAGGAATTACGGAGTGACCCATGTTCAAGGTATTTATTGATGGCGAAGCCGGTACAACCGGCTTGCAAATTCGGGAACGTCTGCAGCTCATGCCGGCCATCGAAATGGTCAGCATTGCACCTGAACTGCGAAAAGATCCCGCTGCCAAACGTGCGCTGATGGCGCAGGTTGACCTGGTTGTGTTGTGCCTTCACGATTCTGCCGCTATTGAATCCGTAGCAATGATTGACGATATTGCAAGGACTTCAGGCCAACCAGGTCCCAAAATCATCGATGCATCGACGGCGCACCGCACAGCGTCGGGATGGGTGTTCGGGTTTCCCGAGCTTGTCGCCGGTCACAGCGATCTGGTTCGCAGCGCACAGCGGGTTGCCAACCCGGGTTGCTATGCCACAGGTGCCATTGCCTTGATTCGCCCGTTGGTGGATGCCGGTTTGATTCCCCGGGATCATGCGTTGACCTTGCCCGCGGTGAGCGGTTATACCGGTGGTGGCCGTTCCATGATTGAGGCCTACGAAAAAGGCGAAGCGCCCGCGTTTGAGGTCTACGCCCTGGGGCTCAAACACAAGCACCTCCCCGAAATCATGAAATACACGGGGCTGAGCCGCCGCCCGGTGTTTGTTCCTTCGGTGGGCAATTTCAGCCAGGGCATGCTGGTGCAGTTGCCGCTGGATCTGGACTGTTTGCCTGGCAAGCCTGGCGCACAAGATTTGCACGTCGCGCTGGCCCAACACTACGCGGGCAGCGAGTTTGTAACGGTCGAAGCGCCCACAGCTGGCGACAAGATTGACCCGCTGGCGCTGGTAGACACTAACAAAATGGAACTGCGTGTGTTTGCCAATCAGGGTGCCGATGATGACTTCCACCACGCTGTTCTGGTGGCCCGCCTGGACAATCTGGGCAAAGGTGCCAGTGGCGCTGCCGTTCAAAACCTCAAGCTGATGCTGGGTCTTTGACGTTGCCAAAGGCAATTCCTTTAATTGCCAAGCTACAAAATAAGTAGCAAACTATTGTTTAATGACGTGGACTTGAGGGGATTTTAACGCCTCAGTCGTCGTCATGTGTCCCTGCAACAACCTTGCGGATCACTTCACCCCCGAACCCTCGGGCGGCCAGAAACCGCATCTGCTTGCCGCGCTCAGCCGGTCCTGCCTGGACATCGGCTGATTGGGTGCCAAACTTGCGTTGCCAAACCTCACGGGCGCGCGCCAGCTCGGTGCTTTTCAGCCCGGCCACAGCCTCAATCACGGCGTCGCGATCCAGCCCTTTGCCCTGCAGTTCCTGGCGAATTCGCGATGTACCCAGCTTGGCTGAGCGGCGGTTGATGACCGACTCAATCACCCGCGCCTCGCTGATGAAGTCTTTCGCCTGCAACTCATCCAGCGCTTTGGCCAGCTCGCCTGGGGCTTCTTCATACGATTGAAGCCGACGTTCCAGCTCGGCGCGTGAATATTCGCGCCCGCTGAGCAGCCGCAGGGCCCGGCCTTTCAGTGATGGCTGCGCTGGCGGGATATTGGTTGGATGCATGAATGCTACTGATTAAATAGCAAACTATTCATATCTGGCAGGGACTATTCGCCTTTTTTGCTGGTAGCTTTGGTTTTTGGGGCAGTTTCAGGCTCCACGGGCAGCAAGGGAATGCCCAGCGACTCGCGCACCTTGTTCTCGATCTCAATCGACAGGGCCGGGTTCTCGCGCAGGAACTCACGCGCGTTATCGCGGCCCTGGCCAATTTTTTCACCGTTGTAGGCGTACCAGGCACCGGATTTATCCAGGATGTTGGCGGTGACGCCCATGTCGATGATTTCGCCATGGCGGCTGATACCTTCGCCAAACAGGATGTCAAACTCGGCGGTTTTGAACGGGGGCGCCACCTTGTTTTTGACGACCTTGACCTTGGTCTCGTTGCCAATCGCATCGTCACCCTTTTTGATGGTGCCGGTGCGGCGGATGTCCAACCGTACCGAGGCGTAAAACTTCAGTGCATTGCCGCCGGTGGTGGTCTCGGGCGAACCAAACATTACGCCAATCTTCATGCGGATCTGGTTGATGAAAATCACCGTGCAGTTGGTCTTTTTGATGTGGGCGGTGAGCTTGCGCAGGGCCTGGCTCATCAGGCGGGCTTGCAGGCCAGGGAGCGAGTCGCCCATTTCGCCTTCCAGCTCGGCCTTGGGTGTCAATGCAGCCACCGAGTCCACCACGATCAGATCGACGGCGCCAGAACGCACCAGGCTGTCCACAATTTCCAGCGCCTGCTCACCGGTGTCAGGCTGGCTGATCAGCAAATCCTGAAGGTTCACGCCGAGTTTTTGGGCGTACTGAATGTCCAGTGCATGCTCGGCATCCACAAACGCGCAAGTGCCTTGCAGCTTTTGCATTTCGGCAATGACCTGCAGCGTGAGCGTGGTTTTGCCCGATGACTCCGGGCCATAAATTTCAACCACACGGCCACGGGGCAGGCCACCCACGCCCAAGGCAACATCCAGCCCCAGCGAGCCAGTGGAGACGACCTGAATGTCCTCAATCACCTCGCCCTCACCCAGGCGCATGATGGTGCCTTTGCCAAATTGCTTTTCGATTTGGGCCAGGGCGACTTGCAGGGCTTTGGCTTTTTCGGTCAGCGCTGCAGGGGTGTTCTTTACAGGGGCGTCCATGGAAATCTCCTTAAAAATCAAACAGTTAAATTCTGGTGGTGATCAAATCAGCATCTGTCATTAACAACAGGCTGGATGCTTGAACAGTAGTTTAACGTGCCCAGTTGAAAATAGTAAACAGAATTATTAGTCAGTTTAATTTACCATTTAAGAATGTCTGAATTGTCTGAATTGTCTGAATTGTCTGAAACTGTCCCACCTGCCAGCAGTACCAACGATGCCTGGCGTCTTACACATCTGGGCTATTTGATGGGCCGTGCATTGCAGCGTTTTGACGCCCGGGTGCTGGTGTTGATGGCGCATAACGTCGAAGTGCCGCTGGCCCTGAGCAACCTGGCAGCACGCGGGCAGGTGAGTGCCGCCCATATCCACATCACGCGCCACCTTGCTCTGGAAGGCTCACGCCTCACCGATTTGGCTTACCGTGCCGGCATGACCAAGCAAGCCATGGGGAAACTCGTGGACCATTGCGAGGCCTGGGGTATGGTAACGCGCGTACCCGACTCGCGCGATGCCCGGGCGGTTCTGGTGACCTTCACCGCCACCGGCCTGATCTGGCTCAGGGCGTTTCAGGAAGCAGTTGCTCAGGCAGAGAACGAGTTGCGGTCGGCCATTGGCGATCAGGTTGCGACCGTCATTGCGATTGGTCTGGAAGCCTACGCTGCTTGAGTCGTGATCCTGCCCTGCCTGTAAGGCGAAGCAAAGCGATGCGAGCCTAGAATTGAAAAAACTCCAGGAGACAGGCATGCGGATTCTGATTGCTGAGGATGACCAGGTGTTGGCCGATGGCCTGCTTCGCGCACTGCGCAGCGGTGGGGCGGCCGTGGACCACGTGGCCAGTGGCACAGAGGCAGACGCCGCCTTGATGACCAACACGGAATTCGACCTTCTGATTCTGGACCTGGGCCTGCCCAAAATGCACGGCCTTGAAGTGCTCAAACGGTTGCGTGCGCGTGGCTCGTCCTTGCCCGTGTTGATTTTGACGGCTGCCGACAGTGTGGACGAGCGCGTGAAAGGGCTGGATTACGGCGCTGATGACTACATGGCCAAGCCCTTCAGCTTGCAGGAGCTGGAGGCGCGAGCCCGTGCACTGATTCGCCGTGGCGCCGGTGCCACCAGCAGCATGATCAAGCATGGCCCATTGACCTATGACCAGACGGGGCGCGTCGCCACCATTGACGGCAAGATGGTGGAGTTGTCCGCCCGCGAGCTGGGCCTGCTGGAAGTCCTGTTGCAGCGAGCCGGCCGCCTGGTCAGCAAAGACCAGCTGGTGGAGCGCCTCTGTGAATGGGGTGAAGAGGTGAGCAACAACGCGATCGAGGTCTACATCCACCGTCTGCGCAAGAAAATCGAGAAAGGGCCAATCCGCATCGCCACTGTGCGTGGCTTGGGTTACTGCCTGGAGAAGATTGCGCCTTGAAATTATTCCAGCGCGAACAGCGCTCGCTGTTTGGCGAAATTCTGGACTGGATGCTGACGCCACTGCTGTTGCTGTGGCCGATTAGCCTGGTGTTGACTTGGCTGGTGGCGCAGGGCATCGCCGGAAAGCCTTTTGATCGCGCCCTGGAATACAACGTTTCGGCGTTGGCCCAGCTGGTCACCGTCAGCAACAACCACGTTCAATTCAATTTGCCTTTGCCTGCGCGTGAATTGTTGCGCGCGGATGATGCCGACACCATGTACTACCAGGTGCTGGGCGCGCGCGGCGAATATTTGAGCGGCGAGCGGGACCTGCCGCTGCCCCCGGATGAAGAAAAAGTGCCTCCCGGCGAAGTCCGTCTGAGAGAAGGGGAGTTTCGGGGCACCGACATCAAAATTGCGTACATGTGGGTAAGGCTTGACTTGCCGGGCGCCAAATTGGCACTGGTTCAGGTGGCGGAGACATTGGACAAGCGTTCTGTGCTGGCCACCGAGATCATCAAGGGGGTAATGCTTCCGCAGTTCGTGATTCTGCCCATGGCAGTGCTCTTGGTGTGGTTGGCTCTGGTGCAGGCGATCAAACCTTTGAATCAGCTGGAGGAGCGCATTCGCGCACGCAAGCCCGACGACTTGAGCCCGCTGGAAATTGAAGCCGTGCCCATGGAAGTGGCACCTCTGGTGTCGTCGGTGAATGATCTGCTGATGCGTTTGAAGGATTCCATCACCACGCAAAAGCGCTTTCTGGCTGATGCAGCCCACCAACTCAAAACCCCATTGGCGGGCCTTCGCATGCAGGCTGACCTGGCGCAACGTGAAGGCGCAAATACCGAAGAACTCAAGCAGTCACTTCGTCTGATCGGGCGTTCCAGCATTCGCGCGACCCACACAGTGAATCAGCTGCTGGCACTTGCGCGGGCCGAAAGCAGCGGCACGGCCATGAGCCTGGTGCCCTGTGACCTTGCCGCCCTGACCATGGAAGTGATGCAGGACTGCGTGCCACGCGCGCTGGAGAAGCGCATTGACCTGGGCTATGAAGGTGCCCAACCGGGCAGTGAAGGCGTCGTGCTCCAGGGCAACCCCACCCTGCTTCAGGAGATGGTTCGCAATCTGGTGGACAACGCCATCAACTACACGCCATCTACGTTTGAGAAGCCCGGCATGATCACGGTGCGTGTCCTGGCGGACCCATTTGGAAAGGCACTGGCCCTGCAGGTGGAAGACTCAGGGCCCGGCATTCCAGCTGCAGAGCGCGAATTGGTGTTCCAGCCGTTTTACAGGGCACTGGGAACCGAAGCTGATGGATCGGGTCTTGGGCTGCCCATCGTTCTGGAAATAGCCCACCAGCACCATGCCACGGTGATGCTGGACGACGCCCGACCCGGCCAGCCATCGCCGGGTGCGAGTTTTACAGTGCGGTTTTTGACGCAGGTGAATTGAATCGCAAACGGTCGCCATGTCGGTCCATGGCCCGGCGACCCACCGACTATCGGCAGGCCCGAAGCGGTTTGCCAGCCAGTGCGGCTTTGATTTCTTCCAGCCTGGCTTTGATGGACTCGTCAGCCGCTGCTATTTTGAGCATCACGCTGCGAACTTCAAACCGGTCTTGCACTACCCGCGCCGTTCGCACACCCCGGCGGGTCAGCACGTCCAGTGCGGCATCCGCGGCCGTCTCGCTTTCGAACCCGCCCAAGGACAGGCCAAACTCAAGGGCCGGGTTGGTCACGTTCTCAAATTTGACGTTGCGCTGGGTCAGTTCAATTCGCTTTTTGGCCAGTGCATCGGCGGTGGGGTATTTGCCCATGTAGACAATCCAGCGTGCCGGTTCAACTTGGGGGTCCAGTGACCAGGTGCCCGCGGGTAGCAGGGTGTCCAGCTTGGCGCGCAGCGTCGCACCATCCGCTTCACTGAAAAGACCTGCCTGCAAACACTCGCCGACTCTGGCGCCGGGGGCGGGGCTTGCCTCCAGCCGTTTGACTTCATCGGGCGTCAAAATATGCAGCTTCTCGGGGTGAACTTGTTGCGACAGCCGCTGCGGTTCGCTCACGTCCGCCGGCGCATAGCCATAGGCCCGCAGCAGGCCCTGTGACCAAGCGAAATAAGCGCCGTTGGCCAGCAGCAAGACAAGGACAAACAATCTCAACATGGGCTTAAGCGGGAGAAACAGGTGCAGGACGCACACTCACTTCGGAGCTGGTGACTTTCTGCACGCCACTTGCAGTTTGCACCAGCAGGGCACCATTGGAATCAACGCCCCGTGCCGTGCCGCTCATGCCATCGCTCAACTGGATGTCGCGGCCCGCCAGCGCGTCCAGTGCATTGAATCGGGATTGGAACGGGGAGAATCCGTGTGCCTCAAACGCCTAAATGGCCTGAATCATGGGCGGCACAATCTTCAGAAGGGCGCTCGCTGCCTCCACGCCGGGTTCTACCTCCCGCAACCAGGCCGGTGGCGTGGACAGGCCTGCCGCTGCGCGCGGCCCCACGTTGATACCCACGCCAATGACAACAAAGCGGATGTCTCCAAATGTTGCGGTCTCGATCAGGATTCCGCCCAGCTTGCGGTCACAGAACCAGACGTCGTTAGGCCACTTCAAGCGTAAATCTGGATGCAGGCTTTGCGCCACGCTGACGCCCACGGCAAGCGAGAGGCCTGACCAGCTTTGCGGTGACAGGGGCATGCCCATTGAAAACATCAGCGCTGCGGGTGTGCCATCTACTGACAGGCTTGAACCGCTGTCCCATTGCCGCCCCAGCCGGCCACGACCCGCCGTCTGCGATTCAGCCACCAGCAAAATGGGATCGAGTTGCCCGGCTTTGGCCCGACGCATCAACTCAGTGTTGCTTGAGTCGACCTCGGGCAATACTTCAACCGTGAAAAACGGCAGAGTTGGCTGCACGGCCTCCCAGAGGGTTTCGCTGGGCCAGTGGTGCATCACTTTCTCTTGCGTTGCTTGGGGGCCAACAGGGTACCGCGGCATGTTTTGGCCCCGCACCAGCAGGGGTACTCGGCCTTGACCTTGGCGGTGTAGCGCTCCTCGCTGATCAGGCCATAGTCATAGCTGAGCTCTTCACCGGGAGCGATGTCGCGCAGGGCCTTGATGTAGACCCGTCCATCCACCTCGTCCGCCTCGCAGTTGCCATCACACGAGTGGTTGATCCAGCGTGACGAGTTGCCACCTACACGGCCATCAATGACGTGGTTTTCATCAATGTGAAAGTAAAACGTATGGTTGGGGTTTTTCGGATCATGTGGATGGCGCGACTGCGCTTCTTTCCAGCTGATGATCTGCCCCACGTATTCAATGATGGTTTCGCCTTCACCGATATCCTGCAGTGCAAACACGCCCTTGCCGTGGATACCGGAGCGACGGGTCTGAATGCGGCGGCGGTCTTCGGGGGGCATCGTTTTGCTCACGTTTTCTCTCTTTTGAACCGGGGTCGAAAAAATTTGGTATGGTGAACCGTATGGGCGCGCATGTGTGCGCCTGCGTGTGTGTGCGTGCGCTTGTGCGCCCGCGAGAGAATGGATTGTAGTCAGATGAAAACCCTTGTTATTGCCGAAAAACCCTCCGTTGCCCAAGACATCGTTCGGGCGCTCACGCCCATTGCGGGCAAGTTCGACAAACACGAAGAACACTTCGAGAACGACCAATACGTCGTCACCAGCGCTGTGGGGCATCTGGTTGAGATTCAGGCGCCCGAAGAGTTTGACGTCAAACGCGGCAAATGGAGCTTTGCCAACTTGCCGGTGATTCCGCCGCACTTTGACTTGAAGCCAATGGACAAAACCAAGACGCGCCTGAACGCCATCGTGAAGCAGGCCAAGCGCAAGGATGTGGGCGCTTTTGTGAATGCCTGTGACGCGGGTCGTGAGGGTGAGCTGATTTTTCGGCTGATTCAGCAGTACAGCAAGGTCAAGCTGCCGGTGAGCCGCCTGTGGCTGCAGTCCATGACGCCGCAGGCCATTCGCGATGGTTTTGCGTCGCTGCGGACTGACAAGCAGATGTTGCCGCTGGCTGATGCGGCGCGTTGCCGCAGTGAGGCCGACTGGCTGGTGGGCATCAACGGCACGCGCGCCATGACGGCGTTCAACTCCCGCGATGGCGGTTTTTTCCTGACCACGGTGGGCCGCGTGCAAACGCCCACCTTGAGCGTGGTGGTAGAGCGTGAAGAGCAAATCCGCAAATTCATCAGCCGCGACTATTGGGAGGTCCACGCCTCCTTCGCGGCGAAAGCGGGCGAGTATCCGGCCAAGTGGTTTGACCCCAAGTGGAAGAAGGACGCCGAGGACAGCGAGAAAAAAGCCGATCGTGTCTGGACCCAGCGTGAAGCGCAGGCCATTGCCGACGCGGTGCGCGGCCAGAAGGCGTCCGTTACCGAAGAAAGCAAGCCGACCAGCCAGGCGTCGCCCCTGCTGTTTGACTTGACCAGCTTGCAGCGTGAGGCCAATGGCAAGTTCGGCTTCAGCGCCAAGACCACGCTGTCCATCGCTCAAAGCCTGTACGAGCGCCACAAGGCGTTGACTTACCCGCGGACTGATTCACGCGCCCTGCCCGAAGATTACATACCCGTCGTCAAGGACACGCTGGCCATGCTGGCAGACAGCGGCATGAAGCACCTGGCGGCCTTCGCCGCGATGGCCATCAAGGGCAGTTATGTGAAACCCAGCAAGCGCATTTTTGACAACGCCAAGGTGTCGGATCACTTTGCCATCATCCCGACGCTGCAGGCGCCCAGTGGCTTGAGTGAGGCCGAACAGAAAATTTACGACCTGGTCACGCGCCGCTTCATGGCCGTGTTTTTCCCCAGCGCCGAATACCAGGTCACCACCCGCATCACAACGGCTGTGGGTCATAACTTCAAAACCGAAGGCAAGGTGTTGGTCAAACCGGGCTGGCTGGCCATCTACGGTAAGGAAGCCGCCGAAGAAGTAGCCGACGCCAAGGACGGTGACAAAGGCCAGAGCCTGGTACCGGTTCAACCCGGCGAAATGGTGCGCACCGACACCGTGGAGCCCAAGGGATTGAAAACCCGACCACCAGCGCGTTATTCAGAAGCCACCTTGCTCGGTGCCATGGAAGGCGCTGGCAAAACGGTGGAAGACGATGAGTTGCGCGAAGCCATGCAAGAGAAGGGCTTGGGAACACCCGCGACGCGCTCCAGCATCATTGAAGGCTTGATCGCCGAAAAATACATGCTGCGTGAAGGCCGCGAACTGATCCCCACGGCCAAGGCGTTCCAGCTGATGACGCTGTTGCGCGGCCTGGGCGTGGAGGAGTTATCCAAGGCCGAATTGACTGGAGAGTGGGAATACAAGCTGGCCCAGATGGAGCACGGCAAACTCAGCCGCGAAACCTTCATGGCCGAAATCGCCGCC
Organism: uncultured beta proteobacterium; assembly: GCA_963750805.1. Lineage (GTDB taxonomy): Bacteria > Pseudomonadota > Gammaproteobacteria > Burkholderiales > Burkholderiaceae_C > JANYCG01. The sequence continues at coordinate 78,543 of CAVVSV010000015.1, forward strand.
ATGACCGAGCGCATGGTCAAGAAAGCCAAGGAATACGACCGTGACACCATCCCAGGGGACTACGCTACGTTGGCAACGCCCTGCCCGAACTGTGGCGGCATTGTCAAGGAAAACTACCGCCGCTACACCTGCACCGGCAAGAGCGGCACCGAAGAAGGTTGCGGCTTCTCATTTGGCAAGACCCCGCAGGAT
>CAVVSV010000016.1:0-28230 GCA_963750805.1 uncultured beta proteobacterium
CACGAATTGCTACGCCAACAACGCAAGAGTACAGTAGTTCCCGATAGTGCCAGACACTATCCAGGTCAAGCTGGAACAAACCTTTTCTGGGTTCAATTACTTTAAATGTTTTTGTCAAGACTGCTCCAGCTGCTGACTCCATACCCTGCTCCTCGTCTCACGCAGTAACACGGGTTACTCCGGTGAAAACAGATTACTGCTGCTGCAGAGATGTATTGCATAAGACCTGATGTGGAACATACCGAGCGCCCGGTGCCGCAATATCGGGCGAATCCGGTTTGCACCTGTTCAATACATCGTGTGCTGATGAAAAACGGAAGTTTTCCAATAAATAACGAACTTTGCAAGCTGGGTATTGCCATGCAAGCCGCATCGCAAAACCAGTTAGCCGCGTATTACATGGGCATTCCGGTCAAGCGGCTCAATGGCATTGCCTGGGGCCTGGCCGCCGCCGTGGCAGCCATTGCCGGCCTGCTGCTGGCGCCCATCACCTTCGTGCACGCCAACATGGGCTTCATCGGGCTCAAGGCCTTTCCCGCCGCCGTGGTGGGCGGCTTTGGCAGCTTGCCAGGCGCCATTGTGGGTGGGCTCGTGATTGGGGTCGTTGAGTCGTTTTCGGGCTTCTACCTGCCGGATGGTTTCAAGGACACGGCGGCTTATGTGATGGTGTTGATCATGCTGATGGTCAAACCCAACGGCCTGTTTGGCGACAACCTCCGGAAAAAGGTGTAGCCGACCATGCGTTTCATTTTCAAAACCGATTACGTGCAGGACATCAAGCTCGCCAAACATGGTGGGCACCTATTCTGGTACAGCGCCTTGCTGCTGCTGCTAATGGCGGCGCCATGGCTGTTTGCCGAGTACTGGCTGGCGCAACTGACTTTTGTTCTGATTTACTCCATTGCCGGTTTGGGCATCATGCTGTTGGCAGGTTTCACAGGCTTGTTCTCACTGGGGCACGCGGCCTTTTTGGGCGTGGGGGCTTACACCGAGGCGGTGCTCACCAACGCGGGTGTTCCCTTTCCCATTGCTTTGGTTGGCGCGGGTGGTTTGGCCTCGGCCGTGGGCTATGTGGTGGGATTACCAGCTTTGCGTGTGAAAGGTATCTACCTGGGCATGGCCACGCTGTCGTTTGGCTTCATCGTGGAAGAAGTTCTGGCCCGATGGGAATCCGTCACGGGGGGCAATGCCGGGCTTCACATCAAGGCGCCGCAAATGATGAATTGGACACTCGATTCGGGCACGGAGTTTTATTTCCTCTGCCTGGTCGTCACGGTGCTGGCGACGCTGGGCGTCGTGAACCTGTTGCGCGCGCCCACCGGTCGGGCTTTTGTGGCCATTCGTGACTCCGAGGTGTCGGCCCAAAGCATGGGCATTCACCTGGCGCACTACAAAACCTTGTCGTTTGCATTGTCAGCCGGTCTGGCTGGTCTGGCCGGCGCGCTTTATGCCCACAAACTTCAATTTATTTCGCCCGACCAGTTCAACATCCTGCAGTCCATTGATCTTCTGCTGATGATCGTGATTGGCGGGGTGGGCTCGGTCCATGGTGCTTTTTTGGGGGCCATTTTTCTGATCACGATGCCGCAGGTGATTGCGCTGTTCAAGGACTATTTGCCACCCACTATCGGCCAAGCCCCCGGCTTGCAGGGCCTGATTTACGGTGTGGTGTTGGTGTCTTTTGTGCTGTTTGAACCCATGGGCTTGTATGGCCGCTGGCTGAAGGTTCGCACCTACCTGCAGCTCTTTCCCTTCTATCGCAAGGGCATGTTCAAGCGCCAGAAGTCATTCCAAAAGTCTGATCGCTTGAAATGACCGATATTCTTTTGTCCGCCCAAAACCTCAGCGTGCGCTTCGGCGGTGTGCTGGCGGTCAACAACGTCAGCTTTGATGTGAAAAAGGGTGAGGTGTTCACCCTGATCGGCCCCAATGGTGCCGGCAAGACCACTGTGTTCAACCTGATCAGCCGAATCTACACGCCCACCACCGGCGAGATCATGTACGAAGGGAAAAAGCTCACCGACCAGCCGCCGCACAACATTGCCTCACTGGGTATTGCACGCACCTTCCAGAACATTGAGCTGTTCGAGAACGCCTCCGTACTGCACAACCTGCTGATCGGCCGCCACACGCACCGTAAAACCGGGCTGTGGCAAGACATGTTCTTCACCGGGACGGCGCGTGCAGCTGAAATCAAGGCCCGACAGAAGGCCGAGGAAGTGATTGAGTTGCTGGATCTGCAACACCATCGCGACTCCTTCGTCCACGGCCTGCCTTATGGCGTGCGCAAGGTGGTGGAAATGGCGCGCGCCCTGTGCACCGAACCCAAGCTGCTGCTGCTTGATGAACCCTCCAGCGGCCTGAACGTGGAAGAAACCGACGACATGGCGTTCTGGATTGCCGACATCAAAAATGAGCTGGGCATTACGGTGCTGATGGTGGAACACGACATGACGCTGGTCAGCAAAGTGTCGGACCGTGTGCTGGCCATGAACCAGGGCGAAGTGCTGGCCATGGGCACACCGCGCGAGGTGCAAACCGACCCCGGTGTGATTGAAGCCTATTTGGGCACGGTGGACGATGTGTCGTCTTTGCGTAGGGAGGCCACATCATGAGTGCAATCCCACCGGCCGTGAGTGACGCCCCCGTTCTGAAATTGCTGAATGTTGAAAGCGCCTACGGCCCCATCAAGGCCATTCGCGGTGTGAGCCTGCAAGTGCGGAGGGGTGAAATTGCCACGGTGTTGGGCTCCAATGGCGCGGGCAAGACCACCATTCTCAAAACCATTTCCGGCATCATCGACCCGCGCAAGGGCAGCATTGAATTCAAGGGCGAAGACATTACCGCCAAAGACCCGGCGCACATTGTTCAACAGGGTTTAAGCCATGTACCTGAAGGGCGCGAGGTGTTTGCCCTGCTCAGCGTGCGCGACAACCTGGCCATGGGCGCTTACACCCGCAGTGACCGTGATGGCGTGGCCAGGGACATGGAAAACGTCTTCAACTACTTCCCCATTTTGCGGGAACGCGCTGCGCAGGATGCCGGCCTGCTGTCGGGCGGGCAACAGCAAATGTTGGCCATCTCGCGCGCGTTGATGGCCAACCCCGATCTGATCCTGCTGGATGAACCCAGTCTGGGCCTGAGCCCCAAACTTACCAAAGAAATTTTCGAAATTGTGGTGCGCATCAACCGCGAGCGAGGCACCACGATTTTGCTGGTGGAGCAAAACGCCAATATGGCGCTCAACGCCGCCGACTATGGTTATGTGCTGGAAAACGGCCGTATCGTGATGGAAGACACCTGCGCGCATCTGCGTGAGAAGGACGACATCAAGGAGTTCTACCTCGGCATGAAAGAAGACGGCATGCGGGGCGAGCGGCGCTGGAAAAAGAAAAAGACCTGGAGGTAGATCATGTCAAAACTCTGGGATCTTTCCCGCATTCAACCCAAGCTCGACATCGTGATGCCGGGCGAGACCATTCCCGCCATGTTCTGGAATGCCGTAGAACGACGTGGCCCCCATGTCTGGATGCGGCAAAAGCATTTGGGCATCTGGCGCAGCTGGACCTGGAACCAGACCGCCACGGCAGTCAGTGAAATCGCAGCCGGGCTGATGAGCCTGGGTTTCGCCAAAGGTGAATGCGCCTCTGTTCTGGCCAACACGGTGATCGAATGGGTTTTGGCAGACTTGGGCGTATTGAGCTGTGGTGGCGTCTCCAACGGCATATACCCGACCGATGCATCGTCGCAAGTGCAATACCTGTGTGAAGACTCGCGCACCACAGTCCTGTTTGTGGAAGACGACGAGCAACTCGACAAGGCGCTTGAAGTGCGCGCGCAATTGCCGCTGCTGCGCAAGATCGTCGTGTTTGACATGGAAGGCCTGCGTGATGTAGCCGACGAGGGCATCATCAGCCTGAAAGCATTGCGCGATGTGGGGCGACAGTACCTCGCAGCCAACCCCCAATGCATCAAGCAGCGCGTGGCGACCTGCCAGCCGGATGACCTTGCGATTCTGGTCTACACATCGGGCACCACGGGCAAACCCAAAGGAGCCATGCACACACAGGCCGGGCTGGTGTTTACCGTGCGCGGCTACAACACATTGATCGCCCAGGACGACACCGACGAACGCATGTGCTTCTTGCCCCTGTGCCATATTGCCGAGCGCATGGGCGGCGAGTATTTTTCGCTCTACACCGGGGCCAAACTTAATTTCGTGGAAAACCCGGAAACGATTCCCGAAAACGTGCGGGAGATTGCGCCCACCGTGTTCACGGCTGTGCCCCGCGTGTGGGAAAAGTTCTACTCGGGCGTGATGATCTCCTTGAAGGAAGCCGGAGCCATCCAGCAGGCGGCCTATGGCTGGGGCATCGGCGTGGGCACCGAGATTGCCGACAAGGTATTGGCCCAACAGCCGGTGGACGGATGGCTCAAGTTCAAGTTCACACTGGCGCAATGGCTGGCACTGAACAACGTGCGCAAGCTTATCGGCATTCACCGCGCAAGGTTCCTGGTGACAGGTGCCGCACCGATTTCTCCCGATCTGGTGCGCTGGTACCTGGCGCTGGGTGTGCCCATGCTGGAAGTGTGGGGCATGACCGAAACCTGTGGCGCCTCCACCGGCGTACCCGCCACCTTGATGAAACCCGGCTCGATTGGCCCGGCCACCAGTTTCAACGAAGTCAAGCTGGACCCAGCTACGGGTGAAATTCTTGTAAGGGGCAAAAACGTATTTGCGGGTTACCTGAATCTGCCCGAGAAAACCGCCGAGACCATCGACAAGGACGGCTGGCTTCATACCGGCGACGTGGGCGTGGTGGATGCGGACGGGTACTACAAAATCACCGACCGCATGAAGGACATCATCATCACGGCCGGTGGCAAAAACGTCACCCCCAGCGAGCTGGAAAACGATCTGAAGTTTTCGCCCTACATCACGGACGCCGTGGTCATTGGCGACAAGCGGCCCTACCTCACCGTCATCATCATGATCGACCAGGAGAATGTCGAAAAATTTGCGCAGGACCGCGATGTGCCCTTTAGCAATTACGCCTCTCTGACCCGAAGCACTGAAGTGCAGGCGCTGATCCAAACCGAGATCGACCGCGTCAACAAGAAGTTTGCGCGCGTGGAGCAAATCAAGAAATTCTTCCTGCTGGAAAACCAGCTGACTGCCGAAGACGAAGAACTGACCCCCACCATGAAGCTCAAGCGCAAGTTGGTGGAAAAAAAGTATGAACCTCAAATTCAGGCGATGTATGCCTGAGCAGCTCATGCCCGTGATTTTTTAACCTCAAAGGAGACCTGTGATGAAACTTCGATCTGCCATTGCTCTGGCCACGCTGGCCACATCCGCCTTAGCCGCCTCCTCAGCCTTTGCCCAAAAGGCGGTGCCACCGCAGGGCGTCAGTCCGACAGAAATCACGCTGGGATCCATTCAGGACCTGTCCGGACCCATTGCCGGCTTTGGCAAGCAAGCCCGTCTTGGCATGTTGCTGGCCGTGGACGAAATCAACGAGCAGGGCGGCATCAACGGCCGCAAGATCAAGCTGATTGTTGAAGACTCGGCCTACGACCCCAAAAAAGCCGTTCTGGCGGCGCAAAAACTCGTCAATCAGGACAAGATTTTCATGATGGTGGGCCACATCGGCACGGCACAAAACATGGCGGCCATGCCGGTGCAGTTTGAAAAGAACGTGATCAATTTCTTCCCCATCACCGCGGCGCGCGAGATGTACGAACCCTTTGACCGGCTGAAGTACTCCTTTGCCGCCACTTACTTCGACCAGATGCGCAATGCAGTTCCCAAACTGGCCAAGGAAAAAGGGGCCAAGAAGATTTGCACCATGTACCAGGACGATGACTTTGGCCTGGAAGTGCTCAAAGGCGGTGAAGCCGGTCTGAAAACCATGGGCCTGGATTTCGCCGAGAAAACATCCTACAAGCGCGGCGCGACTGACTTCTCGTCCCAAGTGTCCAAGATGCAGGCATCGGGCTGCGACATGATCGTGCTGGGCACCATCATCCGCGAGACGATTGGCGCTATTGGCACCGCCCGCAAGCTGGGCTACAACCCCACCTTTTTGGCCAGCAGTGCCGGTTACACCGATCTGATTCACAAGCTGGGTGGCAAGGCTATGGATGGCCTCTACGCCACCATGACGGTGCAAAACCCTTACACGGATGAGCAGTCGCAACCCATCAGGTTCTGGGCCAACAAGTACAAAACCAAGTTCAATGAAGACCCAACCGTGTTCTCGGTGTATGGCTACAACATCATCAATACCTTTGCCAATGCCGCTACCAAGGCCGGTAAGGGTTTGTCTACCGACACCTTCATCAAGGCCATGGACACCATGACCATTCCACCGGACATGTTTGGCAGTGCACCCGCCACCTTCACTGCCACCAAACGCTTGGGCAGCGACGCGTCGCGCCTGTCGCAAATTCAGGATGGCAAATGGAAGACCGTCTCTGACTACTTTGGTTCAACCGCCAAATAGCCGACCCCTGGCAATCGGCAAAAAACCACCTTCGGGTGGTTTTTTTGTGCCCAAGGTGTCAGGGTCGAGGTTCCACTGGAGTTTCTGGAAGCGGGACCTCGTCAGGCAGGAGGTCAATATTGACTGGCCTGGACATCAAAATCGCTGGCAACATCGTGGACATTCCCGCATAGATCAATAGTGCACCGTAGAGCGCATCGGGAATCTGATACCGCTCACGCAAAATGCTGGCCAGCACCAAGGTGAATATCAGGGTCGGAGTCAATGCCGTGGCCACACGCCAGCTGCTCTTGGCAGTTTCACCCTTGATAAACCGGCGTTGGGTCCACACCATGCCAACACGAAACGGCAAAGCCACCACCGTGATGGCCAAGCCCAGAAAGAGTGAATACCAGGTCAGCGCACCGCTGGGCACCCCCATGCCTTTGTAGAAAAAATAGAAGGGAACAAAGAACGACGCAAACATCTGGATCGCATGCAGGTTTTGATCCGATGCCAGCATGGGCAGACGCTTTTTGAGCATTTTGGCGATGAAGCCCGTTAAAAATGCGCCCACTAAATAGTACACACCCAGCTTGTAGGTGAGATAGGCCGATATGACGCCCACCATCAACAAGAGCGAAAACTCGGACCCGCGCGCATGCGGAATGACGGCTCTTCCCAGACCGATGAACAACAACGGCAGACAGATGATCATTCCAATCAACGCGGCCGTGGACCAGGCCAGCGTCATCACCGTGCCGGATTGCAGCACGACAAAGAGCGCGATCAAGGCAAACAACTCACCACTGATCGCCTTCATGCGGATCCAATAACGCTCATCGTCACTGATTTTCAGCATGGGCAAGGTATCCAGAATGAAACCCGTGGAAGGCGTCAGGACGGCCAGGGCAAGCAGTGCCGCGACTTGCCAGGTCAAACCAAACATTCGTATCGCGAAGTAAATCAGTGCACCCAGGACCAGGGAACGCAGAAACAGATGCCACAACAGGGGCCACTTGCCACGGCGAAAATCATCGATGTCGACTTCCAGACCTGCAAACAAAAAGAGCGAAGAAATGCCCAATGTGGCCAGCAGCGACAGCGTCTCATCCTGACTGAAGCTTCCCAAAAAAAGGGTCGCCACCATGCCCAGGCCAAAACTGGTCAATGGCGCAGGAATGCGAAACCTCTGCATGATGCGTGGAATCACCATGAGCCCGAAAATCAAAAGCAGGTAGGCAACCTCGCGGGTCAAATTGGGCATGAGGCTTGTGACTTTCCTGAAAATGTAGGGTGTCCCCGTGGAAGGAAGACAGCGCGGTCAATCCGGTGCCGCAATGGGTAACGAGGGTGCCTTGCACACCACCATCGGCATGGGCAGCAAGGGAAGCAAATCGGCAGGCAAACTTCCATAAATAAAGCGCTGAATGGTCGTGCGCCCATAGGAGCCGACAACCACCATGTCGCAGGACTCGGCATCGGCCACAATTTCCACACACGCCGCAGCATCCACGCCCACCATCATTTCACCGTTGGAGCGAATGCCGCTGTCTGAGGCAGAGGTGGCGCAGGTTGCCAACATTGCAGCGGCACGTTCTTTTTCACGGAACTGCAACTCCTCTTGGGACAACTTTTTGGCCGCGCCTTGTGCGGTGATGATGGTGGGTATGAAGTAGAAGAAAAACACATCGGCATTGAATGCTTTGGCCAGCGCCAATCCTTCAGCAACAACGGCCTCAGCCAGGGCATCATCATCAATAACAATCAGGATTTTCTTGTGCATGCTGGAAATGTAGCTCGTTCTCAAAGCAGAGCGGTTGGTCATCGGTCCTGTTGCCTCCCGGCGGATGGGGCGGGATCGCCAACCGGGAATCCACGAACCAACACGGCAAAAAGTGCTGCGCCCAGCAAGAGCGAACCCGCGGCGATTTTGAGCGCCAGATCAAAGCCCTCCGAGGGAACGACCGCGCGATGAAGCAGATAGGCAGCCAACGGCGGACCAAGAATTTGACCCACACCGTACAGCGAAGTCAGAAGCCCGATGGTCGACGGGATGTGGTTTGGCCGAATACGGCGAGCCTCCTGCATGGCAAAGTAAGTGATGGCCGTGAAGGGAATCCCGACGAGCAAACTGCCCACTGCAAAACCCATCAAACTCGGAAACACCAGGCTCAGCCCGATACCGGTGGCCTGAATCAGGTAACAGCCCAGCAACATCAGGCGCAGATCAGGTACTTGTCGGATACGGGACGCCACGAGCGCACCGATGACGATGCCGCCACCGAGAATGGGCCAGAACAGATCCAGCAAAGCCGAACCGGGAAGCACCTGCCGCGCGATGACAGGCAAAAAAGTGGCTGTGATGATGTAGCCAAAACCGGCCATGCCGTAGGCCAACGAGAGCAAAGCCACTTCAAGCTTTGAATGCGCCGATACCGCACTCGGGTGAACGGGGTTGCCAATGGTTGCTTGCGCCTTCGTGTTGTGTGCATGAAAGATCGGCCAAATCAGCATCGTCAACACCAGCGCCAAAAGTCCAAAGATTGCCCAACCGGTGCTGGCACGCCAGTTTGCGGCCACCATGCCACTGGCAGCCAGACCGGTCAGCACAATACCTGCGCCGGGGCCCGTGTAAATCATCGCACCCAGACTGGCATGGCCTCGCAAAGCAACTTGTGACAGACACCAGCCCGACGTGTACACAAACACCAGCGCACTGGCCACACCGGCTGCAAATCGCAACAGTGGCCACGCGCCCGCCCAGGGAACAGCCATGCCAAACGTCAGCACCAGCGTGCTGACCAGCCCGGTTCGGACCAAAGCGGTCGGGTTGGGCGATGGCTTGAACATGCAAAACAGGGCGCCCACCAGGTAGCCGATGTAATTGGTACTGGCCAACCAGCTCGCGTCAGCCAGAGAAATGGTGCCGTCGTGCAACATCATGGGCAGCAAAGGCGTGAACGCGAAGCGACCGATACCCATTGCCACGGCCAGCGCCAGCATGCCTGCCAGGATGATGCCGCGATGGTCGCTATGGTGTGGAGAGGGTTCAGGCATTCGACGTTTTGACACCCTGCCTGGCGCCCAAGTCCAATGCGAGAAAGTTATCTGTGTTTTGGAATTGGCGCAATGTCAAAGTCCTCAATGTCAGAGCGATTTGAATGCTGCCGCCATCACATCGCGCAACTGTCCCTCTTCAAAGGGCTTGGACAAAAAACCAGCCGGCCTGGCAAGTCTGGCCAGCGACAGGCTGTCTTCACCGTCAAATGCGCTCAAGAAAACAGTCCGTATGCCAAACCGCTCAAGAATGGTTTGTGCCGCTGCGATGCCATCCATGGCACCGGCCAACTGAATATCCATCAGCACGAGTTGTGGACTGAATGCTTCGGCCATCCCGATCGCCTGCTCACCGGAAGTCGCAGGGCCAAGGGGCAAATAACCCAAGTCGTCCAACTGCATCGCAATGTCCCGAGCGATCAGCAATTCATCCTCAACGACCAACACGCGGGGCCGGGTCATAGGGGCATTGCCAATATCGCCGGCTCCAACGCCTTGAAGGTGACTGAAAATTTAGTCGCCTCTCCGTCTCGTGATTGCATGGTCAAAGTGCCTCCCGCCTGCCGGCTCAAATCCTCGGACAGTTGCAGTCCAAGCGATGATTTTCGCCTGTTCTCAAAATCTGCCGGCAAACCTGCCCCTGTGTCGCCAATCTCCAATCGCCACATCGCATCTGTTGAGACGGTAGCGGGGTTTGCCGGTTGCAACTCGGCCCATATCTCGCCGGACCGACCGTCATGAAATCCGTGAATCAGTGCGTTGGAGATCAACTCATTGATCAGCAAACCGCAAGCCAGCGCCTGATCCATACCGACAGTGACTGAACCCATATTGAGTCGCAGGTGGACCTGGTTGGCAGAAAGAAGCTGTGACTGGAATGCCTGAGTGGCAACTTTGCGCAGGTAATCGCCCAGGTCAATGGAAGCCAGTGTGCCGGAGCGGTACAAAGACTGGTGCAGTTGCGCCATGCTTTGAATGCGCCCCTGCATGACCCGCAGAATGGCCACCACCTCAGGCGAGGGACTTCGATGGGATTCCAGGCGCAACAAGCTGGTGATCACCTGGAGGTTGTTTTTGACCCTGTGGTGCACCTCTTTCAGCAAGGCTTCCTTTTCCCTGAGGGTAACTTGCAAGATTTTCTGAGCGCGTACCAATTTGGAAATGTCAACGTGCTGAATGATCGCGTGGGTGACTTTGCCAGTCGAATCCAGAATTGGCGAAATACTGACATCCAGATCAATTTGAACGGTGTGAGCCAAGTCAAGCCCCGCCACGGCCCCGGTGTCATAGGACGTCACAAATCGCGTGGATTCTCCTTTTTCAAACACGGCCCTGACTTGGGGCATGAAGCCCTGCGACTCAATGAGGTTGTCGTTCAGCACGTTGTACTTTCCCACCACTTCTTCGTCCCGCAATTGCAAATGGTCACGCAATGCCTGGTTCATTCGCAGAAGCGTTCCTTTCTCATCCGAAATCCACAATGCACTTGGACTGCATTCAATAACGCGGTCCAGAAATATCTGCGACTGCTTGATGGAATCTTCAATTTTTCTGCGGTCCGTGATGTCCTTTTGAGTGCCAATGACACGGACGGGTTTCCCGGTTGCATCGCGGCTCACGACGGCTGCGCGCGTGAGAACCCATTTCCAGCTTCCGTCACCGCAAACCATGCGATGCTCGGTGTCAAACTGCAATGTTTTGCCTTCCAGGTGATCCCGCAGGCCGGACAGAACCCGCTCCTTCTCGTCAGGGTGAATCCGCCCACGCCATTCATCAAGGCTGTTCCCCAAGCTGTCACCACCAATGCCAATCATTTCCTTCCATTGCGGACTGAAGAACACGCGGTCAAGGGTCACGTCCCAGTCCCAAAGACCATCTCCGGCTCCCTCGATGGCAAATTTCCAGCGTCCCTCACTGCTATGAAGCTCCACCCCTTTGGATGCTTCCCGGGCCAGCGCTGACAAACGTCCACGGGCAAGCAGGTAAACAAGTACCCCGAACAGCAGGGAAATCACGCCACCAGCAGCACCAACCAGCCATGGCGCTCGACGCTCCGAGTCGGAGAGAAACGAGCGGCCCGGCCGGAAATCCAATTGCCATTTCCGGCCATCCACCTCCAATTCGCGCCTGTGCTCGTTGGAGACGGCAAGGCCGGCTGCCAGCGTTGAGTACATCGCCAAATGGACATCACCAGAATTTGGTGTGACGGATGAACCACGGTCTACCAGTGACACCTGCAAGTCCTGCAACTGACCCTCCTTCTGGATCTGTTGGAACAGGTCGAACACACGCAGGGTGACGGCCACCGAACCCAGGAATTCGGGGTCATTTTTATCCTGAGGTTTCATATCTGCCGGATTGCGAAAAATGGGCACCCGGATGACAAAGCCGGTCCGATGGGTTGCTTCCTGAATCAGGTCGAATGGCGCACTCGCCACGGGATTGCGAATGCTTTGCGAGTAGTGCATGGAGGCCAGGTTGGCGGGTTGCGCACTGATGTCAAGACCATGAATACCTTGATTGCCTTCTGTAGGCCACAGATAGTCGGCTACAAAATATTCCGTGCGTTCGCCCGGCGGACGAATGGTGAAACCGGGATACCCCTGGGGCTCTACGGATGTGTCGCCTCTCACCTGCGCCTCAAACCGTTCTTTGTCGGCCGCAGTGACATACCGCGTAAACGCGATGTTCTTCACACCCGGATACCGCCTGTTCAAATCAAGTTGTGATGCCGCGTCGATGAACGAACGCCGGCTCAGTTCCGGATTGACAATGAACAGACTCCGCAATCCATAGGCGATTTCAGTGTAGGCATCTATCCGCCTTTCCAGGGCATCGGTTGCCGCATTCGCCACCTGAACAAAGCGGGTTTGCTCGACGGCGTGGGCTGCCTCGGTTTGCTGAAGTGCCACCAACGCACTGGCCGCAATACCCAAGATTGAAACGACCAATCCCAACTGCCATGCCCGAGGTTCTTTGCGAGCACTGTATTCAGTCAGGGGCGATTTATCCATTGGCCAAAGTCTACAGAAAAATTTTGCAGCCCCACCCGGGCATTGCTTTGGTGCGATTTTGGTCAGATGGGGAAAAAATTCATTCAAATTGGCTTTAAGTCCCCGTCAGTATTCAATAGTTTGCTATTTTTTTTGATTATTTGTGCCTTCAAGGGTTTGCCCATTTGGGCTTTGGATGAGTCGTCAAAAGATCGATCAACGATTGATTCCATTCGACCCACAACAAACCTGTATGGGTTTGGAGTCCCAGTCTCAAAGCTGACATTGGAAAGCAACGGCTAACAGTGATGGGTGATCCCGTGCAACTGGATTGCCGCGTAACCGGGTAATGGCGAATGATCGTTTGCGGGTAGTCCGTCTTGTAGCGACTGAAAGTGACGACTGGCCTTCATTTGTCGACCCATCGCGAAAGTTACACCGCCGAAAACCCTGTTTGAAAGCGCTCCTCGTGCCGACACTATTTCCGTAGTGCAGCGATCACACATCGATACAGCGCAACCCGCTTCGCACACAGTGTGTTGGTTAGCACTGCTGCTTAACCCTCTCAAAATCGAGAGGGCACCTACCGCGCAAAGGGCTTCTGCAGTTGCCGCTGAAAACCTATATTTGTTTCAACTCGGCGTTTACCGGGTAATGAAACCAATGAAAGAATTTTCAAAATGACCATCCAATCCACCATTGCGTCCTACGGGGCGGCGCTAAATGCCAACGATGTGGGCACCATCCTCGGGCTCTATAGTGCCCAGCCTGTCTTTATGCCGCAGGGTGCACCGGCTTTGGTGGGCCGTGAGGCTGTGCGCGCTGGTTATGAGCACGTTTTCAACACGATCAAGCTCAATGTGGAATTCACGACCCATGAAATTGAAGAGCTGGGTGACTGGGCGTGGGTCAGAACCAGTTCCGCAGGCCGCACCCGTGTGCTTGCCACGGGCGCAGAGGTCAACGAAGGCAACAACGAGTTGTTTGTCTTTCGCCGTGAGGGCGGCGAGTGGCGGATTCATCGATACATGTTTGCCACCAATGTGGCAAGCGTCTGAACGTACATTGAGCCCTGAAAACCGCCATGAAGGCTTACTCTCATTTTTCCGGCTTGAGGCTTGTACCCTGTTTTAGACCCACTCAAAGGTGGAGTGCCAGACCGTGAGCGAAGTTGTCCAACCTGGAAAAGCGCGCACCATGCGTGCCGTGGTTCTGAGCCAGCCCGGTGGCCCGGAAAACCTGGTTTTGACAGAGTTGCCGCTTCCAGTCCCAAGGCCAGGTTGGGTGCGTATAGCGGTGCGTGCCTTCGGATTGAATCGCTCGGAGCTGCACACCCGCCTTGGGCTGTCGCAAGGCGTCACCTTTCCCAGGGTGTTAGGCATCGAAGCCGTGGGCGTGGTGGAGGAGTGCCCTGACGGCAGCTTTGCGCTGGGTCAGCAGGTGGCCACCATGCTGGGCGGCATGGGCCGCGTCTTCGATGGTGGTTATGCCGAATTTGTGTGTGTGCCTTGCGCCCAGGTGATTCCATTTGAATCTGCGCTGCCTTGGGCCACTTTGGGGGCCATCCCGGAAACACTTCAAACCGCCTACGGATCGTTGACGATAGGTCTGGACCTGCGGGCTGGCCAAACGCTGTTGATTCGGGGTGGCACATCGGCCCTGGGCTTGGCAGTGGCGCGGCTTGCAAAGGACATTGGCGCAATCGTGTTGGCGACCACACGCCAGCCCGACCGGACCAGTGCGCTGCGGGAAAACGGCGTCGACCATGTGATCGTCGATGATGGGCGGGTTGCGCAGGCCGTTCGCCACCTCCTGCCGAATGGTGTGGATGCGGCGTTGGAACTGGTGGGCACGCCCACCTTGCCCGACACCTTGCGAGCCACCCGAGTGCACGGCACGGTGTGCTTTACGGGCATGTTATCCAACCAATGGACGGTGGAGCAGTTCTACCCGATTGACTACATTCCCCGGGGCGTGCGTTTGACCGCCTACGCGGGTGGCGCCAGTGACTTGCCAGCGGCTGTGCTGCAAACCTATTTGGATCGCATCGCCAACGGCAGTATTTCTGTGGGTCTGGTACAAACCTATGCATTGAAAGACATCGCGCAAGCCCATGCCGACATGGAACACAACCGCGTTTTTGGAAAACTTGTCGGGCTTGTCACGGACGACTCGCAGACCACCCACACCACGACCCACAAAATCAACCCATAAGGCGAACACGCAATGCAAGCTGCTTGGTACGAACACAGAGGTCCAGCACGCGACGTGCTGGTGGTGGGGCACATGGCAGACCCGGAGCCGTGCGCGGGCGAGGTTCGCATTCGCCTGGCTTTTTCCGGCATCAACCCCGGTGACGTGAAAAAGCGCAGCGGCTGGCAGGGCGCGCCCATGCCGTACCCGCGCGTCATTCCCCACAGTGATGGCTCCGGCGTAGTTGACGCATTGGGCGCTGGGGTCGCCAACCTGCGCCTGGGGCAAGCGGTGTGGTGCTACGCAGCCCAGTCCTACCGAGCCTTTGGCACCGCAGCCCAGCAGGTGGTGGTACCCGCCGCGCTGGTAGTGCCCCTACCACAGGGTGCGGATGCAGATGCAGCGCTCATGCAGCAGGCGGCCTGCTTGGGTATTGCCGGCATTACTGGCTACCGCGCCGTTTTGCCGCTGGACCAGTGGCGGGCCTGCATGTTTTGGTGTGGGGCGCATCGTCCGGCGTGGGGGCCATTGCATTGCAAATGGCCCGCCGTGCAGGCGCACAGACCATGGCCGTGGTGCGCCGCCCCGAGCAGTTAAAGACGGTGCAAGATTTGGGTGCCCACCACACCTGGTTGGCCGATGATCCCGCGCTGGTGGACAAGATTCGCGCCGCCGCGCCCCAGGGCGTGCACCGCATCGCGGAAGTGGACTTGGCAACCCACATTGACACCGACGCCGCCATTATTGCGGTCGGTGGCGTGATCAGTTCTTACTATGCGTCGCAAGATCGGCCGTCCATTCCCTATTGGAAGTTGGCCTTTGCCGACGTATCGCTGCGTTTGCTGGGCAGTGATGACTTCCCTGCAGCCGTGAAAGCCGAGGCCGCCCAAGAGCTGACTGCGGCGTTGCTGGAAGGGGCGCTAAAGTCAAGTATTTGGGCGTGCCAACCGTTGACCAACATCGCAATGGCGCACGAGCAAGTGGAGCAAGGCAGTGGCGGGCGGGTGCTGCTGAGTCTTGCCTAACGCACGATGGACCTGAACGCAATCAAGATGTTTGTGGCGGCGGTACAGGTGGGCAGCCTGTCTGCCGCAGCGGCGCGGCTGGCTTTGCCATTGCCCACCGTCAGTCGACGTATCCGCGAATTGGAAGCCGAGTTGAATGTGCGCTTGTTTGAGCGCAATACCCGCGGCGTCAAATTGACAGATGCCGGGTCGCGCCTCTATGAGGGCGTCTCGCGCGGAATCGAATCGCTTGACGAAGCCGAGCGCATGATCGGTAGCGACCAGACTGAACTGAAAGGATTGCTGAGGCTGTCCATCCCACCGTCGTTTACGCCGTGGTGGGAGCTGATAGCGGCCTTTCAGCGCCAGCATCCCTTGGTGCAGGTGTCTGTTTGCACGACGGAGCGCCGGGTTGACTTGGTGGAAGATGGGATTGACGTAGCGCTGCGCGTAGGCGAAGTCGTGCATGACACCATGGTGGGTCGGCACCTGTTTCGCTACCGCCATGTGCTGGTGGCGAGTCCGTCCCTGTTGGCTTTGCATGGGACTCCCGCCCAACCCGAGAGCTTGCGCCCGATGCCCTGCGGTGTGTGGCAGCGCGGCGGCGGATCGAATGCAATATGGCAATTGGGTACCCAAACTTTTGCGCCCAATGCGGTGCTGCTGTCCAACGACTACCTGCATTTGCTAGCACGTGCCATTGCGGGCGAACTGGTGACCGAGGTGCCACCATTCCTAGCGAAAGACGCGTTGCAACAAGGAGAGCTGAAGCTGGTATTGCCAGACTATCCCATGCCGATACAGGAGATTTCTTTGCTTTATCCGTCCAGGCGTTTGGTGTCGAGCATTGTTCGCGCGTACATCGATTTTTGCCAGGGCAATGTGACGGGCTTTTGCGAAGGGTAAATTTCTTAACTGCACCCACTCTTTCGACAGAGGGCTCACATGATTTTCAATTGGGCGCTTGAGGCCATGGACCGCATTGGAGCGGGCAGATCGCCAATCTTTACGACCGGTGTCAGCCCAATCCAGAAGTTACCCTTGTGGGGTGCCGGTTGCTCAAGAAAAAATTTCCAAAGGATTCACCCACAGGAAAATCTCCACCCCGAAAACTGCGGGCCACCCTTCTCATGCGAGCGCCGCCACGAATTGCTTCGCGTCCGTCTGTCGACCGGTACTCCCCGACAAAATCAGCCTGAAGTCCCCGCCAATATTCAATAGTTAGCTACCATTTATGGAGCACTTCAGGACACGATATAGGCAGCCGATCCCGTGGACAGCAGCTTGCCGTCGGCCCCCAGAAACTCCATGCGGGTGCTGGCCACGCGGGAACCCAGGCGCATGACTTCGGCGCGCAGTTCAAAGTGTTCACTGATGCCGGGGCGCAGGTAGTCGATACGCAGATCGATCGTGCCCAGCTTGCCAAAGCGGTGCAGGCGTTCTTTGGGGGACTCGTCCATGTGGCGCGCACCGATGGCCGCCATCACGGCCAGGCCGCCCATGGCGTCGAGCCCGGCGCTGATCACGCCGCCATGCATGCGGTTGTAGGTGTAGTGGCCGACCAGCTCGTGCCGCATGTCGATACGCGCGGTCACGCGCTCGGGTGTGATGGACGTGATCTTCAGGCCCAGCGTCTTGTTGAAGACGATCCTCTCTTCGAAGATGCGTCTTCAGGCCTGTCAACGAATTCCGGCTCGAACTCGGCGGGTGGATTGGCTTCGTTTTTGGATTGAGGCATGGGGGGATTGTTCATAGACCCAGCTGGCGCGCCGCCAGGTCCTTCATGATTTCTTCGGCGCCGCCGCCGATCATCATGACCTTGACCTCGCGGTAGATGCGTTCGCTGCGGGTGCCGCGCATGTAACCCATGCCGCCCAGAATCTGCACCGCCTGGTCGGCGCAGAACTGCATGGTCTGCGTGGCGTGGTTCTTCAGCATGCAGACCTGGGCCACCCAGTGCGCAGTGGTCTCGCCGCCTGCGCGTTCGTCGCCGGCATCGGCCCGCTCGGACACCGCGTCGACCCAGGCCTGGGTGGAGGCGATGCGCATCTGCATGTCGACCAGCTTGTGGCGGATCACCTGGTGCTCGACCAGCGGCTGGCCAAAGGTCTTGCGCTGGCGCGCCCAGTCCAGCGCCTCGTCGAAACAGGCCTGCGCAAAACCCAGCGCGGCACCGACATGCCCAGCCGCTCGCCATTGAAGTTGCCCATGATCATCTTGAAGCCCGTCGCCCGGCTCGCCGATCAGGTAACCGCGCCGGCACGCGCACGTCGTCGAAGCGCAGCTGCGCGGTGTCGGAGCACATGCCAGCCCATCTTGTGCAGCGGCGTGCGCGACAGACCCTTGCTGTCGCCGGGCACCACGATCAGCGAGATGCCGCGCGCACCCGCGCCGTTGCGCCGGCTGTCGTCGAGTTCGTCAAGGCGCCGCTTCGCCGGTGCGCACCGCCACGGTGATGAAGTCGGCCCGCATGCCGGAGGTGATGAAGATCTTTTCGCCGTCGATGACGTAGTGGTCGCCGTCGCGCCGCGCCGTGGTGCGCAGCGCCGCCACGTCCGAGCCGCCACCGGGCTCGGTGATGGCCAGCGCGGCGATCTTCTCGCCGCGCAGCACCGGCGGCACGATCTCGCGCTGCAAGCTTCGGCGATGCCGTGGCGCAGCACCGGCGGCAGGCCGATGTTGTGCGAGAACAGACCGGCAAACACGCCGCCGCTGGCACCATGGCGCGCCAGCGCCAGCGTCAGCGCGTTGCGCATGCGCTGCGAGGCGGGCGTGCCGCCCAGGTCTTCCGGATAACCCAGGCCCAGCAAGCCCGAGTTGCGCCGCGCGCTGATACAGGCTGCGCGGAAACTCGCCGGCTCGTCCCACTCGCGCACATGGGGCGCGATCTCCTTGGTGGCAAAACGCGCCACCAGGTAGGACAGGGTCTCGATGTCGTTGCGGTCTTCTTCCGGGTCGCCGGCCGGACGACCGGCTGCTGCACTGGCGTTCAAGGCGTGCTCCATCAATGGGACCGCGGCCTCAGCCCCGGGCGGCTTCTTCGCGATGCCCATGATCTTGGCCAGGATGCCCAGCATGACCTCGTCGGCGCCACCACCGATCGAGCCCAGCCGGCCGTCGCGGTACATGCGCGAGACCTTGTTCTCCAGCGTGTAGCCCATGCCGCCCCAGAACTGCAGGCAGCCATCGGGAATGATACGGTTCAAGCCGCCCGGCCTTGAGCTTGGCCATCGAGGCCAGTTCGGTCACGTCCTGGCCCTGCACATACAGGTCGCAGGCGCGGTAGGTCAGCGCGCGCAGGCTCTCGAGCTCGGTCTTCATCTCGGCCAGCTTGAACTGCACCCATTGCTGGTCGGCCAGCGTGGCGCCGAACAGCTTGCGCTCCTGCGCCCACTCGACGGTCCACTGCGATGCAGTTGCGTCAGGCTTTGCAGGCAGCTGGCCGCAGCCCACAGCCGCTCTTCCTGGAACTGCATCATCTGGTAGATGAAAGCCCTGGCCCTCGGCGCCGATGCGGTAGCGCTGCGGCACCCGCACTTCGTCGAAATAGATCAGGCCGGTGTCGCTGGAGTGCATGCCGATCTTGCGGATCTTTGGGCGCCTCGATGCCTTTGGTCAGCTTGCCTGGGGCTGTCCATCGGCACCATCACCAGCGTCTTGTTCTTGTGCTGCGGCCCGTCGCCGGTGTTGACCAGCATGCACATCCAGTCGGCCTGCAGGCTGTTGGTGATCCACATCTTCTGGCCGGTGATCACGTAGTCGTCGCCGTCCTTGCGCGCATGGCTCTTGATGGACGCCACGTCGCTGCCGGCGCCGGGTTCGCTGACGCCGATGCAGCCGACCATGTCGCCGGCAATGGCCGGCGCCAGAAATTGGCGCTTGAGTTCGTCGCTGCCGAAACGCGCCAGGGCCGGCGTGCACATGTCGGTCTGCACACCGATGGCCATCGGAATGCCGCCGCAATCGATGTGGCCCAGCGCCTCGGCCATGGCCAGCGCATAGGAATAGTCCAGCCCGGCGCCGCCGAAGGCCTCGGGCTTGGTCAGCCCCAGCAGGCCCAGGTTGCCCAGCTTCTTGAATACCTCGTGCGCCGGGAAGATCTCGGCCGCCTCCCATTCGTCGACATGCGGGTTGATCTCGGCGTCGATGAAACGCTTGAGCGTCTTCTGGATTTCCAGGTGTTCGTGGGTGTAATTCATGAAAATACCTTGGGGGTGATGGCACGGTGGAAACCCTCAAAGGCCTTGACGGCGGGGCGTTTTTGCTCTTCGGGCTTGGCAATTTTCATGGGCCAGCCCATGCGCACCTGGGGCCGCGCACCGTCGATGCGCAGCGTGGTGCCACTGACGAACGACGCAGCCGGACTCAGCAGAAACACGATGCCGGCGGACGTCTCAGCTTCCGTGCCAAAACGGCCCAGCGGTACCGTTTCGGCCATCTCCCTGAACATGGGGCCCATTTCGGGCGGGTAATGGTCCATGCCGCTGGAGGCAATGTAGCCCGGTGCCACCGCGTTGACGCGCACGCCGCTGTGCGCCCACTCCACCGCAGCCGTTTCGGTAAAGCTCACCATGCCGGCCCGTGCGGCGCCGCTGTGGCCCATGCCCGGCATGGAGCCCCACATGTCCGCCACGATGTTGACGATGGCGCCGCCGTGTTTTTGCATGCTTTGCAGATAACATTCGCGCGCCATCAGAAAGCCACCGGTGAGGTTGGTGTCGATCACCGCCTGCCAGCCCTTGGCGCTGATGGATTCCAGCGGCGTGATGTACTGGCCACCTGCGTTATTCACCAGCCCATCGATCCGGCCCCGCGCCGCCACGATGTTCGCCACGGTGTGTTTGACTGCGTCTTCCTGACGAATGTCACACACCTGAAAGCTGCACTGCCCGCCATCCGCTCCAATTTCCTGGCTGACCTTGTCCAGCTTTTCCAGCTTGCGACCTATCAGCACCACGTGGGCCCCCAGGGCGCTGAGCTCGTGCGCCACACAACGCCCAATGCCCGACCCCCCACCGGTGACCACCATCACCTGGCCGCTCATCAAACCTTTGGCAAACACCGATTGGTAGCCTGAATTCACTGTCATGACGTCTCCTGAAAAAACAATTGCATGGCGGCATCGGTCAGGTCCTCAACCGAAGCCTTTTTGGTGGGGTCAAACCACTGCACAGACCAATTCAGTGCGCCCAGAATCAGCAAGCGTGCCAGCCCGACCGGGGCTCGCAATTGCCCCGAGACATGCAAGGCTGCCAACAGTGGCACCCATGCGGCTTCGTAGTCGCTTTGCAACTGGGCCAGGGCACTGCGTTGCCCGGGGTTCAATGCGCGGGCCTCGTACAACATGACGGGAATGAAATCGTTGCCAGGGCCCAGCAACACATCAAAATGCGCCCGCACCAGATGCCGCATGATGCCCAGCAAGGCCGAAGGGTTCTGGGCGCTCGGGTCTGGCATGCCTTGCAAGGCTTCGCGCTGGCGCGCCAGGGCGGATCGCATGCCTTCTTCCATCACCGCATACAACAGGGCGTTCTTGCTGTTGAAGTGATAAAACGGCGAGCCGCTGTGCATGCCAACCGCGGCAGCGATATCCCGTGTGGTGGTGGCATCAAAGCCCTGGACCCTGAACAGCCGGGCAGCGCCTTGCAGCAAGGCGTGGCGGCGGTTGCCATCGTCCCGCTCGTCGTCGGTCTTTCGGGGACGTCCGCGCGGACGCTTGTCGAGCACAGGAGTTTCTGTCAGGGTGGGCATGGCACTTGACGATAACAAACATGAGTATTTTTAGCAAGCGCTTGCTTGGTGATAATAAATGCCATGGGCAGGCAGCCCAAATCTGCCGACTGCGGCCGCTGGCTGGTATTACGATAGGCACCAGAGCCCCACACTGACAAACCAACAAGAGCGACTGACCAACCATGTGGACCAATCCAGGCACCCCGGTACCGATCGACCCGTCACAGCTGGCCGTCGGGCTCTATGTCTTGCTGGATGTCAAATGGACCGAGCACCCGTTTTTGTCCAACCGCTTCCTTCTGGAAAAGGCCAATGATGTCGCGGTGATCCAGGCGCTCAACGTCAAAGGCCGGCTCTACTACTTTCCCAACAACAGCAAGGTGCCACCCAAGCGCGCCGCCCTGGCCCCCGAAGAGCAGGAAGCCGTCGAACAGGCCAAAGCCCATGCGGCCATCCTGGAGCAGATCCGCCTGATGGACAAGGCCAAAAAGGCCAAACTGCGCGCCCAAAAAGATGCTGCGGCGAGGGCGGACCAAGCGTGGGGCGCGGCAGCACGGGCCACGCGGGAGGCACTGCTGAACCTGTCGCGCTCGCCCAAAGTAGCGGGCCAGCAAATCAAGACGCTGTCCAAAGAGACGGCGTCCATCTTCTCCAGCGGCGATGAAGTCCTGCTGCACCTGCTGGGCGACCAAACCGAACAGGGCCCGCATTTTCATGCGCTGAACTGCACCACGTTGTGCATGCTGGTGGGCCAAAAAGCCGGGTTGACTGAAAAGGAATTGGGTGACCTGGCCATGGCGGCACTGGCCCATGACGCGGGCGAATCGCAAATCCCCGCCCCGATTCTGAAAAACCCCAACCGCAAAGCCCATGAAGAGGCCTACTACCGCCAGCACGTCAAGCTGGGGATGCAGTTTGCACTGGAGTCGGGGGCCTTCAGCCACGCGGCGCTGACCACCATTGCCGACCATCACGAGGCCGTGGATGGCTCAGGCTGGCCGGCCGGAAAAAAAGACCTGTCCATCAGCACCCGCATCCTGAACATCGTGGACCGGTACGACACGCTGTGTGCGCCGATTGAGGACCGCCCGCCCATGATGCCGGCCCAGGCGCTGGCCACCATGTTCCGCAAGGAAGCCAGCCGCTACGATGCGGCGCTACTCAGCACCCTCATCCGGCTGTTGGGGGTGTACCCGCCTGGCACAGTGGTGCACCTGAGCGATGGTGCCCTGGCCATGGTGGTGGCCCCCGGCAAACACACACTCAAGCCCAAAGTGCTGGTTTACAACCCGGATCTGCCCAAAGACGAAGCGCCTGCCATGGACCTGGATGAAGAGCCCGACCTGAAGATTCTGGAAGCGATTTCACCATCGACCTTGCCGGCCAACGTCATGAAATGGCTGAACCCGCAGCAGCGACTGTCGTACTATTTCTCGCTGAACGACGGCGCCACCAAACCCCCCGAAGAGGCAGACACCCCGGCTGCTTCAGGGAATTCAGACGCTACAACTTAGATAGCTGACTATTGAATATTGGCGGGGACTTCAGGCCTATTTTTCAAATATTTCATGTGAATTGTCGATTTTGATCCCTGTCGCGCATCCATAGATCAGGAACGGCGCTGTGCCTGTCCCAACTACAGGAGCTTTCATGCAATACATGCTGGTTTTTCAAGAGACCTTGACCGATTTTGACAAACGCAATGACCCTGCCACTGCGGCGGCCCACCATGGGGCTTGGGGGGCTTACATTGGAAACCTGCTGGGTTCAGGCATCGTCATCAATGGCCACGGCCTGCTGCCACCCCACACGGGCACCACGGTACGCTTGCGCGATGGCAAACGCCTGATCCAGGACGGCCCGTTTGCGGACGCCAAAGAGCATCTGGGGGGCTACTTTGTGATTGAAGTGGCATCACTGGATGAGGCCCTCAGCTGGGCTGAAAAAGCACCCTGTGCAACAACAGGCAGTGTGGAAGTGCGGCCGGTTTTGCCGCCCATGCCTGTGGCCTGAGGCAATGGCCGATGCGGCAACCGCATTGGCCCGGCAGGCGGCGGCCAGTGTGGCCCGCAGTGCCTACGGGCGAATCCTGGCCTACCTGGCCTACCAGTTCCGGGACATTGCCGCCGCTGAAGACGCATTGGCTGAAGCCTTTGCGGCGGCCCTGACGCACTGGCCAAACACGGGTGTGCCGGACTCGCCTGAAGCCTGGCTGATGACGGCAGCGCGCAGAAACCTGCTGCAACACTACCGCCACGCCCAGGTGGAGCAGGACCCCACCATCACCGTGCTGCTGGCTGACGAAAACAGCGAAGCGCCACCCGCCCTGGTGATACCGGATGAGCGCCTGAAGCTGATGTTTGCCTGTGCCCACCCGGCCATCGATGCCTCGATCCGATGCGCATTGATGATGCAAACCGTGTTGGGCATTGAGGCCGACAAAATTGCAGCGGCCTTTCTGGTGAGCCCCAGTGCCATGGCGCAGCGCCTGGTGCGTGCCAAGGCCAAAATCCGGCTGGCCGGCATACGGCTGGAAGAACCCGAGGCCCGCGACCTGCCTGAGCGCCTTCACAACGTGCTGGACGCCATTTACGCCGCCTTTGGCCTGGCCTGGGACGACCAGGACGGCGGTGAGTTGGCCCGGGAAGCCATTGACCTGGCGGACCTGGTGGCCTCATTGCTGCCGGACCAACCCGAAGCCGCCGGCTTGCTGGCGCTGATGCTGTTCAGTGACTCGCGCCGTGCGGCGCGTTACAAAGACCAGGACGGCAAGCGCGTCTTTGTTCCCCTGAACGCCCACGACACGACCCAATGGAACAAGGCGGGCATCGATCAGGCGGAGCGCATCTTGTGGCACGCTTCGGGCTTGCGCCAACCGGGGCCCTTTCAGCTGGAAGCCGCCATTCAGTCGGCCCACTGCCACCGCGCGTACTCCGGCACCACGCCGTGGGCGTCCATCGCGCATTTGTACGCACAACTGCTGCAACTTTCGCCATCTTTGGGGGCTGCCGTGGGGCACGCGGTGGCGCTGGGTGAATCGCAGGGGCCGGCGGCCGCCTTGTCAGCCCTGCAGGCGCTGAAGGCAGACCCGGTTTCAGGCAGTGACGCGATGCACTATGCCCCGTACTGGGCGGCCCTCGCCCACTGGCAAGACCGGCAGGGTGATACAGCCAGCGCCATCAGCAGCTACACCACGGCAATGACTCTTCACCGGGGTGAGGCGGAACGCTCATATCTGGCAGAACGAATCAGAACGCTACGGTTTCAATAGCTAACTATTGATAATCGACGCGGACCTCAAGCACTTTTTTCTTTGAACCCGGGAAATACCGCGTCCTGATGCAATCCTGATACGCCCGGTGGTACGCTGAGCCCATGACTGAATTTGAAAGCTCCGCCGCACCTTCAAGTCGAGGTTCAGAAGCCAGAAGCTGGCTCATTGTTGCCGCCCTGTTGGCCGTGGTCACAGTCGCTGGCCTTTTACTGGACCGTTATGTCTCCATAACCAGCCAGGCGATGTTGTATGTGTTGGCGGTGGTGGTTGCGGCCTACACACTGAGCTGGCTGCCTTCGGTGGTGTGTGCGGTGGGCTCGGTCATCGCGCTGAACTTCTTTTTTGTGCCCCCGCGCTGGACCTTTGACGTGGACAGTCAGGAACACCTCTTCGCATTGTTTGCATTGCTGGCGGTGGCATTGGCCATCAGCCACCTGGCCAGCCGCTTGCGGGGAGAAACAGAAGTCGCCAAAACCAGCGAGCGGCGTGCCCGCCAGTTGCAGGCCCTGGCCACCGCGCTGGCCAATGCGACGAGCGAGTCAGAGGTCAATACAGATGGCCAGAAGGCGCTGGCGTCGGCTTTCGCTGGGCCCTGCCACCTGTTGCTGGCCAATGCCGAAGGGCACCTCATTGCCGATGTTGCTCGGTCGTCATCTTTGGGCGCTCCCGCGCTGGACGGCCTGCGAAGCTGCATGAAAGAAGCCGCCGTGCTGGGCCCCGGCACCGGGCGCTGGCCGGGTCTGAACGCCTGGTACATCCCCTTGGGCACCACCGCACCGGTGTGCGGTGCAGTGTGCATCCAGCCCGCCCTGGCGGGCGACGACAGCGGCAGGGAACACGCACAAGCGCTTTGTGTTTTGGTCGGGCAAGCCCTGCAACGCGTGCGACTGACTGAGTCCATGCAGAAGGCCCGGCAGGAGGCCCATCGCCAGCAGTTGCAGAGCACCTTCCTGGCGGCCATTTCGCACGATCTGCGCACGCCACTGGCCGCCATAGTGGGCGCCGCGTCTGCACTTCAAACGCAGAGCGACAAGTGCCGCCCCGGTTCGTGAATTCAAATACCGGCCAGCCCGGCATTATAACTGGCTTTCAGCACTTCGATGGCTACCTCGGCATCATCGTGATAGAATAAGGGCAAAACGCCACCTTCGTAGAGGGAGTTGAGGACGGTTTCTTTATTGATATGAGCCATTTTTTTAGTGGAAAGTGGAAAGTTGATAATTGAAAATGCTTTTGTCTGCCCTACCTTGCTTCACACTGATGGAAATTGCCTAGGTAGGAATACGGCTGTTCGGATTTTTATATTCTTGAAGATAGAATGGAAGGACTAGCTAGCCAGAAATTGATGAAACATTATCCACTATCCACTATCAATCGCACCGGCGACCCGGTATCCATTACCTCTTAATTCTCCCCGAGGTTTCACCCTGACGGATGGCCTCTACTTCGGCTTCGGTACAGATGAGCGCGTCGCCTTCGATGGTATGTTTCAGCGCTGAGGCCGCTACGCCAAATTCCAGGGCTTTTTGCTCGTCGTTGAAGTGTGATCAGTCCGTGGATCAGCCCGGCGATGAAAGCATCGCCACCACCTACGCGATCCACGATGGGATTGATGTCAATATCGGCCGTTTCCAGCATTTCGCTGCCGTTCCAGAGGTACGCCCGCAGCAGGTTATGACTGGCGCTCAGGGAGGTACGGTGGGTGTCCACCACGCGGCTTACCTGCGGGAAAGCCTGCTGCAATTTGACGCAGGCATCCTTGAAATCAGTACACTCGATGCCAAATATTTCCCGAACATTGATCGGATTGGCAATCACAATATCGGTTCCGGCGGTCAGTTCGGGCAAGACATCAGAAGGCTGCTTACCGTACTTCCACAGGTTGGAGCGGTAAAAAATATCGCCCGACACGGTGATACCTTTTTTGCGGGCGGCCTGAATGCCCTGCAAACACACATCGGCGGCTTCCTGCGAAAGCGCGGGCGTGATGCCCGCCCAGTGAAACCAGGTGGCGTCTTTCAGGATTTCGTCCCAGTCGAATTCCTGCGGGTCAGCAGGTAGCAAAGGACGAACCAGCCCGGTCGTACACGATCTGACTGCCCCGCAGGGCCGCGCCCGTTTCCAGAAAATAGACCGCCATACGCGGCCCGCCGTACTGGATATGCGAAATATCGACGCCATGAAAGCGCAGGTACTGCGCCGCCGCCCTACCGATGGGCGAGTCGGGAAAGCGCGTGACGTGGGCCGTGTGATGGCCCCAGTAGGCAAGAGCCGAGGACACATTGGCTTCGCCACCGGCGTAGGTTACGTCGAAGGAACGGGCTTGTTCAAACCGGGAAAAACCGGGGGTGCTCAGGCGTATCAATACTTCGCCGAGGGTAACGATTTGGGCCATAGAAGGTAAGCTATTGGCTGATGGCTTTGGGCTATTAGCCTTTTTGAGCAGATAAACGATTACTTGTTTAGAAAAAACAAAGGTATGAAGTTTCGGAGGGTTAGAAAATTACCCGAAACTTCATACCCCATTTCAACGCTATTTTTTTCAAATTCTTAGTTCACAAGCGGGGGTACCTTAAAAGCCAAAGTACTCTTTGGCGTTATTGTAAGAAATATCCTGCACCATCTTGCCCAGCAGAGGTAGGTCGTTGGGTAGTTCGCCGTTCTCGACATCGGTACCGATGAGGTTGCAAAGGATACGGCGGAAGTACTCGTGGCGTGGGTACGATAAGAAACTGCGCGAATCGGTAAGCATGCCCACAAAGCGACTCAACAGTCCCATGTTCGACAGCGTGTTCATCTGCTTTTCCATGCCGTCTTTCTGATCCTGGTACCACCAGCCCGAGCCGAACTGGATTTTGCCCGCCACACTGCCGTCGTTGAAGTTGCCTACCATCGTGGCGATCATTTCGTTGTCGCCCGAGTTGAGGTTATAGAGTACCGTTTTGGCCAATTGGTTGGTCGAGTCCAACTTATCCATGAATTTGGAAAGGGCTTGTGCCTGACTGAAATCGCCAATGGAGTCCCAGCCCGTGTCGGGGCCCAATTCCCGCAAAGCCCGCGAATTGTTGTTGCGTAGCGCACCCAGGTGAAACTGCTGCGCCCAGCCTTTAGCGTGATCCAGTTTGGCCAATTCGTACAGTAGAGTCGACTTATAGGTATTTTGGGCATCGTTGTCGGGTACGCTACCGGCCAGATAGCCTGGGCGGCAGCTTCGTAGGCTGCCTGATCGTCAATCGGGTAGCGTAGATGTGTTCAGTCCGTGGTCAGACAGACGTCCACCCATTTCGGCAAAGAAATCGTGCCGTTTTTGCAAAGCTTCCAGCAGATTATCGTAGTCGCCATCGCCCTGCACGCCCGCTACCTGACATAGTTTCTCGACGGTCTCCGCGGTACGCGGCGGGATCACCGATGAGCAGCATCGACTTATCCGCCCGGAAGGTAGGGAGTACCTTAATGCCAAAACCGCTGTCTTGGATGGCTTGATGATA
>CAVVSV010000017.1:0-95675 GCA_963750805.1 uncultured beta proteobacterium
CTGGGCAAGTTGATTGGCCTGGCGGGCGCTGTCGGCGTTCTGCTTGACGGTGGAACTCAATTCTTCCATGCTCGCGGCGGTTTCTTCCAGTGCACTGGCTTGCTGCTCGGTGCGGGCAGACAGGTCGTTATTTCCCTGTGCGATTTCCGCGCTGGCAGTCGCCACACCCTCTGAGCCTTGTCGGACGCGGGACACAATCGATTTCAAGGTACCCAGCATGTCGGTGAGCGCGCTTGCCAGGCTAGCTTTGTCGTTGTCCCTTAGCGTGAACGTTTGGGTCAAGTCGCCTTCCGCAATGCGATGCGCCAACTCTCTGGCAGCACCCGGTTCCATGCCCAACTGGCCTGTAATGCTTCTGGAGACGGCAGAAGCCAGCCCCACCAACGCCAGCCCACCGAAAAGGATAGAGATTGAAATCCACAAGCGCGCCGCTTTGACTTCACTGTCGTACGCTTCATCCAGACCCTTGGCTTCGGTCCCAAGAAGTACCGTCAGTTTGTCAAAGCTGGCTGCATACTTATCAATCTGTTTGTCGACTTCATCGTCTACGCTGGCGATTTCCTCACGTTTGGCGTCTTTCTTGGCCAGTGGCAGATAGCGCTCGGCATAGAGTTTGCGGATTTCCTCCGCAGCGGCGCGGGCTCCTTGTACCGCTGCCTTCTTGTCGCTACTGTCGGCCACACTGTCGGCAAATGCCAGCGCTGCATCAATTTCCCTGTTGATTTCGGCCCACCTTTTTTGGACTTCGTCGAATTGCTGATTGATAAAGGTGTCCGCAACCACTCTGTATGCTTGCGCTCCAAGGTTGGAGTCATGTTTGACTCGTCCTGCTGCACTGGCCATGATGACGCCCTGATCTTGCAGGCTAGCGAGTCGGGAGAGTGCTATCCAGTTGATACCACCCAGGGAAAGCATTACAAGTGCGGCAATGCCGACAACCAGCCCGAGTCGACTTGATACATTCCAGGTACGCATGGTTTCTCCTTAATACATATTGGACTTTTAGATTTGCATCCGCTATCTGACAAAAGTGAAAAACGCAAAACCAATCCTACTAGCAATGAGGCTAAGTCGCGTGAATTTTTGACATTGGTCAATATCTCACTGGTCCTTATAAATACGGAAAATCGAGCGGTTTACAATTTACTTTGGGTAGCTGTGTTGATGGCCTGCATCTCCCTGCCGCTACCGCTTCGGGCCTTGGATTCAACCCCGGCCAAAATCCAAACTGCTGCTTCCGCTAAGGCATTGTTTAAGCCAAATGCGCTTTCTCAATGGCCTGCAATGGCCCTCAGCTGCATTCGACCCAAAGTGAGCTTTCAAATGTTTAAACTGGGTGCTCCATATCGGTCGTCGGCTACCGCTTTCCGAGCGTATTTGTAACCTGCCAGATCGTGGGCGCGCTCGCCGTGTCTCGTCAGCAGCTTTCAGGAAATCCGACTTACTAACGGTACCAATGGCAAATTCGGGCTGATGGTCGGGACCTGATCGGCCAAAGATCGGAAAGCTTTTTGAAATCTCTTGCCGATTTCATTCCCTGTCACAAGTGGTTGAATTGTCTAATCGCAGAGGCACCACTGCCCACCCGCGACCGAAATGCAGTACGCTTAAGTTGCTGCACCTCAACCCACCAAACCATGAGCACCCCTTTTGTTGTTGTCGGTTATTCCCCCGGGGTGGTGGCCTTGTCGTACTTTATTGCCAGCTTTGCGTCCTATGTTGCGCTAGATCTGGCCATGCGGGTTCGCACCGCAGACCGTGCTGTGGCCTTTGGCTGGTGGGCAGGGGGATCGGTGGCCATGGGCACAGGCATCTGGTCTATGCATTTTGTAGGCATGTTGGCCGTCAATTTACCCTTTGTCGTGGGCTACGGATATGTGGCAACGGCGCTGTCATGGGTGGCGGCGGTCGCCGTGTCGGCCATTGCACTTTATGTGGCTAGTCGAAGCCGTTTGACCCTAACCCGACTGGTCGTTGGGGCGGTGGCCATGGGCGCCGGAATCTGCGCGATGCACTACACCGGCATGGCAGCGATGGAGATGTCGCCCGGTATTCAGTGGGCGACAGTGTGGGTGCTGGCCTCAGTGGGGATTGCTGTAGCGGCGTCAGGCGTGGCTCTATTGATCTTTTTCTGGCTGCGAGGTCTCAGTCGAATTGCTGCACGTTGGTGGCAGCTAGTGGCCGCATTGATTATGGGCGCGGCAATCAGCGGCATGCATTACACCGGCATGGCAGCAGCCCAATTTGCTGTAGGTTCGGTGTGTCTAAGCTCTGACCAATTGCGAGGCGACAGCCTAACTATTTTAGTGTCTGTGGCCACGATAGTATTACTGAGCCTGACCATGTTCACCTCGATGATTGATGCCCGAATGCAAAGCAAAACCGCTGTGCTGGCAGCTTCGTTGCAGACGGCTAACTCTGAGTTGCACGCGCTGGCCTTCCGCGACGCATTGACCGGCTTGCCCAATCGCCTTTTATTCGATGACCGCGTGGGCGCGGCAGTTGAACGTAGTGCCCGCGATGGTTCCACTCTCGCGGTGCTTTTTGTCGACTTGGACGGCTTCAAGCCGATCAACGACTCTTTTGGCCATGGTTTTGGCGACACAGTGCTTTGTGAGATGGCCCTGCGCCTGGCCAGACATGCGCGAGCAACCGACACGGTCGCACGGGTGGGCGGTGATGAGTTTGTGCTGCTTCTGGAGGGTAACCCGGACACCGCAGCAGCTGCGCAAATCGCCCAGCGCATCATCGACTCCCTGAGCCTTCCTGTCACCACCGGCGAACATGAAGTGCGCCTTTCGTGCTCCTTAGGTATCGCCATGTACCCTTCTGACGGACCGCGAGATCAGCTCATGGGGCATGCGGACGCGGCCATGTATGCGGCAAAGCGAGGCGGCGGCAGCGCCTATGCTTTTTTTGAGCCGCATATGAACGCCGGCGTGCGCGAACAGATTGAACTACAGCGTGATCTGCGGCTGGCTATAGAGCGCAATGAGTTGTCGTTGCACTACCAACCCAAGGTCAATGCCGGCCGCAACGTGATAACAGGTGTCGAAGCCTTGCTGCGCTGGCAGCACCCAGAGCATGGCATGCTGAGCCCCGCGTTGTTCATCCCTATAGCCGAACGTTTTGGGCTGATAAACGCCTTGGGCGACTGGGTGATTCAGGAGGCGTGCCGACAGATGCGCGAGTGGATGGGTCAGGGTTTGCGCGTCCGCGTAGCTATCAATCTGTCGGTGCACCAGCTACGCCAAGATGATTTGGTACAACGTGTCGAGCGAGCCCTGAAACTGCACCAGTTGGACCCAACCGTCCTGATTTTCGAGATCACCGAGTCGGTGGCGATGGAAGATGCCGAAGGCACTTTAAAGGCGTTTGAGGCCTTGGGCCGAATTGGTGTCAAGCTGTCCATCGATGATTTTGGTACTGGCTATTCCAGCCTGTCTTACCTGCGACGGTTGCAGGTAAGTCAGCTGAAGATCGACCAGTCATTTGTGAAAGACTTGGAACATAGCGCCGATGCCCGAGCTATTGTGGAAGCTGTCGTTAAACTGGCCCATGCATTGAGTCTGAGCGTGGTGGCAGAGGGTGTGGAAACCACTGGGCAACGCGATGTGCTGACAGGTTTTGGTTGCGATGAGTTGCAAGGCTACCTGTTTGCCAAACCAATGGCTGCAGGGGTTCTGGGGCGATGGGCCAGCAACGTGGGGCAACCGGTGAATCTGGCGTTTTCCGAGTCCGTTTTCATGGGTCCATCCCCATCTTAGGGGCGGCTGACTTCCAGGACAACTTGCTGCAAATGGTGCAGTGGGTGTCGGAACCAATCGAGATTAACCTTTCGCCGGCGTGAACCATAAATACTGGTGCCATGCACCCAATTGGAATTTACTGCAGCCTCCGCGAATTGTTTCAATCGACTTGTTATTCGCCACGGCTCTATTGCCTTTTTCGCAACAGGACACTCGGAGCAATGCCGGTCACTTGTGGACACCCGAGTGGCCCTGAGGGGTCTCCGATACCGATCCACGAAGGGAATATGCATTTTTCGACCGAACGCCCAAAATCGGACCTAGGCGTGCCATTGCCAGACTGAAGAACCGAGCGGGTTTGCAGCGTTAACTATGATTGACCGCATGTTTCTCGACCATTTCCTTGTCTGCGCGATCCATAGTAGCGGTGTACCATGACAATGAGCAGGCAGCAATCAGGGCTATGGTCTCGAGATGTCTTTTAGTCTGTGAGTCTGTGCGCAATGGCGGAACCTGCCATCAATATCGAGGCTATTCAATTGTTAGAAGGCAGAACCCTACGCCTCCTTTGAGCATCTTTGAATGACGCAATGCTTTCCCATGTTGAATAAGAGTATCAATTCAAATCAAGAGACCGACCGCCTTGCCAGTCTCAGAGACCTTCATTTTCTGGACAGTAAGAACGAGCCGCTATTTGACCTGTTGGCACTTCAGGCGGCGCATGTATGTGGGATGCCAATAGCGTGCATCAGCCTGGTTGATGAGCATCGTGTCTGGTTCAAGGCCAACCATGGCTTGTCGGGCTACACGCAGACTCTCCGTAAACAATCTTTTTGCACGATGGTCGCAGATACCGGTTTATTTCTGGAAGTCCCGGACATCCGACTTGACCCTCGATTCGCAAACTACACATTGGTCGCTGAAGCGCCGCACGTGCGGTTCTATGCTGGTTTTCCACTGATTCTGGACGGAGGGGCGTGTGTAGGTACGTTGTGTGTGATGGGCTTAGAGCCAGGGCACCTGAACGGCGCCCAGATGCAAAGCTTGGCGTCTTTGTCGGAAGTCATTGTTCAAGCCATGTTGATGCGCCGCGATCTGATCCGCGCCAATGACAAAGTTGCCGTGCAAATCAAACCTGTACCATCACTCACTGGCGATCTGATCCCCTACCGCGACGTCTTGGAAACGCAAACCGAGCTCATATCACTGGCCGAACCCGACGGCACTCTTGTTTATGTCAATCCCGCCTACGCGCGCCATTTTGACCTGATCCCATCTCAAATGATCGGGACCAACCTTTTTGATTTCGTTGAACCCAGGCACCGTGCCGCTGTTAGAGCCCAGATACAACTCGTACTGGCGTCGGGTGAAAGTCACTCGAATGAAAACCCCATGGTGGCGGTCAACGGTGAGGAGAAATGGGTAGCTTGGACCAACAGTTTGCTAAAAGATGGCCGTCAACGTCCATTGCTGCACTCCGTCGGACGGGACATGACCCAACGCAAACATGCCGAAGATTCCCAGCGAATTGTTCAGTCATTGCTGGCCAGAACAGGTCGCGTGGCCGGTGTTGGCGGCTGGCAACTGGATTTGGTCACTGAAGAGATCATCTGGTCCGAAGAAACCCGACGCATCCACGAAGTTGGTCTTGACTATGTCCCAACACTGGGTCAAGCGATTACTTTTTATGCGCCAAGCGCACGACCGCTGATCGAACAGGCTGTCGCGATGGGCATTCAAGAAGGTACGCCTTGGGATCTGGAGCTTCCCTTTGTGACGGCCAAAGGTCGAGAAATCTGGGTTCGTTCCGTGGGTGAGGTGGAAACCGACGATAGAAGACCTGTACGCCTTGTGGGTGCCTTCCAGGACATCACAGCGCGAAAGCGATTGGAGGATCAACTGGTTGAGCGTGAGCACTTTCTAAGACGGATTACGGACAATCTTCCGTTGAGGATCGCTTACCTAGACAGATATCGGCGATACCGTTTCGTCAATCTGGCGCAATGCCAACGCTTTGGCCTGGCGCGTGAAGAGGTCTTGGGGCGCACCCGCAGTGAAATCCTCCAGGGCGCATCCGACTCCGTCATAGAAGCTAGCGCCCGTGCAGTTTTGGCGGGTCAGTCTCAGCGATTTGAATTCGAGGAAACGATCAACGGCAAATTGCGCCGTTTTGAAAACACGCTGGTTCCAGATCTTTCGGCCGATGGCGACGTTTGTGGATTCTTTCTGACAGGTCTGGATATCACTGCACGATATGGGGCTGAGCGAGCGGCCAGGGAACTGGCAGCGATTTTGGACAACACCACGGACTATGTGGTCCAGTCAGACTGGCGTGGCAACATCACTTATATGAACCCCGCCGTTCGGGTTGCAACGGGCCTGGGCCCGCACGACTCGTTGAAGGGTCGCCAGTTCTCTGAGTTCAATACACCGCAAACCAATCAACGGTATGAACAGGAGATTCTTCCTGTCGTTAAGAGAGGTGAAGTGTGGGTTGGCGCAACGACCGTTCTGGCAGTTGGAGGCCGTGTTGTTCCAGTCAGCCACATGGTGCTGGCTCACCGTGATTCACAAGGACGCATTGACCGGTATTCCGCCGTCATGCGTGACATTTCTGTCGAAGTTCAAGCCAAGCAGGTTTTGGTACGACAGTCGGCCACGCTTCAAGCTGTGACGGAAGCAATCCCTGCGTTGGTGACCGTGGTAGGCAAGGATGGCCGCTATCGCTTCGTGAACACTCACTTTGAAAACTGGGCTGGTATTGCACGAAGTGACATCGTTGGCAAAAGCCTGCCCGAGGTCCTTGGTGAAGTGGAATATCAGCGAAGTTTGCCCTGGTTTACGCGGGTACTTGCTGGGGAAACAGTCAACTTTGAAAAGGAGTATCCAGCTCGAACCGTGAATCGCCACATGGCCATAAGTTTTATCCCGCTCTGGATGGACAACAATGAGGTGGACGGTTTCGTTGCCGTCGCCCAAGACATCACGCGGCACAAGCTTGAAGCAGTTCGCTTGCTGGAGCTCACTCAGCGCGATGCATTGACCGGGCTACTGAACCGTTCAGGGTTTGAAGAGTTCCTGAAATTGGAAAGTCAAGAAGGCGCAAGTCGCCTCGCACTGTTGTACATCGATCTGGACCATTTCAAGCCTGTGAATGATCAGTACGGCCATCCAATGGGGGACCGCATCTTGAAACTGTTTGCACAACGGCTTTTAAAGCTCGTGAGGCCCAGCGATGCGGTCGCACGGCTGGGTGGTGACGAATTCGCCATTGTGCTGCCAGGAATTAGCGAGCAGTTGCAGGCTCAAACTATTGCTGCAAAGGTTATTGACGCTGCCCACGAACCCTTTGAAATTGATTCGGTCCGGATCCAGATCGGTGCAAGCGTAGGGTTCGCGCTGAACAGTGAAACCGGTGCCGATTGGCAAGCACTCATTGCCTTGGCCGACGTCTACCTTTACCGGGCCAAAGCGGCCGGACGTGGAGGCTTTGCTGGATAGATCAAAATTTGAAGTCGCGAGTTCTCAAACCCTTCTATCTGTGATCGTGCAAACATGTCCGCTGAAGTCAAAGTTTAGTGAGTTGCAAACGCCCGGCAGGTGATATAGGAAGCAGAAATCGTCGAAGCGAACCTATGTACCAACGATTGATGCGATAGGGGCAGCCAGATAGCGGTTACTTGCAAATACCCTCTTCTGGCCCAGACTTGCCGCAGGACCGGGTGTCGTGACCGGCCGTTATCGCGGCATTGCGCGTCTTTGTTTTGCTCCAGACCCGACGTTCAAATTTGAGTGACCGTTTCGGAGAAAACAGGCTGGCACCTGTGGGCTGGAACCTGCCGTTTGAAGAGATCGGCCGTCTGCCAAAGTTTGAAGTCAGCGTGCTGTCTAGAGTTTTTGACCATATTTAGGTCAATTATCAAGCCAGATTAAGTCGTGAGCACCAGCGACGGCGGGAAACTGTACAAGCTGTGCTGCTATCAGCAATTCAGGCGCTGCACCTTTGACGGCCGTTTTACGCCCAGGCGTTTGTGTAGCCGCCCAGCAATAGCCCAACCAATCGTCAGACCTATGCCACTGGCTGCAAAAATGCCACCTAGTGGGGCCACCAACAACAAAAGGTAGGCTGCGCCGGGCGTCAGCACACCGGACACATCGCGAAAGCTCGAATAAACAGCTGCCATTTCTGTGCGCTCCGAAGGCTTGACGCCCATCATGAAGGGCAGCCCACCAATCAGATCCAGCAGCACAAGGCCAGTGCCCGCTGCCAGAATGCACGCTACCACCAGCGAGGGCCAGGACGATAGTAGCGTCGCCGCGATAAAAAAGATGGCGCAATAGGCAAAGGCAACGCGCAAGGAAAAGCGCACAGAATACTTGCGCACCTGCCGCAGCATGAGCGGCGAAGTAAGCAACAAGGCGTTAGTAAAGGACAGTGCCATACCACCGACTTTTTCGCCCAGTCCTGCTTCAATGCAGAAGATCGGCAGATAAACGACATAGACCCACCAGCCACAGGACCGAATCACTGCAAATAGCCAACCCGCAATCAAACGCGGTTGTGCAAAAAACCGCCCGAGGTAGGCGACTGGATTAAGCGTCTGCCTTTTGGCGCGGGCGATCTGCTTGCCATTACCAAGCCGCAGCATCCAGAACGCAGCCAGCAAAGCCAACGCCAAGCATGAGACCACGATGAACGGCAACGGCTGCCAGACCTGTCGTAACCAGACCCCCATCATTGGGCCAATGGCCCAAGGGGCGCCTGCAAAGAGCATATTCATTGTCTGGCTGCGGCCAAGCTCAGCTCGCGGCACATAGTCCAGCACGTAAGAGTTAAAGCAGACAAAGGTCGTCGCCGTAGCCATTGCCATGGAAATCAGCGCTAAGGGCATGGCGATTTTTCCACCGGTGACCGCCAGCGCCATCGCGACCAGGTACAAGATGGCACCAGCCGAATACATCCAACTTCGTGGCAAGTGGCGCGTGGCCCATGGCACCATCAGGCCCCAGATCAGCGAAACGATACCTGCGATGAAATAGGCCCGCGACACCGACGCCGCGTTTCCCAGCGCATCGTAAACAGCGAGTGGCATGACCGAGATCACCGACCCCCGCACCGCTGCATCAAGCCCCGCAAGAAGCGCAAAATTTTCAAGTCTGGGAGAGGCAGAAGGCTTTAGAAGATGGGGAATATATTGGCTGGCCATTAGTGCTCTTTCGCGCCCAACGATCATTACTTTCGGTGCATTTTCCCACTTAATTTACAGCCAAAATTATTGGGTAAATCAAGACACTCAAGACACAACCTCCCAAAGGATTGGAATCTGCAGTGCCACAGATCTGCTGTTTCAACAGGGCAATAGCCAACTTTTCACTTTGATTAGCGGGGGCACCAGCTAGAACGCTCCTTGCGTATTCAGTGTTTGCGAGCGGTTCGACGGATCAGCTCTGTCGTGAGGGCCGATGACCTCAGGGTGGCACTCACCGAGATTTTGCCTGCTTGGATCGAGTGTCAGCAACCGTGGCACTGCCGAATTACAAAGGCACCGCGTGGGTGACTGCAATGAACTGCCTAAGCGGACATTTCGAGCGACTTCCGACTCACCCCAACTACACCACAAGTTCCACACTCATGAGTTCAAGGCCGACCTTTGCGCCGTTCAACTTGCGTTTCCTCTCGATTTTCGTATACTGTACATATAAACAGTACTTATGAGCGAGTCCCCTATGACCGAAAGTGAATGGATTTCCAGGTGTTCTGCCCGTCTTCACGCGCAATGGCCAAGGCTTCAGCGTGAGCAACGTGACGAAGTTGCAAAAGACCTCTGGAGTGAGCAACGCTGGCAGCAGAGCGAGCCGGAGGTGGCCGTCGTCGAATGGTTGCGTCAGGGAATCCCAGTGCCCGTGGGGAGTGAACTGTGATGAGGCCAACCTATCAACACACGTTCAACATCAAAGGGCATTGGAGTCTGCCCGAGGCCCTGCCGGGGCGTCGGATATTTGTGGCGATATGGCGCTGGTTGTAGTCGTTCGGCCTGTGGAAGTAGCTCTGACCTGACAGTCAAGCTGGCTTGCGCTGATAGAGCTTGCCTCCATCCTTGTCAGCTGAAATTGACAAAAGGCCCGACTTGACTGAAGAGTAAATCCAGGTTTGTGCCCTCATCTTTAGCTTGGGGCGAGCCCACTCTTCAACGTCCAATTTATTGATTGCGCTATAGACCAAATCTTGAACGCTCGTCTTTTTCCGGCCCATCAGCGACAGCCAAAACTTGGTATTGGTCGCAGGCAATTCTTGCGCTGAAGCTGGTGAAGTGGTTTTAACCTTGCTGCTGCGCTTTGACTTGGCAGGACTTTTTACGACAACGGACACGTCTTCAACTGTTTGTCCTGAAGTCTGATTCGTGAAAGGCAATGCCATCGTAGCGGCGTCAATCGTAATCAGTGGTCGAAGTCCAGCGAGTGCTTGCTCTAAGTTGACTAGGTGTTGTTTCGTTCGTTCGATTTCTTGAGTGAGCAAGTTTGCTGCTTCGAAAAGTGGTTGCATTTCAATTTCCTTTTTTATAGCCAACGACTGGCGGCTTTGTTTTAGTCAAGCGGATTTTAGATGTGCGTTCAACTCAGGTTGAATTGCCACGTTTTCATGTGCCTATGGAAGCGGGTGACGTCCACGCAATGGTGCTTCAACACTGCAAACTTAAAGTCTTGCGTATGGGATCCAAGAAACCTGTCACTGGCCTGCTACTTTCGGCTTGGATGGCGTTGGAAAAATCGACGCCTGTGCGTTGGTCTGATGCTGAAGCGATGGTTCAGGAGTCGCTGGCCGAACAGAAGTATTGATATCTTGCCGCGATGACGTTGCATCGGTCTTCAGAGAAATATTGAGCACCATGAGCTCATTCGCGTCACCGGGTTTGCAGTTGGTCCGGGTCTCGTACTCACGAGCGAATTGTTCTACCGTTTCCAAGCGGCAGTTTTCGACCATAAAACTCGCTCTTGAAAAAAAAACATCCGCGTCGATTCCTTCAAAATATTCGTCTAGTTCCACTTCTTGGATTCCCAATGTTTCTGGAATCTGGTGGATCGAAGAAGAACACCACCCTCGGAAAAAGGGCGGAAAAAAGTCGAGGCTGAAATCCGTGAGGCCGCTGGTCAGTGGAATGGATATGACGATCAAGGAGTCCAAGCCTGATGCCTTATGCATTTCAATTGCTCTGCTCAGTTTCATTTCTTTGCCCTCGCTGAAAAGAAGCCGATGGTGGACGGAGTTTCCCGTGGTGGTTCATCAGGGTCTTGCATGGAATTTTCACGACGGAGTGATTGCTCTGCCGCCACCAGCAACGGCTGCGATGCCGGTGAGAGTGGTCTGATCCTGAACCACTGCCGTTCATCTAGCACCGTGACGGAGTAGCCTTCTTTAAGTTTCATCCTTTTGACCGCTTCAATTGGCAGGGGGACTGCTAGGGTATTGCCGTGTGAGATTAGTTTCACTGCCATGATGAGACTCCTTAGATAATGAGAAGAGCGATATTTGGAAGTGGCTACCAAGGATCATCGGAAGTACATCGCTGTTTGGGCTCCTTGGCAGACGGGTTGGCGGAAACGACTTTGGTGTGATTCACCGGTCTCAGGCGAATGTCGCCACTATCGAGTAACCTGATAGATACCATGTCGCCAACTGAGAGGGTCATAGTTCGCATAAGTACTGCGGGCAGTCGAATGCCTGCGCTGTGACCCCAGCGAGTAATCATTGCTTCCATTTGGGTACCTCCCTTTTTCCATGAATAGCCATTGGCTACGATGCAAAATTGATAAGGTTTGGCGTTGGTGAAACGAAAAATCGCAAATAAACAGCCGCGAGTGCACATGCTCTAGCAGGATTGCTATATGGATTTGCGGTGCTCTCAAGGATATTCAACGATGGTCGCTAGCGGTTGAACCATCTGGATTTCCCATTGAAGAGATTCCACCCACAATTCGCGGGTGAAATCTGATAATTTAGCCCAAGCACTATGCTCCAGAAACCTTCACTGTCGGCGCCAATCGAATACTGGCCACCTGTGCCAATTGAAGTCTGGCCAGGGGCTAACGCTGGCAGTTTGAATGCCAACTGTGGATAACTATAGCGGTTTGCTGGTTTTTCGGATTCCTTTTCATTTGGTTTTCCGCTGGGATTGAACATCAATGGCAAGCTACGTAGGGCGTAGCCCGAAGCTGCTTGCCTTGGCCGCAACGACGATCAGAACGGATCAGCTTCTAGGGTGAGCGAAGCCTCTGCATGCGCAGTGGCCTTCCTGGATTGCTCCCTGGATTTGATCTTCCCCTTGGCCTCTTTGGAGCTGTGCCGGAATCGATAGGAGTCGTTGCCGGTCTCAACAATGTGGCAATGATGGGTGAGTCGATCCAGCAACGCCGTCGTCATCTTGGCATCTCCGAACACACTGGACCATTCCGCGAACGTCAGGTTGGTAGTGATCAATACGCTGGTGTGCTCATACAGCTTGGACAGCAGATGAAACAGCAAGGCGCCACCGGCTTGGCTGAATGGCAAGTACCCCAGCTCATCCAGAATGACCAGATCCAGACGCATCAAGATCATGGCGATACGACCCGCCTTGCCTTGGGCCTTCTCTTGCTCCAATGCGTTTACCAGATCTACGGTTGAGTAAAACCGAACCCGCTTGTGGTGTCGTGTCAGACCCGAGATACCCAATGCGGTTGCCAAGTGCGTCTTACCGGTGCCAGGCCCGCCAATCAACACCGCATTCTGGGCATCTTGCGTGAACGACAGATCCGCCAATTTTTGGATCAGCGTCTTGTCGACGCATGACACGTCGAAGTCAAACCCCGCCAAGTCTCGATGCACAGGGAACCGCGCTGCCTTCATCTGGTGGGCAATGGAGCGCATATGCCGGTCCACATCTTCTGCCTGCAACAAATGTTCAATCAGCCAACGCGAGGGCTCGATGCTGGCACCACCACCTTGCTCCATCAAGTCCCCCCAGGCGCTGGCCATGCCATGCAATCGCAACGCCTTGAGTTCAACCTGGACATCACGTGCTGTTTCAATCGGATGATTACTGCGCATGGCTCACCTCCAGACCATCTTGGTGGGTGGGACGCAGTCGGTCATAGCGTGCGGTATCGGCTCTGGGGACATGGGTCAGCTGCAACGCCGTTTGCGCCCGTTCTGGTGTGGCAGGTGTGTTCAGGCGTGCCAGCACATTGCGGACATGCT
Organism: uncultured beta proteobacterium; assembly: GCA_963750805.1. GTDB lineage: Bacteria > Pseudomonadota > Gammaproteobacteria > Burkholderiales > Burkholderiaceae_C > JANYCG01. The sequence continues at coordinate 12,985 of CAVVSV010000017.1, forward strand.
CGGCGCTGACGCTGCCACTCGGCGCTGCACCTTCGAGCAACAACGACACCGCTACCAGTACCGCCTCCAGCCCGGCTTGTGGAACCATGGCCAACACGTCGGCCATGACCCGGTCCCCTCCTGGGTGGCGCAGCAGGGACTGGCGCAGACGCAGTAGCGGCTGTGGCATGTCCAGAAACGGCGCGCCGTTTCGCAAGGCCCCCGGCTTTCTTTGCACCAGGTCGATGTAGTGCTGCCAGTCGTAGTTGGTTTGACCGGAGCCGGTCATCCTGGGGTGACTGGCCACGATGGTGTCGTCGGCAGCAACCGCAATGCTGTTTGGATATAGCCGGGTGCTCACCATGTGTCCCGCCCATTCGCAAGGCACGGAGTAGCGGTTGCGCGCCACCGCCACCAAGCAGGTGCTACTGACCCTGGCAGATTTCTCGACGTAGCCATCAAAGGGCGCAGGCATGTTCATCAAATGCGGCCTCTCCAACTCCAGCATTTCGGCCACGGTGAATTGCTTGTGGACCGGGTGCGCTGTGTCAGCCCACAAAGATCGGCAACGCTCCCCCAGCCAGGTATTGAGTTCAATGAAGGAGCCAAAGCGGCGGGTGCCCGCTTCAATCCAGATCCGGCGACGACTGTCCTGCACATTCTTTTCCACGACGCCTTTCTCCCAGCCTGAGGCGACGTTGCAGAAGTCCGGATCAAACAGGTAGTGACTGCACATCGCCGCAAAGCGGGCGTTGACGATGCGGCCCTTGCCCTTCTTGACCTTGTCCACCGCCGTCTTCATGTTGTCGTAGATGCCCCGGCGCGTGACCCCACCCAACGCCTGGAAGGACCGGGTGTGGGCATCAAACAGCATCTCATGCCCCTGGCCGGGGTAGGCCACCAACCAGAATGCTCGACTGGCGCACAGCTTCAGATGCGAGACCTGTACCTTGTAGAAGATGCCACCCACCACCAAGCCTTCATCGCTCCAGTCAAACTGGAACGCCTCACCCAACTCAAAACTCAGTGGCACGAAGGCTTTACTGGGCAATTTGCCCGTCTTCTCGCGCCATGCGCGAATGAAGTTGGTCACCATGCTGTAGCCACCCCGGTAGCCCAGAGCCTGGATTTGCTTGAACAACGCGCGTCCAGTGCGCCGGCCATGCTTGGGTCGATGAGAGTCAGCCTTAAGGGACTGATCCAGTGTTTCTACAAAGCCGGTGAGTTTGCCGTCAACACTTTCTCTGACGTACTTGGGTGCTTTGTCGCCAGGGGCCTTGAGCCATTTCTTGACCGTCGTGCGTGACAATCCCGTGGCCTTCGCGATCGCACTGTGGGAGAGTTTGTCGCGCAGTTTCATGCGCCTGACCTTGCCTATCATTTCCATGGTGATCACCTTTTAAGTACCTGCTGAAATATTCAGCAGATCAGTGGAACACCCTGGCCAGTTTTGGATTGGCACTTATCCGTTTAGATGACTAGTTTTCGGCTGGCGACAACAGTGTGACCTTTGGATGTTGCGGCCAACTATCCCTTGTTTTGCTACCTGTACGGCCAAGATCGTTGACTTCGCAAAGATAGCTAACCACATTTAGTGACGACTCTGCAGGTTTTCCCGCCACGGTCTTCACAGCTACAGACTGCAATGATCGAAAGTACATCAGAACAGTACCGGCGAGCACTCCGTTGTATGTTCCATCCACAATAAGATTTGAAACAGATTTGGAATGCTCCTCCGGGTAGACCCTTTTCAATTTTTGCAAACTCGGTTTCAGAAGATCCTGGAAAAATTCAGCTTGGTTGCCATGATCTTTTGGAAAGAGCATGGCAATAGTCAACCGATCAACTGTGACGATACTTGGGTCAACAATCAGTTTTTTACTCAAATCAATTGGATCAAATCTCATAATTGCGTTCCTATGTCAATTAACCAACGGAAGCCTGTTGGTCAACCTATTCAATAAGCTTTGCAAATCTTTAGTCAATTGTTGCGGAATCCCCTCGCTACCGAAGTAACTTACTACTTAGGCAGAACAAAAAGTACATTCACAAATATGTAGCCAGATGTGTAGCTATAAATTAGCTATGGAAAAACATTGTTGATTTATAACGATTTTTTAAAATAATGAAATTCGCCACCTGGAATGTCAATTCCCTTACCGTTCGTCTGCCGCAGGTCTTGGACTGGCTGCTGGTCAACCCGGTGGATGTATTGGTGCTGCAAGAGCTGAAAATGACAGACGACAAGTTCCCCGCCGACGCATTTTCCCAAGCGGGTTATGCAGCGCATTGTTTCGGTCAGAAAACGTACAACGGCGTCGCGATGTTGTCCCGCGCACCGGTGACGGATGTAGTCAGAAACATCCCCGTGTTTGAGGACGACATGGCGCGGGTTATCAGTGCCACTGTCGCGTCAACCCAGGGCGACATCCGGGTGATTGGCGGCTATTTTCCCAATGGGCAGGCGCCCGGCACCGACAAGTTTGAGTACAAGATGGAATGGCTCAAGGGCCTGCGTAGCTGGATTAGGTCCGAGTTGCAGACCTATCCGCGCCTGGTGCTGATGGGCGACTACAACATCACCTTTGATGATGCCGACGTGTGGGACCCGGAGGGCATGCGCGACCAGATCCATTGCACGGACGAAGAACGCTATCAATTGAGGGCCCTGATTGCCCTGGGACTGACGGACTCCCATCGCCTGTTTGACCAGCCACCCAAAAGCTATTCCTGGTGGGACTACCGCGACGCTGGATTCAGGCGCAACCGGGGCTTGCGGATCGATCACATTCTGATCAGTGACGCCTTGAAGCCCATGGCAAAAGCCTGCCTGATCGACAAGACCCCCCGCAAGAACGATCGCCCCAGCGACCACGCGCCGGTGGTGCTGGAAATCACTCCAGACCCAGTTCCTGAATCTTGCGCGTGATGGTGTTGCGGCCAATGCCCAGTTTTTGAGCCGCTTCAATGCGACGGCCTTTGGTGTTGGCCAGGGCCGTCAAAATCAGTTTGGCTTCAAAGCGCCTGGTCAACTCGTCCCACACGTCGTGACGCCCATCGGTGAGCAGCGTGATGGCTTCGGCTTCCAGACTGGTTTCCCAATCCGCACTGCCCAAGACAGACGCAGCAACGCCATGAGCCAAGCCCCGAGATCCATTCATTTCGCTGCCGTTTGACATCACGCTGGCCGGTGCGACATGGTGATCTGACGGCACAGGCAGCTCAGCCGCCGGGGCCAAAGGAACGGCAACTGAAGCGGTTGCTCCACCTGGCTCTGCCAGGTCCGCCGCAGCCGAAACCACCGCCACTTCAGGGGGCAGGTCTTTGGGTTCAATGGTTTGCGCCGGTGCCATCACGGTTAACCAGTGGCAGATGTTTTCCAGCTGGCGCACATTCCCCGGAAAATTGAACTGGCTGAGCCAGCCCAGGGCCGCATCGGAGATTCGCTTGGGTTCCACACCCAGTTGCTGTGCACTTTGCGTCAGAAAATGACGGGTCAGCATGGCGATGTCATCCTTGCGCTCGCGCAAAGCCGGCAGTCGCAAGCGAATCACATTGAGGCGGTGAAACAGGTCCTCCCGAAAGGCACCTTCCTTGACACGCTGCTCCAGATTCTGATGGGTGGCCGCAATCACCCGAACATTGGTTTTCACGGCACTGTGGCCACCCACGCGGTAGAAATGCCCGTCGCTCAGTACCCGAAGCAACCGGGTTTGCAGGTCAAACGGCATGTCGCCAATTTCATCCAGAAACAGGGTTCCACCATCGGCTTGCTCAAACCGGCCACGGCGCATGGTCTGGGCACCGGTGAACGCCCCGCGCTCGTGACCAAAGAGTTCGCTTTCCAGCAAGTCTTTGGGGATGGCCGCTGTATTGATGGCCACAAACGGGCCGTTGCTGCCCAGGTCCCCACGGGGTGAATGCTTGTGCAGGGCACGTGCCACCAGTTCCTTGCCGGAGCCGGACTCACCGGTGATCATCACCGTCACATTGCTTTGGCTCAAACGGCCAATGGCACGAAACACATCTTGCATGGCGCTGGCTTGACCCAGCATTTCAGGAGCTGCCGCCATTCGCTCCTCAGCGACCTCTTCGCGTTGACTTTCTTCCACGGCGCGCCGAATCAGTTCGACGGCTTTGGGCAAATCAAAAGGCTTGGGCAGGTACTCGAAGGCACCGCCCTGAAACGCTGACACGGCACTGTCCAGGTCGGAGAACGCCGTCATGATGATGACGGGCAGACCGGGATGTTTGGCTTTGACTTTTTCCAGCAAATCCAGACCGGAGCCGCCGGGCATGCGGATGTCGCTGACCAGAATCTGCGGACCGTCTTCGTCACTGGCCGTGTTCAGCGCGGTGATGACATCTTTGGGGTTGGTGAAGCTGCGGGTGGGAAGGTTTTCGCGTAACAGCGCCTTCTCCAGAACGAAGCGAATGGACTGGTCGTCATCTACTATCCAGATCGGCTTCATGTGTGTCGTCACCCCTGTTGGAGCTGCCATGAAGGCCTGGCAGAACACCAGGTCTGATCAAGGCAGCGGTATCAATATTTGGAAATCCGTCCGTCCCGGCACACTTTCGCACTCGATCGACCCATGGTGCTGCTGAACAAAGGTTTGCGCCAATGTCAGCCCCAGTCCAGAGCCACCGTCCCTGCCAGATACCAGCGGGTAGAAAATGCGCTCCTTGATCGAGTCTGGTACACCAGGCCCGTTGTCGATGACATGCAATTCCAGTGCCAACCGGTAGCGCTGCTTGCCAAAGGTGATTTGCCGCTCGACACGGGTGCGAAACGTGATCGTGGCATCGCCCGCTGCAATGCGATCCGACAAGGCCTGGCAAGCGTTATGCGCGATGTTGAGCACGGTTTGAATGAGCTGCTCGCGGTCCCCTCGAAACTCGGGGATGGACGTGTCATAGTCCCGCACCACCTTCAGCCCCTTGGGAAACTCGGCCAGGATGAGAGAGCGCACACGCTCGCACACTTCGTGAATGTTCACATCGCCGACCAAATGTGGCCGTCGGTGCGGGGCCAACAACCGGTCGACCAGGGTTTGCAAACGGTCTGCCTCGCGAATGATGACCTGGGTGTATTCCGTCAACTCGCGCGACTCGATTTCCATTTCCAGCAATTGCGCAGCGCCGCGAATGCCACCCAACGGGTTTTTGATCTCGTGAGCCAGGTTGCGAATCAGTTCCTTGTTCGCCTGGGCCTGGTCGGCGAGTCGTTCTTCTCGGTCCTGGCGGGCCTGTTGTTCCAGGGGGAGCAGTTCCACCACAATTTCATGGGCCACGTCCGTTTGGGTCACGATGGCATGCACGGGGATGGCATCGTGATTCAGCCGCTTGAGCCATGCGTCGTAGCGCAATGCGGCAAAAGCATTGCCTCCGGCCCCCTCCAGCGCATTGATCAGCAATTGGGGTTCGGTGAAACTATCGGGGAAGTGGGACCCCTCAATGGTGCGGCGCGATGTGCCCAAGGCATCTTCCAGCGCGGAATTGGCAAACAGGACAGTGCCGTTGCTGTGGACCACAGCAACCAGCGTGGCCAGCAAATCGAAAGATTGGAATCTCAATGCCGCACTGTTGGCCGGCACGGCGGAGGGTTTGATTTTCAGTGGCTTGGTCAAGCCGCTTATTTTGCCCCAGTTACTGCCATTGCACCGCCGGCATTGCCACCGGCACGACCCAACTCGCGGCGAATGCCGGCAATGTCACTCTCCACCCTGGCCAGATTGGCTTTGAGCTCCGCGACGCGGTCCAGGTATTTCTGGTAATTGCGGGCCTCATCGCCACGCTTTTCGGGTTCGCCGTTGTTGTATTCGCGGGTCAACTCGGCTTTTCGAGCCTCGGCTTTTTTGAGTTCAGAGTCGAGAATTTGCCGCGCATCGGAGTCACGCGCCTTCTGGTCGTTGGCATCGACTTTGGGACTGCCGGGCGGAGAGTTTTGCGGCGCTGCAGCCGCTTTGGCTGATTGAGCGCCTGAGGCCGCCGGGCGCGTGCCTTGAACAACGGTAACGTTGCCGCCTTCCATCAGTTTGCAACCTTGCGCCCTTGGGTCTTGCAACGTGTTTGTGTAGACGTTGTTGTCGCAACGGTAGATGCGCTCCTGCGCCACACAGTTCAAACTTAAAAGGCTTGCGATAAAAGTGAGGTAAAGATATTTCATTCAATCTCCAGGCGACAAAAGTTCGCAGGGATGTCCATTCAGTATGCACTCACTGTGCCACAAGTCAAAGTGCAGATAAGACCCCTGAAAATGACCTTAATAGTCGCCCGCAAAGCAAAAGAACGGCCGAAGCCGTTCTTTTGAGTTTCCAGTAAACCACCTTCCGCCCGAGGGCAGAAGGGATTACAGCGAGTAGTACATGTCGAATTCGACAGGGTGCGTTGCCATGCGGAAGCGGGTCACCTCCTGCATCTTCAAGTCGATGTACGCATCAATGTAAGAGTCTGTAAACACGCCGCCTTTGGTGAGGAAGGCACGGTCTTTGTCCAGATACTCCAGCGCCTGATCCAGGCTGTGGCAGACGGTTGGGATCAACTTGTCTTCCTCGGGTGGCAAATGGTACAGGTCCTTGCTGGCAGCTTCGCCCGGGTGAATCTTGTTTTCCACGCCATCCAGACCCGCCATCAACAAGGCCGAGAAGCCGAGGTAAGGGTTCATGAGTGGATCGGGGAAACGCGCTTCAACGCGACGGCCTTTGGGGTTGGCCACGAACGGAATCCGGATGGAAGCCGAGCGGTTTTTGGCGGAGTAAGCCAATTTGACCGGTGCCTCAAAGCCGGGAACCAGGCGCTTGTAGCTGTTGGTACCAGGGTTGGTGATGGCGTTCAGGGCGCGGGCGTGCTTGATAATGCCGCCGATGTAGTACAGGGCGAAATCGCTCAAACCGGCATAGCCGTCACCGGCGAACAGGTTCTTGCCATCTTTCCAGACCGACTGGTGCACATGCATACCGGAACCGTTGTCGCCCACGATGGGTTTGGGCATGAAGGTGGCTGTTTTGCCGTAGGCATGCGCCACATTTTGAATTACGTACTTTTGCAACTGAACCCAGTCCGCGCGCTGCACCAGCGTGCTGAACTTGGTGCCCAATTCCATCTGGCCGGCGTTGGCCACTTCATGGTGGTGCACTTCAACGGGGATGCCCAGGGCTTCAAGCACCAGGCACATTTCCGAGCGCATGTCCTGGAAGCTGTCAACGGGAGGCACGGGGAAGTAACCACCTTTAACGGCGGGACGGTGACCGGTGTTGCCGTGCTCGTACTCTTTGCCGGTGTTCCAGGCAGCTTCTTCCGAGTCAATCTTGGAGAAGCAACCCGACATGTCGTTGCCCCAACGCACGCTGTCGAACACGAAAAACTCTGGCTCCGGACCGAAGTAGGCGGTGTCGCCGAAGCCGGACGAGCGCATATAGTTTTCAGCACGCTTGGCCAGTGAACGGGGGTCGCGCTCATAGGCTTTGCCGTCAGCAGGATCGACCACGTCGCAGGTCAAAATCATCGTCGTTTCTTCAAAAAACGGATCGATGTTGGCGGTGTTGGGGTCAGGCATCAGCTGCATGTCCGAGGCTTCAATGCCCTTCCAACCGGCGATGGAGGAACCGTCAAACGCGTGGCCTGAGGTGAATTTGTCTTCGTCAAAGTGGGACACGGGCACGGTCACGTGCTGCTCTTTGCCCCGGGTGTCAGTGAAACGGAAATCAACAAACTTGACTTCACTTTCTTTCACCATCTTGATCACGTCTGCGACGGTCTTGGCCATCAGATACTCCTGTTGAACGGTTGTTAAAAAACTTGACCCTGCATCAATGCAGTTTTTGTGCCATGCCAGCCATCGGACGATTTCCAGCAAGGCAGGATTGCAAACAGTATTTTGCACCGAGTTTGCAATGGATTTTCAAGGGCACCCGCCCGCCCCAAGAGCGCCACATCCGAGTGCACCAATTTAATGCATTGATAAAAACGCACCAAAATAATCCATTTCAAGAACGCACCAATTCAGGGCCTAACTTGGCGTTGAATTTTCCAAGACCTGTGATGAGCTCGGGGTAAGCCCCCGCGACCAGAGCAGGTGAACCTTTCACCCCTAGCTCAATGTGGCGGCCGTACTCAGGGTGGTCCACACTGGGCAAGCTGAATACTTTGACACCGGCGTGATCACGCTCAATGTCTTCCATCAAAGGTGTCAGCGTGGCCTCCATGGCCCCGAAGACGATGACGGATTTTTCAATCCAGGCGGCCGATTGGTGCAGCTGCTTGTACTGATTGTCCAAAACCCAGGCCATCATCGGCCACGCCATCACTGGGAACCCCGGAACGAAGTGAACAGTGCCGCACGTGAACCCCGGAATCTTGTTGTAAGGGTTGGGAATAATTTGCGCGCCCACCGGGAACACACCCATGTTCAGTCGGTGAATGTTGTCAGGGCGGTCCGGCTCGTAAGTGGTGCCCTGCTCTTTGGCCGTGTCCTGCATCCGCTCACGGATCAAGGCTTCGGCTTGAGGGTGCAATGCGAGTTCCACACCCAGGGCTTTGGCCGCGCACTGGCGCGTGTGGTCATCGGGCGTGGCGCCAATGCCTCCGGTGGAAAACACAATATCGCCCGAGGCAAACGCGCGCTTCAGCGCCGCCGTGATTCGTTCGGGCGAGTCACCCACATACTCGGCGTAATCAAGCTGAAGGCCGCGTTCGGCCAGCAATTCGATGGTCTTGGGGAGGTGTTTGTCGGCGCGTTTGCCGGACAGGATTTCATCACCGATGATGATGAGGCCGATTGGTGGGTTCATGGCTCAGGGGTTGGGAGTGAAGGTGATCTGGTCAGGAGGGAGTTTTGGGGTGACATCGGTCACCACATCCGCTACGTCTTTGATAGCTAACTTTGCAATAGGAACGGGGACTTGATCCATTTTTTCTTTGCGATACTGTTCCAGTGCCGCCAGAGTGTAGTGCGTGAACCAGAGCGATGAAAACGCAAACACCAGCGTGTACATCCAGATGGCGACCGGTACCAGAATGGGGGCCATGGCGATGAACATGGCACCGGAAGCCCACAACACGCTGGGCGCGGCACCCAGGTATCCGCTGATCACGCCAATGGCCAACAGGCTGCCCCGGTGTTGCTTCATGACCTGCTTACGTTCATCTGCAGAAGCATGATCGATCAGTGAGTCATAGGACATGACCCGGTAAGTCAGCCAGCCCCAGATCAGGGGAGGCAGCACCAGGATCAGTGGCGGAATAAACCACAGGGGAATAGACACCAGCAAGGCAACGATGGCCAGCAAGGTGGACATGAACGACCACATCAGACTGGCGAAATAGGAGCCGCCCTTTTTGCGCTGAAGTTCCGGGAAACGTCGCTCACCCACCAGGGCAACCATGGCCGGCGTCATCATCCAGGCCACGAACAGCAGGGAGGCGATCACAATGACCGGAATCGCCAGAAAAAGCACCACCACCGGTGCCAAGACCAGACGAAGGCTGCTCAAGCCAAGACCTTCCAGCCAGCCAATCAGCGTATTCACCAAGGAATAGCTTTGAAGGTTGGTAAGGACAAAATCGATGGACGGTTGCCAGAAAAAATAGCCCAGCGCCAGCGATGCACTAGCCATGATGACCAGGGGCAACACCGACAGGGAAATCACCCGGGGGTGGAGACAGTACATGGCCGCGCGCCAGAAGGAGTCCAGAAGCTTGCTCATGACCCGAGGATAACCGCAGCCCCAGAAACGTGCGGCTGACCAATCATCACGTCGTCTGCCTCACCGCCGGCAGACCTGGCTCCTCAGGCTCCGCCCGCCAGGCGCTTCAGACCGAGCCACTGTTGGGACCAAAATCCCGTGCCGTATTGACGAACGCCGTTAGGGCCAGGTTCAACCTGGTCACGCACGCCCGTGGCGTCAAAACGAAGTTCAAAGTTGGCCGTGCCGAACAGCATGTCCCACCAAGGCAAAAGGACCCCGAAGTTGTGCCCGCCCAAGGTATTTTTCCCTGACGATTCATGCCCAATGCCAATGCTGTGGTGCAGCCGGTGAAACCGGGGGCTGATCCAAAGCCGCTCCCCGATGTGTCCGAACCACAGACGCAAGTTGGCATGCTGAAAGCTCTCACTCAGCTGCGTGAAAGCCACAATGGCCACAAATTGCCCCGGCGCAATACCGATCAGTTGCGCGGTCACGACCACGATGATGTCGCGCAACAGGTCATCCAGCAAGTGATTGCGGTTGTCGCTCCACATGGTCATCTGGCGCTGGGCATGGTGCAGGGAATGCAGCCTCCACCACCATTCGAACTGGTGCTGCCCCCGGTGAATCCAGTAGTTCAGCAAATCAAAAGCCAACAGGTACATCAGCAGACTGACCACCGGTGAGTCCGTCACGCCGGGCCAAAGGGCATCCAGGTGAAACGTGACAACCCCGGCCACCCTTAAGTGGCCAAACAAGTTGTCAAATACCGGTTCCAGCGAGAAAAAAAGCACCATGCGAAACAGGCCCAGGCGGTGTATCAGCGTGTACAGGATATCCGTGCGGATGGTGGACCGGTCCGTAACAGGCTCCACCGGCCGCCAGCGTTGCATGGGGCCAATCACCGCAATCAACACCGCCAGTTGCACCACCCCCACCAGCAGCCAGCCTGTGGCGGAAAAGCCGTCTTCCAGCAGGTTGCCCATTCCCATCTTGAACATCATGGGCTGCACGGCTGACTCAAACAGCCACTGCTGCGCCAGTGAAAAGGCGCCGGAAAAGGAGTCGATCAGGGAGTCCACGGTTGTAGTGTCGGCCTAGCCACCGTGCGCTGCAATCCACGGTTTGAATTCCGGGTGCTCACGCAAGGTTTGAAAGCAAAACCCCTTCTCTTTCAGCCCCACGATCAGGGGCTCCAGCACGGTGGGAGCCCAAGGGTCTTTGCGCGACCAGATTCCCAAATGCGCGACGAGAATGTCGCCGGACTTGATGCCAGCCAATGCCTGCTTGAGGAGGGCTTCATTGCTGAACTTTTCACTGGGCAACTCATCGCCCAGGAAGCCGGCGGGCGCCCAGCCTGCGTGTTTGAAACCACAAGACTGGGCAGCCGCCAGCAGCTCGGGGGAAGTTTTTCCGCCTGGTGCGCGAAACAATGGCAAGCTGTTTTTGCCAGTGAGTTCCGTCAGACGCTTGCCAGCATGTGCCACCTGCTCGCAATACTGCGCGGCAGTCCAGGTGAATTCGCGGCCCTCATTCGGACCGGCTGACGGCCTGATCCGGAATTTGTCGGGCTCGCCCGCGCTGCCTTTCACATCACCCCGCCAGTAGGCATGGTCGAACGTGTGGGAGGCAAATTCGTGCCCTTCGGCGGCGCGTGCTTTCCACCACTGCGCCCAGTGTTGGCCCAGGCTGCCATCGCCCACTTGCGTGCGTTCATTGGCTGCGAAAAACGTGACCTTGACGTTTTGCCGGTTCAGGACATCGGCGATCAAAGGCGCCACCGCCATGTGCCCGGTGTCAAAGGTCAGGTACAGGGGCTTGGCACAAATAGCAGAGGCAAAAACAGCTGAAGTCCCCGTCACCAATAAAAAGCTTGCTACTGAATAAGTAGCGCTTTTGATCAGCTTGGACAATGAACACACGGCAAAAAAAGCGATTGCCTTGCCTACTGCCGGGGCGCGTGGTCCAGCGTCCAGACACCGTGCGGTGATTTTCCAACGTTCACCTGGCGCACCACCTGCCGCGTGGCGGTGTCAATCACGCTGAGCTTTTTGGCCCAACGCGATGCCACATAAATGGTTTTTCCGTCGGGCGATACGTCGATACAGTCCGGCCCGCTGGGGCCCGGAAAGGTATCCACCACCGTCATGGTCTGATAGTCAATTTTGCTGATGGTGTTGGCCACCCGGTTACTCACCAACACGTGGCGTTTGTCGCCAAAGCCGCGAAACGCGTGAGCCCCTTTTCCGGTGGGCAAGAGTTTGATGAACTTGGGCGTCGGCCCCGTCACGTCATACACCTCGACGCCCTCACCGCCGGTCAGGCCCACGAGCAAAAACTTGTCATCGGGCGTGCCAAACACGTCAGCCGGCATGGCGCCCGTTTTGCCACGCCATTTCAGGGTCTGTGTGGGCAGGTCAATCACCACCAGTTCATCACTGTCCTGCATGCTGCCGTACACCGTGGTGCTCTTGCTGTCGATCCAGATGTGGCTGGGCGTTTTGCCTGTGGAAATGCGCTTGGCCAGCACCAAATCAGTGCCGTCCCACTTGTAGATGTCGATGTGGTTCAAGCGATTGGCAGCCGTCACAAACCACTTCATGTCCGGGGAAAAACGCAACTGATACGGATCCAGAATGCCGCGCACTGTGCGTTGCACCACGGCAGTGACCGGGTCAATGAAAGTGAGCGTGTCACTCAGCGCATTGGCAATGATGAGGGATTTCTCATCCGGCGTGAGGTACATGTGATGCGGCTCTTTGCCGGTGGGAATCCGCTTGGTTTCGGTCCAGGTCACCGGGTCAATCACGCTGACACTGGCGTCCAGGGAATTCAGCACAAAAATTGGCTTTGGGGACTGCGGGACTGCCTGGGTTTGGGACAGCGCGGACAATGGAAAAACAGAAGCTATCAGGACGGCCAGCGCGGCGGCCAATGAGGGGAAAAACGTCACACAAATCCACTTTTGAAGTAATCCTGAAGTGTAGCGGTCATGGGCGAGTCCCCCGAGCGGCAAGGCATTGCGAAAGATCAAGATGTTGCCCCTCAGGGGGCCAGCGCTAACATGCCACCCATGACCTTGATTGACATTCAGGGCGTGCGTCTGGAGGTCCAGCACATTGGCACCCAAAACACGCGCGCACAAGTCGGCGCCCTATCCCCCCTGGTTTTCCTTCACGAAGGCCTGGGCTCGGTGGCGATGTGGCGTGACTGGCCCGCGCAATTGTGCGAGGCCACGGGGCGCAAGGGCTGGGTGTATTCGCGGCGGGGGTACGGGCAGTCCGATCCGGTGCCGGACGTGCGGGGGTTTGGTCGGCTCAAGCCGGATTACATGCACGTCGAGGCCTGGACGGTGCTACCTACGCTGCTGAAGGCGCTGAATGTGGTCAACCCGGTGCTGATCGGCCACTCGGATGGAGGCAGCATTTCCCTGTTGCACGCAAGCAGACACCCCGTGGCAGCTTGCATCGTGATGGCGCCACACGTCATGGTGGAAGACATCTCCATCCGGAGCATCACACAAGCTAGGCAAGCCTTTGAGACGGGCGATTTGCGCCAGCGATTGTCGCGTTTTCATGCTGATGTGGACGGTGCATTCTGGCAGTGGAATGATGTGTGGCTGTCCGACGAATTTCGCAGTTTTGACATCCGCCGGGATTGCGCCCGCATCACCGCGCCGCTGCTGGCCATTCAGGGAACTGACGACGCTTACGGCACGATGCGCCAGATTGATGAAATCAACCTCTTTGCAAAAGAAAATAGCCTGAAGTCCCAGCCAATATTAAAGAGTTCGCTACAAAAACTGCAGCAGTGCGGTCATTCACCACACCGGGACCAAACCGCCCAAACCACAGAGTTAATTGCCGATTTTCTGAAAAATCAACTGGCCTGAGGTTTCAGCTTGTCCAGGTCTTCTGCTCGCAGCCAGCGCCATTGGCCGGGCTTCAAGTCGTCGGGCAAGGCCAGCCCGCCAATGCGCGAGCGGTGCAGGCCCTCCACACGGTTGCTGACAGCGGCCACCATTCGCTTGACCTGATGGTATTTGCCCTCGGTCAGGGTCATGCGTAACTGCAGTCTCTCGCCCTCAGGGTCGACAATCTCACAAGCGGCCGCGCGAACCGGTTTGGGGTCATCGTCCAGCACCACACCGTCCAGCAGTTTGGCAACCTGTTTGTCGTCCAGAGGATGCTTGACGGTTACGTCATAGACCTTGGGCACGTGTTTTTTGGGTGAATTCATGCGGTGGATGAACTGACCGTCATCACTCAGGAGCAGCAAACCGGTGGTGTCCTGGTCCAGCCGTCCGACTGCTTGAAGGCCCTGCACGGCCCCTTTTTGGGGGCGCAGGCGCAGGGGAGACGGCAGCAGGGTGTAGACGCTGGGGTAAGTGGACGGCTTTTGCGAACACTCGGTGCCTGCAGGTTTGTGCAGCATCACGTAGCCATGTTCAAAGTATTCCCAGTCCACACCCTGAACCCGGAAACGCAATCCGACCGCTACGAAATCTGTAGCTGACTGTGTATGTTTGACGGGGACTTGCGACTCTTTAGTCTCATAAACCTCAACCAGGCCCTGTTGCACGAGGCCCGCACACACGCGACGCGTACCAAAGCCTTGAGAGTAAAGAATGTCTTGCAGTTGCATGCGCCAAGTATCGCAAACCTGCGCTCCGCTTTACAACGAGGCAGGCTCAGGCACGCAATGGATTCCCAATGAAAAACGCCGCGTGGCTGAACGCGCACATCGCGTTGGAACCAGACGGCGTCTTGCCCCCTTGCACCGCATGCCCCACGATGAACCTGAAAATTCAGGTCGGTGGCAGGGCAGCTTTGGAAACTTCAGATCAGGCCTTTTTAGCCCAGGCGCTGCACCAGCCCTTGCCAGCGACTTGCTTGCCGGCAAACAGGGGGCAACCGCCAGCCGCGTCAGACGCTTTGCCTTGATACAGGGCGCAGTTGCCACACATCTGGGTCGCAGCATGTTTGGGGTACTTCTTGGCGTCCACTTTGGTGCTGTCGGCCTTGTAACCAAGGCCAGCGGCTGCGGCATCGGTTTCGACAACCATGGGCGCCTGCGCCATGGCTTGATTGGCAGCCAGAGCGGTACCTGCAACGCTAATTTGAATGATGAATTCGCGACGATTGGCCATGGGATTTCTCCTGAGTTATGAAAACGGGTGATTGACAAGCGATAGCTCAAACTTGCCATATAAGTGGATTCTGAACTATTCGCGCCAATTGACGCTTGATTCAAATCAATACCCGGCAACTCCACTCAGGTGCTTGGTGAAGCACATGGACCAGCCCACCGGTTTCACCAACTTGACCTTGATACCATCAAAGCAGACAAGGGACGGTGCAAGGTCGCAAGACCACTGACTCACGCCTTAGCGGTGTGTTTCCATTTGGGGAGAGCCTGCCACAGCAGCCGAATAAATGGCATTGGCTCTTTGGAAGTTGTGCTCATGCAACTCCAAAGTGGAAATCAGATTGTCAATGTTTTGTAGAAACTCCCCTTTGCTGACGCACGGGTTTTCCGAAAACATCCGCAGTGATTGGTCGGCCAAATCTGGCATGTTGGCCATTCGAGCCCAACCCTTCACCTCGCAATAGGCCAGCAGCGCCAGTCGCCCAAGCTGCTCGTGTCGTCGGGCAAAGTGCAAATCGGCCAGTAAGTCTTCGAGCGCAAGTTGGATTTTTAAGGAATGAGTCATGTTGCAGTGCAGCATTAATTTTTATTCTTACTTCAAACTTACGCACAGTAGGTTTCAAACCCTAATTTGCGTGGTTTGAACCGTTTGAACTTTCGACGCTCGATCTTTTGAGTGCTAACTTGGAAGTTTGTCCTCCTCGGCACAACGTGGACGCCATTCAGGTCTGCACCCCGCAAGCGCAATCACGCCATGGCCTACCCAAAACGTACCTGCAGCGTCTTTGAAACACGCCAACACGACTATTTTCACGTGCCGACTAAGCAGCAAGGAACTGAACCTAACAATCTTTACCCTATCTTAACAATCGGGAAACTACTTATAGCAGTGAAATAAATAGAACCTAGTTACATTTAATTCGTGACATTTTGTATTTAAGGGAGAAAACCTTGCCACTCATAAAAAGCTGCGCGATAGCAGGAGGCAATTTTGGCGACGACATCAATTTACAGCTTTGGGAAAGGCTTTTTCCAAACCTCCACAAGCTCGATGGTCGTGTGCATTTTTACGGGATTGGAACGGTACTCGGAGGCCGCCACGATATCGGCATCAAGAAGGTCGTTTTGGGCGCAGGTATTGGCGAAACAGGAAGCGTATCCAACGACAAAAACTGGGAATTCTGCTGGGTTCGGGGTCCATTGACGGCGAAAGAATTTGGGTTGCCCGTCAATTCAGGTTTGGGAGACCCAGCCATCCTTTGGCCAGAGTTGTCTCCGGGGCACGATCCTGATGGACCCGTTGGTTTGATTCCGCACTACGCCACTTGGGACAAATTCAATTGGTTGGCTGTTGCAGCGGATGCGGGCATGGTGGCAATCAACCCGCACCATTCGCCCAGCCAGGTCATTTCTCAAATGCGCAATTGCTCTCGGATCATGGCCGAATCATTGCATGGTGCCATTTGTGCGGACGCGATGGAAATTCCGTGGACAGCCTGCATTCTTGCCCATCGTTTCAATGAATTTAAGTGGCGGGACTGGATGGCCACCATCAATCGCCCATACTCAGCATTGGTGATGGACAGACCTTTGGTAAACAATATCGGTTATTTCAAATCCTTGGCAAATCGAGTCGCAAGGCTTGTGGAGTACAAACGTGATACCCGCCATCCCGCGCTACGACCAGTCGCAGTAGCGACCCCTGAAGATGCGCAACTTGTTGCGATGGCATTGAAACGCCATAGTGAAGAAAAGCACCATTTTTCATGCAGTGACCAGGCAACGATCACCCAACAACGCAAACAGATGCACGCACGCTGTGCAGCGTTTGCCCGCGAGTATCAGTTGGATTTTTCGCCTCAGTAATTAACGTTTGAGCTTGACCTCAAACGCCAATTTGGAAGTTAAGCGCCCTATTTGCTTTGTTGTTACACCTAGGCCTGTTCAAATACCATTGTGGTTTCGTTGTCCATGGTTCTTATTTGTCCTGCAAGTTGTAAACCGTTTGATTTACCAAAGAAAAAGGCCGCTAAGTGGTTATTCTTAGCGGCCTTTAAACAGGGTTATGGTGGAGCTGGCGGGATTTGAACCCGCGTCCGCAAGCCATCTTCGAGCAGATCTACATGTTTAGTGGTCTGATTTGAGTCTCGCCCTGATGAACGCGCAGCCACACGCTTTCACCGTCGCCAGTACCCTATTGTCTTGCCCCGGGTTAAGGTACCCAGCCCGGAGCCAGCCGATGAAATTATCTTTACAGCCTGGACCTTTTAACTTGCGCTAAAAACCCCTTGCCCAGCCCATCGGCCTGCTGTTGTAAAGCTCACTGGCAATTAAGCAGCGAGTGCGAAACGTTCGTCGTTTGCAGTTAGTTTTTTTGAATCTGTTTTACGAGCGCATTCAGCTCGACATGCACCACAGCGATTCCGTACCCACGTCGAAACCAGTGCAGCCCCAAGCCTTACATTTTAGGTCACACGGTCACTTTTCAAGGCAAGCATAAAACTAAAGATGCATTCCCAGCAAGGTCAGCAGCGCAAGCGGCGACGCGATAGTGGCATGAGCACCCCAGGTGGCGGTATCTGTCTTTAATCCAAGATAGCCATAGGTAGCGGCAACGGTGCCCATCCCCGCGGCAAGACCAGCCACAATGTCACGGTGATCATCTCCCACGTAAAGGCACCTTGAAGGATCCAAACCAAGCTGCCTGGCAGCCTCATACAAGGGCTCAGGGTGTGGTTTTGCATGGGGTGTAGTGTCGCCGCTCACAATCGCTCCTGCCGTGGCGAACAAGGGCATCGCACTTGTCAAAGGCTTGGTAAACCGTGACGCCTTATTGGTCACGACGCCCCAAGACAAACCCGACGATGTCAAAGCGCTGATCAGGGTTTCCACACCTTCAAAGGCGAAGGTTCGCGCCGTGAGGCTGCGCTCGTAGTTGGCAAAAAACTCTTCCTTCATGGCGTTGAAGTCAACGTGGTCAGGCGTCATTCCAAATCCAATGCTCAGCATGCCCCTCACCCCAGCACCGGCCATAGGGCGGTAGGTTTCCAGCGGTAGAGATGGCATTCCCCGGTCTCTTCGCATTTTGTCGGCCGCCGCGCCAAGGTCGGGCGCACTGTCAATCAGCGTTCCGTCAAGATCAAACAACACAGCTTCAACGTCGGCAAAGCTGCCGTTTAAATACATCATCGCGCAGACACCGCTTCTTTTTGAGTTGCAAACATGTAATTCACATCGATGTCATTACTCAGCCAATACCGCTTGGTCACCGGGTTATGCTGCAAGCCACGGGTCTGCTGCAAGTCAAGGCCAGTAGCGCGACAGTAGCTCGCCAACTCGCTCGGACGGATCATTTTGGCGTACTCATGTGTGCCACGCGGCAGCAGGTTGAGCACATATTCCGCGCCCACGATGGCGAACAAAAACGACTTGGGATTGCGATTGATGGTGGAGAAGAAAACCCACCCGCCCGGTTTGACCAGGGCCGCGCAGGCTTGCACGATCGAGGCGGGATCCGGTACATGCTCCAGCATTTCCATGCAGGTCACCACATCAAAACCGCCTGGTTCTTCAGATGCCAAGGCTTCCGCGCTAATTTCCCGATAAGTCACATTCGGGGTTTGAGCTTCCAGTGCGTGCAATTGCGCCACTTTCAACGACTTGGTTGCCAAATCGATGCCCAACACGTCGGCGCCCTGTCTTGCCATGGAATCCGCGAGGATGCCGCCACCGCAACCAACATCCAGAACCCGCTTGTTGGCCAAGGGACATAATTTGTTGATCCAGTCCAGCCTCAACGGGTTGATTTGATGAAGTGGACGAAATTCGCTTTCCATGTCCCACCAGTGGTGAGCGAGATCAGAAAACTTGGCCAATTCGGCCGGGTCGACATTGATTGTTGTTGTCATGACTGAATTATCTGCAAACTGGTCGGACGCGATGGAAGCATCAGAAACAAAAAACCCCGCCTAAGCGGGGTTTTTGATTTAGCACGAAGGCTAATTAGTTGGCGCGGGTACCGACCACTTCGATCTCTACGCGACGGTTCTTGGCCTGACCTTCTTTGGTCTTGTTGTCGGCCACTGGCTGCTTCTCGCCTTTACCTTCGGTGTAAACGCGATTTTTCTCAATGCCCTTGGACACCAAGTAAGCCTTGACGGCTTCTGAACGTTTCACCGACAGCTTCTGGTTGTAAGCATCGCTACCGATGGAGTCCGTGTGACCCACAGCGATGATGACTTCAAGGTTGATTCCCTTGACCTTGCCGACCAAATCGTCCAGCTTGGCTTTTCCTTCTGCCTTGAGAACTGATTTGTCGAAATCAAAGAATGCATCCGCAGCATAGGTCACCTTGGTAGCGGCAGGTGGCTGAGGCGCAGGTGCTGGAGCAGGTTTTGGAGCTGGCGCAGGCGCAGCAGCAGGTGCTGGTGCGAGTGCTGGAGCAGCAGCTGCCATTGGTGCTGGGGCCACGAGTGCTCCGTCGCAATCTTTGGCTGCTGTTGCTGGTGTCCAGTTGGCATCGCGCCAGCACAGGCCAGACACGTTCTTCCAAACCAGCTCGTTGCCAGCATTGCGCCAGTTGTCCACTGACTGAGCGCTAGCCGCGGTAGCAAGTGCTGCAGTTGCAAACAGCATAGCCACTTTATTCAATTTCATCATATGTTTCCTTTGAGTGGAAGGCCGCAGCAGCGCTGCGATTGTTGGGACGGCGGGGTGCCCATCACCATCACCGTTACGTTTATTGTGCCACAGCAAATCTCCAATACCCCCGGACAACGCCCCGACCCGTGTGGGACAAAACCTCATTTGGATGTAAGTGTTGTTGCATTGCTACAGCTTCATGACCGTAAAATCAAGCTTCTACTCCCGCAAAACCCTCCCAATGACCCAGTTCGCCAAAGAAACCCTGCCCATCAGTCTTGAAGAGGAAATGCGCCGGAGTTACCTGGATTACGCCATGAGCGTCATCGTTGGCCGGGCCTTGCCGGATGCACGGGACGGTTTGAAACCCGTGCACCGCCGCGTACTTTTCGCAATGCATGAGTTGAATAACGACTGGAACCGGCCCTATAAGAAGTCGGCACGTATCGTCGGCGACGTCATCGGCAAATACCACCCCCATGGAGACAGCGCAGTCTACGAAACCATCGTTCGCATGGCGCAGGATTTTTCGCTGCGCCACATGCTGGTCGATGGACAGGGCAATTTCGGATCGGTGGATGGCGATAACGCCGCCGCAATGCGGTACACCGAAATCCGCATGTCCAAAATTGCGCATGAGCTTCTGGCGGATCTGGATCGTGAAACAGTTGATTTCGGGCCCAATTACGACGGCAGCGAAAAAGAGCCCCTGGTCATGCCGGCACGGTTTCCCAATTTGCTGGTCAATGGCTCATCCGGCATTGCCGTGGGTATGGCCACCAATATTCCGCCTCACAATCTCAATGAAGTTATCGACGGTTGCCTGCATTTGCTGCGCAATCCGCAAGCCAGCATTGATGAATTGATGGAGATCATTCCTGCGCCTGACTTCCCGACGGCCGGCATCATTTACGGTATCAACGGCGTGAAGGATGGGTACAGGACTGGACGTGGCCGCGTGGTGATGCGGGCCAAGTGCCATTTTGAAGATATCGACAAAGGTCAGCGACAGTCCATCATCGTGGATGAGTTGCCTTACCAGGTCAACAAGAAGACGCTTCAAGAGCGCATGGCCGAACTGGTGCATGAGAAGAAGATAGAAGGCATCAGCCACATTCAGGACGAGTCCGACAAGTCCGGCATGCGCCTGGTGATTGAGTTGAAACGCGGTGAAGTACCCGAGGTGGTGCTCAACAATTTGTACAAGCAGACGCAGTTGCAAGACACGTTTGGCATGAACATGGTGGCCTTGATCAACGGTCAGCCCAAACTGTGCAACCTGAAAGACCTGATCGAGGTCTTTCTGGAGCACCGCCGTGAAGTCGTTACCCGTCGCACGATCTTCACGCTACGCAAAGCGCGTGAGCGGGGTCACGTGCTGGAAGGTCTGGCGGTTGCGCTGGCCAATATTGACGAGTTCATCGCCATCATCCGCAATGCGCCGACCCCCCCGGTGGCCAAAGCCGAGCTGATGACCAAGGCCTGGGACAGCAAACTGGTGCGCGAAATGCTCACCCGGGTACGCACCGATGGCGGCGTGATCAACGCAGACGACTACCGCCCCGATGGCCTGGAAAAAGAATTCGGCATGGGGCAAGATGGCCTGTACCGCCTGAGCGATACGCAAGCCCACGAAATCCTGCAAATGCGCCTGCAACGACTGACCGGGCTGGAGCAGGACAAGATCGTTGCTGAATACAAAGAGGTGATGGCCGAGATTGAAGACCTGCTGGACATCTTGGCCACGCCAGAGCGCGTGTCCATCATCATCGGCGACGAACTCACCGCCGTTAAAACCGAATTCGGCCAGACCAAAGTCGGCGCGCGTCGTAGCCTGGTGGAGCACTCGTCATATGACCTGAGCACCGAGGACCTGATCACCCCCACGGACATGGTGGTGACCCTCAGCCACACGGGCTACATCAAGAGCCAGCCCCTGGGCGAATACCGGGCGCAAAAACGTGGCGGGCGGGGCAAGCAGGCCACCGCCACCAAAGAGGACGACTGGGTGGACCAGCTCTTCATCGCCAACACGCATGATTACATCCTGTGCTTCAGCAACCGGGGTCGCCTGTACTGGCTCAAGGTCTGGGAAGTGCCCCAGGGTTCCCGCGGATCGCGCGGTCGCCCCATCGTCAATATGTTCCCGCTGCAGGAAGGCGAAAAAATCACCGTCGTCCTGCCATTGACCGGCGAGAAGCGCACGTTCCCTGCCGACCACTATGTGTTCATGGCCACCAGCATGGGAACCGTCAAGAAGACCGCGCTGGACGAATTTTCAAACCCTCGCAAAGCCGGCATCATCGCCGTGGATCTGGACGAAGGCGACTACCTGATCGGTGCAGCACTGACTGACGGCAAACATGATGTGATGTTGTTCAGCGATGGCGGCAAAGCCATGCGCTTTGACGAGAACGACGTGCGCCCCATGGGTCGCAATGCACGCGGCGTGCGCGGCATGATGCTGGAAGAAGGCCAGGGCGTGATTGCCATGCTCGTGGCCGAGCAGGATGACGGGCCTCTGGTCGCTGCCGATGGTGCGGCGGTCGCGAGCGAATCCACGCGCCTGAGCGTGCTGACGGCGACCCAGAACGGCTACGGAAAACGAACGAGCATCTCGGAATACACCCGCCATGGCCGTGGCACCAAAGGCATGATCGCGATTCAGCAAAGCGAGCGCAACGGCAAAGTTGTCGCGGCGACGTTGGTGCATGTTGACGACGAAATCATGTTAATCACCGACAAGGGCGTGCTGGTTCGCACCCGTGTCAGTGAGATTCGTGAAATGGGCCGTGCCACGCAGGGGGTCACCCTGATTGGGCTGGACGAAGGTTCCAAACTCAGCGGCTTGCAACGCATTGTTGAAAACGATGCCAATCCGGTCGAGACCGATGCGCCTGAGGAGAATTCCGCTGACTCCCCAGACCCATCAACTACTTGACCCACGTTTTAAATGCTTCATTTTTGATAGCGAACTATTGATACTTGACGGGGACTCCGGGCCTATTTCATTCAACAATACTGTGAATCAACCTTCCGACACCCCTCCTCTACCCAGCCTGGCGGACCTGCGGGTCCAGATTGACGCCATTGACGCCAATATGTTGTCCTTGCTCAACCAGCGAGCCCGGGTTGCTGAACAGGTAGGCGAAGTCAAAAAGCGTGATGGAACGCCGTTCTTCAGGCCAGACCGCGTGGCCCAGGTGATTCAGAAAATTCAGACCGCCAATGAAGGGCCGCTCAAAGGTGACCACGTCGCCGCCATCTGGCGCGAAATCATGTCTGCCTGCCTGGCCCTTGAAGCTCCCCAGCGCGTCGCCGTCCTTGGACCGGCGGGTACGTTTTGCGAGCAGGCTGCCATCGAGTATTTTGGCGGTGCTGTTGAAATGATCTATTGCGCCAATTTCGATGAAGTGTTCCACGCCACCGAGGCCGGTCAAGCCCAGTTTGGCGTCGTTGGCGTTGAAAGCTCTGCGGAGGGCGTTGTGACCCGTTCGCTGGACCTGTTCCTGCGTACGCCCACACAAATGGTCGGTGAAGTGAGTCTGATGGTGCGCCACAACGTATTGCGGCTAAGCAATTCGCTGGAAGGCATTGAAGTCGTTTTGGCCCATCCGCAGGCATTGGCGCAATGTCAGGCATGGCTGTCTGCCCATCTGCCCCACGCAGAGCGGCGCGCTGTCTCCAGCAATGCGGAAGGTGCCCGTCTTGCGACGACCCATCCCGCCTGGGCAGGCTTGGCCAGTGAACGTGCGGCCACGCAATTTGGCTTGCACATTGCGGCGCATGCCATTCAGGATGACGCCCACAATCGGACCCGTTTCGCCGTGATTTGCCTGCCTCAAACCCTGGCAACGCCACCCGCAACGGGCAACGATTGCACCAGCCTGGTGGTGTCCGTCCCCAATAAACCGGGGGCCTTGCATGACCTGCTGATCCCCTTGAAAAACTATGGCGTCTCCATGTCTCGCTTTGAGTCGCGACCGGCTCGCACAGGGCAATGGGAATACTACTTTTACATCGACATCCAGGGACACCCCTCGCAACCCAACGTTGCATCCGCATTGCGTGAATTGCAGGACCTTTGCGCATTTTTCAAAATTCTCGGCACCTACCCAGTGAGCAAATAATGATGTTTGAGCAGCTTGGCTTGATCGGATGTGGCCTCATGGGTGGGTCATTCGCGCTGGCACTCAAGCGGGCAGGCCTTGTCAAACGGGTCGTGGGCTACAGCAAATCCCCCTCAACCACGGAACGTGCTAGGCAGATGGGCGTGATCGATGTGGAAGCCCCTTCCGCTTTGTTGGCGGTGTCAGGTGCGGACATCGTTTTGATTGCCGTGCCGGTCGCCGCCACGGAAGCCACGTTCAAGGCCATCAAGCATCTGGTCACTCCCAACATGTTGATCATGGACGTGGGGTCCACCAAGCGCGACGTGATTGACGCGGGCCGGCGTGCCTTGCGCGAACAAATCGGCTCGTTCGTTCCCGCTCACCCGATTGCGGGCCGGGAAGTTTCTGGCGTCGAGCACGCTGACCCCGACCTCTACCTGGGCAAGCAAGTCATCCTTACTCCTATTGAGAGAACACTTCCCGGTCAGTTGCAACAGGCCTTCGACGTGTGGAACGGATTGGGTTGCCGCGTTGTGCAGATGACCCCTGAGTCTCACGATGCGGCGTTTGCCGCCGTGAGCCACCTGCCTCATCTGATTTCTTTTGCGCTGATGAACGCCATCGTCAGCCAGCCCATGGGGCAAGAGTTTCTGGCGCTGGCGGGTCCCGGTTTTCGGGATTTTTCCCGCATTGCTGCCAGCGACCCCCAGATGTGGCGCGACATCATGATCTCCAACCGCGAAGAGTTGCTGGCGCAGTCCCAACTGTTTCAGCGTAACCTCCAGGCCATTGAACAGATGATTTCCAGCGGCAACGCTGAAGCTCTGGAAGACTTGATCGACAACGCCAGTGTGGCCCGGGCCAATTGGACGATGACGTCCAACAAACCCCAGCGCTAATCAATCCCATGTTTTCAACCGCGTTTCTGGATGTTCCGCATCTGGCGTCAGCCCACGGCACCGTGGTTTTGCCAGGCTCAAAAAGCATTTCAAACCGCGTGCTGTTGTTGTCGGCCTTGTGTGCCGGCACGACCATCCTGCACGATCTACTGGACAGTGACGACACCCGCGTGATGCTGGACGCCCTGCGAAAGCTGGGTTGCGGCGTGCGCCAGACCGGGAGCACCGTCGAGATTGACGGACTGGATGGCCACATCAAACACCCGTCAGCTGATTTGTTCATGGGCAATGCCGGCACGGCCATGCGGCCACTGACCGCGGCGCTGGCTGTGCTGGGCGGTGACTTCAAGTTGCACGGCGTGCCGCGAATGCACGAACGCCCGATTGGCGACCTGGTGGATGCCCTGCGCCAACTGGGTTGTCAAATCGATTGCCTGGGCCAGGAAGGCTACCCGCCTCTTCACATTGGCCAGCCCAGACTCTCACTGGATGTACCCATCAAGGTTCGCGGCGATGTCTCCAGCCAGTTCCTCACCGCCTTGTTGATGGCGCTGCCCCTGGTTGCCCACAATGACATCGTGATTGACGTGGTGGGCGAGTTGATCTCCAAGCCTTACATTGAAATCACGCTCAACCTGTTGGCCCGCTTCGGAATTCGGGTCAAACGCGACGGGTGGCAGCGCTTCACGATTCCGGCGGGTTGCAAGCTTCAATCACCCGGCGTTTTGCATGTCGAGGCGGATGCCTCATCAGCTAGTTATTTCATAGCACTCGGTGCAATAGCGACGGGGACTTCAGGCACGTTTCCCTCTCAAAATATCAGAATTGAAGGCGTAGGGGCTTCCTCCATCCAGGGCGACATTCGCTTTATTGAGGCCGCCGAAATGATGGGCGCGCACGTTACCAGTGGCCCCAATTGGCTGGAAGTTCGCCGAGGTGCCTGGCCCCTCAAAGCCATTGACCTGGATTGCAACCACATCCCCGATGCGGCCATGACACTGGCCGTGATGGCGCTATACGCCAAAGGCACCACGGTGCTGCGCAATATTGCCAGTTGGCGGGTCAAGGAGACGGATCGCATTGCAGCGATGGCCATTGAATTGCGCAAATTTGGGGCGACAGTGCATGAAGGCGCCGATTTCATCACCATCACGCCCCCTGCGGCGATAGCGGACTGGCGCGCAGCAACAGCTCACACCTATGACGACCACCGCGTTGCCATGTGCTTCTCGCTGGCCGCTTTCAACCCGGCGGGGCTGCCGGTGCGCATTGAAGACCCCAAATGCGTGGCCAAAACGTATCCGGACTATTTCGAGGCGCTGCTCGCTGTTTCGCAAACACCCACCGAGCAAATCCCGGTGATTTGCGTGGACGGCCCCACCGCTTCGGGCAAAGGCACGCTGGCCGTGGTGCTGGCCAAAGCGTTGGGCTATCACTTTCTGGACTCGGGTTCGCTGTATCGCATCACCGCGCTGGCGGCCATTCGGGGTGGGCTGACGCTGGATGCCGTCAGCGAGCCAGCCATTGCCCAGTTGATCAAGACTTTGCTCATTCGCTTTGTGGGCGGGCGGGTTTGGCTCACGCAAGGGTCGCAAGCAGCAGAAGACGTCAGCGACCTGATTCGTACCGAGGAAGCGGGCATGAACGCCTCCCGAGTGTCCACCCTGCCCCAAGTGAGGGATGCCCTGATCGCACTGCAACACAGCTTTCGCCAGTTGCCAGGGCTGGTCGCTGACGGTCGCGACATGGGCACCGTCATCTTCCCGCAGGCATCATTGAAGGTTTTTTTAACGGCGAGTGCTGAACGTCGTGCTGAGCGGCGCTATAAACAGTTGATTTCAAAGGGAATTTCAGCTACACTCCCATTTCTTCGGGCTGACTTGGAAGCACGTGACGCCAGGGATTCATCCCGTACCGTTGCACCTCTCAAACCGGCAGAAGACGCCAGGTTGCTGGACAACTCGGATTTGACGGTTGAAAAATCGGTCGAACTGGTGTTGAACTGGTGGCAAAGCAAACAGCCTTTCTAAACCGTTTAAGAACGGCTGGTCGGTCCACACCGCCCCTCTCGCGCAGCAGCGCATTGGTGGTGTGGTTCAACAACTTAACCCCGTAGCTTTTACCGCTGCAAAAAAAATGTCAGAATCTTTCGCAGACCTGTTTGAAGAGTCACAAAAACGCTCGGAAACCCGCATTGGTGAAGTCGTTACCGCTGAAGTCGTTCGCATCGAACACAACTTCGTCGTGGTCAACGCCGGCCTCAAGTCCGAAGCCTATGTTCCATTGTCCGAATTCAAAAGCGACAAGGGTGAACTCGAAGTCCAGGTCGGTGAGTTTGTCTCCGTGGCCATCGTTGCCATGGAAAACGGCTACGGCGACACCATCGTCAGCCGCGACACCGCCAAGCGTCTCGCTTCGTGGATGTCTCTGGAAAAATCTCTGGAATCCGGCGAATTCGTCACCGGTACCACTTCCGGCAAGGTCAAGGGCGGCCTGACCGTTCTGGTCAATGGCATCCGCGCCTTCCTGCCAGGTTCGTTGGTCGACACACGTCCTACCAAGGATCTGTCTCCGTACGAAAACAAGACCATGGAATTCAAGGTCATCAAGCTCGACCGCAAGCGCAACAACGTCGTGTTGTCACGCCGTGCCGTGGTCGAAGCCTCCATGGGCGAAGAGCGCGCCAAGCTGATGCAGACCCTCAAAGAAGGTTCTGTGGTTCAGGGCGTGGTCAAGAACATCACCGAATACGGTGCGTTCGTGGACCTGGGCGGTATCGACGGCCTGCTGCACATCACCGACATGGCATGGCGCCGTGTGCGTCACCCATCCGAAGTGGTGACCGCTGGTCAAGAAATCACTGCCAAGATCCTGAAGTTCGACACCGAAAAGAACCGTGTCTCGCTGGGTCTGAAGCAAATGGGTGACGATCCATGGATGGGCGTGAACCGCCGTTACCCACAAGGCACCCGCATGTTCGGCAAGATCACCAACATCGCCGACTACGGCGCGTTTGTGGAACTCGAGCCAGGCATCGAAGGTTTGGTCCACGTGTCCGAAATGGACTGGACCAACAAGAACGTTGCTCCTTCCAAGATCGTTGCCCTGGGCGACGAAGTCGAAGTCATGGTTCTGGAAATCGACGAAGACAAGCGTCGCATCTCCCTGGGCATGAAGCAGTGCAAGGCCAACCCATGGCAAGAGTTCGCTCAGAACACCAAGCGCGGCGACCGCGTGAAGGGCCCGATCAAATCCATCACCGACTTCGGCGTATTCGTCGGTCTGGCTGCTGGTATCGACGGCCTGGTGCACCTGTCTGACCTGTCATGGAACGAAACCGGCGAAGCCGCTGTGCGCAACTACAAAAAGGGTCAGGAAGTCGAAGCCCTGGTGCTGGCTGTGGACGTGGACCGCGAGCGCATCTCGTTGGGTATCAAGCAACTCGACTCTGACCCGTTCACCACCTTCGTGTCGATCAACGACAAGGGCCAGGTTGTGACCGGTAAGGTCAAGACTGTGGACCCCAAGGGCGCTGAAATCGATCTGGGTGACGACATCATCGGCTACCTGCGCGCTTCGGAAATCTCCCGCGACCGCGTGGAAGACGCCCGCAACGTGCTCAAGGAAGGTGACGAAGTCACTGCTGTGGTGGTCAATGTGGATCGCAAGACCCGCAACATCCAGTTGTCGATCAAGGCCAAGGATACTGGCTGACCAGGCGAAGCCATGGCGACTCTGAGCCAGGCATCCGCCCGTGAAAACGCTGGCACCACCAGCCTGGGCGCTTTGTTGCGCGCCAAGCTGGACAACAACAATTAATTGTTGGCCTGACTGTTGACTACTTCGTTGAATTTTCACTGATTCAGCTTGAGACTCAAGCGACCGGATGCCCAGAAGCCCGGTCGCTTTTTCTTCACCTCCTGATTTTTATGCCATGACCCGCTCTGACCTTGTTGAAGAACTGGCCAACCGCTTTCCCCAGTTGACCCATCGCGATACCGAATTTGCCGTCAAGGCCATTCTGGACGCAATGAACGACGCATTGGTTCGAGGTCATCGCATAGAAATTCGCGGCTTTGGAAGCTTTTCCATCAACCGGCGACCGCCACGACTGGGGCGCAATCCCCGCAGTGGGGAAAGCGTGGCCATCCCGGAAAAACGTGTTCCCCATTTCAAACCCGGCAAAGCCCTGCGCGAAACAGTGGACGTGCGCACCAACTCCCTGGTGATCAAGGACAATGTCTCTGCGGATTGAACCCTGAGTCGGGAATCTTATGAAACAGCTCGTCTGGATTTTGAAGTGGCTGTTGAATGCGGCCATCTTCTTCACGCTTTTTGCGTTCGCGCTGAACAATCAACAAGACGCAACACTGCACTTTTTCTTTGGCACCCAATGGAGAATGCCCATGGTGCTGGTTGTTCTGGCCGCCTTTGCGGTTGGCTTGGCGATGGGTATTCTCGCCATGGTGCCACGCTGGTGGAAGCAGCACAGGGCCGTCGCCCACGCTCACAAAACAATGGTGCCTGTCACGGAACGCCCCGAAGGCGATAAAGCTGCAGCACTGACTGTTTCTGCGCCGCACTGACAAAACCCCATGGACATTGACCTCAGTTGGGTACTGCTAGGCTTTCCTTTGGCATTTGTGCTGGGTTGGTTGGCCTCCCGCATCGATTTGCGTCAAATGCGTCTGGAAAACCGACGTGCGCCGAAAGCCTATTTCAAGGGACTGAATTTCCTGCTCAACGAGCAACAAGACCAGGCCATCGATGCCTTTATCGAAGCCGTTCAAAGCGATCCAGACACCTCAGAGCTGCACTTTGCGCTGGGCAATTTATTTCGTCGGCGGGGAGAGTACGAGCGGGCCGTCAGGGTTCATGAGCACCTGTTGTCGCGCGGAGACCTGAACATGGCAGACCGGCACCGCGCCCAACACGCACTGGCGCTGGACTATTTGAAAGCCGGCTTACTGGACCGGGCAGAAGCGGCTCTTCTCAAACTTGAAGGCACAGCCTTTGAGGCACAGGCGAGACTGGCATTGCTGGCCAATTACGAACGTTCAAGGGATTGGGTGAATGCGGCTCAAATGGCGCAGAAACTGGCGGACTCCAACCAGGGCGGGTTTGGCCCCCGACTCGCGCACTACCTGTGCGAGCAAGCTGACGCGCTGATTGCCTCCGGTCACCCTGTGGACGCGCTCGCCTTGTTGCGAGAAGCCGTTAAAAAGGCACCTCAGGCACCCCGCCCACGCATGGATCTTGCCCGTTTGCTCAACGGGATGGGCCAGGTGTCCGAAGCTTGTGAGACGCTGGTCAAGACGCTGGATGCCGCACCTGCCTCAACACCTCTTCTGGCCGAACCGCTGTCCCGCTATGCCATTTCAGCGGGCCAGACCCAGAACGTGCTCGACTTGCTAAAGACAAGTTACGACGACAACGCGTCACTCGATGTCCTCGATGCCATTGTGGCGCTCGAAGCAGCTTCTGCAAATCCCGATTTGCCGTCACGTGACTGGTATGTCCATCACCTGGAACGTGTGCCTTCGCTGGTCGCCGCTGCCAAATGGATTGCTGGCGAAAAACTGGAGCACGAACAATTTCACCCCCAGGTGCAACGGGCACTGGACACTGCCGTCAAACCCCTGACGCGTTATCGATGCGCTGCTTGCGGCTTTGAGGCCAAGCAGCATTTTTGGCAATGCCCGGGTTGCCAGGCCTGGGACAGTTACCCCGCTCGCCGAGTCGAAGAGCTATGACCATTTCAAAAGAAGCGCTTGCCGCCGCCCGCGTACTGGTAGTTGGCGATGTCATGCTGGACCGCTACTGGTACGGTGCGGTGGACCGCATTTCACCCGAGGCGCCCGTCCCCATCGTGCGTGTGACGCGAGAAGAAGAGCGCAACGGTGGCGCAGCCAACGTTGCCTATAACGTGGTCACGCTGGGCGCACAAGCTTCGCTGCTCACCGTTGTAGGTGATGATGAAGCCAGCCACAAGCTCGAGGCCCTTGTCGCCAAGACCGGCATTCAAACCCATTTCGGGCGCGACGAAGCGTTGAAGACCACGGTCAAGCTACGGGTCATTGGGCGCCAGCAGCAACTCATCCGTCTCGATTTTGAAAACACACCCAAAACCGAGGTATTGGCCACCCAATCTGCTACCTTTGCACAGCTGCTGCCCGACCATCATGCTGTGCTGTTCTCGGACTATGGCAAGGGCGGCCTGGCCCACATCAGCGACATGATTGCCAGCGCACGTGCGGCGGGCAAAGCCATTTTGGTGGATCCGAAGGGCAACGACTATTCGCGTTACAAAAATGCAAGCCTGATCACACCCAATCGTGCTGAATTGCAGCAAGTGATTGGTCAGTGGCACGACGAGGCTGACCTCAACACCAAGGCTCACCAACTGCGTGAGCAATTGGGACTGGATGCCCTACTTCTCACGCGCAGTGAAGAAGGCATGACCCTGTTTGATGCGCAGGGCGAGCTTCACGTCGCCGCGCAAGCCCGCGAAGTCTTTGACGTCACGGGCGCTGGTGATACGGTGATCGCCACCATGGCCGCCCTGGTTGCCGCGGGATTGAGTTTGCGCGATGCCATGCCCCTGGCCAACCGGGCGGGCGGCATCGTCGTGGGAAAATTCGGGACTGCTACGGTATCTTATGAGGAGTTGTTTGCATGACTCGAATCGTTGTCACCGGTGCTGCCGGCTTCATTGGCAGCAACATCATCAAGGGCCTCAATGCCCGCGGCATCACCGACATCATCGCGGTGGATGACATGACGCAGGGCGACAAGTTTCGGAACCTGGTCGACCTGAGAATTTCCGATTATCTGGACATTGGGAATTTTTACGAACCGTTTCTGCATGGCTCTTTTGGCCAGATTGAAGCCGTGTTTCATGAAGGCGCCTGTAGCGACACCATGGAGCCCAACGGAAAGTACATGATGGACAACAACTACCGGTTGTCCTGCGACCTGTTCCATGCCTGCCAAAAACGGGGCGCCCGGCTGTTTTACGCGTCATCGGCCGCCACCTATGGCATGGCGAAGGCCGACGATCAGAACCCGGGAACAACTTTGCCATTTCGTGAAGCTCCAGAGTTTGAGCATCCACTCAATGTGTACGGCTACTCCAAACTCCTGTTTGACCAGCGCATGCGCCGTGAATGCGGCGTTGATTTTCAGCGTGCCAAAATAGGCAAGGTGTTTCAGGTGGTGGGCTTTCGCTACTTCAATGTGTATGGTCCGCGGGAGCAGCACAAGGGGCGGATGGCCAGTGTCGCGTTTCACCAGTTCAATCAGTTCAGGGCCGAGGGAAAAGTCAAGCTCTTCGAAGCCTACGGGGGTTACGGACCCGGCGAACAAATGAGAGACTTTGTTTTTGTCGACGATGTCGTTGCTGTCAATTTATGGTTCTTTGACCATCCCGCCCATTCCGGCATTTTCAATCTCGGAACCGGTCGCGCCCAACCCTTCAATGACATCGCCCATGCGGTGGTCAACGCCAGCCGCGCTCAGCAGGGACTACCTTGCCTGAGTCTGGATGAAGCTGTCGCCGCAGGAATGATTGCGTACATTCCCTTCCCTGATGCGCTGCGTGGCAAATACCAGTGCTTTACCCAAGCCGACCTGAACGCCTTGCGTGCTGTGGGTTGCCAACACCAATTTGCCGACGTGACGGCCGGCGTCACCCAGTACATCAATGGGCTGTATCAATCCGCCTGAATGTGCTTCACACTGTTCATTTGGACGTCCAAGCGTCAACCAGCAGCAAGCTCCCATCGTTATAGTTTTAGCCGCGGGGATTTCATATGTACACCCTGCCGCTGACTTGTCCCCTTTTTAAAACCTGAGGAGTTACTTGATGTTGAAGAAAATTCTGGCCTTCGTGGTCATGCTTTACGCCACCCTGTCTTTTGCCGCTGTTGACGTGAACAAAGCCACCGCTGCCGAACTCGACGGTATCAAGGGCATCGGCCCCGCCATCTCGGGAAAAATCCTGGACGAGCGCAAAAAAGGCAATTTCAAAGACTGGCCTGACTTTATCGAGCGTGTTAAAGGTGTGGGTGAAGGCAATGCAGCCAAGTTTTCAGCCGAAGGCCTGACCGTCGGTGGCGCCGCGTTCAAAGGTGCTGCAGCACCTGCCGCAACTGCCAAAAAAGACGACAAGCCCGCCGTAGCCGCCAAAGTTGAAGAGAAAAAGGCCGATGCCAAACCAGCCGCTGCTGCGCCAGCTGCTGCTCCAGCCGCCAAAGAAGAAAAGAAAGACCCAAAAGCCGAAGCCAAGGCCAAAAAGGAAGCTGACAAAAAAGCTGCCGCTGAAGAAAAAGCGAAAAAAGCAGAAGAAGCAAAAGCCAAGAAGGACGAGGCCAAAAAAGCCAAAGACGCTAAGCCCGCTGCAAACGCTGACAAAGCTGAAGCCCCCAAACCAGCCGCCAGCGCTGCCAAGAAATAATTGGCTTCAGGCCACAACAAAAAACCCGCTTTCAGCGGGTTTTTTCTTTGAGTACGCTAAGGAGCGCCAGCAAATTGGCGCTGGTCCGGGTACCGACTTACTGCAATCCCGCAGCAGAAATAATGGATCGGGCCTCTGTGGCAACACCCTGGTGCGATGTGGTGAATGGCTTGGGTGCCATATCGACTGGGCGAATGTGCTCGTCGTCCTTCAGGACATCGCCACTGCCCATGCTCCCGCCGCGTGATGCTGAAGCCGCCAACGCCAATGCGATCACAAGGGCACCCGCAACAACCAAAATAGTGACAAAGAGCATGTTGACCTCCGAAATTTATTGCCTCCAGTTTATAAATTTCATGTGACAAACACATCACAAAAAAATCACGCTTTGTCTGTTTTATCGCCGAATCCGCCACCGCCTGGTGTGTGAATCTCAAACACATCACCCACATTCATCTCGGCCTGACCAATGTGGGCCAATTCTTCAATCTGACCATTGGCGCGCACCACCCGGTTGATGCCAGTCTTCCCGGCCTGACCTCCCGCCATTCCAAAAGCCCCATGGATGCGGCCATTGGACAAAATGCTTGCCGTCATGGGTTCCAGAAATTTCACGCGACGCACACCACCGTTGCCGCCCTGCCATCGGCCAGCTCCGCCAGACCCTTGTCTGATGTCATAGCTCTCCAAACGCACGGGGAAGCGAAATTCAAACACTTCAGGATCAGTCAGACGCGAATTGGTCATGTGGGTCTGCACAACACTGGTCCCGTCAAAACCTCCAGTGAGTTGCCCAGTGGCGTCAAAAATCCCGCCCGCACCGGAGCCACCCGAAATTGTTTCGTAATACTGGTGGCGCGCGTTGCCAAAGGTGAAGTTGTTCATCGTGCATTGGCTGGCTGCCATCACACCCAGCGCACCAAACAGGGCATTGGTGATGCAGGTCGAGGTTTCCACATTGCCGGCCACCACGGATGCAGGTGGGTTCGGATTCAGCATGGAGCCCGCCGGAATGATCACCTTGATGGGTTTCAGGCAGCCCGCATTGAGCGGAATGTCATCATTCACCAGCGTTCTGAACACATACAACACCGCTGCCATGCACACTGCCGTGGGCGCATTGAAGTTGTTGGTTTGCTGGGGTGATGTCCCCGTGAAATCAACCTCGGCACTGCGGCTTCTGGCGTCCACCCGAATCGCAACCTGAATTTGCGCACCATTGTCTAGCGGCAAGGTAAATTGGCCGTCTTTCAGGCGTGTGATCACCCGGCGCACTGACTCTTCGGCGTTGTCCTGCACATGGCGCATGTAGGCTTGCACCACATCCAGGCCAAATTGGTCCACCATCTTTCGCAACTCCTGCACGCCTTTTTCATTGGCCGCAATTTGCGCTTTCAGATCCGCCAGGTTCTGCTGGGGGTTGCGGGAAGGGAATTCGCCGCTGCCCAGCAAGTCCAGCATCGAAGCTTCCTGCAACACGCCTTGGGCCACCAACTTTACGTTGTTGATCTGAACGCCCTCTTCCTCGATGCGTGTTGAGAACGGCGGCATGGAGCCCGGTGTGGTGCCACCCACATCCGCGTGGTGGCCGCGGCTCCCGACGTAAAAGGTAGGCTCTTGCGTCAAGGAGTCGTCCAAATACACTGGCGTAATCACCGTGATGTCGGGCAAATGAGTGCCGCCGTGGTACGGGTCGTTGAGCACAAACACATCGCCGGGCGACATGCGACCCGCATTTTCCCGAATCACCGTCTTGATGCTTTCACCCATCGAGCCCAGATGCACCGGCATGTGCGGCGCATTGGCAATCAGCTCGCCCTGGGCATTGAACAACGCACAGCTGAAGTCCAGCCGCTCCTTGATGTTCACCGAATGCGCCGTGTTCTGCAATTGCAGGCCCATCTGCTCGGCAATGTTCATGAACAGGTTATTGAAAACCTCCAGCAGCACCGGGTCTGCCGTCGTACCCGCTGCAAATTTGATAGCACGCTTTTCCCGCCGGACAAGGACAAGGTGGTCAAATGCCGTCAAGTTGGCTTCCCACCCGGGTTCAACCACCGTCGTCGCGTTTTTCTCGGCGATGATGGCCGGGCCGGGGATCACGTCACCACATTGAAGGTCTTCACGCACCACCAGCAACGCCTCATGCCACTGCTCACCCGAGTACATGCGCACCGTCTCTCGCACGGCTCCGCACTGCTTCAAATCCCGCACCGGATTCAACACATGGCGCGGCTCGTCGGGGGCGTCACCTGCAATCACGGCCTCCACGGAGACCGCTTCGACAATCAGTCCCTTGCCCCGCATCAGGAAAGCAAAGCGCTGGCGGTAGGCCGCTTCGAAACTGGATTGGATGTCTGCCGGGCTGCCAAACGGCACGATCAATGCCGAGTCGCTGCCCTCATAACGCACATGGACACGGCGATGGGTGGTGATATTTCCGCTGCTGACCTGCTGGCGATGGAGTTCGCCTTCAGCCACGGCCACCAACGCATCCAGCTTGGCGCAGACCTCGGGCATGACTTCCGGTGACAGCTTGAGTTCCACCGCCTGCTCCCTGATCACGGTCTGGTCGGCCAGACCCATGCCATAAGCGCTCAGCACCCCGGCCAGCGGGTGTACAAACACACGCGTCATGCCCAGCGCGTCCGCCACCAGACAGGCATGTTGGCCGCCTGCGCCGCCAAAGCACTGCAAGGTGTAACGGGTCACGTCATAGCCGCGCGCGACAGAAATTTTCTTGATGGCGTTAGCCATCTGCTGCACGGCAATGTTGATGAAGCCTTCGGCACAACCCTCCGGTGACGTGCCAGTTTGAGCGGCCAGCGTAGCGAACTTATCGAGAACGATATCGCCGTCCAGCACCTCGTTGCCGTTGGGACCAAACACTTTGGGGAAAAACCTCGGCTGAACCTTGCCCACCATCACGTTGGCATCGGTGACTGCCAACGGTCCCCCACGCCGATAGCTGGCCGGCCCCGGATTCGCCCCCGCACTTTGAGGGCCCACACGAAAACGAGCGCCGTCAAAGGCCAGTATCGAACCGCCACCGGCCGCCACGGTGTGAATGCTCATCATCGGCGCACGCATGCGCACACCGGCGACCTGGGTCTCAAACTCGCGCTCAAACTCACCCGCATAGTGAGATACATCGGTTGATGTGCCCCCCATGTCGAAACCTATGACTTTGACCGGTTCACCCCTTTGCTCAGGATCATGTTTGTGCGCCAGTTCGGCAGTTCGGGCCATGCCCACAATACCTCCTGCCGGGCCGCTCAAAATAGCATCCTTGCCCTGGAAGGCGCGGGCGTCCGTCAGACCGCCGGAAGACTGCATGAAAAACAGTTTCACACCCGGCATGTCCCCGGCAACTTGCTCCACATAACGGCGCAGAATGGGTGACAAATACGCATCCACGACTGTGGTATCTCCCCGACTCACGAACTTCATCATGGGGCTGGTTTCGTGCGAGGTACTGATCTGCGTGAAGCCGACCTCAGTCGCTATACGCCGCGCCGCGCTTTCGTGCTCCGTATAGCGGTACCCATGCATGAATACAATAGAAATGCTCCGAAGTCCCCGTCCATATTGAATACTTAGCTCTTTTTTCAGTAGCAACTCATCCAGGGGTTCAATCACGTCACCATGGGCACCCATGCGCTCGCGGGCTTCCACCACGGCGCTGTAGAGCAACTCGGGCAGCACAATATTGCGGTCAAACAGGCGGGGGCGGTTCTGGTACGCAATGCGCAAGGCGTCCCTGAACCCGCGCGTGGTCACCAGCAACGTGGGTTCGCCCTTGCGCTCCAGCAGGGCATTGGTGGCCACTGTGGTACCCATCTTCACGCACTCCACCCGCTCGGGGGTGACAGGCTCACCCGCCTTCAAACCCAACAGGTGACGAATGCCAGCCACGGCGGCGTCCTTGTACTGCTCCGGATTTTCAGAGAGCAGCTTGTGGGTGACCAGCGTGAAGGTGCCGTCAGCGTTGGGGCGCTTGCCCACGACGTCGGTGAATGTGCCGCCCCGGTCGATCCAGAATTGCCAGCGAAGATTTTGAGTGGTCA
Organism: uncultured beta proteobacterium; assembly: GCA_963750805.1. GTDB lineage: Bacteria > Pseudomonadota > Gammaproteobacteria > Burkholderiales > Burkholderiaceae_C > JANYCG01. Next base: position 49,975 of record CAVVSV010000017.1, read on the forward strand.
TAGTGAAGCTGCGGAACGGGCCGCCTGGTCATAGATGCCTGAAAGAAGTCGCAGCAAACGCGCCAGTTCTCCGATGTCGCGGTTCAAACCATCGTCTGCATTGAGGGCGTTGATGAGGCACGACTCGCGAATGGCCCGGTAACGGCCCACGTGCTCGCGCCCCAAATCGGTCGAGGCGTAGGTCACATCCTTGCCGCTCTTGCTGGACACCACCACACCCAGGTTTTGCAGCTTTTTGAGCGAGTAGTTGATGAGGTGGGTGTCCTCCACATTCATGATGAAGCAGATGTCTGCGAGGCGCTTGTTGCGGGCGCGATGGGTCACGTGATGCAACACCAGCACGTCCAGCGGCGTCAGGTCTTTCAGCCCTGCGGCACTCATGCAGTGCGTGATCCAGCGGTGAAAGGCATTGCCGGCAACGATCAGGCCAAATTCAAACTCGCTCATCTCGGCACTGCGGGGTGACACCAGATGCGCCGAAGACACAATGGGCGCAGAGTTTCCCCCGGTCATTCCTGGTGAAATCGACTCATTGGCTGGGGGTACTGTTTTTTTCGGCATCAGAAACCTCCGGGTTGGCATCTTTGTTGCATGATCGAATTGTAGGCAGCACGATCACAATTTATCAACAAATTACTTTCATTTTATTGACATTTAGGGAAAACACTGAGTCAACCGCATGGGTTCAAGCCTTACATTCAATGGCCGAAATTGCAATTCCCCTCACCCCGTTTTTTCAATCCACCGGAGCTTTTATGAAACGTCGCCTCTTCACACTGACGGCTACAGCCGCCGCCCCCCTGGTCGCACTGTCAATCGGTCTAGCCACCAGCGCTGTGTCGGCGCAAACCAAGTGGGACCTGCCCGCTGGTTACGCAGCCACCAATTTCCACACCATCAACCTCAGTGAGTTTGCGGCGGACGTTGACAAGGCCACAGCTGGCAAGCTCAAGATCACGGTACACGCCAACGGCTCCCTCTTCAAGGCCCCGGAAATCAAGCGCGCTGTTCAGGGCGGTCAGGCGCAGGCCGGGGAAATTTTGCTGGCCAACTTCCAGAACGAATGGCAACTGTTTGGCGCCGATGGCTTGCCATTCCTGGCGGACAGCTATGACGAGTCCATGAAGCTGTACAAGGTGCAAAAGCCCTTCATAGAAAAGAAGTTGGCCGAACAGGGCATGGCCTTGCTGTACGCCGTGCCATGGCCTCCGCAAGGCATTTATGTCAAGAAACCCATTGCCTCGGGCGCTGACTTGAAGGGCGTGAAATGGCGCGCCTACAGCCCCGCTACAGCGCGCATCGCGGAGTTGGTGGGCGCACAGCCCGTGACCGTGCAGGCGGCAGAGTTGTCGCAGGCCATGGCCACTGGCGTGATTGAGTCCTACATGTCCTCTGGCTCCACCGGGTTTGACACCAAAACCTATGAGCACATCAAGTACTGGTACGACACCCAGGCCTGGCTGCCCAAGAATGCGGTCATCGTCAACAAGGCCGCGCTGGACGCGCTGGACGCCCCCACCAAGGCGGCCTTGATGAAAGCCGCGGCAGACGCCGAAGTGCGGGGCCTGGCCGCATCCAAAAAAGCAAACACCGAGTCACTGGACAAGCTCAAGGCCAATGGCATGAACATCGTGACACCCTCCGCACAACTGTCGGCTGACATGAAAAAGGTGGGCGATGTGATGCTCAAGGAATGGCTGGAAAAAGCCGGGCCTGAAGGCAAGGCATTGATCGACGCTTACAACAAACCCTGATCGCTGACGCTTCGAAGTACCAAGCACGGAGCTGCCATGCGCAAAGCACTGGACACCCTTTACAACAGTGCTGCGGCATTGGCGGCCTTCTTCATGGTGGCACTGCTCATCATGGTGTTGCTGTCCATCGCCGGACGGCAGTTTAATTTTCATGTGCCCGGCACCGATGCCTATGCGGGCTACCTGATGGCCGGCAGCGGTTTTCTGGCATTAGCCCACACGCTCAAACGCGGCGAGCACATTCGTGTCACCTTGCTGTTGAGCGCCCTCAAAGGCGGCTGGAAAAAAGGCCTTGAAATATGGGGCTTTGGTTTTGCGTCCGCGCTTTCCGCCATGTTCGCGTATTACTGCTGCCGCTTGGCCTGGCAGTCTCGCACCTTTCACGATATCTCCACCGCCAGCGACGCCACGCCCCTGTGGATTCCGCAAATCGCCATGGCAGTGGGGGCTGTCATCTTGGCGATCGCATTTCTCGATGAACTAATGCTTGAAATTTCCGGCCAGCGAATTGAGCGCATCAGCAGTGAGGCACTGAGAAATGAATGATCTTCTGGTCACTGCCGCCTTGCTGATTGCCTTGCTGCTGATTCTGGGCAGTGGCGTGTGGGTGGGCCTCACGCTCACAGGGGTGGCGTGGATTGCGGTTACGCTGTTTTCATCCCGGCCGGCCGGTGACGCCATGGCCGTGACCGTGTGGGGCAGCAGCAGCAGTTGGACCCTGACCGCCCTGCCCTTGTTTGTGTGGATGGGTGAGATCCTGTTTCGAACGCGCCTGAGCGACGACATGTTCAAAGGCCTGGCCCCCTGGGTTCAAAACCTGCCGGGTCGCCTGCTGCACACCAATGTGATTGGCTGCACTATCTTCGCCGCGGTGTCGGGCTCGAGTGCCGCCACCTGCGCCACCATTGGCAAGATGACGCTGCCCGAGCTTACCAAGCGCGGCTATCCCGAGCACATGGTCATCGGCACGCTGGCCGGAGCCTCCACACTGGGCTTGCTCATACCGCCCTCCATCATCATGATCGTGTACGGTGTGGCCGCCGAGGTGTCCATCAGCAAACTGTTCATCGCCGGGGTCTTGCCGGGCATCATGCTCGCCATGCTCTTTTCAGGCTACATCATGGTCTGGGCATTGCGCAACCCGGGCCAGGTGCCGGCGGCCGATGGCACGTTCACCTTCATGCAGAAGCTGTCGGCGTCGACCAGCCTGATCCCAGTGGTCTCGCTCATTGCGGCAGTGCTGGGTTCCATTTACTCAGGAGTCGCCACTGCCACCGAAGCGGCAGCTGTGGGCGTGGTGGGCTCACTTGTTATTTCTGCGCTGCAGGGCTCCCTGAAATGGCCCACCTTTCGAGACGCGTTAATGGGAGCCACCCGCCTGTATTGCATGATCGCGTTGATCCTGGCGGGCGCTGCATTTCTGACACTGGCCATGGGCTACATCGGACTGCCGCGTCACCTGGCCGAGTGGATCGCGTCGCTGGGCCTGAGCAAGGCGCAACTCATCGTTGCACTGTCCATCTTCTTCATCATTCTGGGCTGCTTTCTGGACGGCATCAGCATGGTGGTGCTGACCATGGGCGTGCTCATGCCCACCATCAACGCCGCAGGCATTGACCCCATCTGGTTTGGCATCTTCATTGTGCTGGTGGTGGAAATGGCGCAGATCACGCCACCTGTGGGATTCAATTTGTTTGTGTTGCAGGGCATGACGGGGCGCCAGCTCACCTGGATCGCCAAAGTCACCATGCCGATGTTTCTGCTGATGTGCGTTGCTGTCGCCCTCATCTACCTGGTACCAGGAATCGTGACATGGCTGCCGCAGCAGATGAGCCGCTAACCGCCAGCGCGGGTGAGCCATTGAGCGCCGGCATGCGCCGTCGATAATTCGGCGATGATTTCAGTCCTTGCCATTTGCATCGGCGCCAGCCTCGGGGCCCTTGCCCGCTGGGGCCTGGGGCTGTGGCTCAGCCCCGGTGCCGTGATTCCATACGGAACCCTGGTCGCCAACCTGGTGGGCGGTTACCTGATCGGCATTTGTGTTGCGGTATTTCAAGCACTGCCGCAACTCGATCCGGTCTGGCGGCTGGCGCTGGTCACTGGTTTTCTGGGGGCACTCACCACCTTCTCCAGTTTCTCGGCCGAGGTGGTGGGCATGCTGCAGCAGCAGCGCTTCGGCTTGGCCTTGGGCACGGCCAGCATCCACCTGTTCGGTTCACTGGCACTCACCTTGGCAGGCATGAAGACTGCTTCTTTTTTTATAGCTAACTATTGAGCATTGACGGGGACTTGGGCCGCAATTTTCTGCCAACTCCGGCAAATCTGTCAGTCCACCAAGGCTGCGTAAACCATGTTGCGAAACAGGTGCCGGTAGTACTCGCGCTGGTTGGGCGCCTGAACCATCAGCATCGCAAACATGTCTTCGGCCGGGTCAATGAAAAACGTCGTGCCCGCCAGGCCACCCCAGTAGTACATGCCCACCGAGCCGGGCACACTGGACAGGCCCGGTGTCGTGCGCACCGCGAAGCCCAGTCCAAAGCCATAGCCCGGCGGCAGCAAGGTCGTCGACCCACCGCTCCGGACGGGCAGTCCGCCCAAATGGTCCGAGGTCATGAAATCTACCGTGCGCGGGCCCAACAACCGCACCCCATCGAGTTCCCCCTTGTTCAGCATGAACTGGCAAAACCGCGCGTAGTCACTGGCAGTCGACGCAAGGCCCCCGCCACCCGACTCGAATAACGCAACTTTGCGGATATCAATCACCTTCATTTGCGGCGCACCGTCCGGGTCTTTGGCAAAGGGCTCCGCGACCCGGTGATGATGCTCAGGGGGCACTGAAAACCCTGTGTGGGTCATGTTCAGTGGCTTGAAGATCTCTGCCGCCAGAAAGTCGCCCAGCGTCTGCCCGCTGATGACTTCAATCAACCTACCCACGACATCCGTCGCACGGCTGTATTCCCAAACGGTGCCCGGCTCGGCGATCAGCGGCAATGCTGCCAGCGTGGGCGAAAAATCTGCATTCGTGATGTCGCGTAAATCAGTGCGCACGCGCGCCTGAATGTACTGGCGCTGCACGGGGTCGACACCCAGAAATTCATAGGTCAATCCCGCTGTATGGCGCAACAAATCCTGCACCGTGGCAGCGCGACTCACCGGTTTGAGTTGGGCCTCCCCATCCACCGTGACAGAAACCTTCTGTCCCGCAAACTCGGGCAGGTATTTGGACACCGGGTCGCCCAGCAACACCTTGCCTTGCTCCACCATCATCATCATCGCCACCGACACGATGGGTTTGGTCATGGAATAAATGCGAAAGATCGAATCGGTTGTCATCGGCACGCGGGTGTCGGCGCCCTGATAACCCAGAGCCTCGTGCACAGCGAGCTTGCCATGCCGGGCTACAAGGACAATGGCGCCGGGCAGCCGCTTGCGATCGATTTCGTCTTGCAGTTTGGCCAGCAAACGGCCCGTTCTGGCCTCGCTCAAGCCCAATTCGACGGGTTTGGCAAGGGGAAGCGAATGAGGTTGGTTCATGGTGAATGTCGGTTGAGGCACGTATTTTCAACCATCGTCCCAACCCTCGGGATCAAGGATAGGCTCTAGGTCGAGCCGTACCGTGTTCTGGCAAGTGCTGCCCCTTGGGCCAGCGCCTCCAGCTTTTGCAGTGCGATCTCGCGGTTCATGGGCGCCAGACCGCAATTGGTGCAGGGGAACAAGCGCACTTTGGGAACAAACTGCAGGGCCATACCAATCGTGTCGGCCACCTGCTCGGGCGTTTCCACCACGTCGCTGGCCACATCAATCACACCCACCATCACGTCTTTGCCTTCAAGCAATTTCATCAAATCAGGTGGCACGTGCGAGTGATAACACTCCAGACTCACCTGCTGGATGCTGCTTTTGGCCAAAGCCGGGAACACGGCTTCGTATTGCCGCCATTCCTGCCCCAGGGTTTCTTTCCAGTCGGTGTTGGCCTTGATGCCGTAGCCGTAGCAAATATGCACAGCCGTGGTGCAGGTCAAACCCTGGGCTGCACGTTCCAGGGCTTTCACGCCCCAGTCTGCGGCATCGCTCATGTAGACATTGAAGGCAGGTTCGTCAAACTGGATGATGTCGACACCGTCAGCTTGTAACGCCAGCGCCTCCTGATTGAGCAGTTCTGCAAAGGCGAAAGCCATCTTGACCTTGTCGCCATAAAAGCGGTCGGCCACGGTGTCCACAATGGTCATGGGGCCGGGCAAGGTGAACTTGAGTTTCTTCTTCGTGTGCGCGCGGGCCAGCTGCGCTTCAAACGCATGAACCCGCCCCTTGAGTTTCAGCGCGGAGACCACCTGCGGCACCTGGGCGTCGTAGCGGTTGTTGCGAATGCCCATGGTGACCTTGTGTTCAAAGTCGATGCCATCCACCTGCTCCAAAAAACCGTGGACAAAGTGCTGCCGCGACTGCTCGCCATCGCCCACGATATCCAGACCTGCGTCTTCCTGCGCCTTGATCCACAGCAACGTGGCATCGGCCTTGGCCTGGCGCAGTTCATCACCCTGCGCGTTCCACTGGGGCCAGAGCTTTTGCGTTTCTGACAACCAGGCGGGCTTGGGTAGACTGCCCGCAATCGCGGTTTTAAACAATGTGTGGGTCAAGAGAGTCCCCTGCCTTTCTGGCTTTGGTAATAAACGACTTTGCGGGCGCGCTGAACATCTCCCAGGGGGCGGTGTGCCGCCAAGGCTTGCCAGGGGTCGAAGACGGCCGCCTCCACCGTTTCAGACAGCGCTTGGCCCTGGGAAGACTCAGCCTTCTGCTTGGGGACGGTCAGGCGCGCCACCGTCACATAGTCGGACGACCAATTCACTGAGGCATCTTCAATGGGTGTGAGCGTTTCGTTCACGAACGGCTGCAGTTGCAGGTCCCAGGTCAACGCCTGCTTGGCCATGCGCGCACTGAAGTCGACCCCCCAATCGTTTTCAGCGCCCGGGTTGGCGGGTCCATTGCTTGCTGACGGCACCAGACGGGCCCGCACGGCATAAGGACCACAAGCCAGGGGCACGGCGCTGTACATGGTCTCGGTGGCAAAACCTCCAAATGGCTTTTTCATGGCTTTGACCATGTTCACGATCTGGCGCGGCCCCCCCAGCAAACCGTAGCGGCTGAACAGGTATTTGATCAACGCGCCACCGCCACCCGAGGCGGCGACCACAAACCCCACAAATTCGTCGCTGCCCGAAAAAGCAAACTTCTCCTGGTTGATCAATGTGAAGTCCTGGCTTTTCGCTGGGCCATTGCCCAGTGCCGAGTCACCCTGAACGCCCAACACCCGAAACGAAAACCCGCGAATGTCGGGCTTGTTGTCACTGGCCTTGTCCATGCCTCCATTGGACAGCCTGACCCACACGCCAAAATTGCCAGGGCGGGCAAACAAGCCGTGGGCGGCAAATGGCGGAAGGCCGTCCAGCACATCCAGAGAACCCTTGGCAGCCGTGATCTGCTTGCGGTGCAAAGCGCGACCTTCGCCATATTTTTTGGATTTTTGAGCCTGAATGATCTCAAATTGCCGGGCATATTTGGCATAACGCTCTGCCTCGTCCGGGGCGGGCTTCTCTTTCCAGGCGGTGCTGGGTGCGGGTTGTTCCGAATCGCTGCTTGCCATGGAAATTCCTAAGTGGTTGATTCAGCTTCTTGCAAGGCACGCCACATGACTTTGCCGCTGCCGCTTTTGGGCAGCGCGTCCACAAATTGAACGGTACGTGGCACCTTGTACACGGCCATGTTGGCCCGGCACCAGTCAATGATGTCCTGCTCCGTCGTATCGCGGTGGGCCGCCCGCAACACCACCACGGCCTTGACCGACTCGCCGCGGTAGCTGTCTTTGGTAGAAATGATGCAGGCTTCCTGCACCGCAGGATGCCGAAACATCAAGGCTTCAACCTCGGCGGGCCACACCTTGAATCCGGAGGCATTGATCATTCGCTTGAGACGGTCGGTTAAAAAGAAATAGCCATCTTCGTCCACCCGACCCAAATCGCCCGAACGGAAAAACCGTTTGCCTTCAAATTCAATAAAAGCGGCTTCCGTGGCACGCGGCTGCTTCCAGTAGCCCTGGAACACCTCGGGTCCATGGATGATGATTTCGCCTTGTTCGCCTTGCGGCACTTCAAGCAGAGTTTCGGGGTCTATGACCCGCGCATCGGTGCTCATGAACGGAATACCGAGGCACTGTTGCTTGGGGCTGTCTGCCGGGTTGCTGTGCGATGGGGCGGCGGTTTCCGTGAGGCCGTAACCCTCCACATAGCGCAACCCATACTGCTCCAACAAGCGCTGTGCCACGGCTTGAGGCATGGCCGCTCCGCCACCGCCAATGTGAACCAGGCTGCTCAAATCAAACTTGTCGAAGTTGGGGCTGCCCAGCAGGTCAATCACCATGGTGGGGATGTTGGTCCAGCTGGTCACCCGCCAACGCGAAATCAGGCGCCCCGCCAGTTCCCGGTCCCAACGCGGCATGATGATCATGGTGCCACTTCCCCGAATGGTTGTGTGCATCACGCTGACCATGCCCGTGATATGGAACATGGGCACCACGGCCAGGATCACGTTGTCCGCACAGCCGTTGCCCCACAACCCGCTGGCGATCGCGTTGTGCATGATGCTGGCATGGTTGTGCATGCACCCTTTGGGCAGGCCAGTGGTGCCGCTGGTGTAGGGCAGGATGGCGAGGTCGTGAGGCCCAACCGTCAAATCCGGCGCGGGCAAGTCGCTGCTGAGCGCTGCATCCCAGGCGTGAACCTGCCCACCGTTTAACTTGGGCAGCGGATGGCGGGTCGTGAGCCAGTCCATCCAGGTGGCTGGCGGTGCGTCCTCACCGGTGATGCTGGCATCAAATGTGTCGCCCAAGTGGGTCACGATCAGGTGCTTCAGCTGTGTGTCCAATGGCAAAGCATCGCTGGCGCGGACCATGTCAGCAGCCAGGTCCGCCGTGGTGATCGCCACGCTGGCCCCCGGGTCGGTAATGTAGTGCTTGAGCTCTTCAGAACGGTTCATGGGGTTTACCGGCACCACCACGGCGTTGGCCCGCAAAATTGCAAAATGGGCAATCACCAGTTGCGGGCAGTTCTGCATGGACAACACGACTCTATCGCCCGAATTGACCCCAAGTCCCCGTAAACAGGCCGAAAGTCGCTCTGCTTTTTGTAGCAACTCGCGAAAGGTGATGACCGAGCCGAAAAACACCAACGCGGGTTTGTGGGGGTAGCGCCGGGCGCTGGTCTCCAGGTTGTCCCACAGCGACGTCTCGGGCAAGGTGATGGAATGAGGCAGCCGCTTGGGCCAGAATTTATGATGGGCGCGAGTTGACATGAATGCTCCTGAAGGCTGACATGCTAAACGCCAATGTCGGGTTGCACATCCGGGAAGCTCCCAACCCTTTGGGTCGCCCAAGCGACGCCGTGGGCCGCGCCGCTGTGGCAGGTTCTGGCCGTTCAGCCTGATTCAAATGGGCCATTCCTTTGAATGGCATGGAAACTGCATGGTGCGTTCGCTCATGCCAAACGACCTGCACTTATTGAGTGATGCAAATTACGCATGGAAGCCCCGTGCAAACCCGGTAACGCCCTTCTATGGTGCGCGGATATCATCCGCGCTCATGCCGGGGGCAGGCCCCGATATGCGCCTTCACCCATTTCAAATTTGAAACGACTTTTAACCCGGAGACGAACTATGTCATTGAAAAACATCAAGCTGGCAACTATTGCCGTAGCTACCTTGGCCGCCGTGATGGCTGCACCCGCCCATGCCGGCAAAACGCTGGACGCCATCAAGGCGCGCGGGCAGGTCATTTGCGGCGTCAATACCGGTCTGGCCGGTTTTGCAGCTGCCGACTCGTCGGGCAAATGGTCCGGCATGGACGTGGATGTTTGCAGGGCGCTGGCCGCTGCAACCCTGAGCGATCCAGAGAAAGTCAAATACGTGCCCCTGAACGCCCAGCAGCGCTTCACCGCCCTGCAATCCGGCGAAGTGGACGTGCTGGCCCGCAACACCACCTTCACCCTGACCCGTGACGCGTCTTTGGGGTTGAGCGACACCGTGGTGAATTACTACGACGGCCAGGGCTTCATGGTCACCGTCAAGAGCAAGATCAAGAGCGCCAAGCAGCTCAAAGGTCAAACGGTTTGCGTGCAGTCCGGCACGACCACCGAGAAAAACCTGACCGATTATTCCAAAGCCGCTGGCCTGGGCATCAAGCCTGTGGTGTTTGAAAAGCTGGAAGCGGCTGAAAACGCCTACTTCACCGGCCGTTGCATTGCCTACACAACAGACGCATCAGGCTTGTCGTCGACGCGCAGCAAAGTTGCCAAAGACCCCAAAGAACACGTGATCCTGCCAGAACTGATCTCCAAAGAGCCATTGGGACCCATGGTTCGCCGGGGTGACGACGAGTGGTTCGCCATCGTGAAATGGGTGCAATACGGCATGCTGGAAGCTGAAGAGTACGGCATTACGCAAGCCAATGTCGACCAGATGAAATCGTCCAGCACCGACCCCGTGGTACAGCGCATTCTGGGTGGTGGCAATGAAGACACGGGCAAGTTGCTGGGTCTGGACAAGGACTGGATGGCCCGCGTCATCAAGGCAACCGGCAACTATGGTGAGATGTTTGAGCGCAATGTGGGCCCCAAGTCACCTCTGAACTTGCCCCGTGGTTTGAACAACCTGTGGAACAAGGGCGGCCTGATGTACGCCTACCCAGTGCGTTAATTTTTTCCTGATTCATTTCAGCCATCAAAGCTGCTGCCGGTACAAACCGCTGTGCTGGCAGCAGCTTTTTTATTTTTTTCCTGGACCTGACCCAGACCCAACCGAGCGCAACTCCATGAACCCCAAGGCCCCCCCGAAAAAGAAAAACTGGTCCTGGCGCAGTCAGGCCTTCCGAGGCTTGATTTACCAAATTGTGGCCATTGGCGTGATCGCTGCGGTTGTCTGGTTCCTGGCACACAACACCCTGACCAACATGAAGGCTCGCGGCATTCAGAGCGGGTTCGATTTTTTGACCAGTCCGGCGGGGTTTGACATTGGCGAAAGCCTGTACCCCTTTGACTCGGCCCAGCCTTATTGGCAGGCGTTTCTGGTGGGCTTGACCAACACCTTGCGGGTGGCCATTCTGGGCATTATTTTGACCACGATATTGGGCACCCTGCTGGGTGTGGGACGCTTCTCGCGCAACGCGCTGGTGCGCGGCGTTTGTTATGCCTATGTGGAATTTTTCCGCAACGTACCGGTGTTGCTGCAATTGTTGATGTGGTACCTGCTGTTCACCGAGGCACTGCCTGCCACGCAAGATGCCTGGGCCATTGGCCCCATGTTTTTGAGCAAGGGCGGACTGGCATTTCCCATTCCCGTTTGGGCCAAAGGGCAACTGTGGGCCCTGTTCGGTTTGATCGCCGGCATCGCACTCGCTCTGGTTTACCGCAAGATGGCCTACAAACAATTTGAGGCAACCGGCAAGCTCAAAAGCATGTTTTGGGTGCCCGTGGCCATCTGTGTTGCAGGTGCCCTTGTGGGCTGGCTGGCTGGCGGCGCACCCACGGCGCTGGATTCGCCCGTCAAAGGCGAATTTGCCATTGAAAACGGCGGGTCGCTGACCCCCGAATTCCTGTCTGTCCTTCTTGGCCTGACTGTCTATACCGCCTCCTTTGTGGCCGAAGTGGTGCGCTCAGGCATTCAGTCCGTGGCGCGTGGTCAGGGTGAAGCGGCTGCGGCGTTGGGACTGAACCCGGGGCAGTCCATGCGTCTGGTGCAATTGCCTCAGGCCCTGCGCGTGATCATTCCGCCCATGACCAACCAGTTTTTGAATCTCACCAAAAACTCCTCGCTGGCCGTGGCCATTGGCTATCCGGACGTCGTCTCCATTGCCAATACCGCGCTGAACCAGACCGGGCGCGCTGTGGAATGTATCGCCATCGTCATGTTGGTCTACCTCACCACATCCCTGTCTACATCCATGCTGATGAATTGGTACAACACCCGTTCTGCCATTCAGGAACGCTGATCTGGCCTGTCACATTCAAAGAAAAACACCATGACTGCACAAACCTTCAAACCCATTGCCGCTCGGCCGGCCCCGGTTCAAACCCAGGGTCTGATTGCGTGGATTCGCATCAACCTGTTCCGTGACGTGGGCACCGCCATTCTGACCATCGTGATTGGGGGTGCCTTGCTTTTCATCGTTCCCCAATTCCTGAGCTGGGCATTTATCAGGGCGTCCTGGGCGCCCAATTTCGAAGCTTGCCGGGTCGAGGGCGTTGGCGCTTGCTGGGGGGTGGTGGCTGAAAAGTACCGCATCATTCTGTTTGGGCGCTACCCGTTCGAGGAGCAATGGCGCCCGCTGATCGCTGCGACTTTGATGTTATGCCTGCTGGTGGCCAGTTGCAGTCGCGCCTTCTGGCACAGCTGGTTGGCTCTGGTCTGGATAGTGGTGTTGGGCACCTTCTTCACGCTCATGTACGGCGGTGTTTTGGGCCTGACAAAAGTCGAAACTGACCGTTGGGGCGGCTTGCCACTCACCCTGTTGCTGGCGTCCTTGTCGATGGTGATGGCGTTTCCGATTGCCCTGTGCGTGGCACTGGGCCGGCGTTCCAAACTGCCTGCCATCAAGACCTTTTGCACAATCTACGTGGAACTGATTCGGGGCGTACCGTTGATCTCCGTGCTGTTCATGGCCTCGTTCATGTTTCCACTGTTCATGCCCGCGGGTTTCAGCATTGACGTGCTGATTCGCGTGTTGGTGGGCATTACGCTGTTTGCCGCGGCCTACATGGCCGAGGTGATTCGCGGTGGTCTGCAGGCCATTCCCAAGGGGCAAATAGAAGCCGCCGCAACGCTGGGACTGTCTTACTGGCAGACCCAGGGCAAGATCGTCTTGCCACAGGCTTTGGCCATGGTGGTGCCATCGATCATGAACAACTTCATCTCGACCTTCAAGGACACCTCCCTGGTGACCATTGTGAGTTTGTACGAATTGACCGGCGCCTTGTCTCTGGCACTGAATTCCGACTCGGACTGGCGGCCGTTCAAGATTGAAGGCTACCTCTTCATCGCGCTGATCTATTTCATTTTTTGCTTTTCCATGTCGCGCTACAGCATCTGGGTTGAAAAGCAGGTCAACAAAGGCAAGCAGCGCTGAGCACCAGCGACGCCCTGACCTCCAAAAACTCTCATCAATAACCTGCAAAAACCTAACGAAACATCATGGCTGAACCTATCATCAAATTTCAGAAGCTCAACAAGTGGTACGGCAATAGTTTTCACGTGTTGCGCGACATCGACCTGGACGTGAAACAGGGCGAGCGCATCGTGATTTGCGGTCCATCCGGGTCCGGCAAATCGACTCTGATACGCTGCATCAATCGACTGGAAGAACATCAGGAAGGCCATCTTTTTGTTGACGGCGTCGAGTTGACAGACGATGTCAAAGCCATTGACGACATCCGCAAAAAAGTGGGCATGGTGTTCCAGCAATTCAACCTTTTCCCCCACTTGACCGTGCTGGAAAATTTGACGTTGTCGCCCATGTGGGTTGGCAAAATGCCCAAAAAGGATGCTGAAGAAAAAGCCATGATTCAGCTCAAGCGCGTGCGCATTGCCGAACAGGCGGGCAAGTATCCGTTGCAACTCTCTGGCGGGCAGCAGCAGCGCGTGGCCATCGCCCGCGCCTTGTGCCTGACCCCCAAAATCATGCTGTTTGATGAGCCTACATCGGCTCTGGACCCCGAGATGATCAAGGAAGTGTTGGACGTCATGGTGGAAATGGCCAGCCAGGGCATCACCATGTTGTGCGTTACCCACGAAATGGGTTTTGCCAAGGCCGTGGCTGACCGGGTGATCTTCATGGACCAGGGCCAGATCGTCGAGCAGAACAACCCGCACGACTTTTTCAACAACCCGCAAAACGAACGAAGCAAGGACTTCCTGTCCAAAATTCTGGGTCATTGATCGACACGGCGCGAACGGGGCGCAGGGCCGGCCCCGTTTCTGGTTACAGATATTGCATCTTCGTGCAGCTTGTTGTGGGCTCGACCCCGTACCATGAAACTCTTTTTTCAAGGAGTTGACGTGGCACTACAGACACCATTTTTCGGCAAGCGGGACAGTGAAACCGCAAGCCCCGGCCCGCCAGTTCCCCCCATCACTACGGAACTCTGGCGACGCCGCCTGTACACCAATCCGCTCCGCTTCCCACCGCCCAGGCAAGCGCCTCTGCAGCAAGCATCGCCACCCCCCTGGAAACCCAGTCCAAGACGGGCGGCAGCAAGCTCACGGTGGGGCCGAACATCAAGCTCAAGGGCGTGGAAATCACCGACTGCGACACGCTGGTGGTGGAGGGACTGGTCGAAGCAACCATGGACTCACGCCTGATGCAAATTTCAGAACAGGGTGCTTTCAAGGGCTCGGCAGACATCGACATTGCAGAGATTCACGGCGCATTTGATGGCAACCTGACCGTCCGACAAAAGCTTGTGATTTACGCCACCGGGCGTGTCAACGGGAAGATCCGCTACGGCAAACTGGTGATCGAAGAAGGCGCCCAGCTGTCAGGAGAGGTGCAATTTGGATTGGCCGGTATAGCCAAACCGTCCCTGGCCAAAGTCGCGGCATCAGCCATCGCTTAGCTCACGGGGATCCCTGCGCGTTTCCCCTGTTGGAATCTCCGTGTTTTTTCACTAGACTTCGTCGCCCAGTCAAACACGGAGTCAACATGAAAAATCGCTCAGGAATTAAGACCTTGTTCGGCAGCCTGCTTGTGGCAGCCAGCCTTTCCTCTCCCGCCCTGGCACTGGAAGTGGGTGGCGTCAAACTTGACGACACCGTCAAGCTGGCCGACAAGGAATTGCACCTCAACGGCGCGGGCATCCGCACCAAAGTCATTTTCAAGGTGTATGTCGCTGGTCTGTACCTGACGGACAAAAAGACGGCCACCGCCGACGTGTTGGGGCTGCAAGGCCCCCGCCGGATTTCACTGGTGCTCCTGCGTGACGTCGCCAGTGCTGACTTCAGCGAAAGCTTCATGGCAGGGCTCAATGGCAACACCGACAAGGCCGAGCTGGCCAAAGTCAGTGCACAGACCGCCAAATTCAGCGGCATTTTCAACAGCATTCCCGGCGTCAAAAAAGGTGATGTGATCAACATGGACTGGCTGCCCGGCACCGGCACCCAGATCACTTTGAATGGCAAGCCACTGGCCGAGCCATTGCCCGAACTGGCTTTCAACAACGCATTGCTCAGGATCTGGCTCGGGGATCAGCCAGCGGACACCTCGCTCAAGCCGCTGCTGCTCGGCGGCAAATAAGACCGACGCCCCTGCAGATCCGCTATCATTAGGGTAGCATCATGGTGAGAGCGGACGGGGACTACACCCCGAATCCGCTCATGGTCGCCACCGCTTCACTTCAATTGCCGAAACGCCTTTTCGAATGAACAACCTGAAAATTTCCACCCGGCTGAGTCTGCTCATTGGCATCACGCTGCTCCTGCTTTACGCCGTCGGGGAGTTGGGCCTTTACGGATTCAGCGAGTCAAACGCTTCGTTAAAGACGGTCTATGAGGACAGAACCGTTCCCATCGAGCAGTTGGCTGACATCAATGAGCGGGTGGATGCCAATCGCATGGCGGTCACGCGCGCCGTGGCCATTGCAACGCCCGAGAGTGCGGCCAGTGGCGCAAAAATAATAGAAGCCAATCTGGCAGACATCGACAAGACATGGCGAGCGTATATGGCCACAAAAATGGCGCCCGATGAAGGTTCGCTGGCTGCCGGTTTCGCTGAAGATCGAAAGAGCTTTGATAGCCAGGGCCTGCAACCTGCACTGGCCGCCATGCGTGCGAACGATATGAAAGAGGTGATGCGCCTGATGGAGGAAAAAATTTCCCCCCTGTATGAGCCTTTGAAACGCAAGCTTGAAGCCTTGAAAAAACTGCAAATTGAAGAGGCGAAGAAAGAATTCGACGCTGCCAATGCCAGCTACAACAGGATCCGCATGATCATGATTGCCATCGTTGTCACGGCAGCCGCATTCGCGATCAGCTTCGGGTTTTTAATCGTTCGGGGGATCACGCGCCAATTGGGCGTTGAACCCGGCGTTGCGGCCAGCCTGGCACGCAGCGTGGCGGGGGGCGATCTCAGCACCCATATCCTGTTGCAGAACGGTGATACCTCCAGTTTGGCCGCCCAGCTGAAAACCATGCAGGAAAGTCTGGTCAAGGTGGTGGCCAATGTGCGCCAAGGTTCCGAAGGTGTTGCGACGGCCAGCGCGGAAATTGCACATGGCAATCACGATCTGAGTGCGCGAACCGAGCAGCAGGCCAGTGCGCTGGAAGAAACCTCCTCGTCCATGGAACAGCTCAGCACAACGGTCAAGCAAAACGCGGACAGCGCACGCCAGGCCAATCAACTGGCCATGAGCGCTTCAAAAGTCGCCGTGCAGGGGGGCGAAGTGGTGTCGCAAGTGGTAGACACCATGAAGGGCATCAATGAATCGTCCCGCAAGATTGCCGACATCATCAGCGTGATTGACGGCATTGCGTTCCAGACCAACATCCTGGCCCTGAATGCGGCCGTTGAAGCGGCTCGTGCCGGTGAACAAGGGCGTGGTTTTGCGGTGGTGGCGTCCGAAGTTCGCTCTTTGGCAGGCCGCAGCGCCGAAGCGGCCAAGGAAATCAAAACCTTGATCAACGCCAGCGTGGAACGGGTTGAGCACGGCACCACTTTGGTGGACCAAGCTGGCACCACCATGACCGAAGTGGTGAGTTCCATTCGTCGGGTCACCGACATCATGGGCGAGATCAGCGCAGCCAGTGCAGAACAAAGTGACAGCGTTGCACAGGTCAGCGCAGCGGTTTCCCAGATGGACCAGGGTACCCAGCAAAATGCAGCGCTGGTAGAGGAAATGGCTGCCGCAGCGAGCAGCCTCAAAACCCAGGCTGAAGAGTTGGTCCACGTGGTCAGTGTGTTCAAGCTTGGGGATGGCGACACACACCATGGTATGCCCGCGGCAGGCAAGGTGCGCTCGACCCAACCACCCAAACAACCCTTCAAGGGCCCCGAAAAGCGTGGCGGCGGCATCCCCAAGGGTGCTGCGGCGCGAACCCACGCACCGGTGAGCCAACCTGCCGAATCCAGGGCACCCGCCAAGCTCACCGCACCTGTGGCAACGACGGCGGCCAAGGCCGGTGGTGGTGATGACGACTGGACGACGTTTTAACGCCTTCTTGGTTGGGCAGCGCGGAACTTCTCTTCCATCGGTTAATCTACCTCCCCTATGCGCCACTGGCTCCTTATTCTCATGATCGCTCTGATGCCCCTTCGCAGTTGGGCGTCCGGGGGCATGGCGACGCAGATGGCAGCGCAGCAAATTGCAATTCATGACGCCTCGAATTCACATCCAGTTGCTACAGAAGTGGTAGCTGACAATCCAGTGGTGACGGGGACTTCAGCACATTTTCACCATCAGCATTCGGTGAATGCTGACCTGGAGGCTCTGTCCGACTGCCCGGGTCATATGCCAGGTCACGCTGCGCCCGTCGCTGACGGCGACCCATCAACAGCGCCGGCCACACACTCCGCTGATTGCGGCAGCACTTGCGGCGTTTGCCAGGTCTGTCACACCGTGGCCCTGAATTTTTTGTTGCCTTTGGCTGTGGTGTGTACCCCGGTTCAAGGCGTTGCCAGCGTTTGCCAGCCCAATTTCACCAGTGCCGACCGCGCACTGAGCTTGAAGCCACCCATCTCCTGAACGTCCCAGCCTTAGTTCGTCCGCAATTTGCCCGAAAGGCTCATTTGCGAATGGAAGGGCCCGGTCTGCCACGTGTTTTGCGTGTCGCCGGATCACGCCCTTTGGATGCAATCAGGAGATTCACGTGAAGAAGTTTTTGTATTTGGCATTTGTGATGCTGTTCGCACCGGGTGTCGGCAGCGCGCAAACAGCATCACCACACGCCTCCGCCCTCGCTACCCATTCAGCTGTTGCAGATCCAGCGGCAACGGTACCCCCCGTGTTGTATCAATCGGTCTTCGCAGACACGCCCACCGGCGTGGAAACGAAGACGACTGACTGGACCAAAGCCAACGCCGAGGTTGGCCAGTTCAAGCGTGGTCACGTTGACATCTTGAAGTGGGAAGCCAGTCAGGAAAGCGCCCAGAGCAACGGACAGGGGTCCCATTTCCATCAGGCCAAGCCATGATGCGGCTCCCTTTCACCCCAACGCCCGCAACCAGGTTCAGTCTGGTGATGATGGCGCTGCTGGTCACCACCGGTTGTGCCACGCTGTCGCCCGATGGCAATCTGGCCGATGTACAACAGCTCACGCAAGGCAAATCAGCAGGCACAGAGGTCGCCCTGTCCAACGACCCTCAGACCAGCCAGGCGACCATAGAGGCGCTGTTGAAAGAACCACTGACGGCACAGGCTGCGGTGCGAATTGCGCTGCTCAATAACCCGGGCCTGCAAACCTCCCTCGCCACGTTGGGAATCAGCGATGCCGACCGCGTGTCCCTGGGCCGTCTGCCCAACCCGCGTTTTTCCCTCGGGCAAGTCACAGCGGGCGACACTTTGACCATTGAACGCGTCTTGCGATTTGACGTGGTTGGACTGCTCACGCTGCCGTGGAAATCAAAGTGGGCGGGGCAGCAACACGAGCTCGCCAAACTTGGGGCCGCGCAGGATGTGGTCAAGCTGGCCACTGACACCCGCAAGGCGTGGATCACCGCCGTGGCGGCGCAGCAAACTGTCCTTTACATGCGGGACGTGAAGGAGGCCGCGCAAGCCGGGGCTGAACTGGCGCGGCGCATGGCACGTGTGGGCAACTGGAGCCGACTGGAGCAGGCACGTGAGCAGGTTTATCTGGCCGATGCCACGTCCGAACTGGCCAGAGCCGAGCAAACCAATTTCAGTGAACGCGAAAAACTCATTCGCTTGATGGGCCTGTGGGGCAAGCAGATCAACTTCACACTGGCTGAGCGTCTGCCTGATTTACCCAAGACCGCCACCGAAATGACGGACGTGGAATCCCGCGCCCTGCGCGAACGGCTGGACGTTCGCTCCGCCGTTGCCGAGTCGGCCTATGTGGCGGACCAGATGGGTTTGAAGCAGGTGGTGGGTGTCATGGACGGGCTGACCCTGGGAATCAAAAGCAACACCTCTTTCGACCATGCCACGGGGCTTCAAAGTGACAGTCGTGGTGCAGAGCTTGAATTGCCGCTGCCCATTTTTGATTGGGGGGGTGCCAGCAGCGCCAGGGCCAAGGCAACCTACCTGCAATCGGCGGCTCGTGTGCGCGATGTGGCCATCAAAGCCCGCTCCGAGGCGCGAGAGGCCTACCACGGCTACCGCACGGCCTATGACCTGGCCCGCCACTACCGCGACGAAATCGTTCCCTTGCGCAAATTTATCAACGACGAGATTGTGCTTCGCTACAGCGGCATGCTGGCCAGCGTGTGGGACTTGCTGGCTGATACACGTCAACAGGTGATGAGCGTGAACAGCGCCATTCTGGCCCAGCGCGACTTCTGGCTGGCCGAGGCTGACTTGCAAACCGCTTTGACGGGAGCCTCACTCAAATGACTGAAATGACTCCAATGAACCGACGTAATTTTTTTGGCGGTGCCGCCCTGACGGCAGTTGCCGCCGCCAGTGTGAGCCGGGTCGCGATGGCTACCCTGCCAGAACCCGTGACCATGGGAACGCCCCACACCGCCCCACCGCTGATTCCTCCAACGGGGCGCCCCTACAACCCGGTGGTGACTTTGAACGGCTGGACCCTTCCCTGGCGCATGAACCGTGGCGTGAAGGAGTTTCATCTGGTGGCCGAGCCGGTCATACGTGAAATTGCACCGGGGATGAAGGCAACGCTGTGGGGCTACAACGGCCAGAGTCCCGGACCGACGATCGAAGTCGTGGAAGGCGACCGCGTGCGCCTCTTTGTCACCAACAAGCTGCCCGAGCACACCACCATGCATTGGCATGGGCAACGACTTCCCAACGGCATGGATGGCGTGGGCGGCCTGACCCAGCCGCAAATTCCGGTGGGCAAAACATTTGTCTATGAATTTGTGGCACGCCGACCCGGCACCTTCATGTACCACCCGCACGCCGATGAGATGACGCAAATGGCCATGGGCATGATGGGCTTCTGGGTCACGCACCCCAAGGCCAGGCACCCGCTGATCGATGAGGTGCAGCGCGATTTTTGCTTCCTGCTCAACGCCTATGACATCGACCCGGGAAGCACCACGCCCCGGCCCAACACCATGTTGGACCAGAACCTGTGGACATGGAACAGCCGTGCCTTCCCCGGTATTGATTCGCTCAACGTCCGGCTGAACGACAAGGTGCGTATTCGCATTGGCAACCTGACCATGACCAACCACCCCATTCACCTGCACGGCCACGAGTTCATGGTGACGGGGACCGACGGTGGCCCGACCCCCAAGAGCACGCGCTGGATGGAGGTAACCACTGACGTCGCGGTGGGTCAGATGCGCCAGGTCGAGTTTGTGGCCGATGAAGAGGGCGACTGGGCTTTCCACTGCCACAAAAGCCACCACACCATGAATCCCATGGGCCATACTGTGCCCAACATGATTGGCGTGGACCACCGGGGCCTGGTCAAAAAAATCCAGAAGCTCGTGCCCGACTACATGGTGATGGGCGAACGCGGCATGGCCGACATGGGTGAGATGGAAATGGCGATTCCTGAACACACTTTGCCGATGATGACGGGAACAGGACCGTATGGCCCCGTCGAAATGGGCGGCATGTTCAGCACGCTGAAAGTGCGCAAAGACCAGCGACCAGGCGACTACAAAGACCCGGGTTGGTACAAACAACCGCCTGGCACGCAAGCGTTTGAGTGGACCGGGGCGTTGCCAGAGCCAGCCCGATTCAAATCAGAAATGGCCGCCAACAATGGTTTGGTGACTGGCTTGAATAACCCGATTGAACTCACCATCCGCAAGCCGGGTGCGGTTTCGCACTCCAACCACTAGTCAACCATTGATCAACCCTCTTCAACTCTGGCTTTCACATCGATCCCAACGCACTCCAAGACCATGAAAACTATCAAATTTATAGCAATAATTTCATTATTGACGGGGACTTCAGCCGCCTTTTCTCATGGAACCGCAGATCCGGCCCATGCAGCGCCTGTTGTCAAAGAACAAAAGGACTGGGGCATAGCCGGCGACGCCAAGTCGGCCAAACGGACCATCACCTTGACCATGACTGACACCATGCGCTTCACGCCTGACGTCATCAACGTGAAGCAGGGCGAGACCGTGAAAATCGTGGTCAAAAACAGCGGTGCCATGCTGCATGAAATGGTCATGGGCACAGCCAAGGAGTTGGCCGACCATGCGGCATTGATGCTGAAGTTCCCTGACATGGAACACAGCGAGCCTTACATGGTGCATGTGCCGCCCGGCAAGACCGGACAGATGATCTGGACGTTCAACCGTGCTGGCAATTTTGACTTTGCCTGCCTGATGGCTGGCCACTACCAGGCCGGCATGGTCGGCAAGATCATCGTCGCCTCAAAGTAAACCAACCCGGAGAATCAACATGAACTACATCGCAGCGCTTGCACTGACACTGACCACCCTCACTTGGCCCTTTGCTGCCCTGGCGCAGAGCCCCCTGCCGCCCACAGCGGCGGAAGTTCGCAAGGTGGACCTGGAAGCCAAAAAAATAACGCTCAAGCACGAGGAGATCAAGAACCTCGACATGCCACCCATGACCATGGTGTTTCAGGTCAAAGACCCAGTCATGCTGACCCATGTCAAAGCCGGTGACAAAGTCACCTTCACCGTTGACAAGGTGAATGGCAGCTACACCGTGATGTCACTGGAAGCTGCCAAGCCCTGAAATCAGCGATGTGGGCGGTTAGCTGCATAGCGAACGCGCGCCGCTGCAGGTGCTGGTGTGAATGAAGGTGCTATTCCCGCTGTGGGTTGTCCGGCACAGGGCGATGTGGCGCGGGGCGGTTCGGAATTGCATCTCAACATTGCCTCAACCACCAAGGCGTTGGCCTGATGCCGCAACTCGGCCTGGTGCACTGCCTCGTCGACGACTTTGTAAAAGAGGGTGAGCATGCCAACGAACAGCACCACGGCCAGTGGAAACATCCACAACCGCTGCTCGAAAGCCGCGGGCCGGTCAATCTGGGCGGACATTTACGCGTCTTTAACGGAAAAAATAGACCAGCAGGATGATCAGCAAAATGGTTCCGGCACCGATGTACATGGCATTCTCCTTGGCACTACCCATCCTCAAAGAGGATCACAGGCATTACCTTCGGGTTGATTCGATCACAGGGTTTCGGCGCCGTATGTGCGAAAGCGAACAGTAGAGCAAAGTTGTTCCAATGACGACCCCGACATGACGGTTGGGGCGCTAGGCTCAAACACCCCCAGAACAGATAATCTTGGCGACGCCAACACCACCACCATGCACGCTGCCACCCCCATGGGCCATGAAACCCGAATCGCCCGACTGCCCTGCTGGAAGGCGCCGGTCACTGTATCGCCCTTGTCGGGCGGCATGACCAATCACAACTACCGGGTGCGCTGTGGCAGCGAACATTTTGTCGTGCGCCTGGGCCGGGACTTGCCCCAGGGCGCTGTGTCTGCGCTGACCGCCACCATCAACTTCGATTACGCTGCGTACACAGCAAACTATCTGGCCCGACTCGATGCCAACGACTCAGGCTTCCTGGGCACCAAGGAATTCACATGAACCACATTGAGACTGATTACCTGATCATTGGCGCTGGCGCCGTGGGCCTGGCCTTTGCTGACACGCTCATTGACGAATCGGATGCACACATCACCATCGTCGATCGACATGGCAAACCGGGTGGGCACTGGAATGACGCCTATTCGTTCGTGACCCTGCACCAGCCCTCTGCCTTTTACGGCGTGAACTCGATGGCCTTGGGCAATAACCGGAAAGATTCAATCGGTGTCAACAAAGGGCTGTACGAATTGGCCTCTGGCGCGGAGGTCAGTGGCTACTTTGACCGGGTGATGAATCAGAGGCTGCTGCCCAGTGGACGCGTGAGCTACCACCCCATGAGCAACTACCAGGGTGAAGGCAGGTTCGAATCCATTTTGTCGGGTGAACCAACCCAGGTCACCGTGCGTAAGAAGGTGGTGGATGCCACCTGGTATGGCACCACGGTGCCTTCCACACACACGCCCAAATACCAAGTGGCATCCGATGTGCGTCTGGCCACCCCCAACGCCTTGCCACAGCTATGGCTGGATCAGAAGAATCGTCAGCAACGCCCACAACATTTCATGATCATTGGCGCGGGAAAGACGGCCATGGACGTGGGTGTCTGGCTGCTGAATTCGGGGGCGAAGGCTGAGAACATCAGTTGGGTGATGCCGCGTGATTCCTGGTTGGTCAACCGCGTCACAACGCAACCCGGCGACGAGTTTTTCATGGAGGCCATTGGCGGCCAGGTCAAGCAGATGGATGCCTTGGCCCATGCCACTGACATCGATGACCTGTTCGATCGCATGGAGGCTTGTGGTGCCATGTTGCGCATTGACACTCACCATCGGCCCACCATGTTCCACTACGCCACCATGTCGATCGGCGAAGTTGAACTGCTGCGTAACATCAAACACGTGATTCGCAAGGGGCATGTGAAAGCGATTGAGTCCAACGCGCTGGTGATGGACCAGGGCCGTGTGGATCTCCAACCTGACACCCTGTGTATTGATTGCACGGCCTCTGCGGTTGAGAAGCGTGAGAGCTCGCCCATATTCCAGGGCAACACCATCGTATTGCAACTGGTCCGCGTGCCACAGCCCGCTTTCAGCGCCGCTATGGTCGCCTATGTGGAAGCCCACTATGACGACGAAGCGCACAAGAACAAGCTGTGCGGCACCGTGCCCTTTCCCGACAGCCTCGCCAGCTACCCGAAGTCCACTTTTGCGAACATGATGAACCAGTTTCAATGGTCGCAAGACAAAGCGCTGCGCCAATGGATTCGTGACAGCCGGCTGGATGGTTTTGGCAAACTGATTGCCAATGCAGACAAGACTGATGCCCAGAAGCAGGCCGTTGTGGCCGGGTTAAGAACCAGTGCCATGGCGGCCATGGCCAACATCACCCACCTGATGGCCGCCCAAACGCCACCTCAGAACGAAAAAAGGGGCTGAGTTACCTCAGCCCCTTCAGTCACATCCGGCGAATTATTTGGCAGCAGATGCCGCGGGTGCGGTGCTCTTGGCCGTAGACGTTTTGTGCGTCTTTTTAGCCGTGTGCTTCTTGGCCATTTTTTTGGTAGGGGCAGGCGTTGTGGCCGCCACGGGTGCGACAGCTGTGGTAGCCGCCGGCGTGGCTGCTGCTGGTGCTTTCGGTGCGGCAGGTGCCTGGGCAAAGGAAACGGCTGCAGCGGTTGAGAGCAATGCAGTCGCGATCAAGGTTTTAAAGTGGGTCATGGTCATCATTCATAAAGGCAGCAGTCGCTTGGGCTCCGACCACCTTGAGCAAGCCCGATGTCATTCAGGCTTGTATCCACAACGGCCCACTGGACCCCCCGTTGACGCGGGTACACATATTTACAACTATCAGCCCGCCGTTAAGCGGGCACAGCGTCAAGTGCGTGGCTCGCCCTGCTCATTGACGGTCAGGGTGGGACCAGGTTGCGTCACCATCTGGACACTGTGCGCCAGCCCGCGAAAGCTGTAGGTGACATCCCAATAGGCCGGAGGGGCCTGGCTGGGTGTGCTGGCACAGCGCTGAACACTTTGCGTCTGAGACAGTTGCCCATTGGCATCACGTCCAACCTTGGAGCCGATCACGCCGCCCGCAATGGCACCGCCCACAGTGGCCAGGTCCTTACCGACACCGCCGCCCACCTGATGGCCCAAAATGCCGCCAATCAACGCGCCTACAACAGCGCCGCCCATATTGGCATTGGCGGGTGCCGGGGCAGCCGCGACGGGCTGCTGCTCCACCCAACAGCGTTGCTCTGCAGGACCCACCACGGCCTTGACAGAGGTAACGTTCACTTCATAGAGGCGCTCTTCATTGCGACGGCGGTTGTCATACACGGCGGCTGGCATGGGCGCGTACCGGTTGACCTCGACCTGGGCGTCCCTGCTCAGGTTTCTGACAGACGAAATCATGTTGTCCATGCCCATGGCTGCGAGCGACGGATAGCGCCCTTGTCGCAGGATGACACACCGTCCCCGGAACTCAGCATCCGAGCAGGCCTCCCAACGGCCTCCCAGAACCACCGCTGACGAGGCCCTGTCATTGAATCCAGCGCGCCCAAAGTCAGGCACCAGGGCTTCAGCGGTAAAAGACCGACCACCAAAATCAGCACGCTCATAAAAAGTCATGTGGGCGGTGTCCGTATTGTCCATTGTCGGCGCATTGGCTACAGGTACTTCAAGCCCAGACGCCCGGGCAGACGACACCCGGCCCGACAAACCCATGGCCGCCAGAGACGCATAACGACCGGGACGCAGCACCACGCAACGCCCATTGAATGCAAAGTCTTCACACAGCTGCCAGGACTGACCCACCACCATCACTGAATTGGCACTGTCATTGAATCCGGAGCGCCTGAAATCCTCCAGAGGGTCCACCACCGCCAGTGAACGACCTTCAAATCCTGGCCGCTCGTAAAAGACGACCTGCGAGGGATGAGGCGCGTTGGCATATTGGTTGTCAAATACGCGCATATTGGGTGCGATTTCCCGCATCGACATCATGCGGCCGTTCAGACCCATTGCATTCAACGACGCGTAGGTGCCAGGACGCAACACCACGCAGCGCCCTCCAAAGCGGACTTCCTCGCAAGCCTCCCAGCGGTTACCTTGAACCACCACGGAGGTGGCGCGTTGGCCCATTCCGCCGCTGTCGATGTCGACAAATTGCCGATCCGTGGTCGAGCTGCGACCCTGAAAATTATCACGCTCGTAAAGGGTGACTTGCGCTGATGCCTGTCCGACGATCGCCAGCGAAGCGATCGCCAGCATGTGCCTGAATATTGTTTTCACGAAGAAGACTCCGGTTGATAAAGAGCCTCAGCGTAGGCGCTACCTCAGGGTCTTGTCCGTGCGTTGGCGAACACTGGCTGCACAGCACGGAACTGTCCCGCATGTGTGGCAACGCACAGACGCCAGAGCAACCCAGGCGCCACGATGTCGGTGGCTTAATTTCAAACGACTCAAGGCATCGGAAAAATTCATGAACCTTCACCTCGGCCTCACGCCACTCATTTCACTCATCGCCGGCATACTGATTCTGGTGATGCCCAGGCTCCTGAATTACATCGTGGCCATCTACCTCATCGCCATCGGGCTCATTGGTCTGCTGGGTTCAGGCGCGTTCAAATAGCATCCTCAGGATGGGTCATGGATGATCAATGCTCGTGTTGGTGGTGGGCGTCCGGGAAATGCGCGTGAAAATGCGATAGTGCAGCGTGGCCATGTGCATGGCTGTGGAGTGTCCCCTTAGGCACTGGCGGATTGTGGGCATGCTGGTGATGGGGGTCATCGCCATGCCGATGCATGTGGCTGTGCCCTTCATGGGGTGAAATCTCTTCATGCCGGTGGGCATGTTGGTGGTGTTCAGTCATGTGAAGAACCACACCCACCAACATCAAGGCACCTCCGGCCAGCAAAGGCCATGTCACCGGGTCATTCAGCAACCAGACAGACAAGGCGGCACCGGCAAACGGCGCGACCGAAAAATAGGCGCCGGTGCGCGCCGTCCCCAAGTGTCGCAACGCCAGAACGAATAACACGAGGCTGGCCCCGTAACTGGCAAAGCCCAAAAGGCCTGCCAGAAGCATCGTCTGAATGCCCGGCAGGGCAGCACTCATCACCAAAGCCACCATCAGGTTCACACTGCCTGCCACCAGCCCTTTGACCATGGCAATAAACCCCGCATCAGCCAATGACACCTTGCGCGTGAGGTTGTTGTCGACGGCCCAGGCGATACAGGCAGCCACAATCAAGGCAGCGCCTGTCAATGAGCCCGCGGACAGTGAAGCGGAAGGTCCCGCCTCCAGGGGCCAACTCAACACCAGACCCCCCGCCACAATGGCACCCATGCCCCATGCAATGCGACGGTCAAAATTTTCCTTGAACACCCACCACGCCAGCAATGCCGTGAACACGCCTTCCGCGTTGAGCAACAGCGACGCACCGGCCGCCGGAAAGCGGCTCAGGCCCAGCATCAGCAACAGGGGTCCCATCACGCCGCCCGCCAAGACTGCGCCGCCGAGCCAGAACCATTGGGTGCCTTTCGGCAACACCGAAGGTTCCCGCCTGACACAGCGAACCAGCGCCAGGCCCAAACCGGATCCAAGGTACAGGAGTGCCGCCAGCATCAAGGGGCTGACGCTGACCAGCAGCAGCTTGGAAAGTGGCATTCCCATGCCGAACAACAAGGCAGAACAGACGGCATGCAGCACACCTGGGTTCATTGACGAATCTCCATATCAGGTCAAATTCCTCCGGTCAGGGTAGCATTTGACCATCACAACGAGCCACTGAATGTCCGCACACCATCATCACGACACGCCGGATCAGGCCGCCATGGCTGATTTGCCCCGATACCGCCGCGTGCTTTGGATCGCACTGCTTGTCAATGCAGCCATGCTGGTGGTGGAGTTGCTGGCTGGTTACCGTTCGGGCTCGGTGTCACTGCTGGCCGATGCCATTGACTTTGGCGGCGACGCAGCCAATTACGCTGTCTCTTTGCTGGTGCTGTCAGCGGCGCTGACATGGCGTGCCCGCACTGCCTTGCTCAAGGCGGCCTGCATGATCGGATTCGGCCTGTTTGTGGTGGCAAAGGCGGCGTGGAGCCTGTGGCACGGGTCACCCCCGGATGCCGCCACCATGGGGGCCGTAGGTGCTTTGGCACTGGTCGCCAATGTGGCCGTCGCATGGTCCCTGTACGCCTTTCGGGAAGGTGATGCCAATATGCGCAGCGTATGGCTGTGTTCCCGCAACGATGCGATTGGCAACCTTGCGGTGATGGCAGCTGCGCTGGGCGTGGTGGGCACTGGCACGGCGTGGCCCGACCTGGCCGTTGCCGTCGTGATGGCGCTTCTTGCACTTACCGGTGGATGGGCCGTACTGCAGCAAGCACGCCGCGAACTGACGGTGCCTGCAAGCGCCGGCTCCGTCCACCATCACTGACCATGGCCATTTGAATTTGCTATTTTTTATATAGCGTACTATTGATACGGGACGGGGACTTCAAGGCATTTTTATCAACTTCCTTTGCCCCAAGTTCAAATTCAATACCCAAAGAAAGCCCCGGCATGAACGCCCCACCCATGACGCCAAGTTCCCCAGGCTCCATCACACAAGTGATGGGAATAGAAGTTGGCCACTTCACCGACACTCGCCGCCCCACAGGCTGCACCGTGGTCCTTGCCCGCGAGGGCGCAGTGGGGGGCGTGGATGTGCGCGGCGCCGCACCCGGTACGCGGGAAACTGATTTGCTCAACCCGGGGAATTTGGTCGACAAAGTTCACGCCATCACATTGGCAGGCGGCAGCGCCTGGGGGCTGGATGCCGCCAGTGGCGTGATGCAGTGGCTGGAAGACCATGGCATCGGTTTGCCTGTGGGCTATGGCCTGGTGCCCATCGTTCCAGCCGCCGTGCTGTTTGACTTGCCGGTGGGTGATGCCCGTGTCCGCCCGGATGCGCGCGCGGGCTACGCCGCCTGTGAGGCTGCCAGCCAACGCGCTGCAGAGGAAGGCAATGTAGGCGCCGGCGCGGGTGCCCTGGTGGGCAAACTGTTTGGCATTCGCCGCGCCATGAAAGGCGGCATTGGCAGTGCCTCCATCACCTTGAACGGCGTGACGGTGGGCGCCATCGTGGCCTGCAATGCGGTGGGTGACGTTGTGGACCCGATCACGGGGCAGATCCTTGCAGGCGCGCGTTCGCCAGATGGATCGACCTGCCAGGGCATCACGCGCGCCGTTTTGGCGGGTGAGGTGCCCTTGTCGCCCCTGGCGGGGACCAACACCACCATCGGAGTTGTCGCCACCGATGCCATTCTCACCAAGCCCCAGGCACAACGCTTGGCGCAGGTGGCGCACGACGGATTGGCCCGAACCATCAACCCGGTCCACACCATGCTGGATGGCGACACCCTGTTTGCTCTGGGAACGGGCGCGAGTGGGCAAACAGCCAATATGCTGGTCTTGTGCACCCTGGCCGCTGAGGTAACCGCCCGCGCTGTCCTGCAGGCTGTTCGCGCAGCCAGCGGGATCACTGTGGGCGATCAAACCTGGCCCAGCGCCCAAGACTTGGTTGCCGGAAAAGCGCAGTAGTATGCGGATGGAACCCGAACCAAGCGGTTCCCTCAACATGATCTGAATGATTTGCCATGGACAAACCGGGTTTGAAGCCAGTTGCAATGACGGTACGCCTCACAGCGGTCATTGTTTTTCTGATTTCAGCAAGTATTGCCGGTATCGTTGTCTGGCGGCTTGAACAGAGCCGTTTGCAAGAAGAGAGGCTGCGCGTTGCTGCCCTGGCCGGGGACCACACCCATGCCATTCAAAGCACCCTGGAGCGGGCGCTTTCCACCACCTATGCCCTGGCAGCCATGATTCGCCAGGGACAGGGCAACATTCCCGATTTTGACGGCGTTGCCACGGAACTCATTGCGTTGACGCCAGGGGTTGCCTCCATTTCACTTTCTCCGGGAGGCATCATTCAGCGCGCCATACCGGTGAAAGGCAACGAAAAATCCATTGGTTTTAACCAGCTTGCAGACCCTGTACAAAGCAAAGAAGCATTTATTGCCAAGAAAACCGGCAAGCTCACGTTGGCCGGGCCGCTGAATCTGGTGCAGGGCGGACTGGGCGTGGTGGGGCGATTGCCAGTATTTTTGGAACTGTCACCGGGGCAGCCTGAGTTTTGGGGATTTGTCAGCGTCGCAATCCGGTTTCCACAGGCACTTGAGGGCGCAAGACTGAACCAGCTCAGCCAACAGGGTTTGAATTACGAGCTGTGGCGAACGCATCCGGAGACAGGTCAAAAACAGATCATTGACACGTCTGATGGTGCTGCCTTGATCGAGCCAGTCATCCAGGGGTTTGAATTGCCAAATGGCCGATGGATGCTCAGTATCGCCCCTCAAGCTGGGTGGGACAGTCCCGGCAGGCTGGCAGCACACATCGCGTTCGGGTTGGCTTTCAGCCTGTTGCTGGCCTATGCTGCCCGCCTGGTGGCTGAACGGCGCGCCCATGAAAAGGGACTGGAATCTCTGGTTTCGACGCGAACCACGGAAATTGTGAATGCACAAAACAAGTTGCAGGCCACACTGGATTCGGTCCCTGATCTGATTGCCGAAGTGTCGCTGGATGGCATGTGCCACGATTACCATGCCCCCCGTTGGGCGAACGTCATCCCGCCACCCGGTTTGGTCGTGGGTCAAAAGTTATCGACTGTTTTGCCAGAAAGTACGGTCAAAAGATTGATGAAGGCCGTCGATCTGGCCATGGTGCAGGGGCGGTCGGAAGGTCTGGAGTTTGTGTTTCAGTGGCTCACAGGTGAATTCTGGATTGAGGTTTCAGTGACCCGAAAACCGGGGAGCTCCCTGGAGGAACCTCGTTTCATCGTGTTGGCCAAAGACATCACCGAGCGAAAGCAGAGCGAGAGTGATTTGCGGGTGGCAGCGGCCGCGTTCAATTCACAGCAAGCCATGGTGATCACAGCGCCGAACCAGATCGTGCTGCAGGTGAACCCCGCTTTTACTGCAGTGACCGGTTTCTCCAGCGCAGAAGCTGTGGGCCGCAAGCTTGATTTTCTCGACTCGGACCGCCATCCCCTGTCGTTTTATGAAACGATGTGGGAGACCGCCAACGCCAAGGGCGTTTGGCGAGGTGAAATCTGGAACCGGCGCAAAAACGGCGAGCTTTATCCAGATTTGCGATCCATGACGGCCGTCAGGGATGAAGATGGCATCGTCACCCACTACGTCAATACCTTTGAAGATAACACCGAGCGCAAAGCGGCAGAGGAAGAGATCAACAAACTCGCCTTTTTTGACCCTCTCACCCAACTGCCCAATCGCCGGCTTTTGCTGGACAGACTTCACCATGCTTTGGCGAATGCGACACGCAGCGGATCCATCGGTGCACTGAATTTCATTGACCTGGACAACTTCAAAACACTTAACGACACGCTCGGGCACGATAAGGGGGACCTGCTGCTCCAGCAGGTCGGGCAGCGCCTCACGGAGTGTGTCCGCGATGGCGACACGGTGGCGCGCCTGGGCGGCGATGAGTTTGTGGTCATGCTGGAGGACCTGAGCAACATTCGCGAAGTCGCTGCGGCCGGCGCAAAGGCGGTGGGCGAAAAGATCCTCGCCGCCATCAACCTCCCCTACCAACTGGCGGGCCATGAATACAACATCTCGCCCAGTGTTGGCGTGACATTGTTCACCGGGTACCCCCAATCAACCGATGAACTGCTCAAACAGGCAGATCTGGCGATGTACCAGGCCAAGTCCGCGGGGCGCAATACCGTGCGATTTTTTGACCCGACCATGCAAGCCGTAGTGTCGGCCCGCGTCGCGCTTGAAACCGACATACGCCAGGGCATTCTCAAGGGCCAGTTTCAACTGTACTTCCAGCCCCAGATCGATCGTCAGGGCCTGACACAAGGCGCAGAAGTGTTGCTGCGTTGGCCGCACCCGGTTCGCGGCATGGTGCCTCCCGTGGACTTCATCGGTCTGGCAGAAGAAACAGGGCAAATACTGATGTTGGGTCAATGGGTGTTGGAGACAGCCTGCGCCCAATTGGTCACCTGGTCCCGACAGCCGGATACGGCTCACCTGACTCTGGCGGTCAACGTCAGCGCGCGCCAGTTTCGCCAGCAAGACTTTGCGGAAGACGTTCTCGGTTTGATCGAATACACGGGTGCCAACCCGCAACGGCTCAAACTGGAGTTGACCGAGAGTCTGCTGATCAAGGATGTTGAGGGAACAATTGAAAAAATGAACGCCCTTCAGGCACGTGGCGTCGGTTTCTCACTGGACGACTTTGGCACAGGCTATTCATCCCTGTCCTACTTGAAGCGATTGCCGCTGGACCAGTTGAAAATCGACCAGTCTTTTGTGCGCGATCTGATGACCGACCCCAACGATGCCGCCATTGCCCGTACCGTCATTGCTCTGGGTCACAGCCTGGGCCTTGCCGTGATTGCAGAAGGAGTGGAAACCGCGGCACAGCGGGACTTCCTGGCCGAACAGGGTTGCGACGGGTACCAAGGCTATTATTTCGGGCGACCCATGCCGATTGGAGACTTCGAAAAAAGCCTGCGCAGGGGTGATACTCATCCCCCATGACCCAAGCCATCCGATATTCCCTGGTCACCCTGCGTGCGCTGCTCGCTTCGGCTGGACCCTTCATCCTGCTGGCAATAGCCTTGCTGGTTATGGCTTACTGGTGGCTCGACCCCAATCCACCCAAACACGTCCGGCTCGCCACGGGTCCGGCCCAAAGTGCCTACGCTGAATTTGGAACGCGTTATGCGAAGGCACTGGCCAGCAGTGGTATCAACGTGCAGCTCATCCCCAGCGAAGGCTCTTCCGACAATCTGCAAATGTTGCGCGAGGGGCGGGTCGACCTGGGCTTCGTCCAAGGAGGCAGCAATGAGTCCCAAGGCCAATTGGAGAGTGGCATTGAGTCGTTGGGCAGCTTGTTTGTCGAACCCCTGTGGCTGTTTTACCAGACAGACGCTGCGGCCAAATTGACCCCTGATGGCGTGCTGAATGGCTTGCCACAACTCAAAGGCTTGCGCGTGAATGTGGGAACCGCCGGCAGTGGTGTCCCCCTTCTGATGGACAAGCTGTTTGACGTCAACCACGTCGACGCAGGCGCCCTGAAACTGTCACGCTTGGAGCAAACGCCAGCCACTGTTGCATTTTTGAACGGCGACATGGACGCCTTGGTATTTGCTTCGGCCCCCGAGTCACCGATGGTGCAAATGCTGTTGCAAACCCCGGGCGTCAAGCTGATGGATTTTGCGCAAAACGAGGCCTATTCCCGGCGCTTTTCGTTCCTGGCGCCGGTCTCACTGCCCAGAGGGGTAGTGGATCTGGCCGGCAATTTACCACCTATGGATGTCCACCTGGTTGCGCCCACCACAACGTTGCTGGCCCGCGATGGTGTTCACCCCGCCATCTTGCAGTTGTTCTCGCAAGCGTCGTTGAAAATTCATGGCACGGCAGGCTGGTTTAGTCGGGCGCATGAGTTCCCCAATGCTGCCAACACCGAGTTTCCTCTGGCCACGGAGGCCGAGCGCACCATTCAGAACGGCGTGCCACTGATGCAACGCTACCTGCCGTTTTCGCTCGCAAATTTGATGGAACGCATGTGGCTGGCGCTGGGCATCATCATCGCCGTGCTGCTGCCTTTGGCACGCGTCGTGCCGCCCCTCTATCAGTTCAGAATCCGCTCCCGGGTATTTCGCTGGTATGGACGGCTCAAAACCATTGAGGACCAGCTCACGGCCACGCCACCCAAACAACAAGCTGCCTCACAGCCTGTCGCACCCGAAAAAACACCCGAGTTCATTGCCGGTCTGGTCGGTGAGCTCGATGAACTTGAAGTGCACGTGGCCAAAGTGACCGTGCCACTGTCTTATGCCGACGAGTTGTATTCCCTGCGCAATCACATTGACCAGTTGCGACAAAAGCTGCTCAAGGCTCAATGACCCGTCAAGCTGCCGTCGCCCACACTGTTGCGCAAGGCTGTTTGCGCCACGGCATCCAGGGCGCCCTCCACCAAATGCTGGCTTGAAATCACCCGCATGGTGCCCGCCGACAACATTTTGTTGCGGGTGCGCAATGACATGGATTGCGTGCTGCCAAAGGCGCTGGTGAACAGAAACAACGTGCCATGTGGGCTGGCCCAGCTGAGTTGGGTTCGGGACCATTGGCCATGGGCCTGCAACTCCACCCAGGTGCCGATGGGCATTTCAGCATCCACGGGTGGTGCAACCCCGTTGAGTAGTTCGTCCAGATTGAGCATGTCAGGCTGCGGCACCGGGGGTATGGATTCCTTGGCGTCCACCGCTGGAATCTCCATGAAGCCCGACACCTTGGCTTCGGTGGGCGCGACCCACGGATCAGCATCGTCTGACAGCAACTGGGGCTGGGTTGTATCCAGTGCAACGACGCCCGAAGTTTTCACTGGTTCTGCGGGCTGGGTCGTACTGGCTGGCCTGAAGGCTTGTTGATGCAGGTTCATCAATGCTTCAAAAAATGCGCTGGTCTTGACCGAGGGGTAGCTGATAGTTTCCAGGCCCTCGCGCAACTTGGCCAAAAGCTTGGGCACCAGGCGAGTGAGCTCAGAAATGTTTTTGCGGGTCAGATCAGGTTGGGCGCTCCACATCAGCACTGAAATCAACTCAAGGAATTGTCCGGGGTCTGCACTGGAAGTCGTGTCAGACAACCGGGCTTGCGCAATGACCTGCGCCCACGGCGAGCACAGAAAATTCATGAC
This sequence comes from uncultured beta proteobacterium, assembly GCA_963750805.1. Taxonomy (GTDB): domain Bacteria; phylum Pseudomonadota; class Gammaproteobacteria; order Burkholderiales; family Burkholderiaceae_C; genus JANYCG01. Next base: position 84,267 of record CAVVSV010000017.1, read on the forward strand.
ATCACCATCCACCCGCGCGGCATCGGGGCGTGCACGGACATCCGCCGCCACCTTTTCAGCCAGAAAATTGCGCGCCTCCGCGTGGCGCAGGGCTCCCATCGCTTTTTCAAGTTGCTGTCTGTCACGCAGCGCGTTTTCGTCCCACGTCTCTACCAATGCGGTCAGCACCAGTTCAAAGGGTTCAGCACTGTCAATCGGCTGGTGGGCCAACGGTTCAACGCCTTCTTTCAAGGGCTTGAAGAAGCTTCCAAAACCGCGAGCCTCCACCGAATTGAAGGCCAGGCTGCGGCTGGTAATTTCATCGAGCAATCGCCTCGCGGGATGCTGTTTATCACTGAAAAACCTGGGGTCCACCAAAGCCAGTCGCAACAAGGCAGGTTCCAGCTCGCGGACCACTTGAGCAATCGGCGCCAGCAAACGCCTGTCGCCAACGATGTTTTCAACCATCAGCCCCACCACTTCCAGACTCAGGGTCTGGCCCAGTCCGCGTGCCATGGTTCGCAAATGCAGACGCACGGCCTCTGGCCCACCAGGCTCCACTTCGTTTGATGATGCTGTGGTGCCTTTTCGGCTTTGAATCTGCTTCATCACCTGATCAACCTGTCGCATTTCGGTCAGGGCCTCAAAGGCTGCAGGAACGGTCGGGTGGAAATCGCTGCGGGAAGGCGTCGGGGCCTCTTGCTCAAATTCTCTGGAGAACCGCTCGGCAAAAGTTTGGGCCTGAGAGCCGGAACTATTCCCATCTGGCGATCGTCGGGCAGACGTTGAGTCTTCTTGACGATCCAGCTCACCCGAAAGAAGGCGCCTGAGTTTGTCCAGCGTCAAAGACGCCTCCCCAGAGGCACTGCGTGACGGCGGCGCAGCCGTTGTACGAATGACTGCATATCCCGCAGCCTCCACCCCGTATGATCGCAAACGCGCGGTCATGTTTTTGTAAATGCCGGCTAGCTCCAAACCCAATTCAGCACACATCACTTCCATCCAGTCCTGACGATTGGGTGGCGGAATCTGCAATTGCGTCAGACAACTCAACAATGCCGCCACATAGTTCGCGGGTCGAATGGGGTTGCTTTCAGGGCGAACTGTGCGCAAACCTTGCGCAGCACAGACCAGCGCATTGATGTCAGCCAACGCCGCATCCGCTCCCAGTAAAACCACTTGTTGCGACCGGGCCAGTTGCACACTGTCATGCACCTGCACTTCATCCATCAACTCCAGCTGGTCAAAGCTGACTTTGGCGTCCAGACTTTTGGCGGTGGACTTCAAATTGTCTGCGCTGGTATCGGGAGAAAAGGCCTTTACCAACGCAATCGGGTAAGCACTTCGCAGCCCGTCAGCCAACTGGTCCAACAGCTTGCGAGACTCAATGAGCTTGTCACGCCCGCGCAAGTCACGGCTCTTGTCTTCACGCTCACTCAATGACCGTCTCGTCGCGTTGACGAGCTTGCCCATGAGATCGTCACCGCCTTGGCTGGCTTGAGCCAGCAAGTCCTGAAGCAGCTTCGAATCTGGACTGGCTGAGTTCATGGCGTTAAAAAAAATAAAGGGGGTGCGTGAGATCTGCAGGCGCCGGACATGTCCGCATCATTCTCATTGTCAACAATGGATGCCGTTATTTGAGGGCTTTGAAACGCATCCGTTTGGGTTTTGCGCCCTCTTCACCCAGGCGCTTCTTCTTGTCGGCTTCGTATTCCTGATAGTTGCCGTCAAAGAAGGTCCACTGGCTGTCGCCCTCGCAGGCCAGAATGTGCGTGGCAATGCGGTCCAGAAACCAGCGGTCGTGGCTGATCACCATCAGGGAACCGGCGAACTCCAGCAAGGCGTCCTCCAAAGCACGCAGGGTTTCCACATCGAGGTCATTGGACGGCTCATCGAGCATCAACACGTTGCCGCCGGCAATCAATGTTTTGGCCAGGTGCAGACGTCCGCGCTCGCCGCCAGACAAGGTTCCAACACGCTTTTGCTGATCCGCACCGTTGAAGTTGAAGCGTCCGCAGTAGGCGCGGCTGGCCATCTGGAATTTGCCCACGTTCAGGATATCCAGCCCGCCCGACACATCTTCCCAGACGGTCTTTTCGTTCGCCAGGTCATCACGGTTCTGGTCGACAAACGCCATCTTGACGGTGGAGCCAATTTTGACTTCGCCACTGTCGGGTTTTTGCTGACCTGAAATCATGCGGAACAACGTGGATTTACCCGCGCCGTTGGGACCAATGATGCCGACGATGGCACCTGCCGGCACCTTGAAACTCAGGTTGTCAATCAACACCCGATCACCAAAGGCCTTGCTCACGTTGACGAACTCAATCACTTCATTGCCCAGCCGGTCGGCCACGGGAATGAAGATCTCGTTCGTTTCATTGCGCTTCTGGTATTCGAAGTCGGACAACTCTTCAAAGCGGGCCAGACGGGCCTTGCTCTTGGCCTGACGCGCCTTGGGGTTCTGACGCGACCATTCCAACTCTTTCTTCAGGGCCTTGGCACGGGACTCTTCGCCCTTTTGCTCTTGCACCAAGCGTTCCTGCTTCTGTTGCAGCCAATCGCTGTAATTGCCCTTGTAGGGAATGCCGGAACCACGGTCAAGTTCCAGAATCCATTCCGCGGCGTTGTCCAGGAAGTAGCGGTCATGGGTGATGGCCACGACGGTGCCAGGGTAACGTTGCAGGAACTGCTCCAGCCAATCTACCGATTCTGCGTCCAGGTGATTGGTAGGTTCGTCCAGCAGCAACATATCGGGTTTGGACAGCAGCAATCGGCATAAGGCCACGCGGCGTTTTTCACCGCCGGACAACACGCCAATATTGGCATCCCAGGGAGGCAGTCGCAACGCATCTGCGGCAATTTCGAGCTGGTGTTCAGAATCTGTGCCCGCACTGGCAATGATGGCTTCCATCTCGGCCTGCTCGGTAGCCAGTTTGTCGAAATCGGCGTCTTCTTCGCCATAGGCCGCATAGATCTCTTCCAGACGCGCCTTGGCAGAAAAAACGGCACCCATGCCTGCCTCGACACTTTCACGAACGGTCTGGGTCGGGTCAAGTTGTGGTTCCTGCGGCAGGTAACCGATGTTCAGACCCGCCATGGGGGTGGCTTCGCCTTCAATTTCCTTGTCAACCCCAGCCATGATTTTCAGAAGCGTGGACTTGCCTGAGCCGTTGGTTCCGAGCACACCAATCTTGGCCCCCGGGAAAAAACTGAGCGAAATGTCTTTGAGAATGTGCCGCTTGGGCGGAACAATCTTGCCGACGCGGTTCATGGAAAATACGTATTGGGCCATTTGGATTTGCTTGAGTTGCGTTGAGTCGTGTGAGGTTCTTGCGAAAGGCAAAACATCAATTATCAGGCCTTGGCAACAAGTCATGCGACAATACGGCTTGTTGTGGCGCTTCAGTTGCCCACAATCTCAGCAACTTGCTGGAAACGTTGCAGCCAACTTCGGCTTGCACCCGTTTCACCTTTGACCCTATCTGCCTTGACTGATCCAGTGCCTTTTGGGCACCCGGACAGGCCGATTTCCCAAGCACCCAGGATGGGTGCATTTATTACTCATGAACTTTGAAGATCTGAAGCTGGCTCCGGCCATTGTGAAAGCCGTGCGCGAGCAAGGTTACGAAATCCCGACCGCCATCCAGGCGCAGGCCATCCCGGTCGTGCTGGACGGTCACGACCTGCTCGGCGGCGCACAGACCGGCACCGGCAAAACCGCTGCGTTTGTGTTGCCCATGCTGCACAAGCTGAGCGAAAGCCCTAGCGCACAGAATAAATTTGGTGGCAAGGGCATTCGCGCCCTGGTGCTTACCCCCACACGCGAACTGGCAGCCCAGGTGGAAGAGTCGGTACAGACCTACGGCAAATTTCTGGAACTCACCAGCACGGTGATTTTTGGCGGTGTGGGCATGAACCCGCAAATCAGCAAGGTAAAAAAAGGCGTTGACATTCTGGTTGCCACGCCCGGCCGCTTACTCGACTTGCTGCAACAGGGCGTGCTGGACCTGGGCCAGGTGCAAATGCTGGTGCTGGACGAAGCTGACCGCATGCTGGACATGGGCTTTATCCATGACGTGAAGAAGGTGCTGGCCGTGGTGCCGCGCGAAAAACAAAGTCTGCTGTTCTCGGCCACCTTCAGCGATGAAATTCGCGAGCTGGCCGCAACGCTGCTCAAGAACCCGCAAAGCGTGCAAGTCACGCCCCGCAACACCACCGTACAACGCATCACGCAGGTGATTCACCCGGTCGGACGTGGCAAAAAGAAAGCCCTGTTGGCCCACATCATCCAGGAGCAAAACTGGAGCCAGGTGCTGGTGTTCACACGCACCAAGTTTGGCGCCAACAATGTGGCCGAGTTTTTGACCAAAAACGGCATTCAGGCCATGGCCCTGCACGGCAACAAAAGCCAGGCAGCGCGCACACAGGCCCTGCAAGGCTTCAAGAGCGGTGACATCCGTGCCCTGGTGGCCACGGATATCGCAGCACGCGGCATTGACATTGACGACCTGCCGCACGTGGTGAACTACGAGATCCCCAACGTCAGCGAAGACTATGTGCACCGCATTGGACGCACCGGCCGCGCAGGCGCCGATGGTGCCGCTGTGAATCTGGTGTGCATGGACGAAGAAGGTTTCATGCAGGACATTGAGCGCTTTACCAAGCAGGACATCGCCGTGAAGGTAGTAGAAGGTTTTGGCCCCGAGCCCGGTGAAAAAGCCGAGCCCATCGCCATGGGTCGTCAAACCATTTGGGGTGGCGCTGGCAAGCCCCCAAGCCGTGACGTGATGCAGGCCGCAGCGCGGACTGCTCGCACTGAAATGCTGCAGCGCGTCCGTGAAAACAAAGGCACGCAAGGTGCTCGCGGCGGGAATGGTGGAGGTGCCAACGGTGGTGGCGGCGGTCGCGGTGGCCCTCGCAGTGGTGGGCGCGGAGCCGGCCATGGTGACGGCCGCGTTGCCGTTCAGGGCAATGGCCAGCCCGGAGATCACGCTCCGCGCAGCTTCGGCGCACGCCCGCCCCAGGATCGCAGCCGCTCAGGTTCCGGAAATGGCGGTGGCAATTTTGGCAGTGGCGGCCCGGCACCACGTCCTGCCCAAGGCGGACAACCTGACCCCATGCGCACCAGCGTTGACATGATGGCCGAGCGCGGTGGCGCACGCCGAGGCGGTGGTGGCGGAGGTTATGGCGGCGGCGCAGGTGGAGGCAATCGCAGTGGTGGCTACGGAGGCGGCAACGGAGGACGCACGGGCGGCGGTGGCGGCTACGGTGGTGGACGCTCGGGCGGATCAGGTGGCGGACGTTCTGGTGGGTCCGGCGGCTCGTTTGGTCGGTGAACTTCCAAAGTCCAGTGTCTGGACTTCAGGGGGCTCTCATCAAAAATTGTGTCTGAAGTCCCCGTCAACTATACATAGTTAGCTACCAAACCGATAGCATCCAGATACTCTGGGCTGTCGGTTTTTTTGTGCCCCATCAGGCACGAACAAACAGCGTCCTCAAAGGTTCGTCACCCACTTGACGGCTCCAGTGCCCATGAACAGCAGCGTCAAATGTGGCGCCGGCTGGCAAGCGGTCATCCGAGAAAAAATGCTCACCGGGTTTGAACACCCGTGACACGCCACCCTGCAAGCCAATCTCCATCTGACCCGTCAGGATGAATACCCATTGCGGTATCACGGTGCAATGAAACTGGCTACGAAAACCCACCGGGCTGTGCCGCAATTGGTAGCCACCCGATTCGCCCAACGCAGACAACGTGGACTGGGGGTTGCCCTCGGTCAGGGGTACCAACTCCTCGCGGAACTTGGCCTTGCCATCGACGTCTGTGAACAAAATAACTTTGGTGAAGTTTGTCATGGTGACCCTGAAGTTGAATAAATTGAGGTCGCAATCCAGCTGCGACTATCGCGTAACTGTTCAGGCCATCAATTCAGCATCAAACGCAATTTGCACTTTCATCGACTGGCTTTTATCACCAGCGAGTTTGAAGGCGTCAACCGCCTTGTCAAATGCAATGATGTCGCTGATAACGGGGCGCCCGTCGATGAGCCCCTGGTTCAGAAAACCGATGGCCACGGCAAATTCAGAATGGAAGCGGAAGGTGCCACGCAGTTCAATTTCCTTCGCAACCAGCACATTGAGGGGAACCGAAATATCCCCACCCAGGCCAATGCTGACGATCACGCCACGCGGGGCAACAACCGCCAGGCCGCTACGCAGGGCCTTGTCGCTGCCGGAGGCTTCAAACATGACATCAAACTGCCCTTTGTCAACGCCATAAGGTGCAAGTCCCTCGGGATTCTTGATCAAATTGATGGTTTCATCAGCCCCCATTTTTTTGGCGCACGCCAAGGGTAAATCAGCGATGTCAGCCGCCACAATCAGCGCCGCGCCCGCGCGGCGCAAGCCGGCAATGAGCAAGGAACCAATCGGACCACAACCTGTCACGAGCACCTTCTTTCCAAACACCGAACCCGCCCGAGCAATGGCATGCAGACCCACGGACAGGGGCTCCGCCAAAGCCGCCTGAGACAGCGGCAGGTTGTCGGCCACCAGGTGTGCTTGAGATTGTTCAATGACCAGCGACTCGCTGAACGCCCCTTGAATGTGGGGGAAAGGCATGGCACTGCCGTAAAACCGCATGTTCAGGCAGTGGTTTTGTTGACCCTGCAAACAGAATTTGCAAGCCCCACACGGGCGTGATGGAGAGATCGCAATGCGTTGCCCTGGCTTGAACGCCGTGACTTCCTGGCCTACCGCGTCGATGGTTCCAGAAACTTCATGGCCAAGGGCCATCGGCTCCTTGATGCGGACAGCCCCAAAACCGCCATGCTGGAAATAGTGTAGATCTGAGCCGCAAATGCCACCAAAAGCGACACGTACCCGAATCTGTTGAGGGCCAATGGCTTCGGGGTTGGAAGACTCCAGACGCAAATCAAGCGGAGCGTGGCATACCAAGGCGCGCATAAAAAGTCCAATTCATCAGTGAAGAGTTGCCAAGCAAAAAATCTACAAGGTCGCCGTCACGCCACCATCGACATACAGGATATGCCCGTTCACAAACGCCGAGGCATCGCTGGCCAGAAAAACCGCCGCACCAGCGAGGTCTTCCACGTTGCCCCAACGACGACTCGGCGTGCGGCCAATGAGCCACACGCTAAAGGTTTCGTCCGCCACCAGTTTCTCGTTCAATTCGGTTTTGAAGTAACCTGGTCCCAAGCCATTGACGTTGATGCCATGCGGGCCCCAATCAATAGCCATGCCTTTGGTCAGCATCTTCACCGCTCCCTTGCTCGCGGTATAGGGGGCAATATTGGGTCGCCCCAGTTCGCTTTGCACGGAACAGATGTTGATGATTTTTCCTTTTTTCCGGGGAATCATTTTGCGGGCTACGGCCTGACCCATCAGAAATACACTGTCAAGGTTGGTTCGCATCAACTCATGCCAGTCTTCCAGCGGGAAGTCCTGCAATGGTGCGCGGCGCTGAATGCCGGCGTTGTTGATCAAAATGTCAATGGGTCCTATCGTGGCCTCAATGTCATTCACAGCCGCATTGACAGCCATCGCATCCACCACGTCAAAGGCACGACTTTGAACTGACAGCCCTTCGGCGCGAAGTGCATCAGCGGTTGCCGCCAATTTGTCGTTGTTGCGGCCATTCAAAACAACGGTGGCCCCCACCTGGCCCAGCCCCCGAGCCAGCGCCAGCCCAATGCCGGCTGACGAACCTGTGATGAGTGCAACGCGACCATCCAGGCGAAATGTATTGGCAGTAATCATGTAATAACTTTTAAAACATCAGGTCAGACGCTGGCCTGATTTGTCATCAAACAAATGGGATTTGGCAGCGTCAATGTCAAGACAGATCACATCATCCGGCTTGGCCAGGGTGCGACCGTGGATGACCACAATCAGTTTGGCTCCACCCACGTCGAGCAAGAGTTCAGTTTCAGCACCCGTAGGCTCAACCACAATCACTTTGGCCGCGATACCCTGGTTCTTGTCCGAAATTGCGATGTCGCCCGGGCGAATGCCGTAGCTCACAGCCTGACCATGCTTGCCCGAGGCAACGCCAGCAACCGGCCAGAGCTCGCCGTTCGCATCGACCCAAGTCTGTCCGGCCTCGATCTTTAGCGTTCCCTGCAACACGTTCATCGACGGGGAACCAATGAACTGCGCAACAAACAAGTTGCCGGGTGCGTCAAACAACTCCAGTGGTGTACCGATCTGTTCAATGATGCCGTCATGCATCACGACAATGCGGTCAGCCAGGGTCATGGCCTCGATTTGATCGTGGGTCACGTACACCGTGGTGGTTTTCAGCCGCTGATGCAACGACTTGATCTCTGCGCGCATGGACACGCGCAGCTTGGCGTCCAGATTGGACAAGGGCTCGTCAAACAGAAACACCTTGGGGTCACGCACAATGGCGCGGCCCATGGCCACACGCTGACGCTGGCCACCTGACAACTCGCGGGGAAACCGGTCCAGCAGTGGGTCCAGGTTCAAAATGCGCGCCGCCTCACCCACGCGCTTGTCCGTCAACGCCTGATCGGCCTTGCGCAGCTTCAGGCTGAAGGCCATGTTGTCACGCACCGTCATGTGCGGGTACAGCGCATAACTCTGGAACACCATGGCAATGTCGCGGTCTTTGGAGTCCAACTCGTTCACCACCTTGTCATCAATGGCGATTTCCCCGCCGCTGATTTCTTCCAGTCCGGCCAACATGCGCAACAGGGTGGACTTGCCACAACCCGACGGACCGACCAGCACCACAAACTCACCGTCGGTGATGTCAAAGCTGATGCCGTGAATGATTTTGGTCTTGCCAAACGATTTTTCTATTTTGCGAAACGATACGGTTGCCATGGGCTTATGCCTTTTGTCTTGAATGTTTTAGCTATGGGGACAGCGTGAAGGTCAGCTGCGGCGTCAACTTTTGACGGCGCCCGCGGTCAGGCCGGACACCATATAGCGTTTGAAGGTGTAATAAATGGCCGCTGGTGGCATGGCGTAAATCAAACCCGTGGTCATGAGAAGTTCCCATGGGGAATCATCTGCTGACAGGAAATTGCCAAGTGCCACTGCCAGCGTCACGCTGGTGTCGTTGGACAGCAGCAGAAACGCATAGAGATACTCGTTCCAGGCCAGCAACAAGGCATAGGTGCCCACCGCCACGAGCGACGGCACCATCAGCGGCAGGTACACCAAACGGAACAATTGCAGAGCCGTTGCGCCATCCATGCGGGCGGCTTCATCCAGCTCAAAAGGCAACTTGTCGGAAGCCTGCTTCAGCACCCAGATGCAATAGGGTGAGGCGATGGTCACCATTGCCAGGATCAGGGCCCATTGGCTGTTGAGCAAGCCATAGTTGCCCATGGTTTTGTACATGGGCACCGCCAAAAAGGCCGCCGGAATGAAGTAGGTAAACAGGGCCAGGTTCATCACGGTGCGGCCACCGCGCACCTTCAGACGACTGATGGCGAATGCGGCTGCGGTAGAGATGCCCAGTGTCAAAACACCCACAGACACCGCAATGATGAGTGAATTACCCATCTGTTTCCAGAAATGCTCCAGGTAGAAGTGCTTTTGCCCAAACACAAAGGCAAAGTTGTCCAGTGTCGGATTCTTGGGCCACAAGCGGCCGGACGTCGCCTGGTCACGTGGCGAAATGGCAAACAGCACCATATGGTAAATCGGGATCAGCGTCCACAAAAATACCGGAATACCGATGAGCAACAGCTTGGCCTCGGTGGCCACCTTTTTGAAAGTGATGTGGCGGCTCATTTGGACAATCTTTTCATCATGAAGTAAACCAATGGCAATACCAAAGGCAAGGCAACAACAATGGAGGCCAGAGACAAGTCCACCTGATCCAGCCGCAGGTAACGAATACCCAAAGTCGCCAGCACGTGCGTCAAATCGGCAGGGCCGCCACCGGTGAGCAAGTAAACGCTGTTGAAATCGCCCAGCGTCCAGATCATCGACAGGATGGTGGAGGTGAGGTACAGGCCCTTCATGGCTGGCCACGAAATAAACTTGAATTTCTGCCACGTAGTTGCACCATCGACTGATGCGGCTTCATACTGTTCCGCTGGAATCGCCATGCGACCCGCCAGCAAAATCAGGGTCCAGAATGGCAATGATTTCCAGATGTGCGCCAGCATTGAAAAACTCAAGGCCAGCGTTGGATCATTGAGCCAGTTGGGACCATCGCGACCCGTCAAACTGAAAATTGCACTGTTGATGACGCCCCACTCCGGATTCAACATGAAGCGCATCGACAGAATGGTGGGAATGGAAGGAACGGCCCAAGGCAAGATGAAGATGGCCGCCAGAATCTTGACCCACCATCGGGTGTTCAAGAAGAAGCCCGAGAGAAACAGGGCAATGATCATCTTCAGATTCACTGAGACAACCACAAAAATAATGGTGTTGATGACCGTCCGGAAAAAAATCGGGTCTGCAAACAATCGAACGTAGCTATCGGGATGCCGGGCGAGCCACAGGCCGTAACCCACCGGGTAAATCACGAAAACCAGAAAAATCAGCAAATAGGGAATAACAAAGATCCGGCCCCAGAACTGCCACGACGACGGACTTGAACCTGCGGAATTTGCAGAAGGTGGAGATGAATCAGCAACAGCGGCAATTGAAGTCATGTCTTTTAAGTGTCAACAGCCGCCGTGCGGCGCAAGGCGGCTGTTGATCACATCTTTCAGTGGCGTTTAAAGCCTGTTAATTGGCAACCGTCTTGATGCGCGCGATCATTTCGTCAACGGCCTTGTCCACTGGCACTTTCTCGTTGATGACGCGGTTCATGGCTTTGGCCCAGACATTCTCATTGTTCAGGATGGTGAATTTGTAGTTCTTGGTGAACTCAAAATTCACGGTACCGGCTTTGTACTGGTTGTAAACCGACAAACGGTGAGGGTCCGCCTTCCAGAACGGGCGCTCTTGTGCTGTCTTCATCACAGGAAACCAGCGACCCAAAGAACCTTCCACATACGGTGTCAGGTTTTCTTCCTCCATCAGGAAGCGAACGAATTCCTTCGCACGGACCTTGTTTTTGGCCTGGGAGAAAATCACGCCGGTTTTCACCGCAGAACGGTAAACCATCTTGCTGCCGTCAGGCTTGGATGGGAAACCTGCTGTGCGGATGTTCTCGGTGTAGTTTTTCTTGGCAATGGCACGCTCTTCGGGTTTCAGGGCCTCGTTGTTCATGTCATCGAGCCACTTTGCTGCAATCGAGATCGTGGCGTTATGCGTCATGATCGTCGTCTTGTTGTGGAACGCGACGTTGTTGTCCGGGTCTTTCCAGCTGGTCGAAGACGGTGGTGTGCAGCCTCTCGAATAGATGTTGGTGTAATCGGTCAAGGCTTCAACGAGCCCTGACTTGACTTTGGGGTCATCCACCAGCAATTTGCC